>NZ_JBIRTJ010000027.1:0-93000 GCF_044334695.1 Streptomyces sp. NPDC020747 | reverse complement strand
TGAGTTGCCTACGTGTCACACCCAGCGTCCTACCAGGTCCCGGCCCCGCACGGGACCAGAACCCGAGATTGATCACGACCTCACACAGGCCCTAGGGGTCCAAGAAGTCAGAGATGCCGTCCGCGATTCCTTGCGCCGCCTTCTGCCTCCACGCGCTGCTGGTCAGCTGGGCGGCGTCCTTGCTGTCGCGCATGTTGCCGCACTCGATGAAGACCTTCGGAACCGTTGACAGATTGAGACCGCCGAGGTCCTTGCGGACGTCCAGGCCGGTGCCGCCGCCGATGTAGTTGGAGGGGGCGCTGCCGGTGACGCGCAGGAAGCCGCCCGCGACGCGCTCGCCGAGTTCGCGGGACGAGGCCACGATCGGCCGGGTGTCGGCCGCGCCGGAGTGCACCGAGCCGGGCAGGATCACATGGAAGCCGCGGTTGCCGGGCCCCGCGCCGTCCGCGTGGATCGACACCACGGCGTCGGCGTCCGCGTTGTTCCCGATCTCGGCCCGCTCGTCGACGCACGGGCCCCAGGAGCGGTCGCCGTCCTGCGTGAACTTCACGGTGGCGCCCTCCTTCTCCAGGACGGTGCGCATCCGACGGGCGACGTCGAGGGTGAACTTCGCCTCGGTGTAGCCGTCGTTGGTCGCCGTACCTGTTGTGTCGCACTCCTTCGAGTTCGTCCCGATGTTCACCTGTTTGTTGATCTCGGACGTGTGCTGGAAGTTGCCGGGGTTGTGACCGGGGTCGATGACGACGACCTTGCCCTTGAGAGAGCCGGAGGCGGCGGGGGCCGAGGCGGAGGGCGACCCGCCGGACTCCTCGCCGGCGCCCGTCCGGCCGGAGTCGCCGGGTTGCTCCTTGCCGTCGTCCGAGGCGCCCGGCACGGCGGACCGGCCCGACGAGGAGTACGCGGACGAGGGGGATGAGGGCGACGCCTGTGCGTCCCCGCCGGAGTCCCCCACCGTCTGCCACACCAGCCAGCCGATCAGCGCGCCCGGCACGAGCGCGGCGACGGCCACGGTCAGGGGGGCGCGCAGGGGGTGGCGCGGGGGGCGGGGAGGTTCGAAGTCAGGACCTACGTACGACACGCCTGCCACCTTACGGGCAGGCCCCGGGGTCCGCAGGTTTCCCTGGGCCACGCCGGTGACGGTGTCGACGGCCACGCCGGTGATGGTGTCGGCGACCGCGCTTGTGGCCGTGTCGGCGACCACGCGGTGCGGGCCGGAGCGCCCGTGATCGGGTGCTCCGGCCCGCCTGTGTCGCGTACAGCCGTCCTGCGAATGTCTACGTGTCGGAGATGTCGAGCTTGTTCACCTTGATGCGTGAGATGTCGTGTTCCCAGACGACGAAGAACTTGCCGGGCGCGTACTCGTCGGCCATCGGGTACCTGTCCGGACGGCGAGGCACTTTCCGGTGGCCTGGTTGTAGAGCCGGGCGTACACCGGCGCCTTGGCGGCCGCGGCCGCCACGTTGGTCCCGGCCGCCACCGTGGTCCCGGCCGTCTCGGCGCTCTCCGCCGCCGACGCGGTGCCGGTCAGCGAGGACCCGGTCAGCACGGGCGCGCTCAGCAGGGCGACGGCCGCCGCGGCGACGGCTCGTCTTCGCATCCTGGACGTTCCTGGCACTCTGCTCCGCGTCAACTGCTCATCTCTTTCCGCGTACTCGAATTTCCGTGTGCTCGAAAGGAAGGAGGGGCGCCCTCCCCCGTGGGACGCCCCTCCTGAGGCCTCGCAGCCTTCCCCCGCACCAGGATGTGTGTCACTCCTGGGGCTGTCGTTAGGCGTGAGTCCACAGTTCCTGCGCTCTGCGTCTACTCCGGCTGCGGCTGCGGCTGCGGCTGCGGCTGCGACTGCGGCTGCTCCGGCTGCTCCGGCTGCTCCGGCTGCTCCGGCGAGGAGAGTGCCTGGAGCCGGTACTCCTTGGGCGTGAGCCCGTACGCGGTGCGAAAGGCGCGGGCGAAGTCGGAGGCGCGGGGGAGGCCCCAGCGGGCGGCGACGGTGTGGATGGGGACGGCGAACAGCGCGGGGTCCGCCAGTTCGCGCCGGGCACCCTCCAGTCGCAGACGGCGGATCCAGGCCGCGACCGTCTCGCCCTCTCCGTCCTCGCCCGGCGCCTGTTCCTGGAAGAGCCGGTGCAGATAGCTGACGGAGATGTGGTGCGCGGCGGCGATCACGGGCGGTGTGAGCCCCGGGTCGCGCAGGTTCTGCCGGATGAACGCCCGTATGCGCGTGGTCATGGCCCGGTGGCGGGTCTCCGGCGGCAGGGTGTCCTCCACGTCGAGCACGTGGGCGAACCAGGCCGACAGCAGGTCGAGCAGCACCGTTCCCAGACGCGGTGCGTCGGACGGCTGGAGGGCGGCGGACTGCCGGTCCAGGCCGGTGAGGAACTCCGTCAGCAGCGAGCCGGTCCCCTCCCGCCCCGACAGCCGCCTGCCCAGCAGTTCCCGGACCCGGTCCGGCGGCAGGGGCAGCAGTGACTTGGGGAAGTCCACGGCCACGCCGGTGATCAGCCGGCGGCCCCCGCCGTCCGGCGGTCGCACGTCGTACGGCTCAGAGGTGTCGGTCACCCACAGGTCGCGCGGGCCGTACAGGTCGGTCCGCCCGATGTGGTCCAGCCCCAGCCCGCCGCCGAGCATCAGGGACAGGTGGTACATGTCGGGGTCGCACTGACGCACCATCTTCTCGGTGCGCCGGAATCGCGAGGGCAGGAACGACGTCGGCCACACCATCACCGGCCCCAGCTCCAGCAGGCGCTGCTCCGCCCAGAAGTCGCCGGCGTGGTCACTGGTGATGTCGCTCGGTGCGATCGCCCGGTGGACCAGCTCACGCCAGTAGTCGAACCTGTGCTCCGCAGGCACGTCCTCGCTCCGGAACACCGTCCCGATCATCCCGCCCCGTCTCTCCCCGGCCGCCGGGCGCTCCGCCGCCCGATTCCGCCCGTGCGGAGGGTACTTCAATCTTCATACGGTCTTCGTACGGTGAATCCGGGCGCCGTGGGAGGCCGTCTCGGGCCGGGCCGGTCCTGCCGTCAGACCCCCGCGCCCGTCCGCCGCAGCACCCGCAGCGAATCCGTCGCGGAGACCTCCGTGAACGCGCCCGACTCCAGCGCCCGCAGATACACGCGATACGGCGCCTGCCCGGTGAACTCGTCCACCGGGTCGGGGAACACGTCGTGGATGAGCAGCAGTCCGCCCTCGGCGACATGGGGCGCCCAGCCCTCGTAGTCGCCGGTCGCGTGCTCGTCGGTGTGGCCGCCGTCTATGAAGACGAGGCCGAGGGGCGAGTTCCAGAAGGCGGCGATCTGCGGAGAGCGGCCGACGACGGCGACCACGTGGTCCTCCAGGCCCGCCCGGTGGAGCGTACGGCGGAAGGCCGGGAGCGTGTCCATGACCCCGAGCTCCGGGTCGACCGTCGCCGGGTCGTGGTAGTCCCAGCCCGGTTGCTGCTCCTCGCTGCCGCGGTGGTGGTCGACGGTGACCGCCGTGACACCGGCCTCGCGGGCGGCGCCGGCCAGCAGGACCGTGGAACGCCCGCAGTAGGTGCCGACCTCCAGCAGCGGCAGCCCCAGCCGCCCCGCCTCGACGGCGGCCTCGTACAACGCGAGCCCTTCCTCCACGGGCATGAACCCCTTGGCACCCTCGAAGGCAGCGAGAATCTCGGGCTTGGGTGCGACGGGCATGGGGTTCCTCCAGGTCGTACGGGTGTCCGGGCGCCCCATGGTGACAGGGCAGGGCGCAGCCCGCCCTGTCAGGGGCGCGGGGAACTGCGCGCCCAGCACCGACCGACCCGCACCCTAAATCCGACCTCTCCCGATCCCTCCCGGCCCTTCCCGCGGAGCGCTACGCGGGGACGACGCTCGGCAGCGCGAGATCCACCTCGACCACCCGCACCCCACCGGGATGGCTCGCCCCCGAGGCAAGCGGCCCATGCCCCCCGGCCGTGACGGCCAGCACGTACGCACCCTCCGAGGGCACGGCGAGCACATAGCCGCCGCCCTCCGCCGAGAGCGTCGCCCCCGCCTGCCGACCCCGCCGGTCGATCAGCGTGACCTTGGCCCGCGCGACCGGGACACCGTCCGCGGTGAGGACGCGGCCGCGGAAACCGGCCGGAGCGGTCTGGCCGGCCGGGGCCGGTTCAGGCGACGCGGCCTCGCCGTATTCGGCGTCCTCGCTGGACGCGATCAGATGCGGCTTCTCCGCGTTCGCCGTAGCCCGCCGCCCCGGCAGGAACGCCGCGAACACCAGCCCCACCAGCACCGCACCCGTGGCGATCAGGAAGGACACCCGGAACCCCTGCATCGTGGGGACGGCGACGCCGCCCACCTGGTCCGCCGTGTTCGCCAGGACCATGCCGATCACGGCACTGGACACGGACGTACCGATCGAGCGCATCAGCGTGTTGAGGCCGTTCGCCGCGCCGGTCTCCGACGCCGGGACGGCGCCGATGATCAGTGCGGGCAGCGAGGAGTACGCGAGACCGATGCCCGCGCCCAGGACGACGGCGATGACGATGGTCTGCCAGGCGGCGCTCATCAGGCCGAGACCGGCGCCGTAGCCGACCGCGATGATCAGCATGCCGATCATCAGGGTGACCTTGGGGCCGTACTTGGCGGAGATACGGGCGTACACCGGCGCCGTGAACATCATCGTCAGGCCGAGCGGTGCCACGCACAGACCCGCGACGAGCATGGACTGGCCGAGGCCGTAACCGGTCGACGTGGGCAGCTGGAGGAGCTGGGGCAGGACGAGCGAGACGGCGTAGAAGGCGACGCCGACCATGATCGAGGCGAGGTTGGTGAAGAGCACCGGGCGGCGGGCCGTGGTGCGCAGGTCGACCAGCGGCGCCTTCACACGCAGCTCCATCAGGCCCCACAGGAGGAGGACGAGGGCCGCCGCGCCGAACAGGCCGAGCGTGGTGCCGGACGTCCAGCCCCAGTCGCTGCCCTTGGTGATCGGCAGGAGGAAGAGGACGAGACCGGCGGAGAGGCCGAGCGCGCCCCAGCCGTCGAAGGTGCCCTCGGCGCGCATCGGCGATTCCGGTACGAAGGCCAGGGTGAGCAGGATCGAGAGGGCGCCCAGGCCCGCGGAGCCGAAGAAGAGCGCGTGCCAGTCGGCGTGCTGCGCGACGAGGGCGGCGACCGGCAGGGCCAGACCACCGCCGACGCCGATCGAGGAGCTCATCAGGGCCATCGCCGAGCCGAGCTTCTCGCGCGGCAGCTCGTCGCGCATCAGGCCGATGCCGAGCGGGATGGCGCCCATCGCGAAGCCCTGAAGGGCGCGGCCGGTGATCATCACGAGCAGTTCACTGGTGAAGCCGGCTATCAGCGAGCCCACGACCATCACGGCCAGGCTCGCGATCAGCATGCGCCGCTTGCCGTACAGGTCGCCGAGGCGCCCCATGATCGGTGTGGCCACGGCGCCCGCGAGCAGGGTCGAGGTCATCACCCAGGTGGCGTTGCTCGGCGAGGTGCCCAGCAGCTCGGGCAGGTCCTTGATGACCGGCACGAGCAGGGTCTGCATCACCGCGACAACGATGCCCGCGAAGGCCAGCACCGGAACGATTCCGCCGCCGCCGGGCCTTCGGGTGCGCGGGTCCGTCGTTGTCCGGGTCATTACGTGCTGCCTCCAGAGGCGTGAGCGGGGTAGATGCAGGGTGAACCCCGTGCGCCCAGGCAACTATTCCGTTGCTTCGAGCCGCTAACGAATTCTTGACTGTCTCATTACATGGAGACGTGGAGGAGGGGTGGATCGGGAGTGGGTCGGAGGTGGGTCGAAGGGGGGGAAGGCGGATCGGAGGTGGATCGGTCCGTATCTGACCTTCCGTCAGATTGGAACGTGTTCTAGTCTGCGCCGCATGGGGATCGGGATCACGCGGGAACAGCGGGACCTGGCCGAGGCCGTACGCGGCTGGATCGCCCGGACGGTGCCACCAGAGGAAACGCGCAAACTGCTCGACGCACCCGGCGGCCAGGGCGGACGCCCCGCCCACTGGGACGCGCTCGCCGCGCAGGGATTCCTCGCGGTGCACCTCCCGGAGGAGTACGGAGGCGGCGGCGGGACGGTGCTCGACCTCGCCGTCGTACTGGAGGAGGCCGCGCGGGCGGCCCTGCCGGGGCCGTACACCGCGAACGCGCTCGCCTCGCTGGTACTCGCGAGGGCGGGCGCCGCGGCCGGGGAGCTGGTACGGGCCGTGGCCGAGGGCGAGCGGATCGGGGCGGTCGCCCTCGGGACCGGGACGCTGACCGCCGTGGCCGACGCGGACGGGTACGGGTACGTGCTCGACGGGACGGCTCCGCCCGTACTGTCCGGCGGCGACGCGGACGTGCTGATCCTGGCGGCGTCGGCGTCGGCGTCGGCGTCGGGGGCTGGAACTGGGACTGGGGCGCCGGGCGGGCGCACGCTGTGGCTGGCCGTGGACGCCTCGGACCTCTCCGTCCGCGTCCACGAGAGCGCCGACCCGACGCGGGCGACCGCGGAGGTCGTGGCCACGGCGGTACGCGTCCCGGCCGACCGTGTCCTCGACGTCGACTCGGCGCTCGTGCGGGACCTCGCCGCCGCCGTGTTCGCCGCCGACGCGTGCGGGACCGCCGCGTGGGCGCTGGAGACCGCGGCCGCGTACGCGAAGGTGCGGGAGCAGTTCGGCCGGCCGATCGGGCAGTTCCAGGGGATCAAGCACCTGTGCGCCGACATGCTGGTCCGCGTCGAGCGGGCCGGCGCGCTGGCGTGGGACGCCGCCAGAGCCGTACAAGAACCCGACGAGGTACGGGAGTTGGTGACCGCACTCGCCGCCGGTGTCGCGCTCGACGCGGCCCTCTCGTGCGCCAAGGACTGCGTCCAGGTGCTGGGCGGCATCGGCTTCACCTGGGAACACGACGCGCATCTCTACCTCCGACGGGCCCTGGTGGCACGGCAGTTGCTCGGTGGCGGGCACCTCCTGCGGGCGGTCGGAGCGGCGGAGAACGGGGCGAGACGTGAGCTCCGTACGGAGCTTCCCGAGGTGGAGGCCGCGCGGCACCGGGAGGCGGCCCGCGCCGTCATCGCACGCGTACGCGGCCTCGAACCGGCCGCCGTACGAAGGGAGTTGGCGCCCACCGGCTACACCGCACCCCATCTGCCCCCGCCGTACGGACTCGGTGCCGGCCCCGTCCAGCAGCTCGCCGTACAGGAGGAACTGGCCGCCGCCGGAGTGCGCGTCGGCGACCTGGGGATCGCCACCTGGGTCGTACCGTCGCTCATCGCCTACGGGACCTGCGAGCAGCAGGAGCGGTATCTGCTGCCGACGCTCTGCGGGGACGTGCTGTGGTGCCAGCTCTTCTCGGAGCCCGGTGCCGGGTCGGACCTCGCCTCGCTCCGAACGCGGGCCGAGCGGACGGCGGACGGGCGCTGGCGGGTCAACGGGCAGAAGGTGTGGACGAGTTCGGCGCAGTGGGCGGACTACGGGATCCTCCTCGCCCGGACGAACCCGGACGCGCCCAAGCACAAGGGGCTCACGTACTTCGTCGTCGACATGAAGGAGACGGACGGCATCGAGATCCGTCCGCTGAAGGAGATCACCGGCGAATCGCTCTTCAACGAGGTCTACTTCGACGACGTGGTGCTGCCCGCCGACGCCGTGGTCGGTTCGGTCGACGACGGCTGGCGGGTCGCGCGCAACACCCTCGGCAACGAACGCGTCCACATGGCCGACCAGTTGACCTTCGGCACCGGCCTCGAAGCGATCGTCGCCCGTTCCGCCGGCCTCGACGACACCGTGCGGGAACGCGTCGGAACCCTGATCGCGGAGGCCCACGCGCTGGGCTGCATCGGACTCCGTACGACCATGCGGCAGGTCTCCGGCGTGGAGCCGGGCGCCGGTGCCTCCGTACGCAAGCTCGTCCAGACCGCGCACCAGCAGAAGGTCGCCGAGCTGGCACTCGAACTACTCGGCCCGGCAGGCGCGTTGCGCGAGGGCGCCGGGGAACGGGCCGTGCACGGATTCCTGCTCAGCCGGTGTCTGACCATCGCCGGCGGGACGACGCAGGTGCAGCTGAACGTGGTCGCGGAGCGCATCCTCGGCCTGCCGAGGGACCAGTGAACGGGAGACCGGGGAGAGTCATGAAGGCATACGTCGTCGGTGTGGGCATGACCAAGTTCGAGAAGCCGGAGACCAGGGACTGGCAGTACTGGGACATGGTCCGGGAGGCGGGCACGGGCGCCCTCGCGGACGCCGGGATCTCCTACGACGCCGTGGAGCAGGTGCCCGTCGGCTACTGCTTCCAGGCCTCCACGGCCGGACAGCGGGCCGTCTACGAACTCGGCCTGAGCGGAGTGCCCGTCTACAACGTGAACAACAACTGCGCGACCGGCTCGACCGCGCTGATGCTCGCCCGGCAGTTCGTGGAGGGCGGCGCGAGCGACTGCGTACTGGCGGTGGGGTTCGAGAAGATGGCGCGGGGCGCGCTCGGGGGCGGGGCCGACGGCGGCGACTTCAAGACGTCACCGGTTGCGCGTCATTACGCCGTGATGGCGGCGCGGCACGGCTTCGAGATGACGCCGCCCACCGCCCAGATCTTCGGCGATGCGGCGCGCGAGCACATGGAGAAGTACGGCACGACGGAGGCGCAGCTCGCGGCCGTGGGAGCCAAGAACCACCGGCACTCGGCGAACAACCCCTACGCCCAGTTCCAGGACGTCTACTCGGTCGACGAGATCCTCGCCGCGCGTACCGTGCACGCGCCGCTCACCAAACTCCAGTGCTCGCCCACCTCGGACGGGGCCGCCGCGGCCGTCGTCGTGTCGGAGCGGTTCGTGGAACGGCACGGGCTGGGGGAGCGGGCCGTGGAGATCGTCGCGCAGGCGATGACGACGGACACGGAGGAGTCGTTCGCGTCCGGTTCGTGCATCGACGTCGTCGGGCAGCCGATGTCCCGGGCCGCCGCCCGGCAGGTGTACGAGAGGGCAGGGCTCGGCATCGAGGACGTCGACGTCGTGGAACTCCACGACTGCTTCTCCGTCAACGAACTGCTGACGTACGAGGCGCTCGGCATGTGCGAGGAGGGCGAGTCCGGGAAGCTCGTGGAGTCGGGCGCGACGACGTACGGCGGGCGCTGGGTGGTGAACCCCTCGGGCGGCCTCATCTCGAAGGGGCATCCTCTGGGAGCCACCGGGATCGCCCAAGTCGCCGAGCTGGTATGGCAGTTGAGGGGCGAGGCGGCGGCCCGGCAGATGACGGACGCGCGCGTGGGCCTCGCCCACAACATCGGGCTCGGGGGCGCGGCGGTCGTGACCCTGCTGAGGCGGGGATAGGCGGGCCGGGCGGGTGGGAGAGGGCGACAGAGGTCCTAGGTCCTGCGGCGGACGGGCGTGCAGCGAAATTCCGATGTACGGGGCACGGGGTCGCTGCGAGCATGACACCCATGCCCACCCTCAGAACCGCCGCAGAGATACCCGTGTCCGGTCGTGCCGCGCCGCCCACCTGGGTGGTGGTCGCACTCGCCTGCGCGGGACAGTTCCTCGTCGTCCTCGATGTGTCCGTGGTCAATACGGCGTTGCCGTCGATGCGGGCCGACCTGGGGCTGAGCGCCCCGGGGCTCCAGTGGGTCGTCAACGCGTACACGATCGCCTTCGCCGGATTCATGCTGCTCGGCGGGCGGGCCGGCGACCTGTACGGCCGCAAGCGGATGTTCCTGATCGGGCTCGCGCTGTTCACGCTGGCCTCGCTCGCGGGCGGGCTCGCCCAGGAGGGCTGGCAGCTGCTGGCCGCACGGGCCGTGCAGGGCCTCGGGGCGGCGGTGCTCGCGCCCTCGACGCTGACGATCCTGACGTCGGCCGTGCCCGAGGGCGCGGCACGCGCCCGGGCCATCGCGACCTGGACCGCCGTCGGCGGGGGCGGCGGCGCGGCGGGCGGGCTCGTCGGCGGGGTCCTGGTCGACGGGCTGTCGTGGCGCTGGGTCCTGCTGATCAACGTGCCCATCGGCGCGGTGGTGCTGGCCGGCGCCCTGCTCTGGCTCGTCGAGAGCCGGGCCGGTGAGCGTCGGCGGCTCGACCTGCCGGGGGCCCTGCTGGTGACGGCCGGCCTCGCGACCCTCGCGTACGGGATCGTGCAGACCGAGGCCGAGGGGTGGACCTCGGCCGCGACCCTGGTGCCACTGGCCGCCGGGGCCGCCCTGATCGGGCTGTTCCTGCTCGTCGAGGCGCGGACGAAGGCGCCGCTGATGCCGCTGAGGCTGTTCCGGCTGAGGTCCGTGTCCTCGGCGAACGTGGCGATGTTCCTGTGCGGCTCGGCGATGTTCTGCATGTGGTTCTTCATGACGCTGTACGCGCAGAACGTGCTCGGCTACTCGCCGCTGGACGCCGGACTCGCGCTCGTGCCCAGCTCGCTCGCGGTGATCCTCGGCTCGAAGGTCGCGCCGCGTCTGATGCCCGTCGTGGGAGCGCGGAACGTCGCGGTGCTCGGGGCGCTGGTGGCCGCCGCCGGGTTCGGCTGGCAGTCCACGATGACCGCCGACGGCGCGTACCTCACCGCGATCATGTTCCCCGGGATCCTGATGATGCTCGGCGCCGGGCTGTCCGCGACGCCGCTCGCCGCGCTGGCCACGTCGGGGGCGGAGCCGGGGGAGGCGGGGCTGGTGTCGGGGCTGATCAACACGTCCCGCACGATGGGTGGTTCGCTGGGGCTCTCCGTGATGGCGACGATCGCCGCGGCGCGGACCGGGGGCGGGGTCTCGCCGGAGGCGCTGGCGGAGGGGTACGCGCTGGTGTTCCGCACGGGTGGGTGTGTGTTGCTCGGGGGTGTTGTGCTGATGCTGGTGTGGCTTCCGCGGGGGGTTGCGGGGCGGGGATGAGGTGCGGTGCGGGTGGGGCGTGGCTGGGGTGCGCGGTTCCTCGCGCCCCTGAAGGCGAGCGGTACCCCATGCTCTTCAGGGGCGCGAGGAACCGCGCACTCCAGCCCCCCACCCACTCGCACCGAAAACACACCCCCGCTCAGAGCCACCCCTGCTGGCGAGCCTCCCGCATGGCCTCCATGCGATTCCGCGTCGCCGTCTTGCCGATCGCCGACGAGAGGTAGTTGCGGACGGTCGACTCGGAGAGGTGGAGCTTGGACGCGATGTCGGCGACCGTAGCGCCGTCCACCGAGGCCTTCAGTACGTCGCACTCGCGGGCGGTGAGCGGATTGGGCCCGGCACCCAGCGCGGCGGCGGCGAGCGCGGGATCGATGACCGTCTCGCCGGTCAGCACCCGGCGGATCGCCTCGGCCAGTTCCTCCACGGGCCCGTCCTTGACGAGGAACCCCGCGGCGCCCGCCTCCATGGCCCGCCGCAGATACCCCGGCCGGCCGAAGGTGGTGAGGATCAGCACCCGGCAGTCGGGCACCTCGTCCCGGAGCAGCCCGGCGGCGTCCAGGCCGCTGATCCCGGGCAGTTCGATGTCCAGCAGCGCCACGTCCGGCCGCGACTCCAGGGCCGCCCCCACGATCGCGTCCCCCGTCCCGACCTGCGCCACCACCTCGATGTCCGCCTCCAGACCGAGGAGCAGGGCGAGGGCGCCCCGCATCATCCCCTGGTCCTCGGCGAGCAGCACGCGGATGGACTTGGCGGGCCGGTGATCCCGGGGCATCTCGTTCACGGCCCAAGAGTAGGGCTCAGCCGGGGTGCGTCGATGGCTACGGGCCCGGTGGGTGCTGGTCGCGAAGTTCCGCACCCCTGCCTTTCAGGGGCGCGGGGAACCGCGCACCCCAGCTCCCACTCACCCGCGGCCGAAAACACACCCCCCGGCGGAGCTGACCCGCACCTACCGAGCGGCCTCCACCGGTTCCGCCATCCCCGTCCGCTCGCCCAGATCCACCGGAAGCTCCGCCGTCACAGTGAACCCGTTCCGCGCCCCGGGCCCCGCCTCCAACGAGCCCCCCGCCGCAGCGAGCCGCTCGGTCAGCCCCTTCAGCCCGGTACCGCCGATGCCGGGCACGGCCGATTCCGGCGCGGCCGGCGGCGCCACCCCACGACCGTCGTCCGTGACGCGCAGCCGAACGTGCTCTGCCGAACCGTCCACCGTGATCTCACAGCGCCCCGCGCCACTGTGGCGCACCGCGTTGGTGACCGCCTCGCGGACGACCCAGCCGAGCAGGACCTCGGTCTGGGCGGCGAGCGGCGGCCCGGACTGGCGGACGACCGGTTCGATACCGGCGGCCTGGAGGGCCGAGCGGGCCCGGTCGAGGTCCGTGGCCAGGCTGCCGTCCCGGTAGCCGGTGACCGCCTCGCGGATCTCGGTGAGCGCCTGGCGGCCGACGGACTCGATGTCGGAGACCTGGACCAGCGCCGCGTCCATGTCGCGGGGCGCGAGCCGACGGGCCGCCTCCGACTTCACGACGATGACGGAGAGGGTGTGGCCGAGGAGGTCGTGCAGGTCACGGGAGAAGCGAAGGCGTTCCTTCTCCACGGCCTGGCGGGCCAACTCCTCGCGGGCCGCGCGCAGTTCACGTACGGCGTCCGACAGGGAGAGGATCGCCGCGGTCACCATGGTGGACAGGAACGTGCCGTACGCGACGTTCACCGCGCCCCAGCCGTCCCGCAGCCCGGCCACGACACCCGCGAGCGCGCTCAGCCCGATGCCGGTCCTGCCGAGCCACGGCCCACGGACGATGGCGCCCGCGGCCAGGCCGAGCAGCGGGAAGAAGAGCAGCCAGCTGCCGCCGTACAGACCGCCGAGGAGACAGGTCACCACGCCCAGCGCGACCAGCGCGCCCCGGGTGGAGCGGGCCTCGCGCGCCTCCTTCGTGAAGGCGCGGAACACCACGTGGATGTAGAGGGAGTTGAAGACGAGGAGGCCGATGCCGCCGATCCACGGGTTCGGGGTCTTGCCCTGGAAGAGGTTGGAGAAGGCGCCTATGCCCATCAGAAGCCAGGGGAGGAGCGAGAAACCGCTGGGCGGCGGGCCCAGGTGCTCCGGGAGCTTTCCGGTCTTCCGTGCGGCCTTCTGGTCGGCCACGAACGCGTTCCGTTCGGCCTTCCGGTCGGTCCGCGACTCCTGCAACTCGGCCATCCGGCAGCTGGTCCTTCGCGACCACGACATGTCCTCAGCCCCCGTTCAGACGGTCCGCGCGGTCCTGCGGTACGAGACCACAGCGTACGAGCCGAAGGCCAGCAGCCACCCGGTCAGCACCAGCACCGCCCCGAGCGCGGGCGCGTGTCCGTCGGCGACCGACGTGCCGAGCTGCGCGAACCGGTTCGTGGGTGCGTAGGAGGAAAGGGACCGGAGCCAGGAGGGGAAGAGGCTCACCGGGAACCACAGGCCGCCGATCACCGCGAGCGTCAGGTTGCACACCATGTTCATCACACCCGTGGCCTGCGCGGTCAGCCGGTAGCCGTTGCCGAGGCCGAGCAGGGTGAAGGGGATCGAGCCGAGCCACAGCAGCAGCGCGATCGCCGCCCACTTCCAGGCGTCCAGCCGTACGCCGTTGATCAGGCAGCCCGCCACGAGGACCGCGACGATCGCGGGCAGCACCGTCACCGCGCCTGTGAGCGCCCGGCCCATCACGACCTGGCGCGGGCTCATCGGCGTGATCCGCAACTGCCGCAGCCAGCCGACGGTCCGGTCCTCGGCGACCCCGCCACCGGTGTTCAGGGCCGAGCCCATCGCGCCGTACGCCGCCATGCCGATCATCGAGACGGTCCGCCAGTCGCGGTCGGCGCCGTCGAGGTTCGTGAACAGCAGATACATCACCACCGGCATCACGACCCCGCCGATCACGAAGCCGGTGTCGCGCAGCGTCCGGCGCACTTCGAGCCGCAGATAGTCGAGCATCACACCGTCTCCAGGAAGGTACGGGCGGGGGCAGAGGCGTCGGAGGAGGTCAGGGCGAGGAACGCGTCGTCCAGCGAGGCCGGCACGACCTCCAGGGCGCGTATCGCGCCGCGCTCGGCGAGCGCGATCACCGTCGCGTCCGAGTCGTCGGTCCGCAGCCGCGCCCGGTCCCCGCGCACCTCCACGGAGACCACACCGGGCAGGGCCGCCAGCCCGTCCGTGCCGGCGCCGGCGAGGTCGAAGGCGACGAGGCTGCCGCCCGCGGCCCGCTTGAGCTGCTCGGCGGTGCCGTCGGCGACGATCCGCCCGTGGTCGATGACGACGATCCGGTCGGCGTTGGCGTCCGCCTCCTCCAGGTAGTGGGTGGAGAAGAGGATGGTGTGACCGCGCCGCGTGAACGCCCGCATCGAGTCCCAGAAGGCGTACCGCGCCTCCACGTCCAGCGCCGCGGTCGGCTCGTCGAGCACGATCAGCGCGGGGTTCCCGACGAGCGCGACGGCGAACCGCACCCGCTGCGTCTGGCCCCCGGAGAGCCGGTCCACGCGCCGCCCGGCCAGCTCGGCGATGCCCGCCAGCTCCAGCGCCTCGGCGACGGGCATCGGCGCGGGATACGTACCGGCCACGAACCCGACCAGTTCACCCACCGTCACCCGCGGCACCGGCCGGCCGTCCTGGAGCATCGCGCCCACGCGACCCGCCCGTACGGCTTCCTCCGGAGTGCCGCCGAAGAGGCGTACGACGCCCTCGTCCGGGTCGTTCAGCCCCAGCAGGAGTGAGATCGTGCTGGACTTGCCGGCGCCGTTGCGGCCCAGCAGAGCGACCGTCTCGCCGCGCGCGATCTCCAGGTCGACACCGTCCACGGCCCGTACCGCACCGAAGGCCTTGACTGCCCCCGCGAAGGAAACGGCCTGGTCCGCGCCCCCGTCCGCCGTGGTCGCCGCCGCCGTCCCCGTCGTGTCGGCCATCGTCTTCGACCGCGTCCTCGTCCCCGTCTTCGTCATGGGTACGACGCTACGAATCCGGGGGCCGGCGCGGCAGATGCGCAATGTACGGACTCGGGCAGGACAAATGTCACTGCCGCTGTCACTGTCGCGTCCGCGCCACCCATCTGACATGCCGTCAGGAGTCTTCACATGTGCCGGGCCCTGAGCTATACAGGTGGTCGCCGGACTGGAACGCGTTCTAGAACAGGCGGGTTCCTCGGCTCAGTGTCGACCTCGGTGCGGCCGACGGTGCGGACGGCCGCATCGGGGTCTTCCCCGCCAGCAGTCAGGAGCCCCATGCCCATCGACGTTGCCCAGGCTCTCGCGGCCGAGCCCCGGTCCGCCGGGATCGCCTGGGGTCACAAGGACGTCCAGCTCTACCACCTCGGCCTCGGCGCCGGCGCGAACCCCGACAAGGACAGCCCCGCGACGGACCCCGACGAGCTGCGCTACACCCTGGAGTCGCGGCTGCACGTACTGCCGAGCTTCGCCACCGTTGCGGGCGCCGGCTCACCGGGCGTGATCAACAGCCTCTCCATGCCGGGCGTCGACGTGAACCTCGCGCACGTCCTGCACGGCGGCCAGAGCATCACGCTGCACCGCCCGATCCCCGTCGAGGGCCGGGCGACCGCCACCGGGCGGATCGCGGCCGTGTACGACAAGGGCAAGGCCGCCGTCCTCGTCATGCGCACCGATGTCGCCGACGACGAGGGCCCGTTGTGGACCAACGACGCCCAGATCTTCGTACGCGGCGAAGGCGGCTTCGGCGGCGACCGCGGCCCCTCCACCCGACCCGAACCGCCGACAGGCGATCCGGACAGGACGGTCGAGCGCCCGATCCGCGAGGACCAGGCGCTCCTGTACCGGCTCTCCGGCGACTGGAACCCGCTGCACGCCGACCCCGAGTTCGCCAAGCTCGCCGGCTTCGACCGGCCGATCCTGCACGGGCTGTGCACGTACGGGATGACGCTGAAGGCCGTCGTGGACACGGCACTCGGTGGCGACGTCGGCCGGGTCCGCTCCTACGCCACGCGCTTCGCCGGGGTCGTGTACCCGGGCGAGACGCTGCGCATCCGCATGTGGCAGGGGGACGGCACGGTCCGGGTGACGGTGGGCGCCGCCGACCGGGACGACGCACCGGTCCTCGCCGACACCGTCGTGGAGCACAGCTGAGCCCTGCACCTGAGCCGTAGGACCCGCCCTTGAGCACGGCCCATGAGTACCGCCCATGAGTACCGCTCACGGGCACCGCACGTGAGTCCCGCATCCGAGTGTCGGCACACCTGAGTGTCGTACGTACGTTTCCGAGGGGAGCCGCACCATGCGCGCAGCCGTACTGCACGAGATAGGCCAGGACAAGCTGGAGATACTCGACGACGTCGAGGCGACGGGCTTCGGACCCGGCCGGGTGAGGATCCGGGTGCGGGCCACCGGCCTGTGCCACTCGGACCTCTCCGCGATGGCCGGGGTGCTGCCGCAGCCCGCGCCGTTCGTCCCCGGGCACGAAGGGGCGGGCGAGATCCTGGAGGTCGGCGAGGGCGTCACCAACGTCAAGCCCGGCGACCGGGTCGTCGTCTGCTGGCTGCCCGCCTGCGGAGCCTGTCCCGCCTGCAAGCGCGGCCAGACCCAGCTGTGTCTGGCCGGGTTCATGAACGCGGGCACGCCCAACTTCAAGCGCCCCGGCGGTGATCTGTTCGGCTTCGCGGGCACCGGCACCTTCACCGAGGAGGTCGTCGTCGACGCGGGCTGCGCCGTGCCGATCCCGGAAGACGTGCCCTTCGACATCGCCGCCCTCATCGGCTGCGGCGTTACCACCGGACTCGGCGCAGCCCTCAACACCGCGGACGTGGAAGCCGGTTCGTCGGTCGCCGTCATCGGCTGCGGAGGCGTCGGCATCTCCGCGATCCAGGGCGCCCGGCTCAAGGGCGCCGCCGAGATCGTCGCCGTCGACCCGGTCGCCTCCCGCCGCGAGGCCGCGCTGAAGTTCGGCGCCACCAGGGCCGTGTCGCCCGACGAACTCCCCGACGCCAAGCAGACGGTGACCGCCGGCGAGGGCTTCGACTATGTCTTCGAGGTCGTCGGCCGCTCCGCCACCGCCCGCACGGCGTACGACAACACCCGCCGCGGCGGCACCCTGGTCGTCGTCGGCGCGGGCGCCATGGACGACCACCTCCAGCTCAACATGTTCGAGCTGTTCTTCGACGAGAAGCGGATCCTGCCGTCCATGTACGGCGGCGGGGACGTCCTGCGGTCCTACGAGCGGACCGTCGCCCTCTGGCGGGCCGGGCGCATCGACCTGGAGGGGCTGATCACCCACCGGGTGCCGCTGAGCGACATCAACGAGGCGCTCGACCAGATGCGTACGGGTGTGGCGCTGCGTACGTGCATCGAGATCTGACGCCCGTGCGTCGAGATCTGGCGCCTGTGCATCGAGATCTGGCGCCCGTCCGTTGAGCGCCCGTCGATACGGGACCTCGAACTGCCGATCCCTGAAAGGACCTTGATGTCACTGCCACTTGAGGGCCGGTCCGCGGTCGTCACGGGCGCCGGCCGCGGCCTGGGCCGGGCGGAGGCGCTGGAGCTCGCCCGGCTCGGTGCCGCCGTCGTCGTCAACGACTTCGGACAGCCCGGCCGGGACGGCTCCGGCGACGCGTCCGGCACGCCCGCCGATGAGGTCGTCGCCGAGATCCGGGCGGCGGGCGGTCGCGCCGTCGCGCACACCGGGGACGTGGCCGACCACCAACAGGCCCGGGAACTGATCGAGTTGGCGGTGGCCGAGTTCGGACAGCTGGACATCCTCGTCAACAACGCAGGCATCCTGCGCGACCGGATGGTCTTCTCGATGTCCGAGGACGAGTGGGACTCGGTGATCCGGGTCCATCTGAAGGGCCACTTCAACACCACCCACTTCGCGGCCGCGCACTGGCGGGCCCGGTCCAAGGCGGCGGACGCGCCGGTGTACGGGCGGATCGTGAACACCTCCTCGGAGGCGTTCCTCGCGGGCTCCGCGGGACAGCCCAACTACGCCGCCGCGAAAGGCGGAATCGTCGGGCTCACCACCTCGACGGCACTGGCGCTCACGAAGTACGGCGTCACGGCGAACGTCATCTGCCCGCGCGCCCGGACCCGGATGACGGCGGACGTCTTCGCGGGCTTCCAGGAACCGGCGGGCGACGCGTCCGAGGACCGGCTCGACCCGCTCGCTCCCGAGCATGTCGCCCCGCTCGTCGGCTACTTGGCCTCGCCCGCGGCCGCGCACGTCAACGGCCAGCTCCTCGTCGTGCACGGCGGGATGGTCGCGGTCGTCGAACGGCCCCGCGTGGCCGCCAAGTTCGACACCAAGCAGGACGCCTTCACATACGACGAACTCGACGCGCTCCTCACACCGCACTACGCGGACCGGCCGACGGGGGAGACGTTCGCGGCGGCGGAGGTGCTGGGCCTCAAGCACGAGTGACCACGCGGGAGCCCGGTTGTGGTGCTCGCACGCAGCGGCCCCGCCCGACGAGTGTCGGGCGGGGCCGTGTGACGCTTCGGACCTGAGGTCGTCAGGCCCCCGTGTCGCCGTGCTCGGCGGGCTTACGGTGCCGGCCGCGAGGGGTCGCCTCGCCCTCCTGCGCGGAGACGGGCCCCCGGTGCCGGCCGTGGCCACCGTCGTCTGCTGCCTGGGCCACCGTCGCCCGCGGGTCGGTGGCCGTCGTCTCCATCGTGTTCGTGTCGCTCATGTGGAAAATCACCCCGTGTCAACAAGATCCTTCGGTACAGCGCGGGCGAGTCTAACGGGCGGGTGTGACAGTGCTGAGGGGTGGTTGGGGCTACTCGGTGGTCACTTTGAGAGGAGCGGAAGGGGGCGTCGTTTCGGCACTCACCCGGAGGGCGCGGAGAGCACGGAGGGCCGGCGGGCACTCGGTACTCACCTGCTCGACTTGGAGTGGGTTCACCGGGGGAGGGGGAGGGAGCGGAGGCGGGGCCGGGGGCGGGGTGGGCCGGGCCTCAGAGGGAGCTCCGGGCGGGGGCACCGCCTGAACCGCCGCCTGGGCCGGCAGTTGGACCGCTGCCCGGACCGCCGTCTGGGCTGACGCCTGGGCTGCTGGGCGAATGCTTTCAGCGGGAGCCCCGCCGGTGCCGCCGGCTCCCTCAGCGGCCATGGGGCTGGGGCTTTCCGGGTCGATCGGGATCATGCGAAGGGTGCTTTCCGTGTCCGCCGGGACCATGTGAAGGGAACTTCCGGCAGCCGCACCGCCGGCACCTTCGACGGGTGCACGGCCCGCGCCCTCAGCGCTCGTACGGCCGGTGACGTCGCCGGGCACGGGGCTCGCACCCTCGGCGGTCGCAGGGCCCGCGTGCTCGGCGGCCGAGTGACCTGCACCCTCCGCGCTCGCCTGCTGCGTGCCTTCGACGGCAGTCCAGCGGGTGTCGTCCCTGCGGGCTTGCCCTGTGTTCTCAACGGCAGTCCAGCCGGTGCCCTCTCTGCGGACGCGCTCCGTGTCCTCGGCGGCAGTCCAGCCGGTGCCGTCCCTGCGGGCCTGCCCGGTGTCTTCGACGGTAGTCCAGCCGGTGCCCTCTCTGCGGGCCTGCCCCCTACCCTCCACGGCAGTCCAGCCCGTGCCCTCCCTGCGGATCGGCTCCGTGGCCTGGGTGGCGGCCCAGTCCGCGCCGCCCGCCGCGCCAACCGGCCCCGAGCCCGGGCCGGTTGGCCGTCCCGCTCCCGGGCCCGCCGCCTGTGCCAACCGGCGGCCCGCGAACGCGTTCGCCATCAGGCGTCCGGTCAGGGGTGCCTGTTGGAGTGGTACGGGACGGGCCGCCGCGGGCTCCGGAGGACCCGTGACCGACAGCCCCCGTGACGCGTCCCCCCGCGCCTCAGCCGTACGGTCCGGACCCCCCGGGCCCCCGTCCCCCGCCCCCGTGGGTGCTCCCACCCGTGCCACGCCGCACGGCACCGCCCCCGTCGCGTACGGCAGATGGAGCACCCCGTCCCTGGTCCACTGGCCCGAGCCCGCCAACCAGCCGTTGGGCGCGGGCAGTTGATGGAGATACCGCTCGGCGGGACGCCACACGCCGAGCCAGCTGCCCCGGGGGCCGCCGATCCGCAGGGCGACCGCGCAGCTCTCCGGGGTGAGCACCTGCCCCGGCTGGATCGCGAACGGAGTGACCGCGCGGCCGGGCAGTTGCAGGTACTCCGGGAAGCGCACCGGGAGCGTGCTCCCCAACACGCCCCAGCCGAGCCGCTCCTGGCCGGGAGACGGCGCGTCCGAGCGGATCAGGAGCAGCCCGCTGTCGGCGTCCGCGAGGAGCAGCCGGTCGTTGCTCTGCTCGGAGATCTGCAGCAGCGGCGACACCTCGCCCCCGCGCTCCAGATCGACCACGACCGTCTTGGTCCGGCCGTCCAACTGCCGGTCCAGCGCGAGCAGTCGGTCCCCGCCGCCCAGCCACACCCCGCCCGAGCAGCGGCCCGGTACCTCCGCGAGATGTTCGGGCCCGAAGGCGCCGCCCGCGACCAGCCACACGGCGGTCGAACTCCGGCCCACGGCAAGGGCGTACGCACGGGTGCCGGCCGGAGCGGGCGGCAGCAGCCGCAACTCCGTGCCCACGTCCGGGCATTCCACCGCGCCGAGCAGTACCTCACCCGTCCCCGGGCCCGTCGGGTACAGCAGCGAGAACGTGTGCCGTCCGTCGACGAGGCGGTGGATGAGCACCCGCCCGTCCGCCATCGGCAGCACCTCCGTGCCGGGCTCCTCCGGCTGGTTGCCGGGCAGCGGCACGGCGTACGGCTCGGGGCCGTCCAGGGTCCAGCGCTCCGGGAACCAGGAGTCGCCGCTGCGGGCCAGGCGGGCCGCGTACGACCCGTCGACGGTGATCACGCACCCTGCTCGCGCGGCCCATTCGTTCTCGTTCACCGCCGCGGACGATGGGGTTCCCCCCTGCTCGAGCGAAGTCGAGACCTCGGGGGAGGCACAGGCCGTCATCGTTCGGTCACCTCCGGGCACGAAACCTAGTTTTCGCACGCACAGGCGTGGGACCCGCAGGTGACGGCTTCACACATAAGAGTGGCCCGTTTCTGATTCACCTGAGGGAACGAGGGCGGGTGTGCTGAGCGGGGGCGGGGCGGTCTATGGTTAGGGCTGCCTAAGTGGCGCTTGAGTACTGTCTGTGGGGTTCCTGAGTTCCCCGCCGTGCCCTCGTGCGTCGCCGGGGTCGGGGCGGCACGAGCCCGGTCCCGAACGGGAAAACGTGAACCCGAACCTGACCATGAACCACCGGAGTGTGTGCCTGATGTCCCTACGACGCCGTGGTTCCGCCGCCGTCGCCCTCGCCGTGGCGGCCGCTCTCTCGCTCGCCGCCTGCGGGTCGGGCGACTCGGACTCGGGTTCCGGCTCCGGAAAGTCCGACAACGGCGCCGGCAGCAAGTCCGTCGCCACCGGCGGCGAGGACTTCGCGAAGGCGGCCGAGGAGACGGCCAGGATGGGGACGACCGCCAAGGCCGGCGAGTTCCCCCGCACGATCGAGCACGCGATGGGCGAGACCGAGCTGAAGGCCCGGCCCGAGCGGGTCGTCGTCCTCGACGTCGGCGAGCTCGACAACGTCGTCTCCCTCGGCGTGAAGCCCGTCGGCTGGGCGCCCACCGAGGGCTCGGCGGGGATTCCCTCGTACCTGAAGAAGGACGCGGGCGGCCCCAAGGACATCGGCACGATCAACGCCCTCAACCTGGAGGCGATCGCGGGCCTGAAGCCCGACCTGATCCTCGGCAGCGAGCTGCGCGCCGCCAAGCTCTACCCGCAGCTCTCCAAGATCGCCCCCACCGTGTTCTCCATCCGTCCGGGCTTCACCTGGAAGGAGAACTACCTCCTCAACGCGGCGGCGCTGGACAGGACGGCCGAGGCGAAGACGAAGCTCGCCGCGTACGAGAAGAAGGCCAAGGCCCTCGGCGACGAACTCGGCCCCGACAAGCCGACCGTCACCATGCTCCGCTACATGCCGGGCATGATCCGCCTCTACGCGAAGGCGTCCTTCATCGGCACGATCCTTGAGGACGTCGGCATCCCACGCCCCAAGAACCAGCAGATCAACGACCTCGCGGCGGAGATCAGCCCGGAGCGGATCGACGACGCCGACGCCGACTGGATCTTCACCGGTGTCTACGGCGACGCCAAGAAGACCGACCGCTCCACCGCCGAGGACAACCCGCTCTGGAAGAAGCTCGGCGCGGTCGCGGACGGCCAGGCCAAGGACGTACCCGACGAGACCTGGTACCTCGGCCTCGGCGTCACCGCGGCCGACAAGGTGCTCGACGACCTCAGGGGCTTCCTCGCCAAGTAGGGCCCGGCGGCTCGGTTCGAGCCGGGGCCTGGAGCGGGGTCGCCCGGTCACACCTGGTCAAGTAGCCCGCGACCGGTGGGGCACGGACACAAGGCAGGTAGCCTTTTGTTCGTGCCCCGTCTGTCTGAAGTCATCGCCGCGCTCGACGCTCTCTGGCCCCCCGCGAGCGCGGAGGACTGGGACGCGGTCGGGACGGTCTGCGGAGACCCCGACCAGGAGGTCTCCCGCGTACTCTTCGCCGTCGACCCGGTCCAGGAGATCGTGGACGAGGCGGTGAAGCTGGACGCCGATCTGCTGGTCACCCACCACCCGCTCTATCTGCGCGGTACGACGACGGTCGCGGCCTCGAACTTCAAGGGCCGCGTCGTGCACACCCTCATCAAGAACGACATCGCGCTGCACGTCGCCCACACGAACGCCGACCGCGCCGACCCGGGCGTGAGCGACGCCCTCGCCGGAGCCCTGGACCTCCGCGTCGTGCGCCCCCTCGTGCCGGACCCCGCCGACGCCGACGGCCGCCGGGGCCTCGGCCGGGTCTGCGAGCTGGACCATCCGCTGACCCTCCGCGAGTTCGCCGCCCGCGCCGCCGAGCGGCTGCCCGCCACCGCGCAGGGCATCCGCGTCGCGGGCGACCCCGAGGCGCTCGTGCGGACCGTCGCGGTCAGCGGCGGCTCGGGCGACAGCCTCTTCGCCGACGTACGCGCCGTCGGCGTGGACGCCTTCCTCACCGCGGACCTGCGCCACCACCCGGCGTCGGAAGCCCGCGCCCACAGTCCCCTCGCGCTGCTCGACGCGGCGCACTGGGCCACCGAGTGGCCCTGGTGCGAGCTGGCCGCCGCCCAGCTCGACGAGATTTCCGACCGTCACGGCTGGGACCTGCGGGTCCATGTCTCGAAGACGGTCACCGACCCGTGGAACTCCCACTCCCCTTCACCTGGAGCCCCCAACTGAACGCCGCGCCCGCCGACCAGATCCGACTTCTCGACGTCCAGTCCCTCGACGCCCGCCTGCAGCAGCTCGCGCACAAGCGGAGGTCGCTGCCCGAGCACGCCGAGATCGAGTCGCTGACCAAGGACCTCACACAGCTGCGGGACCTGCTCGTCGCCTCGCAGACCGAGGAGAGCGACTGCTCCCGCGAGCAGACCAAGGCGGAGCAGGACGTCGACCAGGTGCGCCAGCGCGCCTCCCGCGACCAGCAGCGCCTCGACTCCGGCGCCGCCACGTCCTCCAAGGACCTGGAGAACCTCCAGCGCGAGATCGCGTCCCTCGCCAAGCGCCAGGGTGACCTGGAGGACGTCGTCCTGGAGATCATGGAGCGCCGCGAGTCCGCGCAGGAGCGCGTCGCCGAGCTGACCGAGCGGGTCTCGTCCGTCCAGTCGAAGATCGACGACGCGACGGCCCGCCGGGACGCCGCGCAGGAGACCCTCGACGGCGAGGCCGCGTCGGCGACGAAGGAGCGCGAGGTCATCGCGGGCTCCGTCCCCGCCGACCTCCTCAAGCTCTACGAGAAGCTCCGCGAGCAGCAGGGCGGCGTCGGCGCGGCCCGTCTCTACCAGCGCCGCTGCGAGGGCTGCCGGCTGGAGCTCAACATCACCGAGGTGAACGACGTGAAGGCGGCGGCCCCGGACACGGTCCTGCGCTGCGAGAACTGCCGCCGCATCCTGATCCGTACGTCGGAGTCGGGTCTGTAGTAGGTCTTTGTAATGGTTTGCCGTCTGTAAGGAGCCTTCGGCTTGCGCGAGTTGATCGTCGAGGCGGACGGGGGTTCCCGGGGAAACCCGGGGCCCGCGGGCTACGGAGCCGTCGTCATCGACGCGGTGACGGGGGAGACGCTGGCCGAGGCGGCGGAGTATCTCGGCGTCGCCACGAACAACGTCGCCGAGTACAGCGGCCTCGTCGCGGGCCTGCGAGCGGCCCGCGACCTCGACCCCACGGCCACCGTGCGGGTCCGCATGGACTCCAAGCTCGTGGTCGAGCAGATGTCGGGCCGCTGGCAGATCAAACACCCCGCCATGCGCCCCCTCGCGGCGGAGGCCCGCTCCGTCCTCCCGGCCGGCCAGGTCACGTACGAGTGGATCCCCCGCGCCGAGAACAAGCACGCGGACCGCTTGGCCAACGAGGCGATGGACGCGGGCAAGCGCGGCGAACAGTGGTCACCGTCGCAGTCGACGGCGGACTTGGACGCGGGTCGCACCGCGAGGCCGGCGGTGCCCACCAAGGGGCGCGGGGAACTGCGCGCCCAGCCCCGGACGGCCCGCCCGCAGTCGACCGCCGCCACCCCCGACACCGACGACATCCGAGCCGCACGGAACGTGGCCTCCGAGGCACCGGCCACCGGAGGCGCCCCTCCGGACCTCGGCACCCCCACCACCCTCGTACTGCTCCGGCACGGCGAGACACCCCTGACCCCCCAGAAGCGGTTCTCCGGAAGCGGCGGCAGCGACCCCGCGCTGTCGGACACGGGCCGCCACCAGGCGGAGCGCGTCGCGACCGCACTCGCCGCGCGCGGGACCGTACAGGACGTCATCTCGTCCCCCCTCGCCCGCTGCCGCGAGACCGCGGCGATCGTCGCCGCCCGGCTCGGACTGGACGTACGGATCGAGGACGGGCTCCGCGAGACGGACTTCGGGGCCTGGGAGGGGCTGACGTTCGCCGAGGTCCGCGAGCGCTACCCGGACGACATGAACGCCTGGCTGAGTTCCCCGGACGCCGAACCCACCGACGGCGGCGAGAGTTTCGAGGCGGTGGCCCTCCGCGTGGCAGCGGCCCGCGACGAGTTGCTCGCGGCGCACACCGGCCGCACCGTGCTTCTCGTCTCCCACGTCACGCCCATCAAGACCCTCGTACGACTGGCCCTGGGCGCCCCGCCGGAGGCCCTGTTCCGCATGGAACTGTCGGCGGCGGCGTTCTCGGTGGTGGCGTACTACGCGGACGGCAACGCGAGCGTACGACTGCTCAACGACACGTCTGCGCTGCGCTGAGCGGGGGCGCCTACTGAGGGGTGCGCCTCAGCTCGGGGCGTGTCCCAAGCTCGCGGCCTCCCTCGCCAGGGTCTCCACCCGTGCCCAGTCCCCGGCCGCGATCGCGTCCGCCGGAAGCATCCAACTGCCGCCCACGCACAGGACGTTGGGCAGGGCGAGGTACTCCGGTGCGACGGCCGGGCCGACGCCCCCCGTCGGGCAGAAGCGGGCCTGGGGGAGCGGCCCCGCCAGGGACTTGAGGTACGCCGTACCGCCGGCCGCCTGGGCCGGGAAGAACTTCATGTCGCTCACGCCCCGCTCCAGCAGCGCCACGACCTCCGACGTCGTGGAGACCCCCGGCAGGAACGGCACCCCGGACGCCTTCATGGCATCGAGCAGTACGTCCGTCCAGCCCGGGCTCACCAGGAAGCGCGCCCCGGCGGCGACCGACTGCGCCACCTGTTCCGGCGAGATGACCGTGCCGGCCCCGACCACCGCCTCAGGGACCGCGTCGGCGATCGCCCGGAGCGCGTCGAGCGCCACCGGCGTCCGCAGCGTCACCTCGATCGCGGGCAGCCCGCCCGCGACGAGCGCCCGGGCCAGCGGTACGGCGTCCGCGACGTGGTCGACGACGACCACGGGGACGACGGGCGCCAGTTCGAGCACGGGGGAGGACAGCGGTGACGAGGGGAGGGTCGAAGCCATGCGCTCATCCTGCCCGCGGCAGTCAGCATGCGCAAAGGTCGTTGCACATGCTGCAATAGACGGCTCGCGTGCCCAGCAAGCCGCCTGAACGCTGAGCAAGCCGCCTGAACGCTGAGCGAGTAGTCCCGCGCGCTCAGTGGATCTCGTCCACCAGCACGTCCAGCATCCACGCCCGCCCCGCCCCCGCGGGAGCCGCCGCCTCCACCACGTACCCGAGATCCCGCAGCGCCTCCACCAGTTCCGCGGGCCCCGAAGGCACCGCGCCGGACTGCATGAGGCTGCGGACGATGCGCCCCTTGGTCGCCTTGTTGAAGTGGCTGACGACCTTGCGGGTCGGCGCGTGCAGCACCCGTACGCTCGCCGTGCGCCCCGCGACCTCCCCCTTCGGCTTCCACGCGCCCACGTACGAGGAGGACCGCAGGTCGAGCACGAGGCCGCTCCCGGCCACCTCGGGCAGCACGGAGGCCATCGGCCCCCGCCAGTGCCCGCCCAGCGCCCCGAGGCCCGGCAGCCTCACACCCATCGAGCAGCGGTACGAGGGAATCCGGTCCGCCACCCGGACCGCACCCCACAACCCCGAGAAGACGAGCAGTGACCGCGTCGCCCGCCGCTTGGCCGCCGTGTCGAGCGAGGCCAGGTCGAGGGCGTCGTACAACACCCCCGTGTAGATCTCCCCGGCGGGCCGCGCCCCCGCGGTCCGCAGCTCCGTGTTCTTGGCGACCTCGCCGCGCAGGCCCTCGCTCAGCCCGAGCACCTCGCGGGCCTTCTCCTCGTCGCCCGCGCAGAGTTCGACGAGCTCCTCGAACACCGCCTGCCGCGCCTCGGCGAGCCCCGGCAACGACAGCGACTCCGGCTTCAACGGCGTGCCCCGCCCGGAGGGAGCCTTTCCTTCGGACGGCGGCAGCAGCACAAGCACGGCGGTTCTCCCTGGGGCATTCGGTAGAGCATTGGGTAGGGCGTTGGGCACGGCGTTCGGTACGTGAGAGGGGTACGCGCAAGCCTACGGGGTGCCGCCCGCCGCACCCCGCCATACGCTCGCCCTATGCCCCGCCGCCAGATTCGTGTGACCGGCGCAGCCGAGGCGCCCCTGTGGGCCGCGCTGCGCGCACTGCGCACCGAACTCGACGTACCCGAGGCCTTCGGGCCGGAGGTGCTCGCCGAGGCGGAACGGGCCGCCCGTGAACCCACGCTTCCGGCGTACGACGCGACGGACATCCCCCTCTTCACCATCGACCCGCCGACGTCCACCGACCTCGACCAGGCGATGCACCTGTCCCGCCGCCCGGACGGCTACCGCGTGCGGTACGCCATCGCCGACGTCGCTGGTTTCGTCGTACCGGGCGGTCTCCTGGACGCGGAAGCGCACCGCAGGGTCACGACCCTCTACTTCCCGGACGGCAAGATCCCCCTCCACCCGCCGGTGCTGAGCGAGGGCGCCGCGAGCCTGCTGCCCGACCAGACCTGCCCGGCCGTCCTGTGGACCGTCGACCTGGACGGGGACGGCCGCCCCACGGCCACCGACGTCCGCCGCGCCCTCGTCCGCAGCCGCGCCAAGCTCGACTACGAGTCCGTGCAGCAGCAACTCGACGCGGGCACCGCCGAGGAACCGCTCGCCCTCCTCAAGGACATCGGACTCCTCCGCGAACAACAGGAAGTGGCCCGCGGCGGCATCTCCCTCAACGTCCCCGAGCAGGAGATCACCGAGCGCGACGGCGCGTACGAACTCGCCTACCGCGCCCCGCTTCCCGCCGACGGCTGGAACGCGCAGATCTCCCTCCTCACGGGCATGGCCGCGGCCGAGCTGATGCTCGCGTACGGCACGGGCGTGCTGCGGACACTCCCGGCAGCCCCCGACGGCGCGGTCGGCCGGCTGCGGCGTACCGCGCGGGCGCTGCGCATCGACTGGCCGCACCACGTCTCGTACGCCGAGCTGATCCGTTCCCTCGACCCGCACCTGCCCCACCACGCGGCCTTCCTCCAGGAGTGCACGACGCTGCTGCGCGGCGCGGGCTACACGGTCTTCCGGGGCGGCGCCACCCCGGACCTCACCACCCACGCCGCCGTGGCCGCGCCCTACACGCACTGCACGGCCCCGCTCCGGCGCCTGGTCGACCGTTACGCGTCGGAACTGTGCCTGGCGGCGGCAGCAGGGGAGGAACCGCCGGAGTGGGTGCTCGCCGCCCTCGCCGACCTGCCGAAGCGGATGGCCGAGGGCACCCGCCGCGCGGGCACGGTCGAGCGCGAGTGCGTCGACATCGTCGAGGCCGCGCTGCTCAAGGACCGCGTCGGCGAACTCTTCGACGGCACCGTCGTGGACGTACAGGAACGCGAACCCACCGTGGGAACCGTCCAGTTGGAGTCCCCGGCCGTCGTCGCCCGCATCAAGAGCGAGGAGGGGGCCGGGTCACTGCCGCTGGGGGAGCGGCTGCGGGTACGGCTCACCCAGGCCGACCCGGGCTCGTCGAAGGTGCTGTTCGCTCCCGCGTGAGTTCCTGAGCGGGCTCCCGCGCGGCGCGTATCTCCCTTACCAGCGCCTCGGGTTCGTCGGCGTGGAAGCGGATCAGTGTTACGTCCTTGGGGCGCCCGAGGAAGGTGAAGTGCCTTACGGGGGAGGAGAGTTCGAGGGTGATCGTGGTCTGCGCGCCGATGGCCAGGTCGAGTCGGCCGTCGCGCTTCTCGTGCGTGGTGACCAACTCGCGGCGTACGGAGGAGATCGCGGCGAGCGGGACGCGCACGTCGACGTGGGCGGCGCGGCGGATACGCAGGAAAGCCTCCTCTCCCGTGTCGTCGAGCACATGCGGCCGGGTCACGGACGCCGCGTGCATGCCGACGATCAGCAGCAGGGTGTAGACGTCGAGCGCGAACACGACCCGGTGGACGGCGGGATGGTTCCGCAGGAGCACCGCCATGCAGACGCTTTCGAGGACGGACACGAACCCGAAGCCGAACATCATCGCGCCCTGGCCACGCCCGTACGAGAAGGCCCGCCCGCGCCCGATGCCGTGCGGCCGCCGGGCCACCCACCGGCCGATGCTCGCCAGCAGCCGCACCTCGTGGGCGACGGGGTGCCGCATGACGCGTACGGCCCGCATGGCGCCGGTCGCCGGTACACCGCGCGCCGTCCGCACGGCGTCCGCCGCGCTCATCGCGCACGCTCCACGAGCAGCTCGATCGTCCGGCGGACCGCCGCGGCCTGCGCGGGGGCGAAGTCGTCGAGAAAGGCACGGAAGAAGCTGCCGTTGCCGGTCATGTCGGTTCCCTCCAGGTCGAGTTGACCGAGGCCCATGCCTTCCAGGGCCTCGTCGGGCAGGCAGTCGGCGAGGGCGCGGGCGGCCTCCTCGACGCGCGGGTCGGCCGGGTCGACGTCGACGAGCGCGTCGAGCAGGGCGTACGCCTCGTGCGTCCGCTCCAGGGCGCCGGGAACGTCCGCGGTGGCACGCAGCGCGGACATCAGGTGCTCACGGTCCTCCGGGGCCGCGACCGTTTCGAGGAAGGCGATTATCTCGCGGTCCTTCGCGGCCATCGCCGGTTCCGGATGCCGGGTCAACTCACCGAAGATCGCGGCGAGTTCGGGAGACACGGGCCCTTCGGCGGTCAGTCCGCTCCCGTCCAGCAGAGCGCGCAGCCGCAGCCGCCGCTCCCGGATCGCCGCCTCCTGGCGCGCGAGGTCGTCGTCGAGCTCGGCGAGCACCTCGGTGAGATCGCGCCCGGCGTCGTCCGCGAGGGCGTCCCGCACCTCGGCGAGACCGAGCCCCAGCTCGGTCAGCCGTTTGATCCGGGCGAGCATGACCGCGTGCCGCAGGCCGTAGTCGCGGTAGCCGTTGGAACGCCGCTCGGGTTCGGGCAGCAGCCCGAGATGGTGGTAGTGCCGGACGGTCCGCGTCGTGACGCCGACGGTCGCGGCGAGTTCTCCGATCCGCATGCCCTCAGTAGAAACGTTGACGTTGCGGCAGGGTCAAGCGATGGCTTTCCCGGCGGGTCGCGGAGCACCCATTGACGGCTAACGTCGTTAGCCGTACGGTCGTGGCTAACAATGTTAGCCAGATGGCTGCGCGGCGGCCCGCCGCACAGCCCGACCGCCCGGTCGCAGGAGGCAGCAATGAGCACGGCGGCAATGAGCACGATCACCGCGCCCGGCACCGCCGACACTGCGGACGCCGACGGCAGGGTCACCGCTCCCCGGCGCCGCCGCGCCCTCTCGGCCGCCCGCCGCACCGCCTGGCTGCTGAACGCCCTCTTCTGGTCGGCCTTCGCCGTACTCGAAGCCGTGAACCACGGCTGGCTCGCGGGCCTCCTGGCCGTCGTGTTCTTCATGGCGCCCGACCTGACGTTCCTGGTGGGCATCGGCGACGCGCGCGGGATGGCGAAGGGCCGGCTCCAGCCCCGCGCGGTCCCGTACTACAACACCGCCCACCGCGCGCTCGTCCCGCTCGCCCTCATGACGCTCCACACCTTCGGCCCGGTCACCTGGGCCCCGGCCTTCGCGGCCCTGTGCGGCTGGCTCGCCCACATCTCGTACGATCGCGCCTTCGGCTACGGCCTGCGGACGAAGGAGGGCTTCCAGCGTGACTGACCGGCAGGGCACCCAAGTCGCCGACCGGCAGGGCTCCCCGGGTGGTGACCGACAAGGCACCCCGGGTGGTGACCGACAAGGCACCCAGGGCGGTGGGCTGTCGCCACGAGCCCGTTCGATCGTTGCGGCCGCCCGGGCGCTCCTGGAGGAGGCAGGGCCCGCCGCGCTGACGATGCGGGCGCTCGCCGACCACCTGGGCATCAAGGCCCCGTCCCTCTACAAGCACTTCCCCGACAAGTCGGCCGTAGAGGTCGAGCTGATCGCGCAGATGCTCGCCGAGTCCGCGGCGGCGCTGGAGGCTGCCGAGACCCGGGCCCCGGGCTCGATCCCGGCCCTGGCCGAGGCGTACCGCGCGTACGCCCTCGAACACCCCCACCTCTACTGCCTGGCCACCGAGCGGCCGCTGCCCCGCGCCTTCCTCCCGTCCGGCCTGGAGGACCGCGCCGCCGCGCCCCTCGTCCGGGCCTGCGGCGGCGACATGGACCTGGCCCGGGCCACCTGGGCGTTCGCCCACGGGATGGTGATCCTGGAGATCCACGGCCGCTTTCCGGACGACGCCGACCTGGCCGGGGCATGGAAGAAGGGCACGCGGGCGTTGCACCCCTGAGGAGGTACGTCGTTCTCGCGCCCGGCGAGACGCACACCGGCGGCCCCGCGGCATCCGACGGCTACGCCTACCGGGCCCTGTACGCCGAGGTCCCCCTGCTCACCGAAGGCACGTACGGCATCCCGCACTTCCGCGACCCCCTCCTCGACGACCCCGAACTGGCCGCGGCCCTACGCCTCGCACACACCGAACTGAGCGTCTGCCCGGACCCGTTGGAGGCGGAGTCCCGCATCCCGTGGCTGCTCAGGGCCCTGGCCCGCCGCCACTCGACGGCCCGCCCGGTGTGCGACAGAATCCCGGGCGCGGACCGAATAGCCGAGACGGTCCGAGCCCGCCTGACGGACGAACTCCTCTCTCCACCCTCCCTCTCCGCCCTGGCAGCGGACCTGGACCTGTCCCGCTACCAACTGCTCCGAGCCTTCCGTACGAGCATGGGGATGCCCCCGTACGCCTGGCTGGCCCAGCACCGCGTGAACCGGGCCCGCTGCCTGCTGGAGAAGGGCCACCGTCCGGCCGAGGCGGCGGCGCTGGTCGGCTTCGCGGACCAGGCGCACCTGACGCGCTGGTTCCGCCGGGTACTGGGCGTGACCCCGGCGGCGTACCGCAACAGCGTTCAAGACACCCGCCGCTGACCCGGCCGAGACTGCGCGTATGACTGCACGCGGCTGGTTTCTCTTCTCCCTGATGGGAGTGCTCTGGGGCATCCCCTACCTGATGATCAAAGTGGCCGTGGACGGTGGAATGTCCGCGTCCATGGTGGTGTTCACGCGATGCGCGCTGGGCGCGGCGATGCTCCTCCCCTTCGCGATCCGCCAGGGAAACCTGGTGGGAGTCGTACGTACGCACTGGCGCCCCATGCTGGCCTTCGCCTGCATCGAGATCATCGGCCCCTGGTGGACCCTGACCGACGCCGAACGCCACCTCTCCAGCTCGACGGCGGGCCTGCTGATCGCGGGCGTACTCCTGGCCCGCTACTTCGGAGACACGGAACGCCTGGGCGCCCGCCGCATGGCAGGCCTGGGGCTGGGCCTGGCCGGCGTGGCGGTCCTGACGGCCCCGCATCTGACCGGCGGAAACGCCCGCGCCCTGACGGAGATGCTGGTGACGGTGGTGGGCTACGCAACGGCCCCGCTGATCATGGCCCGCTACCTGAAACCGGTCCCGACCCTGCAACTGATAGCCCCCTGCCTGCTCCTGGCGGCGCTGGTGTACGCCCCGGCGGCGGCGCTGACATGGCCGACATCGCCCCCATCCCCCGCAGTCCTGGCGTCGCTCTCCGGCCTGGGAGTGATCTGCACGGCGCTGGCCTTCGTGGTCTTCCTGGAACTGATCAGGGAGGCGGGTCCGACGAGGGCGGTGGTCTTCACGTACGTCAACCCGGCGGTGGCGGTGACGGCGGGCGTGCTGTTCCTGAACGAGGAGCTGACGGCGGGAGTGGTGGCGGCGTTCACCCTGATCCTGCTGGGCTCGTTCCTGGCGACGGCGGCCCCGACGGCTCCGGTTCCAGGGCGGGCCGCGGGCCCGGTACCATGGTCGACACGGCAGACGAGCCGGGCGGACGGCCGCGTGGAGTCCCCTTCGGGGGCGCTTCCCGAGGAACGTCCGGGCTCCACAGGGCAGGGTGGTGGCTAACGGCCACCCGGGGTGACCCGCGGGACAGTGCCACAGAAAGCAAACCGCCAGGGACCTCGGTCCCAGGTAAGGGTGAAACGGTGGTGTAAGAGACCACCAGCGCCTGAGGCGACTCAGGCGGCTAGGTAAACCCCACCCGGAGCAAGGTCAAGAGGAGCCGCCGCAAGGCGCGCTCTGCGCGGACGTTCGAGGGCAGCCCGCCCGAGTCCGCGGGTAGACCGCACGAGGCCGGTGGCAACGCCGGCCCTAGATGGATGGCCGTCTCCCCGGCCGCCGCGAGGCGACCGGGAGACAGAACCCGGCGTAGCATCCGAATACCGCTACCGTCCGACAAAAGACCAGGTCAGAGTGCTGCGGCGCGACGGAAATCGTAGGCCAGGTCGAATCCGGGTCGAATTTCGCCGGGTGACTGCAGGGCGGTGTTCGCTGTCTCAGGCGCTTTTCGCAAGAGATGCTGTGACCAGCAGAGTTGTGTCCGGCAGTCAGACGCCTCGGGCAATATAGAAATATCGTCCGAGGCGTCTGACTTGGTCAAAGCTGGATGATCTGGACAGTGATGCCGCTCTGTCGGACCTCGCTCGTATCCTCACGCCGTGATCGCATCTCAAGGTTCAGACGCGTCCGGGAGTGACGCGGCAGCACCCGCCGCCTGGCCACCTCAGCCCGCGCCGCTCGAAATCGGGAGCGGGGCGCGCGAGGACCGGTTACGGATGCTTCGGCAGATGCGGTCCGTTTGGAACAACATCAACGGGGCCCACAGTGAGCGGATCAAGAGGGAACTCGCAGTGGCCCAGGCCCGGCAGGCCGAAGTCACTGCTTTTTGGAATCGGCACAAGGCCACGGCCAAGGACCGGTGGAACAGCCGTACCGGTGGCCGTGGAGAAACCACCGTCGCGGACATCCCGGAGGTCGCGGCACAGTGGCACCGAGACAACCTCGCCCTTCCCGAGAACGTCTTGGCGACGGCTCAGACACGCGGCGAGGTCATTCCGTATCTGTGGCAATGCCCCCTTGGCCTTGGTCATGAGCCGTGGCCGGCCTGGCCCAAGGACCGCGTTCAGAAAGGTTCGGGGTGCCCCGAGTGTCGGCGCTTGATTCGGCTCGCGGACCTTCCGACGCTGGCCGCTCAGTACCGTGGACAGAGGCTGGCGAGCGATATCACCCACGCTGCGCACGAGAGAGTGTCGTGGACCTGCCGGACTTGGGTGGTCGATCCAAGTACCGGAGTGTGGCAGCCAGTTGAGCACCGGTTCGACGCGGTGGTCAAAGAGCGAGCTCGTCAAGGCGACGGCTGTCTGGTGTGTGCGGGGTACGTGATCGACGACACGAACTCGCTGTTCACCTGGTTCCCGGAAATTGCGAACGAGTTGGATGATGTGGACCTTGACCCGCGTCGGCTGTCTACGAGTCGGCACAACATTCCTCGGCAGCATGGTGCCGAAGCGGGTGGCCGGGGTGTGTACGCGACCCTGCCTTGGAGATGCCGTCACGGACACGGGTGGGAGGCAACGATCCTCAACCGTGTCCAGGGAGCCGGCTGCGGCAAGTGCTCGACTTCTGGGATATCGAAGGAGCAGGTCCGTCTGGTCGCTGAACTCGCCGGACTCATCGACCTCGTACCTCCGGAGGGCCGGGATCCACGGCTGGCGGACGGTGCGCCCGACTTTGCTTCAAACCGTCTCACCGTTCCGCCCGAGCACAAGCCGGCCCACTGGCGCTACAAGGACGTCGAGGTTGACGCGGTCTTCAATCTGCCTCACGGTGTGCGCGTAGGCCTCGAGTACGACGGCGCATTCCACCATTCGGCCAGACAGCGGGACCGCCGTCAGTACGAGAGCGACAAGAGCCGGGTGTTGGTTGAAGCAGGACTTCTGGACCTGCTCGTTCACGTGAGGATCGGCGACCTGCCGGAGTTGGAGGCTCCCCACGCTCTGGTCGTGGTGGTACCTGAACGGGCCACGGTCTACGAGCAGGCCAGGGCGGTGGCCTTGGCCCTCTCGGCGCGCTTCCCTGGGGACATGCCGGGCCCGGACGCGTACCTCAACGGTGGCACGGTCCGGCACCAGGCCGCTGCCGATGCTTACATCACCGCGGTATGGGGCGAACTGCGTCCTCCTCGCCGCAAGCCGAAGAAGGCGGGCCCGCCGACACCACGCCGCCTGGCACCAACGGCCCCGCACGCCGAAAGCCTGCTGTCACCTGTCTCCGAGCCCTACCGGAATCCGGAAAACCCAGACGAGATCATCCGCGACTACCGGTGCGCATGCGGCCGTCCCGAGATGTTCACCGCTGTCCAGTCCCAGGTTACTTACGGAAATACCCGTAGTTGCGGGTGTCTGGCCACACAGGCCAGGCGGCGTCGGCGACCAACTGTCTCCGGGACCGAGACCCACGCCGTCCGAGCCTGGGCACAACAGCGGGGGACGTTCATCGGTGGCAGCGGACGGGTCCCGGACCGGGTGACCGCTTCCTACCGGCTCGACCAAGCCAGGCGCGACGACCTGCTCGGCCCGGACGGGCTGCTGGATGAGGCACGCGTTCGCGAGTGGGCGCTGCTCGCAGGACGCCAACTAGGCGCGCGGGGCAGGGTGACCGGAGAGCTCTGGCTCGACTACTCCACCAAGGAGCTTGCGGCTGGGACACAGATCAAGGAGACGCCGGGTCCGCTCGTCGGCCGCTGACCGAAGAAACCACGAGCCGCGCCTGGTCGGCTACCATGGTCGACACGGCAGACGAGCCGGGCGGACGGCCGCGTGAAGCCCCTTTCGGGGGTGCTTCCCGAGGAACGTCCGGACTCCACAGGGCAGGGTGGTGGCTAACGGCCACCCGGGGTGACCCGCGGGACAGTGCCACAGAAAGCAAACCGCCAGGGACCTCGGTCCCAGGTAAGGGTGAAACGGTGGTGTAAGAGACCACCAGCGCCTGAGGCGACTCAGGCGGCTAGGTAAACCCCACCCGGAGCAAGGTCAAGAGGAGCCGCCTCTTCGCAAGAAGAGCGGCTCTGCGCGGACGTTCGAGGGCTGCCCGCCCGAGTCCGCGGGTAGACCGCACGAGGCCGGCGGCAACGCCGGCCCTAGATGGATGGCCGTCTCCCCGGCCGCCGCGAGGTAGCCGGGCGACAAAATCCGGCGTACAGCCCGACTCGTCTGCCAACTAAGCTCTGACCTGGGCTTTTGGTCGGGTCGGAGCCTCTTGTTGTGTCTGGGCGCATCCCGCTTCCACTTGCGAGTTCCGGGAGTTCCCGTGCCAGTGTGCACGCGATGTGCACCGGTGCACATCGCCGGGCGGTGGGTTCGATGAGTGATGTCTCCGAGTCGCCGGAGGGCGCATCGCAACTCTGATCGGCGCGTGTCAGCTCGGCGGCCGTGAGGACCCGCACCAAGGACAGCCGCTCAGGTTCAGGACTCGAGGAATGCAAGCGCCCTTTTCGAGAATTCATCGTGGTATTGGAAGATTCCTCCGTGTCCGGCGTCCGGGTAGAGGGGGACGAGTTCGCTCTGGGGCAGGCGTGCGGCCAGGTCGAGTGTGTTCTGGCTGGGTACCATCCGGTCGTTCTCACCGTTTGCCACGAGGACCGGTTGACGGATGCCCGACAGGTCCGACGGCGCCTGGCGGCCCCATCGTTTGATGGCTTTCAGCTGGGCGCGGAACGACGGCAGCGAGATGTCCTTGTCGCGGTGGTGCGTGCGCTCCTTCAGTCGTTCCAGGAAGTCGCGTCCGGCCTGCCGACCACCTCCGGTTTCGGTGAAGAAGAGGGAGAGCTTGGGGTCCTGGCGGGTCAGGGTGCCCTTTAGCGTGGCCTGGATGGTGAGAGCCGGGACCTTGTCGATGCCGGGGCCTCCGGCGGGGCCCGTGCCCGCGAGGATGACCTTGCGGACGAGGTGCGGTTCTTCTGCCGCGATGACCTGGGCGATGAAGCCGCCCATCGACAGACCGAGCAGATCGACCTGGTCGAATCCGAGCGCTCGGATGAACAGCACTGCGTCGCGAGCCATCGCCTCGATCGTGTCCGGGGTGGAGCCGCTCGATCCGCCCACCCCGCGGTTGTCGAAGGCGATGACCCGGCGTCGTGCGGCGAGACCGTCTACGACGCGTGGATCCCAGTTGTCCAGGGTCCCGGCCAAGTGAATCAGGAGGATCAGCGGTACGCCGTCCTCGGAGCCGATTTCCCGGTAGGCGAAGTCCTCGCCGCGAACGGACACGGAGTGGGTCGGCGCGCTCTTGTACGACGACGTCGAGGGGGATGGGGGATTCCGCGGTGTGTTCATGTCCAGGTCCTTCTGTAGTGGGGTTTCAGGGCACTTCTCGGTTGCTGCTGGCGGTGTAGTTCCGGCGCTTGTGGAGCACCTTGATGGCCCGGCAGGCCCGTTCTCTCACGTCATCTTGGCGACGACCTTGCCGGCTTTCGGGCGCCCTGCTTCGACGTACTCCAGTGCTTCGCGGGTCGACTCGAACGGGAACACGGTGTCGACGACGGGGCGGATCCTGCCGGTCTCGATGAGAGGGGTGAGCTCGCGCAACTGGTCGCCGCTGGCCTTCATGAACAGGAGCGAGTACGTCACGTTGCGGCGTCGGGAGGGCCCGCGACGCTGATGACCTTCCCGCCGGGCTTGAGCACGTCCAGGGACTTCTTGAGGGTCTCGCCGCCGAGCGAGTCCAGGACGACGTCGTAGTCGTGCAGGACCGTCTCGAACGCCTGCTTCTTGTAGTCGTCGACGACATCCGCGCCCAGCCGCTTCACCAGGTCGACGTTGGCCGTGCTCGTGGTGGTGGCCACATACGCGCCCAGCTGCTTGGCCAGCTGGATGGCGATCGTGCCCAGGCCGCCGGAACCCGCGTGGATGAGGACCTTCTGGCCGGGCTGGATGTGTGCCCGTTCGACCAGTGCCTGCCACGAGGCCAGGGCGACCAGGGGGAGGGACGCCGCCTTCTCCATGGTGAGTGTGGCCGGTTTGATCGCCACGTCGTCCTGGTGCACCGCGATGCGTTCGGCGAACGTGCCGATCCGGTTCTTGTCGGGCCGCGCGAAGACCTCGTCGCCCACTGCGAACCGCGTGACGGCCGCGCTCACCTCGACGACCACTCCGGCCAGGTCCTTGTCCAGGACGAACGGGACCTTGTACGGCAGGATCGTCTTCATCTCGCCGTCCCGGATCATGCGGTCGAGCGGGTTGACGCTCGCGGCCCGGATCCGGACCAGCACGTCGTCCGCGCCCACGTCCGGCTCCCGGCATGTCGCCGACACGCACGCCGTCCTTGCTGCCGTTGCGCCCCACTGTGAAGGCCCTCATCGTCGTCTCCCTGTCTCGTCCGCAGATGGACGGGGGCGCTGTTCAGCCCGGGCTTTCCCGGGAAGTGGACGGTGATCATGATGGAATGCAGGCTTTTGGGCCATGGGCTTTCTGGGAGGAGGTCTGACTCTGGCTGCCGACGGAGGGGTGAGTGCCTCGGTCCTGAGCGCGAGTGGGGTGTGTCGGGTGTAGTGCCCGACCTTTACCTCGGTGGGTGGACCCCTCCGGGGGTGCTGGCGTGTGCCGTGGATGCTGGCGCCGACCCGTGTGGCAGGCGTGGGTCATGGGACCCTTTGGATTATGTTCGTAATGTTATTTGCTGGGTCGGTGGACCGCAAGTGGGCCCGCTGCTCTCGAGGCTGCTGTGGTGTGCCCCAGGCGTAAGTGGGCGACCTGTGGTGCGGACGCGTGCAATCTGCAGGTACGTCAGTTCGGCGTCTTGGTGCGCTCATGTCCGATGCCCAGCAGTGCGAGGGCGTTGTGGATGCCCTGCTCGAGGAGTTCGTCGGCGAGTTGCCCGGCGGTGAGGGCTCGAGAGAGCTGCAGCGTGCCGGCCATCATGGCGTAGGCGCTGAGTGCCTTGGTGCGGACCGAGAGCGGATCGTCGGGTGCCAGGCGGGCGGCGATGCCGTCGATGACCACCAGTACGCCCTCGGTGTACGCCTGCCTGGTCGGGTCCGTGCAACGCCCTATCTCGTCGAGCAGCGCGGCGGAGGGGCAGCCGTCGTCGGGGCTGTCGCGGTGCTGGGTGGACAGGTACCACCGCACGATCTGTTCGAGCCCGGCGCGGCCTGGAGCTGCCTGCGCGACGATGCTCGCGTTCTGCGCCTGCAACTGGTCGGTGACCGCGGTGGCCACGAGGTCGTCCTTCGACGTGAAGTGGGTGTAGAAGGCGCCGTTGGTCAGTCCCGCGTCCTTCATGAGCGTCGAGATGCCCGAGCCGTCGATGCCGTCCCGCTTGAACCGGCGCCCGGCTGCCTCGACGATCCGCTGCCTGGTCATCTGCTTGTGTTCTTGTCCGTATCGCACCGTATGCTCCTGCGCTCGTCGGAGGGGGTGCCGTGCTCTGCGGACTCCCTCACTGCATTGTATTGTGAACGTAATTTAATGATTTCAGGACGTCGATGGCTGCTCGGTCGGCGTCGTGGCGGGTGCCCGCTGCGTGGCGGGCCGTCTCATCGCTGGCCGGATGGCGTCCTGGCGCTTGCCGGTCTCGGCAGACCGTTCGACCTGATGCGGTCCGCCGCCTTGGGTGGACGGGCGCGGCTCCCGCCGAGTGTGGTCGGGGTGGCCGGAAGCTCGTCGAACGAGACGCGGTGCGTCGAGGTCTTGTCCGGCACGATCATGCATTTCTGTGCGCCCCGTCATCGGCGGGAGCGGGTTACGGAAGTGGCCCTGCCGGGTGGGCGGAGAGTGCGTCGTGAGGTACTCCACGCTGCGGGCCCGCATGTCGCCGGTGACCAGGGCCCGGGGCGGTTCCCAGTGTCGAGATCCAGAGGGAGGGCAGGGTTGCGCCCGACCCCAGGGGCGCGGGGCCTGTGGGTCGCTGTCGCGTCGACGGCGTCGGGATCCGGCCCGCGCTGCCGAGGCTGAGTGCCTGCTCTGCGATGCGAAGGGCCGAGATTGCCGACAGGCCTGACCCGTCATCTCGCGCGGGCATAGACTTGCGGCCTCTTAGAATTACGGTCATACTTTAATAATCGATGTGATGCGGAGAGGCTCGACCGCTCAAGGGTTCGATCCTGCCGCTTCTCGCCATCGGCCCCGCAGACTGCAGCCGCAGTCGGGAGACACAGGCGACTGCCCTGCGCCCTTCCCTCCGTGAGGAAGGAGTGGCGCGCTGGCAGAAGCCCCCCACCGAAGGGCATGACCATGACTGATTCACAGGAAGTGCGAGGCGGCGTGGTGACGTCGTACAAGGACGCACCGACCCGCACGGTCACCGCCGGGGGAGTGACCTTCGCTTATCGCGACCTCGGTCCGCGGTCCGGTGTCCCGGTGGTCTTTCTCACCCACCTCGCGGCGGTTCTCGACAACTGGGACCCTCGGGTCGTCGACGGCATCGCCGTCAAGCGGCGGGTCGTCACGTTCGACAACAGGGGCGTCGGCGCTTCCACCGGTTCGACGCCGCGCACCATCCAGGCGATGGCGCAGGATGCCGTCACCTTCATCCGGGCGCTCGGTTTCGACCATGTCGATCTTCATGGCTTCTCGATGGGCGGCATGATCGCCCAGGTGATCGCGCAGACCGATCCGGACCTCGTCCGCAGGCTGATTCTCACGGGTACCGGTCCCGCGGGCGGCGAGGGCATCAAGAACGTGACCCGACTGTCCCATCTCGACACCGTCCGGGGGCTGTTCACCTTTCAGGACCCGAAGCAGTTCCTCTTCTTCACGCGCACCGCGGGCGGGCGTCGGGCCGGGAAGGAGTTCCTGGCCCGGCTGAAGGAGCGGACCCAGGACCGGGACAAGGCGATCTCCCCGATGTCGTACAGCAATCAGCTCAAGGCTATTCACCGCTGGGGGCTGGAGCGGCCCCAGGACCTCTCCGTCATTCACCAGCCTGTGCTCGTCGCGAACGGTGAGAGCGACAGGATGGTTCCGTCGCAGAACTCGACCGACCTGGCGCGGAGGGTGCCGAACGGTGAGTTGGTGTTCTATCCCGACGCCGGCCACGGCGGCATCTTCCAGTTCCACCGGCAGTTCGTTGAGACGGCTCTCGAGTTCCTCGAACGGTAGATCGGCAGTGGGTGTGAAGTGTGGTCGCCGCTTGGCCGAAGGCGTTGCCTCGGCGCTGTGGCGCCCCTTGGGTGAGCGGCTCGAGGCACCCGTTCGCAGGTGCTGACCTGACTGCGTTCCGGTCATCCGGTGCTGGCAAGGGTCGGCGGGACGGCGAAGCCGAGCCTGGCACGGCGGACTCTTCCGTCGCTGGCCGTGGGCGGCATGGTCGGCGGATCGTCCCGTCCTTGAGGCGGGCGAAGCCGTGCTTGACGCAAGAACGGGCCTCGGTGGTTGTGTCCCTCCCTTGCAAGCCGACTGTTCTGGCCGGCCGCGCGACCGACGGAACAAGACGACCAGGCCGAGGTTCGGGGGGCATCCGCGATGATGGTGGTTCTGGTTGGAGGCACCTCCCAGCGGCTCCGTGGGGCGGCCGTAGGTATGCCCCTCACCTCATGAATGCGAGGGCGTTCTCGATTCCCTGCTCAAGTACCTCGTCGGCGAACTTCCGGTCGGACAGGGCGCGGGACAGCTGCAACGTCCCCACCACCATGGTGAAGAGCCCGATGGCCTTGCCCCGGGCGGACCGCGGATCCCCGGGTGTCAGGCGGGCGGCGATCTCCTCCACAACCGCCCGCGCGCCGTGGGTGTAGGCCTGCTTGGTCTCGTCCCCGCAGCGGCCGATCTCCTCCAGCAGGGCGGCGGAGGGGCACCCGAGGCCGGGGTGGTCCCGGTGCTCGGGCGACAGGTATTCGCGAACGAAGTCCTCGAGTCCTGGGCGGCCGGGCCGCAGAGTGCCGTAGCTCGCGACCTGTGTGCGCAGTTCCTCGGCCACGACATGGGCGACGAGGTCGTCCTTGGATGCGAAGTGGGCGTAGAAGGCGCCGTTGGTGAGCCCGGCGTCCGACATCAGCGTGGAGATGCCCGAGCCGTCGATGCCGTCCTGCTTGAACCGATGGCCGGCCTTCTCGATGATGCGTTGCCGCGTCACCTGCTTGTGCTCCTTGGCGTAGCGCACCACGAGCTTCCTCCACTGGCTCCGTGAGGCCGTTGCCTCGCACCCAAGCCTAATCCATGGCCTGACGTGCGTAATGTTATGAGCCGCAGGTGATCTCGGCTGGTGATCTGTAACCGTGCGGACAGGGGGCCGATGGCTCATGGCCGGTTGCGCCGTCCAGCCAGTCCTTCCTCATGGCATACACCTTGCTCGACCTGACGGTGAAGTTCCTGCGGCGGATCACCGCGGACGCGGGCTCGGTGCGAGCCATCGGTGCTGTCGTCAGCCAGGGAGGCCAAACCGCCTTCGCGCAGGCGTAGTCGGTCGACGCGACGGACCGTCTGCCGGCCCACGCCACCAGTAGCTGCCTGCTCTTCCCGGTGCCGCCCGCTCAAGAGTGCCCCTTAACGGCGACCGGTGAATCGGGCCTCGCTCCAGACGCACCGACGTCTCATCCCTCCCCTTCCTCATCTCTCCTCGTTGTTGATCTGCGGAGGGTGATGTCTGTGCGGTGATGCCGGACTCCCTTGGCCTCGGCGCAGAACGCCGGGGTGCAAGGTGGAACGGCTCCGGTGCACGGCGGTGGCGACCCGTAACTCCTCGGGTTGCCGGGGCCGTCGTGCGCCGCAGCTGTGTTGAGGGGCCCGAGGCCGATGGTTCCCTCGGGTACCGGATCCTTCGTCAGGCGGCGTGGATGGGGTAGTCGGTGTAGCCGGCCGCGCCGCCGCCGTAGAAGGTGGCGGGGTCGGGGGTGTTCAGGGGCGCGCCGGAGCGTACGCGCTCGACGAGGTCGGGGTTGGCCAGTGCCATCGAGCCAACGGTGATGACGTCGGCCAGGCCGTCCTCGACGTCCTTGGCGCGGGTGGCGATGTCGGCCCCGCCCCGGTTGAGGACCAGCGTGGTCGGCCACAACTTCCGGAGGGTGAAGAGGAGTTCCTCGTCGCCGCCGTGGCCTATGTGCAGGTAGGCGAGGTCGAGGGGGGCGAGGGCGCGGAGGAGGTGCGGGTAGAGCTCGTGCGGGTCACTCTCCGCGAGGTCGTTGATCTGAAAGGGGTTGCCGGGAGAGATCCGGATGCCGGTGCGACCGGCGCCGATCTCGTCGGCCACGGCCGTGGCGACCTCCACCGCGAAACGGATGCGGTTGTCGAGGGAGCCCCCGTACTGGTCGGTGCGCTGGTTGGTGCTGGGGAAGAGGAACTGGTTGACCAGGTAGCCGTTGGCCCCGTGGATCTCGACGCCGTCGGCGCCGGCCGCGATGGCGGCCGCGGCGGCGCGCCGGAAGTCGTCGACTGTCGCGGCGACCTCTTCGGTGGACAGCTCGCGCGGCTCCGGCATCTCCTGGAGCCCGGACGAGGTGAACGTCTGGCCCCTCGGCTTGATCGCGGAGGGGGCCACCGGCTGCCGGTGGTGGGGTGTGTTGTCCGGGTGGGAGATGCGTCCGACGTGCATCAGCTGGATGACGATGCGCCCGTCGGCCTTGTGTACGGCGTCGGTGACCTTGCGCCAGCCGGCGATGTGTTCCTCGGTGTAGACGCCCGGGGTCACCGGGTAGCCCTGGCCGTCGGCGGAGGGTTGGGTGCCCTCGGTGATGATGAGCGCGTGCGAGGCGCGCTGGGCGTAGTACTCGGCGTTCAGCTCGGTCGGGACGCCGTCCGGGGTGGCCCGGCTGCGGGTCAGGGGGGCCATGGCCAGCCGGTGCGGCAGCGGGATCTCTCCGACGGTGGTCGAGTTCCACAGGGCGTTGAGCATGGGTGATTCCTCAGGTGATGGGTGGTGGGTCGCTAAGGGGCGGGGGCGGACACCGTGTGTGCGTGGTCGACCGGGCGGACGCCGGGCTTTCGTGCTTCCGGGCCCGGCGGCGCACACGTCGTGCCCCCATGGGCCGAACTGTCGGCGGCGCGACCTTTAGAATTACGTACGTAATATTATGCGGCGGGACAGGCGGTCGCAACTGGGGTCCGTGGGGTGAGTCAAGAAACTTGCGGCGTTTCATGCTGGGGTGGTGGCGTCGCCTGCAGGGCGACGCACACGTCCGTGCGTCGCGCTCAAGGACGCCAGTGGCGACACTGTGGACGCAGAACCTCACACCAGAGCGGACGGCACTTCCGCAAGGGGGGCTGGGATCAGCTGCTCCGCCCAGATGACCTTGCCCTCGCGGTTGTGCCGTGTGCCCCAGTGTTCGGTGAGCTGGGCGACCAGGAGCAGGCCGCGGCCGCCCTCGTCGAAGACCCGGGCGCGGCGCAGGTGCGGGGAGGTGCTGCTGGCGTCGGACACTTCGCACGTCAGGGCGGATTGAAGGATCATCCGCAGTTGGATGGGGCTCTTGCCGTAGCGGATGGCGTTCGTCACCAGTTCGCTGACCACGAGCTCGGTGGTGAAGGCCAGTTCTTCCAGACCCCAGGCGGCCAGCTGATCGGTTACGTGGACGCGGGCCTTGGAGACGACAGCCGGGTCGCAGGGGAGGTCCCAGGTGGCGACGTGATCGGCGTCAAGAGCCCCGGTTCGTGCCACCAGGAGGGCGACGTCATCTGCGGGACGGCTGGGCAGCAGCGTGGAGAGCAGCTCGTCGCAGGTCTCCTCGAGCGATGCCGGTGCTCGGGCGAGAACGTCGCGCAGCAGTGCGAGGGCGGTCTCTACGTCACGAGAGCGGCTTTGGACGAGACCGTCGGTGAACAGCACCAGCCGGCTGCCCGGTGCCAGTTCGAACTGGGTGGTTTCGAAGGGGAGTCCACCCAGGCCCAGGGGCGGGCCTATCGGCAGCTCCGGGAAGTCGACCGCGCCGGATCCGGAGGCATCGTCGTCAGCGGTCGGGGGAGTCACCACGGCCGGCGGAAGGTGTCCGGCGCTGGCCAGGGAGCACGTGCGCGAGACGGGGTCGTAGACCGCGTACAGGCAGGTGGCGCTGATCTCGTCCGTGTCCCGTTCCTCCTCGCGCTGCAGGCGGATGACCACGTCGTCAAGGTGCGTCAGCAGTTCGTCGGGGGTCAGGTCGATGTCCGCCAGAGTGCGGACGGCCGTTCGCAACCGGCCCATGGTGGCCGCGGCATGGAGACCGTGGCCGATCACGTCGCCCACGACGAGAGCGACGCGGGCTCCGGAGAGTGGTATCACGTCGAACCAGTCGCCTCCCACGCCCGCTCGCGATCCGCTGGGCAGGTAGCGCGATGCCGTCTCGACGGCGGACTCCTCCGGCACGTGGTGCTGCAGCAGGCTGCGTTGGAGGGTGAGTGCGGTGGAACGCTCCTGGGTGTAGCGACGGGCGTTGTCGATGTTCACCGCCGCTCTGGACGCGATCTCCTGGGCCAGAAGCAGCTCGTCGTCGTCGAAGGGGGCAGCCGTATCACGGCGGACGAACTGTGCGAGTCCCAGCGGGCTTCCGCGGGCCCACAGCGGGACCAGCAGCATGGAGCGGAGGCCCAAGGTGCGCAGGGCGAGCTCGTGGTCCGCCGACATCGCCAGCCATGTGGGGACGCCATCGGCGGTCATGCCGAGCCGCAGGGGTTGTCCGGTGGTCAGCACACGAGCCGGTTCCGAGCCTTCCGGATAGGTGTGCGTCTGCCCTGTGACATCTCCCAGGTCCGGACAGCTGTCCGAGACTGCCTGGGCGATTCGGCGGAGCGTCGCGGGACCGTCCGCCGCGTACGTCCCCTCCTCCTGGAGAGCGGAGGAAAGGAGGTCGACGGTGACGAGGTCCGCGAGGTGGTCGGCACCGACGTCTGCCAGTTCCTGCGCGGTGCGGGTGGTGTCCAGGGTGGTCCCGATCCGTGTCCCGGCCTCGTTGATCATGATCAGCCGTCGTTGCAGCCAGCGGTCGCGTTCCCGCTGGTATGCCGCTACAGCCTGTTCCGCCGTGCGATCGACGTATTCGAAGGCCATCGCGCTCAAGGTGACCGTCGTCGCGTTGATCAGCTCCTGGGATCCGGCGACACGGGCTGTTTCTGTGTAGAGCTGATCAAGCAGACCTGCGTGGACGAGCCGGTAGACGCGAAGGAGTTCGCTGATCGGCACCCCGTGCTCAGCGAGTCGGCAGGCGAATTCGATGGCGGCGGGGGGCGTCCTGACCTCGGTCATGTCAAGGCCGCGCTCGAGGAAATCCAGAACGGCGGCGATGTGTTCGGACAACGCCACTGGCGCCACGGTGGCGATGTCCTCGTACTTCCACACCTCGGGAAACTCGTTGAGCAGGTGTTGCAGCACCACGTCGCCCAATTGATCCGCTCGGGGTGAGAGGCCCCGAGCGAGATCGCTGAGGAAGACATGGGCGTCGGTTCCCATAATCACAAGGTACCCCCACCCTGGCCGACGGGCTGTGCCCGCGGAGTCCGGTGGACGCGCTCGCCCACCGAAGGCAAGGGGGGCATCCGGTCACGGTGTGTGACTGGCGCGGCGTAGAACCGGGCGCAGGGTTTCGATGACGGCGGGGTCGTCGACCGTGGAGGGGATGGGTTCGTCGTGGCCGTCGGCGATGCCGCGCATCGTCTTGCGGAGGATCTTTCCCGAGCGGGTCTTGGGCAGGGCGGCCACGACCGCGACGTCCTTGAGTGAGGCGACGGCGCCGATGCGTTCGCGTACGAGCTGGACGAGTTCGGCCTCGACCTCGCTGGGTTCCCGGTTGCTGCCTGCTTTCAGGACGACGAAGCCGCGCGGGATCTGTCCCTTGAGGGCGTCGGCGACGCCGATGACGGCGCATTCGGCGACGTCGGGGTGGGCGGCCAGGGCCTCTTCCATGCTGCCGGTGGACAGCCGGTGGCCGGCGACGTTGATGACGTCGTCGGTGCGGCCCATGACGAAGACGTAGCCGTCGTCGTCGATGTGGCCGCTGTCGCCGGTGAGGTAGTAGCCGTCGTGGGCGGAGAGGTAGGAGGCGACGTAGCGGTCGTCGTCCTTCCAGAGAGTCGGGAGCGCGCCGGGCGGCAGGGGCAGCTTCACGACGATCGCACCGTCGGCGCCCGGGGGGACCGGCTCGCCCGATGCGTCGAGGACGCGGACGTCCCAGCCCGGCAGCGGGCGGGTGGGGGAGCCGGGCTTGAGGGGAGCGGCCTCGATGCCCACGGGGTTGGCGACGATGGGCCAGCCCGTCTCGGTCTGCCACCAGTGGTCGATCACCGGGACGCCCAGGAGGGCGCTCGCCCAGTAATAGGTCTCGGGGTCGAGGCGCTCACCGGCCAGGAAGAGATAGCGCAGGTGAGAGAGGTCGTAGCCGGCGGTGAGCGTCCCCTTCGGGTCCTCCTTCCTGATCGCCCGGAAGGCGGTGGGCGCCGTGAACATGGTCTTGGCTCGGTATTCGGCGGCGACGCGCCAGAACTGGCCCGCGTCCGGGGTGCCGACCGGCTTGCCCTCGTACAGGACCGTCGTGGCGCCGGCCAGCAGGGGCGCGTAGACGATGTACGAGTGCCCGACGACCCAGCCGACATCGGAACCGGTGAACATCGTCTCGCCCGGACCCACGTCGTAGACGGCCCTCATCGACCAGTGGAGGGCAACCGCGTAGCCGCCGCAGTCACGCACGACTCCCTTGGGTTTCCCGGTCGTTCCGGACGTGTAGAGGATGTAGAGGGGATCGGTGGCGGGGACGGGAACGCAGTCGGCCGGTGGCGCGGCGGCGACCAGTTCGCTCCAGTCGAGGTCGTCGGTTCCCAACTCGGCCGACTCCTGCGGGCGTTGCAGGATCACACTCTTCTCCGGCTTGTGGACCGCGAGTTGGATGGCCCGGTCGAGCAGGGGCTTGTACGCGATGACGCGCTTGCCCTCGATGCCGCAGGAGGCGGAGACGACCACCTTGGGGGCGGCGTCGTCGATGCGGAGGGCGAGTTCACGCGGGGCGAAGCCGCCGAAGACGACCGAGTGGACGGCGCCGATGCGTGCGCAGGCCAGCATCGCGACCACGACCTCGGGGACCATCGGCATGTAGATGACCACCCGGTCGCCGTGTCCCACGCCGAGCTGTGCGAGTGCTCCGGCGAAGGCCGCCACCTCGTTCCTCAGCTGTGCGTAGGTGTAGGTGCGGCGGGTGTCGGTGACGGGGGAGTCGTAGACGAGCGCGGGCTGTTCACCGCGGCCGGCTTCGACATGTCGGTCGAGCGCGTTGAAACAGACGTTGAGCCGCCCGTCGGGAAACCAGCGGTAGAAGGGTGCGCCCGAGGCGTCCAGGGCGCGTTGCGGAGCGACATCCCAGTCGATGCCCTCGGCCGCCGTCAGCCAGAAGCTTTCCGGGTCCTCGGTACTGGCGCGGAAGACATCCTCGTACGTTCCCATCGCGCACTCCTTTGTGGCATCGAGGGACGGTGGTGGGGTTGCGTGCGGAACGGTGTCGGACACAAGTACCGCATGCCGCCCGGCATGGTCGAGCAGGATGCCGGAGACCGGCGGGCCGGTCACCGGCATCGAGGTGATGGGGCGGCCTGACGGACAGGGCCCCGCCGTCAGGCGCAGCTTCTGTTCACGCGCCGAGGTGCTTACGGAGCCACTGGCCCATCTGCTGGATGGCCTGGTCCACCTCGGGTACGTGCCCGGCACCCAGCACGAACGAGTGCTGGCCTTCGGGCATCGGGTGAACCTCGGAGGTGACCTTGAAGTCCGCGAGTCGGCGGCCGAGCTGGGCGCCGTCGTCGGCGAGGGTCTCGTACTCGCCGTAGTGGACGGCCGTGGGCGGCAGGCCGGTCAGATCGGCGTTCGCGATGCTGATCGCGGGGTCGGTGAAGTCCACAGAAGGGTCCTGCAGCCAGGCTCCTCGGAAGAGCTCGAGGGTGTTCCTGCTGAGCATCTTGTCGTTGTCTTCGTTCTCGTCCACCGACGCGTTCTGGATGGTGAGGTCGGTCCACGGCGAGACGCTGACGATCGCGCCCGGGGTCGCCTCGCCCCTCGCGAGCAGACGCAGCGGGAGCATCACCGCGAGCGTGCCGCCGATCGAGTGGCCCGTGCTGCCGATGTTCCGCGGCTCATAGCCCTGTGAGAGCAGCCACCGGTAGGCCGTCTCGGCGTCGTCGAGCTGTGCCGGGTAGGGGTGTTCGGGCGCCAGGCGGAAGTCCACGACGAGCGAGCGGACTCCGGCCGCCTTCGCGATGTGGCCGGCGGCCTTGCGGTCCGAGTGCATCGAGGCGGTGACCGATCCGCCGAAGTGGAAGTGGAGCAGCGCCTTGTCGGGATCGGCGCCCTCGGGAATGGCCCAGAGGGCGGGGACGCCGCCTGCGTCCACCTCGGCGTAGGTGACGCCTTCCGGCTCGGTCGACGCCTTGTGGTTGGAGTCGACGATGTCGCGGATGACGGCCAGGTCGAGGCCGGGTGCCGACGACTTCGCGCTCACGCTCGCGAGGAACTCCGCGAACTCGTGTGCCTCTGGGCTTACTCCCATGGTGGTGCTCCTTCTCAGACGGGTGCCGTGCCGGATTCCCTCGCGGCAGCCGGGTCGATGTGCTGGTCATGACGCTACTGGCTGAGTATATGAAAGTAAACTCAGGTGAGGCGGGAATCACCTTCGTGGATACGGGGAGGCTCCTCAAGGCATCGGCATGGATCTCGTCTCGACCGGGACACGTCGAACTGCTCGGCCGCCCGACCCCTTGAGGTCGTGGGGCGGGACGTGGGCGATCCTGATCCCGCGCAAGGTCTGGTACGGCTTACAGGAGTGCTCGCGGAGACTGCATCCGGTCTGGACCGAAGTGATTGCACCGACTGCCTCGTCGACTGGGCCGCCGCCCGCAAGCTCGGCCTCACCCTTCAGGCGGCAGCGGGAGAGGCTGCGCCGCGGGCGCTGATGCCTTTGAGGCTGCGGACGACCCCGCAGCATGCCGGCGAGGGGCAGGCGGCAGAGGAAGCATCCTCCTGCGCTGACGATGACCCCACCAGGGCTCCCGCCATTCCATGCGGAGACCACGCCCTGGGTCGCCGTCCAGCCCGGCTCCGCTGGCGTACTGTGCCGAGTCCGCCGAGCAGCAGGACGGGCCGGACGACACCGTCGTCGCACCCGGTGAACTCGCCACACCGAGCGAACCTTGGGTCCTCACCACTGTGGCGCCCGTGACCTGACCGACGAAGGGGACGCCCGAGCGTGTCCCAACTCCCAACTCGGCGCCGCTTCTTGATTCGTCGGACAGGCGGGTGAGATCGGCGGGCCCTCACGGCACCGGAAGCACCGTGGTGTTCATTCCGGGATCAGCTCGGCGGCCCGTTCGGCGACCTCGTGCCGTAGGGCGGTCCACACGGCGCGTACGGAGGGGTGCGTCACCGCCTCGCGGCGGACGGCCAGGGTGATGGGAAGCCTGATGTCGATCTCGTCGGCGAGTAGCCGGCGCAGTTGCGTCCGATGCGCCAGGAAAGCCGGCAGGACGCCGATACCGGCTCCCTGTTGGGTGGCTTCGAGTTGGGCGAAGACGTTCGTCGAGGAGAAGGCAGGGGTCATTCCAGGGAGGTGGCGTTCGATGTCGAGGTCGCCGACCTGCAGCATCGACTCGATGTAGAAGATGAGGGCGTGCTCGCGCAGGTCGGTCACTGTCTCTGGCCGGCCGTACTGGCTGAGGTAGTTGGCGGAGGCGTAGAGCCCGAGCGTGTAGTCGGTGAGGTGCTCGGTCACCAGGCGGCTGCTGGAGGGAGTGCCGATGACGAGAGCGAGGTCGAAGCCGGACGGGCGCAGGGCGAGCTGCCGTGTCGCAGTGATGAGTTCGACCTGGAGCTGAGGGTGCTGGCGGCGCACTCGTACGAGGGCGGGTGTGGTGAAGGCAGTGCCGAAGCCGTCGGGCGCGCTGACGCGCACCGTGCCGTGGAGGGAGGGCGAGTCCTGGCCCGCCACGGTGTCGACGACGCGGTCGATCGCCTCCTCGATGGCGCGCGCGTTCTCGGAGACGGCTCTTCCGATGTCCGTCAGCGTCCAGCCCTCCGGGCCGCGCTCGATGAGGTGCAGGCCGATGGCCTTCTCCAATGCGGCGATGCGGCGTGACACGGTGGTGTGATCGACACCGAGTGCGTCGGCGGCTGTCACCAGGCGTCCGGTGCGGGACAGCGCGAGCAGGTAGCGCAGATCGTCCGCGCGGAGTTTCCGCGGATCGACGGGGTGATGGGAGCTGGCCGGTTGCGAGGCGGGGTTCTCATCTGTGGAGTGGGGGCGCACGCCTCGACCGTATCTGCATTTCTGCACAGTGGGTGTGCGCCTTTGGTGGTTGATCGCACACGGTGCGGGACCGCACAGTCAGGGCAGCGGGCGCGACCTGCCCGCCGTTCTTGCCGAAAGGGCCGCCATGGTTGCCAGCGTTTCTCTCCCGCGGATCCTGCGCGTCGGCGGCGGCGCCGTCGGCGAGCTGGGCGACGTCGTCGCAGGGCTGGGCCTGCACCGCCCCTTGCTGGTGACGGACGCGTTCCTTGCCGGGACCGGTGCGGCGGCACGACTGATGGCGACGTTGAGGGACGCCGGGCTGCAGCCGTGCCTGTTCGCCGGCACCGTCCCGGATCCGACGACCGACTCGCTCGGCGCGGGTCTGACCGTGCTGCGGGAACACGGGGCGGACTCGGTGATCGGGTTCGGTGGCGGCAGCCCGTTGGACACCGCGAAGGCCCTCGGCCTGCTGGGCGTTCAAGGCGGCCGGATGCGGGACTACAAGGCCCCGCGCACCAACCTCGGCCCGGCGCTGCCGGTGATTGCGGTTCCCACGACCGCGGGCAGCGGCTCGGAGGCCACCCAGTTCACCATCATCACCGACAGCGCCACGGACGAGAAGATGCTCTGTTCGGGGCCGGCGTTCCTGCCGGTCGCCGCCGTCGTCGACTTCGAACTGACCCTGTCGATGCCGTCCCGGCTGACCGCCGACACCGGTGTCGACGCGCTCACTCATGCCGTCGAGGCATACGTGAGCCGCAAGGCCAATCCGTTCTCCGACGGCCTTGCCCTGAACACGATCCGGACCATCGGCCAGCACCTCCGCCGCGTCTATGCGGACGGGGGAGACATCAAGGCCCGCGAGGCGATGATGCTCGCCGCGACCCAGGCCGGCATCGCCTTCTCCAACTCCAGCGTGGCGCTCGTGCACGGCATGAGCCGCCCGATCGGCGCTCACTTCCACGTCGCCCACGGTCTGTCGAACGCGATGCTCTTCCCTGTGGTGACAGCGTTCTCCGTACCCGCCGCCGAGAGGCGGTACGCCGACTGCGCCCGTGCACTCGGAGCCGCCACCGACGGCGACAGCGACGCCTTGGCGGCCAATAGGTTCGTGGAGGCGCTCCGCGCCCTGTGTCAGGATCTTGAGGTGCCCACCCCCAGAGCCCACGGTATCGACAAGGACGAGTGGTTCCGCCTGTCGCCCCTCATGGCAGAGCAGGCGCTCGCCTCCGGCTCACCCGCCAACAACCCCGTCGTGCCCACTGCGGACGAGATCCAGGATCTCTACGCGCAGATCTACGCCTGAAATCCGGCGAGTGAGGAACCGTGATGGCCACCGTAGCCAGGTCCGCGCGGAGTACGAGATGACGACCATGACTGATACCGCTGCGGTCGAGGTTCTCGCCGACGTGCACCGCGGCGTCGGCCGGATCCTGCTGAACCGGCCCAAAGCGCTCAACGCCCTGACGACAGACATGGTCGTCGCCATCGACGGTGCGCTCGCCGGGTGGGAGCGCACATCGCTGTCGGCGGTGGTGCTCGCCAGCACCAGCACGAAGGCGTTCTGCGCCGGCGGAGACATCCGTACGATCCGCGAGCACAGCCTCGCCGGGGATGCCGAGGCCAGTGAGCGGTTCTTCGCCTCCGAGTACCGGCTCAACGCCAGGATCGCGGAGTATCCCGTCCCGGTCGTGTCGCTCATCGACGGCCTGTGCATGGGCGGCGGCCTCGGTCTGTCCGTCCACGGCAGCTTCCGCGTCGTCACCGAGGGCGCGGTGCTGGCGATGCCGGAGACCGGGATCGGATTCTTTCCGGACGTCGGGGCGAGCTACTTTCTGCCGCGGCTGCCCGGCGCGATCGGTATGTACCTGGGACTGACCGGGCACCGGCTCGACGCGGCCGACGCCTTGTACACGGGGCTGGCCACGCACTTCGTCCCCAGGGACGGGCTCGACGCGGTCGGGATGCCCTGGCCGACAGCCCCGGCGACCCGGTGGACGCCATCCTGAGCCGCCTGGCCGGGCGTTCCCCAGTGGCGGAGAGCAGGCTGGCGGAGGTACGCGGGGACGTGGACTGGACGTTCGGCGCACCTAACCACGGCGAGATCGAGAAGCGCCTGCGCCACCTCGACACCCCCTGGGCGGCAGGCGCGCTGGTCGCCTTGGAGTCCGCCTCACCGCAGAGTCTGGAGATCACTCACGCCCTGCTGGCCCGGGGCCGGCAGCAGACGTTGCGCGAGTGCCTTGGCACCGAACTCGCCCTTACCCGCACGACCATCCGGACACCGGACTTCCTGGAGGGCGTCCGTGCGGCCCTGGTCGACAAGGACCGCAGTCCCACCTGGCGACGTGCGTCGCATGGCGGACGGACGCTGCCGGCCTGAGCGTTTCCGCCGTCAGCAGGGCATCGCATTGCGCGAGGGGCCGGTCGTGCAGAAGGGGCACGCGACACACGGGACCGCCGGGCTGCGCAGACTGCCGCGGCAGAGGTTCGACGGGGACCGGGAGGAATGCCGAGCGCCCTCGCGCTTACGACGACAGCAGGTACGCCGTCGGTGCATGTCTGTCTGACTGCGCCCGTAGAGCGTCCGATCTCCTCGCAGGGCGACAGAAGGCGACCGCCTACGCGGTTGCCGCGTTCTGGACCGAGCGGCGTGGCCGGGCACCGTCTGCGTGACGACGGGCGCGTTGTGTCGGTGCTGCCGGCGGTGACCGCGGTGGCGAGGAGGCCGTCCCTGGTCGTGAAGCGGGAGAACGAGGCGCCGTTGTCCAGGTCCTCGTCCGTCGTGAGCGACGAGAGCCGCGAGCCGTCCATGTGTCTCGCTCGACACGGCGAAACCTCGTCTCTCCGCCTCGGCGGGCTCACGCAGGCGTGGCGACCGCCCGCCGTGACCCACTCCGACATGCACTGGGTGCAGGGCCTTGACCACGGCTCGGGTCGGCGTAGAGCCGAGCCCGCGCTGCGTCGCGAGCGTACGGTGGTCGCCCACGGATCGCCGACGGCGTCGTCGCCCCTCCTGTGACCGTGCCGGGCGCAAGGCCTGTGGCCGGCCTGGTCTCAGTCGCTGTCGGGCACCATCGAGACCACGACCTTGCCGGCCTTGGTGCGGCCCTGCTCGACGTGCGACAGCGCCTCGAGTGTCTGGTCGAACGGGAAGGTCCTGTCGATGACCGGGCGGAGCTTCCCGCTGTCGTAGAGGGCGCTGAGTTTGCGCAGCTGAGAACCGTTGGCCTGCATGAAGAAGAACTGGTAGCGCACGCCCAGTGCCTTGGCCCGCTTGCGGACCTTGCGGCTGAGTGTATTCATGACCAGGCCCATGAATGACGGGGCGCCGAGCTGCTTGGCGAACCCGGCGTCCGGCGGGCCGACGACACTGATGGCCAGGCCGCCGGGCTTCAGTACCGTCAGCGACTTCTCGAGGTTCGCCCCGCCCAGGGAGTCCAGCACGAAGTCGTAGCCGGACAGCACCTTTGAGAAGTCTTCCTTGGTGTAGTCGACGACGACGTCGGCGCCGAGGCTCCTGACCAGCTTCTCGGTGTCGGTGTCCGTGGTCGTCGCCACCGTGGCGCCGAGGTGCTTGGCGAGCTGGACGACCGTCGACCCGAGGCCACCTGCACCGGCGTGGATGAGCACCTTCTGACCCGGCTTCACGTGGGCACGGTCGACGAGAACCTGCCAGGCGGCCAAGGCCACCAGCGGCACCGCGGCTGCCTCTTCGAGGGTGAGCGAGGCCGGTTTGGGAGCGACGTCGTCCTGATCGATCGCGATGTACTCCGCGAAGCCTCCGATCCGCAGGTCGCGCGGACGGGCATAGACCTCGTCGCCGACTTGGAAGCTGCGTACGGCGGAACCGACCTTCGTCACGACGCCGGCCACGTCGTGGCCGAGCACGAATGGGAGCTTGTACTTCAGTAGCTGCTTGAACTCCCCGTTGCGGACCATTTTGTCCAGCGGGTTGATGCTGGCGGCGCTCACTCTGACCAGGACGTCGCGGTCCCCGACGGTGGGCTCGGGTACCTGTGCGGCGCGTGCGCCGTCCTTGCCGTACTTCTCGACGACGAAGGCCTTCATGTCAGCCGCCTTTCTGTGTGGTCTTCTCGGTGGTCGATGTGCTGGTCATGACGCTACTTGCTGAGTATAGGAAAGTAAACTTAGGTGAGGTTAGAATCACCCTCATGGATGCGAGGACCGAAGTGCTTCAGGACGTCGGCATGGACCCCCGTCTCGACCGGGACATGTCGAACTGCTCGATTGCCCGGACCCTTGAGGTCGTGGGGGAGAAGTGGACGATCCTGATCCTGCGAGAGGTCTGGTACGGCTCATCCCGGTTCAGTGACTTCGAACGCGTCCTCGGCTGTCCTCGCAACCTTCTCGCGGCGCGGCTCCGGATGCTCGTGGAGGAAGGGATCCTGGCCACCGAGACCTACAAGGAGCCGGGCTCGCGGAGCCGGCCGAAGTACGTGATCACGCCCAAGGGCATGGATCTGGTGCCGGCCGTGATGGGTCTCCTGCAGTGGGGTGACCGTTACCGCGCCGACCCTGAGGGCCCGGCCGTACTGACGCGACACCGCGGATGCGGCGCGCATGTCGACGCCCAGATCCGCTGCGAACGGGGCCACGCCGTGCAGGCGGGAGACATCGAGAGCGTCCCCGGTCCCGCTTTTCGTATGAAGCCCGCCGAGTGAGCTGAGCGCGGTTGCGCCAGGAGCTCGTGGTGGGCTCAGTCCGCCGGGGTGCGCTCACTCCGTCTGGCCCGGGCTTGGTGGAGGCGGACCTTGGTGCGGTTTCCACAGCGGGACATGGAGCACCAGCGGCGGTTGTGGGCGGGGGAGCGGTCCAGGAAGCGCAGGGCGCACTGGTCCGCGCCGCAGACGCGTACCCGCCGGATCTCGGCGGACAGGAGCAGCTCGACGGCGTCCTGGGCGACGAGTGCCAGCGCGACTGTGGGGTCGGTGGCCAGGCTTGTGGTGCCGGTGGGCTCCAGGTGTCCGTCCTTGATGGCGATCTGCAGGGCGGGCTGGGGGGCCTCCGCTGCCGATCGGTTGAGCAGTGTCACGTCGATGGATGCGGGCAGCCGGCCGTCGGCGACCGCGAGTACGGCCCGGTCGATCGTCTCGCGCAGTCGTCGGCCCGACGCCAGGACGGCGGCATCGGCCGGGTCCGGAGTGCCCGGTGCGAGCAGGCTGGCTTCCTGAAGCCAGAGGACCAGGTCGCCCGAATTCCGGAGCGTCTCCTCCGGGATGGCCCGCCAACGGCGGCGCAGGGTGTTGGTGAAGTCCAGGCAGACCCGCCCGCCGTCCCAGATCCACGTGTCGTCCGTTGCCACGCCTCCATTCTGCACGTTAGCTTAACTCTCTAAGAGGGTTAGTTCGTGCTGAAGAGGTGCATTCATGGGACAGCCGACAGTGACGACCGGAGTGACGCAGGTGGACGGGGTGCGCCTGCACTACGTCCGAGCGGGATCCGGCCCGCTGCTGGTTCTGCTCCACGGCTGGCCGCAGACCTCAGACTGCTGGCGGCCCGTGCTGTCCGATCTCGCCGCTGACCACACCGTCGTGGCACCCGACCTGCGCGGCTACGGTCTGAGCGACAAGCCCACGACCGGCTACGACAAGCGGCGGATGGCCGCCGACATGGCCGGCCTTGTCGAAGCGCTCGGCTTCGACAAGGCCGCGGTCGTGGGCCATGACCGCGGCGCCCGTGTGGGGCATCGCTGGGCGCTGGACCGCCCGGAGCAGGTGGAGCGGCTGGCCGTGCTCGACATCGTGCCGACCCGCGAGATGTTCCGCCGGCTGGACGCGTCGCTGGCCTCCGGGTATTGGCACTGGCTGTTCCAGATGCAGCCCGATCTGCCCGAGCGGCTTGTGGGGCCCGACATCCGCGGGTATCTCGAGTACTTCTTCGAACGGTGGACCTACAACCGCCACGGCCTGACACCGGAAGCCGTCGATGGCTACGTCCGCGCGTTCTCCCGCCCGGGTGCGATGCGTGCGAGTTTCGACGACTACCGCGCCATGGAGGAGGACGTCGCCCTCGACGACATCGACGCCGCCGAGGGCCGCCGCCTCACCATGCCGGTACTGGCACTGTGGGGTTCCGTGGGGCTGCCTTCCCGCCTGCCGACGCTGGAGATCTGGCGCGACTACGCGGACGAGGTGGCCGGTGCCGAGATCCCGGAGTGCGGCCACTTCATCCCGGAGGAGCAACCGGAGGCGCTGCTGGCGCATCTGCGGCCCTTCCTGACGCACGGAGCGAAACCAGAGTGACGAGAGCGGCGGCACTCCGGCCGGGGAGTACCGGCACGGAGTGAGCCGGCCGAAGGGCCTCGACCTCGCTGCGATGTCCCCGCACGGCGAACGGGCCCGGAAGGACGGCCCGAGGGGGCGGCTCAGCCACAACAGGCTGGGCCGCCCCCTCGGTGCCGGGCCTCAGATCGCGACCGGGGCCGGAACATCCCCCGCGGAGAAGCCGGCATCCGGGCCGTCTGCCTTGCGCTGCCGGGGCATGAGCAACGCCAGGGCCGCAGCAAGGGCGACCGCGCCGGCCCCGACCCAGAGCGCAGGGACCAGCCCGTCCACGAACAGCGACGCCGATCCGTATCCGCCCTGTGCGGAGAAGACCGCCGCCAGGGATGCGACGCCGATGGCGCCGCCGACCTCGCGGATCGCGTTGTTGGCGCCGGAGGCGATGCCCTGCTCCTCCGGGCGGACCGTGCTCATGACTAGGTTCGCGCTGGGGGCGAAGAACATGCCCATGCCGATTCCGCACACGATCAGTGCCGGCAGTAGCGAGGTGTACGACACCTGCGGCTCGACGGCCAGCGCCCAGAGCCCGAGGCCCACCGCGTTGAGGGCCATGCCCACCGTGACGACGGGAGCGCCGCCGATGCGGTCGGACAACGCCCCGGCCAGCGGCCCGGCGATCATGGGCATGGCGGTCCAGGGCAGCATCCGTACACCGGCTTCCATCGGTGAGTAGCCGCCGACGGTCTGCAGGTACTGGCTGAGCAGGAAGATCGCCCCGAACATGCCCAGGAACATCAGCAGGCTGGCGGCGTTGATGGCGCTGAAGGAGCGGTGGCGGAAGAGGCGCATCGGCAGCATCGGGTGCTTGGCGCGCAGTTCGTAGAGGACGAAGCCTATGAGCAGGGCCGCACCGGCGATGAAGCCGCCCAGGACCGGGGTGCTGGTCCAGCCGTCGGCGTTGCCGCGTATCAGGGCGTAGACGATGCCGAACAGACCGCCGCTGGCCAGGACAGTGCCGATGAGGTCGAGGCTCGGGTGGGGGCCGTGGCTCTCGTCCAGCTTGAGCAGGGCGAGCGGGATCAGTGCAAGGCCGATGGGGACGTTGACCCAGAAGATCCACTGCCAGGAGAGGTGCTCGGTGAGTGTGCCGCCGATGAGCGGTCCGGTGGCGACGGCGATGCCGCTGGCGGCGCCCCAGATACCGAAGGCCACGCCGCGCCGTTCGGCGGGGACGGCGGCCGCCAGCAGGGTGAGCGTCAGCGGCGTCACGATCGCGGCCCCCACGCCCTGCGCCGCGCGGGCGGCGATGAGTTCACTCATCCCGGGGGCGAGTGCGGCGGCCGCTGAGGAGGCGGTGAAGATCGCGAGTCCGATGGCGAACAGTCTTCGGCGGCCGAAGCGGTCGCCGAGGGAGGCGCCGAACATGAGCAGGACCGCGAAGGTGAGTGTGTAGGCGCTGACCGTCCATTCGAGGTCTTCGAGGCCGCCGCCGAGGTCCTCGCGGATGGAGGGCAGAGCGGTGGTGACGATCAGGTTGTCGAGCGCGGTGATGAATCCCGCCACGCTGGTGATGGCCACGGCCCATACGGCGCTGCCGCCCCGAGCCGATTGCTTGCGGTGCTCGTTCATGACGTTCCCTTGGTAGACGTACGTGGCGAGTGATCAATGGACGCGGATGCCGGGGCGCGGCGTGCGATACCGAGCACCGGCCCGGCATCCGTCGGCTCGGGGAGGATTCCTGGACCGCTGGCCCTCAGGGGAGCTGTGGGTAGAGCACCGAGACGCCCCCGGACAGCGCGGCCTGCGCCTGGCGGGCGGCGTTGTCCGCGAGGATCTCGTAGGCGCCGGCGGCGATGCCGTCGACGGCGATCCGGGCGATGTCGGCCGGGTCGGACTTGGCCGCGTCGACTGCCCGGACCATGTCCGTGTCCATGTAGCCGACGTGTAGGCCAGCCACTCGGATGCCCTGGTCGGCGAGCTGCAGGCGCAGGGCGTTGGTGAGCGACCACTCCGCGGACTTGGCGGCGCAGTAGGCGCCGAATTCCGGGAAGCTGACCCAGGACAGGCCGGACAGGATGTTCAGGATCGTTCCGCCGCCGTTGGCCGCGATCTGGGGGGCGAAGGTGCGGGCCACCGACAGGGTGCCGAAGTAGTGGGTGTCCATCTCCAGGCGGATGTCGTTCAGGTCAGCGGTGAGCAGGTCGGCGCCGGTGCTGGACCCCGCATTGTTGACCAGGACCGTCACGTCGCCGGTGACCGCGGCGGCGGCCGCCACGGAGGCGGGGTCGGTGATGTCCAACGCGATCGGCTTGGCGCCGGGCAGGTCGACCTGGTCGAGGTTGCGGGCGCCGGCGTAGACGGTGGCCCCGCGGCTGAGCAGTTCGGCGGCGAGCGCCCGGCCGAAGCCCCGGTTGGCTCCGGTGACAAGGGCGGTACTTGTGGAGAGATCCATGGAGAGTTCCTGGTGAAGTGGGTGTTCCCAGTCGGCCGAAGACAGGTGGTCTGGCCGGAAAGGAGAGCCGAGCAGTCGTCTGGGAAGACTCTGCGATTAAAATTACGATCGTAAGATTAAGTGTCGAGAGCAGTTGATCGCAAGCGGACCAGCACCACCTGCACCGGCGTGGGCCCGCGTCACGGGCCCACGCGTTGTGGTCGATCCGGACCTCCGGCGGGCCAGCGGGCGGGCGGCGTCGTCGAGTCGAGTCAGCGGGGCAGTTCGCGGAAGAAGGCGCGGATGTCGCCGACGAGGAGTTCGGGCTGTTCCATCGCGGCGAAGTGGCCACCGCGGTCGAACTCGGTCCAGTGCACGACGTGGGCGGCTCGTTCCGCGAAGGAGCGGATGGGTCCGACGTCGTGCGGGAAGACAGCGACGCCCAGCGGGGTGGGTGACCGCTCAGGGGAGGCCGTGGAGTGGGTGACCTCGTAGTAGAAGCGGGCCGATGAGGCGGCGCTGTTGGTCAGCCAGTACAGCGTGACGTCGGTGAGCACCCGGTCGCGGTCGACCGCGCCCCCGGGCAGGCCCTTGGGGTTGTCGGTCCATTCATGGAACTTCTCGGCGATCCAGGCGAGCTGCCCGGCCGGAGAGTCGGCCAGCGCGAACCCGATGGTCTGCGGCCGGGTCGCCTGAAGGGTGAAGTAGCCGCCGCCGTCGGTCTGGGCTTGCATGTTGCGCTCGACTCGGGCCTTGTCGTCCGGCCCGAGGCCGCCCACCTCTTCGGGCGTGCCGAAGGACGCGGTTTCCATGAAGTTGACGTGCACGCCGATGACATGGTCGGCATCGACGAGGCCGACTGTCCTGGAGACGATCGAGCCCCAGTCGCCGCCCTGGGCGCCGTAGCGGTCGTAGCCGAGGCGCGCCATCAGCTGTGCCCAGGCACCGGCCACCCGGGTGGGGCCCCAGCCGAGTTCGGTGACCGGGTTGGAGAACCCGAAGCCGGGGATGGACGGGATGACCAGGTGGAAGGCATCGGTGGGGTCGCCACCGTGCGCGCGCGGGTCGGAGAGCGGGCCGATGACGTCCAGGAACTCGAGGAACGAGCCGGGCCAGCCGTGGGTGAGGACCAACGGGGTCGCGTCGGCCTCGGGGGAGCGGACGTGCAGGAAGTGGATGTGCTGGCCGTCGATCGTGGTGGTGAACTGCGGCAGTTCGTTCAGCCGCCGCTCCCAGACGCGCCAGTCGTAGGTGGTGCGCCAGTACTCGGCCAGCTCGGTCAGATACTCGACCGGGACGCCCATCTCCCATCCCGTGCCGGGGATCGCGTCGGGCAGCCGGACGCGGCTGAGACGTTCGCGGAGGTCGTCCAGGTCGGCCTGCGCTACGTCGATGTGGAACGGGCGGATGGCGTTGTCGCTGTCGGTTCTGCCTGTCATGTCCTCACTGCTTCCTGTGCTGGGAAGTGCGGGTGGGAGGTGATTCGCGCGCGTCTGGGCGTCGCGCCGGTACGAGAACCGGGCCGGGCCGCTAGTAGGTCACTCAGGGAGTAAATGAGGGACCGCGGACCGGGAAGCCGGAGCAGCACCCGAGGCGGGCCGTTGGCCTTGGGCCGGCGGGGCATCAGGAACGGCGGCCCCGCCGCCGCGGCCGCTGCGCCGGCACCGGCCCAGAGCGCGGGGATGAGCCCGTTCACGACCAGAGCAGCGGACCCGTGGCGGCCCTGGGGGGAGAGAGAAGGCGGCCGTCGGCGTCGTGACGCCGACAGCGCGGCCGACCTCGCGGACGCGATGCCCGCGGCTGGCGCCCGGTCCGTGCCCGGTGGGAGGCGGCATGCACGCCCGCCGCGATCCGCGCTGCCGAGGGCGAGGCGCGGCCGGCGAGGCGGGGGACAGACGGGACTCGTCGGGGCGGAAGCGACGCGGGTGGACGACGAGCGGGACTTCGGAACGATGTGCCGACCCGAGCGGGAGTTCGTGGCCGTGGAGGGGCCCGCCGTGTGCTCGGTGGGCCCCTCGGCCACTTGTCTGGGCGGCAGGTTTAGAGCTTGACGATCATCTTTCCGACGTTCTCACCCTGCATCATGGCGAAGAACGCGTCCAGGGTGTCGTCGAGACCCTCCCGCACCGTTTCGCGGTAGTGGAGCTTGCCCGTGGCGAGCCAGCCGCCGACCTCGCGGACGAAGCCCGGCTGGAGGTCCAGCTCTTCGCTCACCATGAAGGACAGGATGTCCGAACGGGTCACGGACAGGTTCCACAGGTTGCGCGGGCCGACGACCTTCTCGTCGTTGTACTGGGAGACCATCCCGCACAGCACGATCCGTGCGTGCAGCTTGAGGGCGCCGATCGCCGCCTCGAGGTGCTCGCCGCCGACGTTGTCGAAGAAGACATCGATGCCGTCCGGCGCGGCCTGGGCCAGTTGCTCGGCGACCGGCCCGTTCTTGTAGTTGAACGCCGCGTCGTAGCCGTACTCCTCGACCAGCAGTTTGACCTTCTCGTCCGAGCCCGCGCTGCCGATGACCCGTCCGGCGCCCTTCAGCTTGGCGATCTGGCCGGCGATGCTGCCGACGGCGCCCGCTGCGCCGGAGACGAAGACGGTGTCGCCCTCCTCGATCTTCGCGAACCGCTCAAGGCCGATGTACGCGGTGAGGCCGGTGACGCCGAGCACGCCCAGGTAGGCGCTGAGCGGCGCGAGATTCGGGTCCACCTTCTGGGCGGTCGCTGCGTCGAGGACCGTGTAGTCACGCCAGCCCAGGAAGTGCACCACGTGGTCGCCGGGCGCGAAGCCCTCGGCGTTGGAGGCCAGGACACGGCCGACCGCGGGACCGTCCAGCGGCGCGTCCACGTCGTAGGGCTCGATGTAGGATTTCTTGTCGCTCATCCGGCCGCGCATGTAGGGGTCGACCGAGAGGTACTCGTTGGCGACCAGGAGCTGCCCCGGGCCGAGCGCGGGGATGTCGACCTCGCGCAGCGAGAACTCCGACGCCTCCGGCCAGCCCTTCGGGCGGGAGTCCAGGTGCCAGGCGCGTGCGGTGGTGGGCAGGGTGTGCTCGGACATGTGGATCAAGTCCCTTCGTGGGAGGTTGGTGTTTCTTTGTGGCAGACAGAAAGGTCTGTCTTGTTGACGCATTGGGCCTGTCCTCGCGAAAGCGATTCAGGCATCCGCTGATCGGCCAGGTTCCGACGGGTCAGCCGGGTACCGGGCAGGCCGCGTCCAGTAGGTCGCGTGCTGCTTGCTTTGCGGCCCCGGCGGCGGCGCCGGCGTGTTCGACGCGCGTTGCCGCCAGGGTGCCGTCGATGAGCAGCGTCAACTGGAAGGCGAGCGTGGCGGGATCCCGGGCCCCGGCCGAGGTGGCCAGGTCGCGTACCCAGGCTCGTACGGCGTGTTTGTGCTCTGCTGCGACGGCGTGTACGGCGCTGCCGGGCAGGTACTCGGCCACCGCGTTGATGAACGCACAGCCCAGGCGGCCCTCTCGCGCAGTCTTTTCCAGCGTGACGAACACGCCGAAGAGCTGTTCGCGCGGGGTCTCTCCGCCCGCGAGTGCCGCTGAGCGCAGGTGGCGCCGCCAGTTGTCGTCCATCCGCCGCAGGTAGGCGATGACCACGTCGTCCCTGCTGGGGAAATGCTTGTACAGGGTGGCCTTGGCGACTCCCGACTCGGCGATCAGCCGGTCCACCCCCACGGCCTGGATGCCGTGGGCGTAGAACAGCGTGCTGGCGGTGTCGAGAATGCGGTCCCGGGCCGGGAGCCGCTTGGGTGCGGTGTCCATGAGAAGTAAGCTAACAGACAGGTCTGTCTATGCCAAGCGGTCGGCAGAGCTATGCATTGTGTTCGACCACGTACACGAGGAGATGTTCGATGGGCAGCATTGATGGACTGGATCTCGGGACGTTCGGGATCTACACCTTCGACTTCGAGGTCCAGCCGGCAGCGCAGATCCGGGAGTCGGTCCGGGAACTCGAGGAGCAGGGCTGGGGGGCGTTGTGGATTCCCGAGCTCCTCGGGCGCGACGCGTTCACGCACGCCGGGTTTTTGCTCTCCTCCACCGAGCGGCTGCGCATCGTCAACGGCATCGCACAGATCTGGTCACGCGGAGCTCAGTGGGCGTACGGCGCCGGTCTCCTGCTGGCCGACGCCTACCCCGACCGGCACGTGCTCGGTCTGGGTTTCGGCGGCGGAGGCGGCCCGGGGACCAAGCCCCTGGCGGCCATGACTGCCTACCTCGACGAGATGGACGCGCTGCGGACCCAGTCGCCCAACCCCCTGCCGAAGGCTCCGATGCGCCGCATCATGGCCGCGTACGGGCCCAAAATGCTTGAACTGGCCGGCGAGCGCACGGCTGGCGCACAGACCTATCACGTCAATGTTGCGCATACCGTGCAGGCGCGCGAGATCCTCGGTCCCGACGCGTTCCTGGGCGTCGAGCACGCGGTGCTGTTCGAGTCCGATCCTGACAAGGCCCGTGCGATCGCGCGCGAACACCTGCACATCTACCTGAACTCCCCTTACAACATCGCGAAGTTCCGTCGGCTGGGCTACTCGGAGGAGGAGATCGCCGGTGGCAGCGACCGCATCGTCGACGATCTCGTGTTCTGGGGCGACCTGGACACCATCGCCGAGAAGCTCCAGGCCCATGTCGCGGCCGGCGCCGATCATGTCGCGGTGCAGGTGATCGGGATCGAGCCGGGCGCATCCGCCATGCCGTACTGGCGCATGCTCGGCGAGGCGCTTCTGCCCCGGCGCGGCAACGCCTGATCTGCGGTTTGAGCAGGGCGCCGCTCCTGTGACAAATCGCGGCGCCGGTGACCGGGCGAGCACGGGCAAGGCACTTCCCGGCCTATCGCCGCGCTCGGGCGGACGACGCTTCGGAGCGGCCCACCGCACAGCCGCGCAGTGAGCCCCGCACCCGTCCCCGACCGTGTGTCACCCGGTCGGGGAACGGAGGTCCTTGCGAAGGATCTTGCCCGACGCGGACTTGGGGATGGCGTCGATGAACTCGACCCGCCGGACCTTCTTGTACGGGGCGACCTGGCCCGCGACGAACTTGATGACCTCGTCCGCGGTGAGGTCGGTGCCGGGCCGGCGGACGACGAACGCCTTGGGGATCTCCTCACCGTCGTCATCCGTGACGCCGATGACCGCGGCGTCTTCGACGGCCGGGTGGGTCAGCAGCAGGGCCTCCAGTTCGGCGGGCGGTACCTGGTAGCCCTTGTACTTGATCAGTTCCTTGAGCCGGTCGACGATGAACACCCGGCCGACGTGGTCGACCCTGGCGAGGTCGCCGGTGTGCAGGAACTCGTCGGAGTCGATCGTGGAGGCGGTCGCCTCCTCGTTGCCGAGGTAGCCGGTCATCACGTTCGGTCCCTTGACCCACAACTCGCCCGGCTCGCTCAGCCCCTCCGTGGGATAGGTGACCTCCTTACCGGTGGCGGGATCGACGATCATGTTGATCGTGTTGGGGACGGCCCATCCGCAGGAGTTCAGCGGCGCGACCTCACCGAAGCGTTCCTGGCCCCCGTCCGCGGGCATGATGTGGCTGACCGGGCTCAGTTCACTCATGCCGAAGCCTTGGAGCACTCGAACGTCCAGCCGATCGGCCACGGCGGCGCCGAGTTCGGCGTCCAACGGTGCGGCGCCGGACAGGACGATGCGCAGTGCCGACATGTCGTACTGGTCGACCAGAGGATGTTTCGCCAGCGCCACCGCGACCGGAGGCGCGATGAATCCATGGGTGACCCGGTGTTCCTGGATGGTGTCCAGGAATGCGGTCAGATCGAACCGGGGCATGACCACGAGCGCCGCCCGCGCCTGCAACGCGGCGTTGAGCAGCACCGTCATGCCGTAGATGTGGAAGAACGGCAGCACCGCGAGAATCCTGTCGTCGGAATTCATCGCGAGCAGCTGCCGGATCTGCGCCATGTTGGCCACCAGGTTCCGGTGCGTGAGCATGACGCCCTTGGGGTTGCCGGTGGTTCCGGAGCTGTAGGGCAGGACGGCCAGGTGCGTGGCGGGATCGAAGTCGACCTGAGGTGCAGGGGCGCCCGAAGCCAGCAGGTCGTCAGCGTTCGGGTGTCCGGTGGCGGCCTCACCCTCGCCGTCCAGGACGATCAGCCGCTCCGGCGCGATCCCGACCTTCCGTGCCGCCTCCTGTGCCTGCGGCAGCAACGCGCTGACGGTGATCAGCGTCGTCGCTTTCGCGTCGGTGAGCTGTTTGGCGATGTCGGGGGCGGTGAACAACGCGTTGATGGTGGTCGCGGTGGCGCCGGCCCGCAGAATGCCGTGGAAGGCCACGGCGAACAGGGACGAGTTGGGGGCCAGGAGGCCCACCACGTCCCCGACATCGATCGCGCGAGCGGCCAGCGCGCCCGCCATCGCGTTCACCTGCTCGATCAGCTCACGGTAGGTGGTCCGGGCGCCACCGGCCGTATCGATGAGCGCGATCCGGTCCAGATCCGTCTGGTCGATGTCTGTGAAAAGCAGGTCGAACACGCTTACTTCGGGGATGTGGACGGCAGGGAACGGGCTGGCGAAACCCATGGCTGGTCTCCATTGCTCATGAACAGGTGTCGGTGGTCGGGGTGATCAGGGGGTGGTCGCGGTGTCCCGAGGGAGGGCGCCTGTGAGGCGTTCCGTAGCGGTGAGGAACGCCAGGACGCGGGTGGCGAACTCGTCGGGGCACTCGATCTGCGGCATATGGCCTATCCCGGTGAGGAGATGGGTCTCGGCATGCGGGAGCAGTCGGCGGGCGGAGTCGAGATGACGGGCGGGCAGAACTCGGTCGCGGTCGCCCCAGATGATCAGTGTGGGGCGGGGATGCTGCACGACGGCGGCGGTCAGTTCGGCCCGCCAGCCGGGCTTGACACCGCGCACGGTGGCGAGTTCCCGGACGGTCTCCAGCAGCACGGCGTTCGCGTCGGGCTGTCGGGCGATGGCCAGGGCGTGGTCGACACGTGCTCCGGTGGCCAGTGCCGGGTCGGCGAAGGGCAGACGTTCGGACATCCGGGTGCCGGCGCGGGTGGGGCGTCGGGTGGCAAGACGGCCGAGGACGGGGACGGCCAGCAGCCGCATCGGGAGCGCGACCTCGGCCCCGAAGCCGGCGCTGTTGACCAGCACCAGGGCGGCCACCCGGGCCGGATCGAGAACGAGCAACTGCTGTGCGACCGCGCCGCCGAGAGAGTTGCCGACCACGTGCAGCGGTCGCTGCTCACCGAGGACGTCGAGCGTGTCGATCACTCCGCGTGCCAGCACCTTCAGCGTGGTGGGTTCGGGGGAGCGGGCGGAGAACCCGAAGCCCGGAAGGTCGAGGGTGATCAACCGATGTCCCTGGACAAGGCGTGGGTACTGCGGAGCCCAGTCCTCGAGACTGCGGCCGATGCCGTGCAACAGCAGCACGGGCGGGTCGGCCGGGTCACCCGCGATGCGGACGCGGGTGCGTCGGCCGCCGACCGAGACGAAAGCGGTGGTGCTCATGCCGCCGCTTCCTTGGCCGCCGCCTTCGTGTCCACCACAGCGGCGGTGAACTTCAGCGCGGAGTCCTCGACCGGGGCGTTGGCCAGCCGGGCACGGTCGAGGGCGTAGTCCTGGCTCACCGTCCACGGGCCGTGGGAGCCCTGCTGCGGGAACAGATGCATGGCTCGGTTGATGTATGCCGTGTCCATGTCGAGGAACGGCTTTCCGATGAGCGTCCGGTCGTCGGCGACCGGGGTGACGGTGGCGTAGCCGTGGCGGTCCATGTGGGCGAGGAGTCGGCACAGGTGGTTGGAGACCAGGTCGACCTTGAGCGTCCACGCGTTGGTGGTGTAGCCGAGCGCGAACGCGAAGTTGGGCACGCCGCTGACCATCGTGGACTTGTAGATGAAGTGGTCGTGGAGATTGACGGCCTGCCCGTCGACGTGCAGTGCGATCCCTCCGAAGGGCAGCATGTTCAGCCCGGTGGCCGTGACGATGACGTCGGCGTCGAGCTCGCTACCCGACTCGAGCAGGATCCCGTGTTCGGTGAACCGCACGATGCGGTCGGTGACCACGGATGCCGCACCGCTGGAGATGGTCTTGAACAGGTCGGAGTCGGGGACCACGCACAGTCGCTGGTCCCACGGGTTATAGCGGGGGTTGAAGTGGGTGTCGACCGCGTAGCCCTCGGGAAGCGCGTTGGTGTTGAGCTTGCGGATCAGACGGCGCATCTGCTTCGGGTAGCGTCGGCTGGCGGCCAGGATCAGGCTCTGGCGCTTGATGTTGAACCGTCGGGTGACCCGCCACGCGAGCATCTCCGGCAGCAGTCGGCGCAGGGTGTTGGCGATCGGGTCCTGGCGCGGCACCGGCAGCACGTACGACGGTGAGCGCTGCAGCATCGTGACGTGGCCCGCCTTCTCGGCCAGCGACGGCAGAAGCGACACGGCGGTGGCGCCGCTGCCGATGACGACGACCTTCTTGCCGGTGTAGTCGAGATCCTCCGGCCACTGCTGCGGATGGACGATCGGGCCGCGGAAGTCCTCGCGCCCCTCGAAGTGGGGGGTGAAGCCGCCGGCGTAGTCGTAGTAGCCGGCGGCGGAGAACAGCACGCCGCAGGTGACGTCGAACCGCTCGCCGTCGCTGGTGCGCTCCAACGTGACGGTCCAGCGGGCCTCGTCGGACGAGAAGTCCGCGCTGAGGACCTTGTGGCCGAGGTGCAGGTGCCGGTCGAGGTCGTCGTCGGTGATCGCCTCGCGCAGGTAGTCGAGGATCTCGTGGGCGTCGGCGATCGCGTTGGCCCTGGTCCACGGCTTGAACTCGAAGCCGAATTGCTGCATGTCGGCGTCGGACCGGATGCCCGGGTAACGGAACAGGTCCCAGGTCCCGCCGATCGCGTCACGTCCGTCGACGATCGCGAAGGTCTTGTCCGGCTGCTTCGTCTTCAGGTGGTGACCCAGGTCGATGCCGGAGATGCCGGCTCCGACAATCAGCACGTCGACGTGCTCGAGTCTCCGTGTCACCTCAGTGGCTGCGCTCATGTCGGTTTCCTTCGTCTGGTGGGTGTAAGCCGGGAGAAGGGCGTGGTCACTGGGGTGAGATCAAGGACACGAGGTCAGGGACGACGGAGATGTCCGGGACGTCGAGGAAACCGGGACGCTGGTAGGCCGGGTCGGGGTAGTCGTAGTAGCCCTTGCCGGTCTGGATTCCCAGCAGTCCGTGGTCGAGGAAGTTCTGCTTGACGTAGTCGGCGTTGGCGCTCATCTGCGCATCGCCGCTCTCCCTTCCCCAGTGGGAGAGGACGTCGTACACGGTCTTCATGCCGACCATGTCCATCATGCCCAGCGGCCCGAATCTGGCGCCGGTGTACAGGAACGTGCGGTCCACGTCCTCGGGGGTGGCGACTCCGTTGGTCACGAGGGTCTGCGCGGCGTTGAGGAAGGGAACCAGCCACGTGTTGACGACGTACCCGTTCTGTTCCTTGCGCACGGGGATCGGCAGCATGCCGATCTCGATGGCGAACTCCGTCACCTCGGTGAGAGTCCCTGCCGACGTCCCCGGGTGGGCCATGAGCTCGGCGAAGTTCATCGCCCAGATCAGGTTGGAGAAGTGGAGAGCGCAGAACTTCTCCGGACGTCCGGTGTCCGAGGCGAAGTCCCTGGGGAGGAGTGTCGAGGAGTTCGTCGCGACGAGGGCGTCCGGAGGCAGGAGTCCGGCCATCTCCTTGTACACGGCTGTCTTGACCTCCGGGATCTCCGGCACCGCCTCGATCACCAGGTCCGCCTGTGAGACGGCGGTGGTCAGGTCGGTGCTGTACGTCAGGCGCTCACGGGTGGCGGCTATGTCCGCGTCATCGGCGCCGACGTCCGACAGGTAGATGGCGGCGTACTGGTCGTGCGCGGCCCGGCAGCGTTCGATGGCGTCCGGCGCGATGTCGTACACGGTGACGGTCTTGCCCTTGAACGCGCTGTGCCAGGCGATCTGTCCGCCCAGCACACCCGAGCCCAGAACGGTTACTTGGTCGAGTCGGGACATGGCTCTCTCTTCCACTTGTCGGTAGGAGTTCGGAAGAGGCGAGCGCCGGCACGGTTCACGCCGATCGAGTCGACCGCGCCGGCACACTCGCTCCGTAGGCGATGGCTAGGCCTGGACGCTTTCCCAGTGCCGTGTCAGTGCGGCGGCGACTTCCCGCGGCTGCTGGAGCGGCGTCCAGTGACCGCTGTCCAGCTTGACAAGGCTTGTCGCCCTGACGCTCTTCGCGACGGCGTCGGCGCGCTCCACCGGCTCGAACTGGTCGTCGGTGCCCCAGAACACGAGGGAGGGGCTGGTGATGTCGGCCAGAGCGGGCTCCCACTCCGACCACACATCGACCGCCGAGCGGTAGAGGCGAAGGATGCTGTCCTTCATCACGGCGTCCAGACGGCCCGCGTTCTCCTCGGCACGCCGGGCGGGCACGCCGTTGGCCTGCAGCAGCTCGCTCAACTGCGAGGCGCCGAACTCGGCCATCCACTGCTCTCCGACCTCGGGGGTCTGCCAGATCTTCGCGATGGAGTGCCACTCGTCCGTACCGGAGATCGAAGCGTCGCCGCCGGCCCAGGTCCTCACCAGGTCGGGACGCAGCGAGGCGACTCGGGAGGTGAGGACGCAGCCCCAGTCATGGCCAACGAGGTCGACCGGGCTGCCGATTTCCTCCAGGCGGGCGATGATCCAGTCGGCGTACTCGTCCTTGGTGGCGGTGAAGCCTTTCGGCACGGGGCTTGCGAAGCCAGGCAGGGCGAGTGCGATGACATCGGTCCGCGTCAGGTGGTCAAGGACGTCGTCCCATACGTGGTGGGTGTCTGGAACGCCATGAACGAATACGGCAGGCAATGGATCTCTCCAGTCGACTGATGATGCCCAGGAGGCTGTGGTTCGGACTTGGCGCCGGGGAAGGCAAGGCCAACGGGATCCGCTGCAGGGCAGGACTGTTCACGGGGCCGACCTGCAAGGTCACGAGAGCGCGGGCAACTCCGCGACTGGCGATCCGGGTGGTCGCCGACGCGGGCGGTGTTCGTCCGTCAGGTCTGAGTGAGGGACGGCGACAGCGAGACGCTGTTCTCGACGGAGGTGCTCAACGGCCGTCCGGTGTCGAGTGGTTGATCGCCCAGAGGTACGGTGCGCCGGTAGTACGGCTGGCACCGTGCGGGTCACTGCGGGTCACTGCGGGTCACTGCGGGGCACTGAATCCGGCATCCGTGGTGACGGCCCTGCCGGTGTCTGCCGGAAAGAACTGCTGCGTGATGGTGGGTTGTTCACCCCGGTCGAGCCTTAACGGATCACTTCGGCGGCTCGACGTGATCGTTGCGTGGTGCTGATCGGCGGCTCGGCCGCTTGCTGAAGCGCTCATGGCACACCTCGTTGTGTGACTGGCCCCGCCTTGGCGGTGGCCGGTGGAGCGGTGCTCGGCCATCTGACCCGAGCCGACGGCCCACGTGCTCATCCTCGCTTGCGGGCTTGAGGGCACACAGTAGGAGAGTCACTACCATCATGCAAGTGACTGGTTGTTGTGAGGGTGATCACCGCGGGTTCAGGAGGCGTGCTCGTTCCTCCGCTCGAGTACGGCTCGGAGTCGGTCGTCCGCGGACGGCCCCGGCAGGAACATGGCGTGCTCCTCGTCGATGGGACGGCCGGTCGCACGGTCGATGAACAGCGGATCGATGTCGGTGCCGGACTCCTTGTCCACCAGGCGGACGTTCGGCGCCGCCGGGGGGAAGTGGTTGCTGCCGAAGGCGTAGAGGGCGATGAGTACCGGTTGGAAAGCGTGTCCGGCCTCGGTGAGCACGTACTCGTCGCGCGGAGGGCGTTCGCTGTAGCGGCGGCGCTCGAGGAGGCCGGCCTCAACGAGTGCGCCGAGTCGGCGGGTCAGCGAGTTCGGCGAGATGCCCAGGCTCTTCTGGAACCCGTCGAACCGGGTGATGCCGTGTGTCGCGTCGCGCAGGATGAGGATGCTCCACCACTCACCGACCTGCTCCAGCGCCAGCGCGACCGGGCAGTTCATGCCCTGAAAGCTCTTCCGTTCCATGATGGAAGTCTACGGATGAGTCATCGCTGTGAGTCGGTCCGTACGTCGGCCTGTGTCCTGGCAGCTGGGTGACGGGGAGGCTTCCAGGCCGCCGCCGTTGATGATCAGGATGGCGGCGATGGACTTGTGGGCGGCGTTGGCCATGCCGCGCCGCGTGCTGGAGACGGCCGGGTCGACGCGGACTCCGGCGCGCCCCGTCGTCGCGCGCGTAGCTGTCTGGGCGATTCTCCGTACCACCGTCGGCAGGCTCGTGTGTAGCTGCTGGTCTCGGAGTAGCCGAGCATGGTCGCGATCTGGGAGATCTGCATGCCGGTGGCGGAGAGATCCCATGCCATGTCGCGCCGCACGTCGTCGAGGATCTCCTCGAAGGAGGTGTCCGACTCGGCGAGCCTGCGCTGGAGCACCCGCGGGTGCAGGGACATCGCCCTTGCGACCGCGACAAGGCCGGCGTGGTTGACGACCAGGAGCCGCCGGGTCATGTCTCGTACGTGATCGGCGACTGCCAGGTCGGGCCGTATGCCGATGAGGTAGTTCTCGGCCAGGGCCAGCGCCGCGGCGTCCCGACCGCGGATCGGCTGGTTCAACGAGTGAAGGGGCAGGTGCACCGAGTTGACCTCCCGCTCGAACTCGACGTGACACCCGAACATCTCGCGATAGTTCTGCATGGGTGCGATGCGGCGGTGCTGCACCGTGACCCGGAGCGGAACGAAGTTCTCCCCGAGCATCAACCGGAATGCGTCCATCGCGATGCCGAGGCCCTTCTCGATCATCTGGTCGTGATGAGCGAGTCGTCGCAGGTTGGTCGAGTACGTGAAAACCGCCGCCTGCGGTTCCCGGATCAGCGCGGTGGAGTCGGGGGGCGCGAGGTGGTGCAGGCACCGCGAGACTCCCTCGATCGCCGCCTCCACGGTTTCCGCGTTGCGGATGATGACCGCGACGGGACCCAGCATCCGGATGCCCTGCCTGCGGGCCAGCCGCATCCCGAAATCGGGGCAGTGAAGCTCCTCGGCCGCGTCTCCGATCACAGCGGCCACGGACGGGTAGGGGAGGAACGTGTCGTAGTCGCCGGCCGCCGCGGGGTCGATGCCGTGGGAGCGCATGAGCGCGTCGGGGTCACCGCCGAGATCGGCCACCAGCTCGGCGACGTCGAGGAGCGCGAGACCACGGATCAGACTGGTCACAGTCGTCAAGTGTCAACTAATAGTCGCGTCAGGACAAGTTTCAGTGCCTCTGTCGGTGCCAGCATCCAAATCGGCGTCACCTCGCCAGCGTGACGATCTCCGTCTTCGAGGAAGCAGACAGAGTTATGCGAAACAGCGTTCATGCAGCACAAACCCTCGTCGCCAGCGGTCGCTGCGACACCGGTGCGAGGAGCATTTCATGTCGATGAAAGCAGTCGTCATGATCAACAGTGGTCTTGAGGTGGCCGAGGCGCCGCTCCCGCAGCCCGGCCCCGGCGAGGCCCTCGTCAAGGTTCTCGCGGCGGGAATCTGCGGCAGTGACCTGCACTGTGTCACCCATGGCGCCCAGCTGCTGGACAGTGCAAAGGAGGCGGCCGGAGTCGAGCTCTTCAAGTTGGACGAGCCGGTCGTCCTCGGCCACGAGTTCTGCGCCGAGATCGTGGAGTACGGTCCCGGCTGCCGCGAGACGCTCGCCCCCGGCAGCCGCGTCGTCTCGGTGCCTTTCCTGCTCCGGCCGGAACCCGTGACCATCGGCTTCGGGGGGCCCAGTACCCCGGGTGCGTACGCCGAGTACATGCTCCTGTCCGAGGACCTTCTCGTTCCGGTGCCCGACCACGTGCCCGACGACATCGCCACCCTTGCCGAACCGCTCGCGGTCGCCCTGCATGCCGTCAACCGCGGCGGCCTGGGGCCCGACGACGTGCCACTCGTGATCGGCTGCGGCCCGATCGGGCTCGCGGTGATCGCGGTGCTGAAGATGCGGGGAATCGGCCCGATCGTGGCGTCGGACTTCTCTCCGTCGCGCAGGGCGATGGCCACTGCCCTCGGCGCCGACGTCGTGGTCGACCCGCGCGAGACGTCGCCCTACGAGTCGTGGCAGGAGGTCGCCGCCTCGTCCGATGCGACGCAGTGGGGCCGTCAGACCCCGATGTTCCCCGGGGCGGGGTTCCGTCCGTCCGTCATCTTCGAGTGCGTCGGTGTCCCCGGCATCATCCAGCAGATCCTGGCCGGAGCCGCGGCCTGCTCGAAGGTCGTCGTCGCGGGCCTGTGCATGGTGCAGGACTCCTTCTACCCGAGCTTTGCGATCATGAAGGAGATCGACCTGGCCTTCTGTATCTCCTACACGCCCGAGGAGTTCGCCCAGGCGCTGGGACACATCGCCTCCGGGGAGCTGCAGGTCGAGGCGTTCATCACCAGTCGCGTCACGCTCGACGACGTGCCCGAGGCCTTCGCGAGGCTGGCCGACCCCGAGAAGGACGCCAAGATCATCGTCGTTCCGTGAGCTGATCCGCATCCGAGCCGCCCTTCCGTCGCCCGCCGGCGTCAGGACCCACGCAGGGACAGTAGAGACCCGCGTCGGTGGGCCGCGGCAACCATGAGAAAGCAGGCACCCGCCATGACCACCACCGCCGAACAGACTGCCAACAAGGTCCCTGTCAACTCGCTCCCGCAGACCGAACTGCTCACGGTCAACGTGAACGACATCCCCGTCCTGAAGGACTCCCTGGGCCCCGGGATCGACTTCCAGCCGCTCTTCCTCGACCCCGAGATCGGGGTCTGGGCGATCATCGGCACCTTCGCTCCCGGTGTGGAACTGCCCATCCACCTCCACACCGGCCCGGTGCACGGTTACACCCTGAAGGGGGAGTGGATCTACAAGGAGTACCCGGACCAGCCCCAGACCGCGGGGTCGTACCTGTACGAGCCGGCCTCCTCGGTCCACACCTTCGCCGTGCCGGAGACGACCACCGAGCCCACGGTCGTGCTGTTCATCATCTACGGAGCCAACGTCAGCTTCACCGAGGAGGGCCAGTTCCACTCGGTCCTCGACGCTGTCACCGTCCAGAAGCTGACCGAGCAGTGCGCGCAGGCGCAGGGCTTCGGTGCCGTCAAGTACCTGACCGGTGGCACGGCGAAGTTCAGCGACGCGTAACCAAGGACCGGCGGTGCGGGCATTGGGGCCGAAGCGGCGAACCGATGCCCGCACCGCCCTTGTTCGGGGCGGCACGACGGGACCGTGCGGCGTCGAAGAAACGTTTCTACACACAAGAGCGACATGGAGGCCGCCGATGCCCCTCTCTGAATGGGAAGAGCGCACCGTCCGGGTCAACGGACAGCGCATCCACCTGCGGATCGCCGGTACGTCCGGCCCGATCGTCCTGATGGTCCATGGTTTCCCTGAGTCCTGGTACTCGTGGCGGCACCAGATGGACGCGCTGTCCGGCGCCGGCTATCGCGCCGTGGCGATGGACATGCGGGGATACGGCCGGTCGTCCAAGCCCGCTGACGTAGCGGCGTACCGGATCACCGAGTCGGTCGCGGACTGCGTCGGTGTCGTCGAGGCGCTGGGCGAGTCCAGCGCGGTGATCGTCGGCCACGACTACGGGGCTCCGGTGGCGTGGGCCTCGGCGTGGACGCGGCCCGACGTCTTCCGCGGGGTCGTGGCACTGGGTGTGCCGTTCGGTGGCCGGGCGCAGTCGGCGCTGCCGGGCAACGCCTTCGGTGAGCGGCGCCCGGGTGCGGTCGCCCGCGAGCTGGCGGGCCCGGACATGCTGTTCTACCAGGAGTACTTCTCGCTTCCTGGCGGCGTTGCGGAGCAGGTCATCGAAGCGGATGTGCGGTCGTGGGTCATCAGCGGCCTCTACAGCCTGTCTGCGGACCGTCCCCTGCCGCCCGAGCTCGCCGGCGTCGACCTCACGTCGCTCCCGCCGGAATTTCTCCGCGAGTTCGTGAGGGGGGCCATGTGCGTGCCGCGGACGGAGGGGTTCGGCGCGATGCTGGAAATGCCGGAGAAGCTGCCCCACTGGATCGGCCAGGACGAGGTGGACTTCCTCGTGGCCGAGCTGGAGCACACCGGACTGACCGGCCCACTGAACTACTACCGGACCCTCGATCTGAACTGGGAGGTCCTCGGCGAGTACCAGGACAGGCCGGTGACCGTGCCCGCGCTCTTCATCGGAGGAGACCGCGACGTGACGACGATCTGGAGCCAGGAGGCGATCGCCCGGATCGGGGAGAAGGTCCACGACCTGCGAGGATCGGTGATCCTGGCCGACTGCGGGCACTGGATCCAGCAGGAGCAGTCTGAGGCGGTCAACAGGGAGCTCCTCGGCTTCCTCGACAGTCTCTGATCCAGGAAGGGGCACCTGACCGGGCTGGGTGGCGGCGGTGAGGGCCGTCGTCGCCCAGCCCCTCGGACGCGCAACCGCCCTGGGCGGAAAACGGGGAAGGTGCTTGCACACACCTTTGTCTATACATTTTGGTTAATGGGAACCGACGCCCATGTCTGCCTTCGAGAGCTCGCCCGAGGGCTCCAGCCCCGATCGGACCAGCTGACCCAAGTGGCGCTACAGCGCTTGCGCAGCGAGCTTCCCGAGCTGTGGAAGTACGAGGACATCGCCGCTCTTGCGCCGGCGGGTCTGTCCGAGCATGTCGATACCGTTCTGGACTTTCTTGAGGGCGGCCGTGAACTGTCCGAGGTCACGACGCCACCCGCGGCCATCGGCTTCGCTTGCCGACTCGCTGAGCACGGGGTTCAGATCAGTGAGCTCTAGCGCGTCTACCGGCTCGTGCACGCGAGTCTGCTTCAGCTGCTCCATGAGGAGACGGGCCGTCTCACCAAGGACCCTGAGCTGATCAACGCGGTGACGATCGCACCCAGCGCGATGGGTTTCGAGTATGTCGATCGCACCTCGTAACAGGCGGTCACGGCGTATCAGAGGGCACGCGACCGATGGTTGCAGCGGCGGCTGACCCTCATCAATGAGGCCGGCACACGGATCGGGACAACCCTGGACACCGCCTGCACCGCTCAGGAACTGGCGGATCTCGGCACTACCCACTTCGCCGACCTCGTCACCGTCGATCTTCTCGCCGCCGCCCTCCACGGGGAAGAGACGCACCCAGCAGACGATCCGCCGGTACTCCGTCGGATCGCACGATCCGTCTCCGACGGAGGCTCGGTCTCCGTAGTCGGCCCAGGGCCGACGCACGCGTACGAGGACGGGGCGGAGCCAGCGCTCGTGCTGGCCACCGGGCAACCCCTCCGGCTCGGCATCAAAGCCTCCGACGCGCCGACATGGCTGAAGGTGGATGCGGACCTTGCGGGCACCTCGGGCGCGGACGGCATCCACTCCGTGCTCCTGGTCCCGTTGTGGGCCCGTGGAAAACTGCTCGGGCTGGCACAGTTCTGCCGCCGTCGCACGACGGATCCGTTCGACGACGACGATCTGCTCCTCGCCCAGGAGATCTCCTCCAGAGCGGCGGTGAACATCGACAACGCCCATCGCTACACACACGAGCGGGCCACCGCTCTCACGCTCCAACGCAGCCTGCTGCCGCAGCACGCGCCGGGGGAGCCCGCCGTCGAGACGGCCTCCCGTTACCTGCCTAGCGGGTCCCGAGCGGGCGTGGGCGGCGACTGGTACGACGTGATCCCCCTTTCGGGAGCCCGCGTCGCGCTGGTCGTGGGCGATGTGGTGGGCCGCGGCCTCCAGGCTTCGGCCACGATGGGCCGTCTGCGGACCGTCCGCACGTCGGCGGACATCGACTGACCCCCGACGAACTGCTGACCCACCTCGATGACGTGGTCATCCGGCTGCAGCGCACGGAGCAGAGGGGCATGGACGAGATGAGCGCCACGTGTCTGTACGCGGTCTACGACCCGGTCTCCGTGTGTGTTCCCTGGCCAGTGCCGCACACGTTCTGCCGGCCATGGTGACGCCCGGCGACGCGGGATCCGGCCGAGCGGTCGATTTTCCGGATCTGCCGATCGGTCCGCCGCTCGACCTCGGCGGGCTCCCCTTCGAAACCGCTCAGGTCGAACTGCCACAGGGCAGTCTTCTGGTGCTCTACATCGACGGCCTCATCGAAAGCCGCGCCCGGGACGTGGACGCCTCCCTCGTGGTGCTGTCCGATGTTCTCGCCCGGGCACTCGCCTCGCTCGAGGAGACCTGCGACGGACTGCTCGACGCGCTGTTGCCCAGCCGCCCCGCCGATGACGTCGCTCTTCTCGTGGCACGAACCCGAGCGCTGGACGCCGACCACGTCGCCACACTGGATCTTCCCTCCGATCCGGCCGTGGTGTGCGAGGCGCGCGCCTTCGCATCCGAGCGGCTGGCCGCCTGGGGGCTGGAGGACATGGCCTTCACCACGGAGCTCGTGGTCAGCGAGCTGGTGACGAACGCCATCCGTTATGGCAGGAGCCCCATCCAACTGCGGATGATTCTTCAGCCCACCGTGACCTGCGAGGTGTCCGACGCGAGCGGCACCGCCCCGCACCTGCGCCGCGCTCGGACCTTCGACGAGGGCGGCCGTGGACTGTTCCTGGTCGCCCAGCTCAGCGAGCACTGGGGTACGCGGTACCACCGCGAGGGCAAGGTCATTTGGGCGGAACAGCTGATTCGCCCGCCGGTGCCGCCTGACTTCACAGCGTCGGCGGCAGGCAGGGCATGCGGTGAAGGTCAGGAAACCGCCGCGTGGGCAGTCCGCAGCGAGACTTTGTCGATCTTTCCGACCGCGTTCTTGGCGATGGCGTCCACCACGAAGAACGCGGTCGGACGCTTGTAACCGGTGAGGCTGCGCGCGCAGAGCGCGTTGAGCGCCGCTGTATCGACGGTGACCCCGGGTCGTGGCTGGACGTAGGCGACGACCACCTCTCCCCACTTCTGGTCCGGTACGCCGATCACGGCGGCTTCCAGCACCGACGGGTCGCCCACGAGTACGTCCTCGATCTCCTTGGGGTAGATGTTCTCCCCGCCACGGATGATCATGTCTTTCGAGCGCCCGACCAGCGTCAGATAGCCCTCGGCGTCGAGGTGGCCCACATCGCCCGTGTGCAACCAGCCGTCGACGATGACCCTGGCTGTTTCCTCCGGACGGCCGAGATAGCCACGCATGACGTTGGGGCCCTGCACGAGGACCTCACCGTCGGTGCCCGTCGGTACCTCGGTACCGTCGGCGTCGACGATCCGGATCTCCTGGCCGGGGAAGGGGAGCCCCACGGTGCCGGCGCGTCGAGGGCCGGCCACGGGGTTGATGGTGGAGCCGCAGGTTGCTTCGGACAGGCCGTACCCCTCGACCAGAGGGAACCCGTACCGGGCTTCGAAACGGGTCAGCAGCTCGGCCGAGGCGGGGGCGGCGCCGCAGACCCCGAACCTCAGCGAGGAAGTGTCGGGCCGAACGTCGTCCGGGAGCGCGGCGAGCATGCCGTAGATCGTCGGCACGGCGCTGAAGAAGGTCGGGCGCTCCTGCTCGACGAGGTCGAAGAAGCTGCGCGGATCGAACCGGCGGCCCGCGATGACGACGCTCGCGCCCACGAACAGAGGGGTCAGGATGCTGACCACGATGCCGTTGACGTGGAAGAGCGGCAGGATCAGCAGGCATCGGTCCGCCGGTCCGAGCTCCAACGACAGGCGCCCCATCTCCACCATGGCGTCGATGTTGGCGTGGTCGAGCATCACGCCCTTGGGTACCCCGGTGGTGCCGCTGGTGTAGATGAGCAGGGCCAGCGCGGACGAGTCCGCATGCGGCGCGTGATCCGCCCCCACGGCTTCTTCGTACAGCGCGCCGACGGCGAGCACGGCAGTACCGTCCGTGACCGGCGCCGCGCGGTCCTCGACCACCAGCAGACGCGCGCCCGAGTCCTTCAACTGTCGGTCCACCTCGACGTCGGTCATGCTCGGGTTGACCGGCGTGATGGTGGCGCCGATCCGCCAGGCGGCGAACAGCAGCAGGACGAACTCGAGGCGGTTCGTCAGCTTGAGTGCCACGACGTCGCCGGGACCGATCCCGAGGTCCTGGAGCTGACGCGCTGCCGCACGGACGCGATCCAGCAACTGAGTGTTGGTAAGCGACTGGCGCCCGTCCGAGACCGCTGGCCCATCGGGGTCGAGAGCGGCGCGACGGTCGGGCAGAGAAGCGAAATTCATGGCGAGCGTACCTGTCTCGGTGTGATGAGGTCCGGTCAAGGAGTCGACGCGGCGGGTGCCGCGTGCAGCTGGCGGGTGAGGAACTCGACCTGGTCACGGACCAGTTCCTCGAAGGTCTCGCCGGTGTAGAAGTCGAAGTGGCCGGCGTCGTACCTCTTGATCTCCCCCCTGGGCGCGGTGCGCGCGTACTTGAGGGTCTCGGCGGGAGGCGTGACGGAGTCGGTGTTGCTGACGCAGAAGAGGATCGGCATGGTGACCCTCTTGGCCGCGCGCCCGGGCCGGTAGGCGGCGATGGTCGGAATGACCCGTGCCGCCACCTCGTTGCGGAACTGCGTCCCCGGAGGCTGCAGCGCCTGGTATCCGGGCAGCGCGTCCGCGGCGTTCATGAGGGCCGGCGAACCGGGGGCCGCGGCGATGGGGACCATCGCGGGGGCCTTGCCGAGCACCCTGGTCGCCAGGTCGCGAGCGAGCACGGGCGCGATCCTGAGTGAGGCGACCGGGCCCAGCGCGAGCGCAGAGGCGAGGCCGTCGGTGAACGGGCACTGGGCCACGGCCGCGCGCAGTTCGGGATGGCGTGCGGCGACGGTGATGGCGTGGCCACCGCCGAAGGAGCTGCCCCACACCGCGATACGGGTGCGGTCGACGTCCTGGCGGGTGTTGACGTAGGTGATGGCGGCGTCCCAGTCGGCGAGTTGACGCTTGATCGACAGTAGCTGGCGCGGGTGGCCGCCGCTGTCGCCGAAGTGCCGGTAGGTGAAGGCCACGGCGGCGATGCCGGCCTGTGCGAATCGCTCGGCGAAGGCGTCCAGGCGCATCTCACGGGTGGCACCCAGGCCGTGCCCGAGGATGACAACGGGCGGGGAGGTGACGCCCTTGGGGAGGTAGAGCCATCCGGCACATGTGCTGTCGCCGGAGGGGAAGGTGATGTCGTGCCGGGTGAAGGAGTGTGCGGTGCTCATCGTCGGCTCACCGTCCTTTCGTTGAGCGGGGTGTGTGGACGCTGCCCGAGGCGAGCGCCTGCGCGTAGGTGTCCGGTTCGTACAGCGGGAGCTCGCCGTTGACGTCCGTCGTCTTCATGTAGCTGAGCATCCCGTCCTGGCCGTTCGGCGTCTTGACCTGGACGAAGAACTCGGCGCGCTCGACGTGCAGGCCCTCCTCCAGCGACATCGAGCCGCCGAAGTACACCGACCTTTTGGCGGCCGCGACCGACGCCTTCGACCGCTTCCCGAAGTGTTCGGCGAGTTCGACCGCCTGCGCGACGACCTTGTCCTGAGGAACGATCTTGTCGACCGCCCCGTTGGCGAGAGCCTCCTCAGGAGTGAACGGCTTGCCCTCGAGGATCGCGGCCAGGGACCGGTGGGTGCCGATCAGGCGGGTCAGCCGCTGGGTGCCGCCTCCGCCCGGAATGATGCCGAGGAGGATTTCCGGCTGGCCGATGAAGAAGTCCCCGTCGGCCATGACCCGCAGATCGCATGCCCAGGCGAACTCGGCGCCGAGGCCGAGAGTCGATCCGTTGAGGGCTGCGACGAAGAGGACACCGCTGCTGTTCATCCGGAGGAAAGCCCTGTGGATGTGCTCCAGCTGGAGGGCTCCCCGCATGGGGGTCCTGCTCATGAGGGCACTCAGGACACGGGACCGGTCCACGTACTTCGCCACGCGGACCGCGGCGGCGGCACCGCGCCGGCCGAGCCTGGGACCTGCGTCGCCCTCTTCCTGAAGCCACCGGACCGCGGCATGGCTGACGAACCGCCCGGGATGTGCTCCCGTGAACACGACCGCGCGGACGTTCGGATCATGGTCGACCCGGGTCACCAGCTTGTGCAGCTTGTTGGCGATATCAAGGCCGAACAGCTGGTGCGGGCCGCCATCGACCCGGACGATCAGGACGGCTCCGCGGTCCTCGATCTCCAGATGACCCTTGTCTTGGTATGGCATGGATTCTGCTCCCGGGCTGAGTTCATGGGGAGTGGAAAGCGCGTGGGGGAGGGGGTGCCAGCGCCAGGAATTTGGGACAGTGCGTGAAGGCGCGTAGAGGGATGGGCGCCCATGTGCGAAACGGCACATCACTCGTGATGTGTACTATTGCCGCGATGAGTCAGATAACCAAGTTATTTCAGGCGTGTCAACGGTAGAGGCGGGAGAAACATGGCAGGGCGGGCGAGACTCGACGACGCACCGCAGCGGCTGGTACAGGCCGCCATCGGTCTGCTGGCCGAACAGGGTCCGTCGGCCGTCAAGGCGCGCACGGTGGCGTCCGCGAGCGGACTCTCGACGATGGTGGTGTACAGCCACTTCGGTGGGATCCCCGAACTGATGCGGGCCGTCGCCGACCATGGGTTCAAGGAGCTCAGCGCGGCGTTCGCCCGAGTGCCGGTGACCGAGGATCCGATCGCGGATCTCTTCGCCCTGGCCTTGACCTGCCGCCGAGTGGCGCGCGAGAACCCGCATCTCTACGACCTGATGTTCGGGCTGTCCACTCGTGCGACCTACCGGCCGCTGTCGGATGCGGACCTTCGTTTCAGCGGCCATTCCCCGGCCTTCCGAGAAGCCCACACCCTCGTCACCGCGGCGTGCGAACGGCTCGTGGACTCCGGCCGGGTCGAGCGGCAGGAACCCGAGGTCATAGCTGCTCAGTTGTGGAGTCTGGTCCACGGCTATATCACCCTCGAGCTGGCCGAGCATTTCGTCGAGTTCGAGGACGCCGTGGTCGAGGTCATGCTGCCGATGGGTGTGAACTTCTCTGTCGGGCTGGGGGATGAGCGGGAGCGTGCCGAGGCCTCGCACGAGGTCGGCGCGCGCCTTTACGAGTCGATCGCTCACGAGCGGTGAAAGTCGGGTGGGCGGAAGACCGCCCCGTGCGCGGCTAGGACGACTTGGTCTCTGCGGCGGGTGCGTCGGTGCCTGGCGTGAGTTGGTCATGCCTCCCCAATGCCGTGACCTCCCGTTCGAGGGACGGAACCGCCCGGGCCGCGAAGCGCCTCGCCCAGGGCCAGGCTAGTGGTGAATTCAGTGCGGCCTTCGCCCAGTTGGCCACGACGACTGCGCGCGGGACGTACACGCGGCTGCGGCGGCGTGCGAGCCCGTTGACGATCGCGGTGGCCGCTCGGTCGGCGCTCGTGGTGACGTTGCCCGGGTAGGGCAGCCGTTGGCGCAGGCTCTGGAATGAGGGGAGGTCCGCCTCGGCGCCCCTCACGAGGTCCGTGTTGATCCAGGAGGGGTGCACCAGGCCGACCGTGACCCCGAGGTGTGCCACCTCCTGGCGGTAGGTCAGCGCGAGCAGCTCGGCCGCGGCTTTGCTCGCGCCGTACGAGGCCATCGCCGCCAGCGGCATGAAGGACAGTGCGGACGCCACGACCAGCACGTGGCCCCGGCTGCGCTCCAGATGGGGCGTCGCGTACTTGAGGGTGCGGAACACGCCGTTCAGGTTGATGTCCAGGACCCGCTCGAACGACGCCTCATCCGTCTGTCGCACCGTCCCGTACGCCACGACACCGGCGTTGGCGACGACGAGATCGATGCCGCCCATGACCTCCGCGGCCTGATCGATGGCCAACCGGAGCGCGGCGCCGTCGCGTACATCGGCCTCACGCCAGAAGGCGGTGGGGCCCAGATCGCGGGCGAGGTCACGCAGGCGATCCGGCTCCAGTCCGATCAGGGTCACCTCAGCGCCTCGGGCGGCGGCCAGACGGGCTACCTTCTCGCCGATGCCCCGTGCGGCTCCGGTGACGACCAGCCTTCTGCCTAGCAAGTCACGTTTCATGGCGGCAACATAACTTCGTTATTTAGGGAGCGCAAGATGTCGTACGCCTGAACTGCCGCCGATCCACCTGCTGGGTTTCGTGTACGCGCGATCCATCGCAGAGTCGTTGATCGATGCGGCCCTAGTCGACGTTGGCCCGGCATCTCCGTGATGAGGCCCGCGATCTTCCTTGTGGAATCGTCACCATCCGTGACGGACGGCGAGGTGGGCCGACCGCCTAGCTGAGTGTTTGGTCCGTTGCTTGGTGTTTGGCTCCGCGTCAGGTTCCACGCCAGTTCCGCGAAGACGAACTATGCGTCGGGCGCCGCCGCGGTGTTTCCACGTGCGGCCAGGTCTCCTTCACCCAGCCGCATATGGCCTCCTCGTCGCGTTCGGCGGCCCGCCTGGCCGGCACCTGGCAGGAGAAGCCATGCCTGATCAGCAGCGTGCGCACCCCTTGGAGGGTGTAGCTCTTGTGGAAACGCCGGCCGATCACGGTCTTCACCCGTGACAGTGTCCAGCGCTGGTCCGGCCAGCCGTGCGCCACCGGCCCCTTCGCCAACTCCGCCTCCAGCGTCGTATCACTGCGACCCACTCGCTGTGCTCGCTTGTGGCGTCTGCTGTGGCACGGCTCTGGCTACTACTGACATTTCTGCCGTTGTCCCTTTGGTTCGCATACCGCAGCGTGGAGCGTATGAACGACTCCATGCAGGCCATCAGCCGGGACGAGCTCGGCCGTCCCGAGATCCTCAAGTTCGTTACCGTCCGCCTCAACCGCACCAATCTCGAGGGAACACCCGGCGCGCGGATGTACTACAGGCAGCGCGCTTCGCTGAGGCTGCTCATCTCCGGTGGAACGTGCAGCTCGGCGGCCCCTGAACGAGGTGGGCCTGACCGCCCAGTACGGCGGCGGGGCCTGACACACCGATTACCCGGTCCTGGCACGCGCTTGATCATGTGCCGGCGGGTTACTTCCCCACCCAGGACGGGCGGCTCACCCTCCGCTCCTCATCCGCCGCACCGACCGGTGCGGCCTCCCCACACCAGAAAGAACGCGAACATGCCCTCCCTCAACGGAACAGTCGTCCTCGTCACCGGAGCGAACGGCGGTATCGGAACTCACTTTGTCCACGAGGCCCTCGCCCGCGGCGCGGCCAAGGTCTACGCCACCGCCCGCACCCCCCGTACCTGGGACGATGAGCGCATCGTCCCCCTCACCCTCGATGTCACCGACCCCGCGTCGATCGACGCGGCCGTCGCCGATGCACCGGATGTCACCGCGCTCATCAACAACGCGGGCGCGAACCCGCCGAGTGCGAGTCTCCTGGACGTGACCGAGGCGGACATTCGGGCGAACATGGAGACGAACTTCTTCGGTCCCGTCTTCCTCGCGCGTGCCTTCGCGCCGATCCTTGCCGCCCAGCCGGAGTCGATCCTCGTCGACGTGCACTCCGTTGGCAGTTGGTACGCCTACGGTGGTATCTACAGCGCGTCCAAGGCCGCACTGTGGTCGGCCACCAACTCGCTGCGCCTCGAGCTCGCATCCAGAGGTGTCCACGTGACGGGTGTGCACATGAGCTACGTCGACACCCGCATGGCGGCGCACGCCGACGGCCCCAAGATGCTGCCGGCGGAGCTCGTGGCGACGGTCTTCAACGCCGTCGAGGCCGGCGAATACGAGGTCCTGGCCGACGAGTTGACCACACAGGTCAAGGCAGCTCTCAGCGGCCCGGTCGAGGCGCTGTACCCGGAGCTGCGCACAGTGAACGGCCAAGTCTGAACGCTCTACCGGCTGTCGTGTGTCGGAGCCCTTCGGGGCCTCCGTCTCGGGTCCGTTGAGCGGGATCTCCGCGAGGTCCTCCCACATCATCATCGTGGCCACGCTTTCGGCGGTGACCTCGCCCGGGGCGCCGCTGCCCTCGCCGATACAGGCAGCACCGAGGGCCTGCCAGGAGCCCAAGCCCGGCCAGCGGCGTGGCCGCTTCCGTGGTCCAGGTTCAGCGGCTTGTGCGCGAAGGTTCGGGTCGGCGCGAGGGAGTACTTCCGCCCCTGGCAGGTGCGCCGCCTGGTCCTGGCGGGCACCCCCCCGGGGCGGACGGAACATCCACCTGTACACCGCGGCCGCCATCCGTGACACCGCCTTCGGTGACGCCCCGACCGCCGAGGGTCTGCTCACCCTGTTCTTCGAGAAGAGCGCCTCCAGCCAGGCCAAGGGCGTCGACTTCCTCAAGCGCCTGGGCATGCGCACCGCCGAGCGGGACACCCCGTCCACGCTCGCCGTCCGCGACGCCCAGTTGATCGCGATCTCCGCCTGGGGTGTCCGCGACGACACCCGCCTGCAGCGTCTGGCGTCCATCCAGCAGTCCGTCCTGGTCGCCAACGGCGACAACGACGAGATGGTCCCCACCGAGAACACCTATCTACTGGCGGAGCACCTGCCCAACGCGAAGCTGAGCATCTACCCCGACGCCGGGCACGGATTCCTCTTCCAGTACCCCGTCGAGTTCGACACCGAGGTGAACGCCTTCCTCGGCAGCTGACGGCGCGAAGGTCTACGCGGCGGCCCGCCGTCCCGAGACGGTGGACCTGTCGGGCGTCATCCCGCTGCGGCTGAACGCTGTGGTCAGACTTCCGGGCTGCTTGCCGTCGGCTGGTCGCTGTTCCCGGGTGCCAGAGACGCGAGGATTTCCCTGCGGCAGACATCGAGGATTTCGTCAGCCAGCGGAGAACCGTCCGGGCACGCCCGCGACAACATGACCGCGCCGACCGAGTGGGCGAGCATGTTGATCACTGTGGCACGGACCGCGCGCTGATCCGCATCCCCCGGCGTATCAGTCGGGGCCTGGGCCTGAAGGGCCGTCAGCAGGCTCTCGATCCCTGCCGCGAACTCCTTTTTGATGTCCGTCGGCTGACGTGCGGCGTCGCCGCCGAGGGCCGCGATGGTGCAGCCGTCACCGCGCCCCTCGCGGTGCTCCCGCGAGACGTAGTGCTCGACGAACTCGGCGGCGTCCAGACTCTCTGTCCGTGCCGCGGTCTGTGCGAGCCCGCTCGCGGACGCTTCGGCCATCAGGTCGGCCTTGGAGCTGAAGTGCTTGTAGAACCCGCCATGGGTGAACCCGGCGGCTGCCATCAGTTCCGCCACGCCGACGCCGTCGTAGCCACGCTCACGGAACAGTCGGGAGGCTGTCGCGACTATGCGGGCGCGGTTCTGCTCGGCCTGTGCCTTGGTGACCCGCATGTCAGTCGTCCCTTCCTCCGTCGACGCTCTGCGCTCGCTGTCGAGCGTACATAGATGTCGATCGACATCAAAGGGATTGACTTTTTAGATTATGACCGTAATCGTATTGCTCACGCCCTCCAGAAAGGCTCAGGCCATGACTGACACGCACGTAACCGCACCGACCCAGTTCATCGAGGTCGATGGCGACCGGTTCGCCTACCGCCGCTGGGGCAAGCCCTCCGGTGTCCCGATCTTCCTGATCCAGCACTTCCGCGGCGGAATGGACAATTGGGACCCGCTGCTCACCGACGGCCTGGCCGAGGGCCGCGAGGTCATCCTGTACAACGGGCGCGGCATCGCCTCGTCATCCGGCACGCCGCGCAACCGGATGGAGGACATGGCCGACGACATCGCCGCGGTCATCCAGGCGCTGGGGCTGGAGCAGGTCGACTTGCTCGGCTTCTCCATCGGCGGTTACCAGGCGCAGGAGGTCACGCTGCGCCAACCCCAGTTGGTGCGCAAGCTCCTCCTGCTCGGCACCGGCCTGCGAGGCGGTGACCCGACGAGTGACCCCGAGGTGCCTGCCTACGCGCTGAATCCGGTCCCCACTCTGGACGATTTCCTCTTCCTGTTCTTCGGTCGCTCGGAGGTCGCGAAGGAAGCGGGCAAGGCGTTCTGGGAGCGACGTCACCAGCGGGCCGACCAGGACACACCGAGCTCGCCCGCAGTCGCACAGGCGCAGTTCGAAGCAGCCATCGCCTACGCGGAACCGCTGCCGGGCGAGAACCCCTATGCCTTCCTGAACGCGATCATCCAGCCGACGCTGGTCCTCAACGGCGAGAACGACGTGATGATCGCCTCGATCAACTCATGGCACCTCGCCCAGAACATCCCCAACGCCCAGCTGCTGATCTACCCCGACGCTGGGCACGGAGCACAGTTCCAGTACCCCGAGCGGTTCCTGAAGCACGCCCTTCAGTTCCTCGACGAGTAACACACCGTCGCCCTGATCCCGGCCTTACCTGACGGCGCCACCGACCCGGCGCCGGACCAGGCGGCCAGGACCTACGCGGCCCCGCCCGGGACCAGTACATCGTGGAGATCGGCCACCAGTACGTCGCGCACCACACCACGCTGCCCAGTTCCGCGGTGTCCGAAGGCTCGGGGACGGATTCCGTGCGGGTTCCGCCCGCTCGCCGTCGCCTATCCGGGACCGTCATGACGTACTGTGCGCCATCGCCCATCCCGACGCCTCACCGGAGGCGTTCGTCTTCCACGCCACCGCAGGGAGCGGGAAGACAGCCCTCGCCGGCGTTCTCTTCGACGAGGCCGTGACGCAGGGCCTGATGGGGCTGTGGCTGAACGCGGCCACCGAAGTCGCCTTCCGTGCTGGCACGCTGGAAAGAGGAAGCGCAGATGTACTTTCCGCCTGGTCTGCGGCCTGCCAGCCGTCGCATCGCGGGCGGGCATGGCATCACCTTCCACCGTGACGACGGAAGGCGATGCCAGCCGACACAGTCTGAGCAGCTGATCATTTACCTCTTGCGATGAGCCGATCTGCGACCCGCTGGTCGGCCTCGCGCACTGCCACAGGTGCTGTCGGGCCGGGCAGAGTGAGCTGGGCCGCGCCCAGGGCGGAGAGTTCCGGCTCGGCCAGGACGCGGTACGGCGCCCTCACAGCGGCGGCCTTGAGCTGCATCCAGCCCGGCGCCCGTGTCCAGCCTCCGGCGCCGTAGATGACCTGTGCGTCCGGCGCCAGCCCGCGCAGGGCTACAGCACCGGCCTCGGCGAGCTGCCGCACAGCTGCGGCCGCGCGCAGTTCGTCGGACAGCTTCCGGGCGGCTGGCGTCCACCGCGGGGCCTCGCCACCGGCGGCACCCGGGACGAACACCTGCGGGCCGGGTGGAGGCGCGGCGAGGGTGCCGGCCATGACGGCGTCGACCTGAGCGCCCAGACCCGTACTACGCAGCCAGGACATATTGCGGTCCAGCTCGACCACGGTCAACGCGGTTCGGCCGGGGCCGAGGATCGCGGGCGACAGGTCGACCTCTTGCGGCGGCGGCCCGGCTGCGACGTCCCGGACGATGACCTCTGCGGTGCCCATGGAGTCGAGCGGTGCAGCCGGATCCTGTCGGTGCACGACCGACGCGGCGACCGGGTGGTCGTGACCTCCCGCGACGACGACGGCGTCGGAACTGAGCAGCCCGGCCAGGCGTCTGCTGCGCAGTTCGCCGACCACTGTGCCGGCCGCGACGACCGGGGGCAGGAACTCGAGCGGCAAGAACGGCGTGACGCGGGCCTGGTCCCATCCTCCTGGCTCGAGCAGCCATGCCCCGGTGCGCGCGGCCAGGCTGCTGGACATCACTGCCCTGCCGGTCCAGCGCAGGGCCGGGTAGTCGCTGCACGCAACCCAGCCCGTCGCCGCGTGGACCTGGTCGGGAGTCAGGAGAGCCCACGCGGCGACGGTGCGGGCGGCGTCCAGTTCGACGCCGTATCGGACGCGGTCATCCGGGCCGCGAAGGGCGGCCAGTTGGTCCAGGACGGTCCGCCGGGACGGGTCGAACCACGGCAGCGCCTGGCCGAGTGGCCGGCCGTCGGCGTGCAGCACGCCGTCCTCGCCGACCCCCGCGACGCAGATCCCGCGCAGCCGGGAACGTCCGACTTCGTGCGCCGCCTGGAGGATCAGTTCCTCGAGCGTGTCGACCAGCGTGTCGGCGTCGGTGCACAGCCCGGAGCGTGGCGTGGGAGACGACGCGCGGGCGAGCACGGTGCCGGTGCTGTCGGTGAGCAACACCTTGACGTTGGTGCTGCCCAGGTCGGCGCCGGCCCAGATGTCCGTCATGGGTTAGACGGTCTGCAGCGTGCGATTGTCGGCGCGGGACAGGGCGGCCAACTGCTCGACGACCGCGTGCGCCTCCGGCAGCTCCCGCTGCCAGACATTGCGGCCGACAATGATGCCGCGTGCGCCCGCTACGACGGTCTGCCGGACCGCGTCGACCGTCTCGGCCGCGTCGCCCGTGCGGGGGCCACCGGCGATGACGACGGGCAGCCCGAGGTCCTCGACCAGGCGCCGGGTCCCCTCCTCGCCGGGGAACGCGATCTTGATGATGTGCGCGCCGAGGTCGAATGCGATCCGCGCTGCCTGCTCCTCAGCCGCTATCACCTCGGCGGTGCGCGGCTCGCCCAGCATGACCGGCTCGAGCATCAGGGGGATCTGCCAGCGCTCGCAGTCCGAGATCACCTTGCCCACGCGCGTGACCAGCGCGGCCTGTTCGGCCTTGGTGGTGTTCCACGGCATGAGCATCTTGACGCAGTCCACGCCGAGCCGGACCGCGTCCTCGACGCTGTGCTGCAGGGCGCCGACGCCGTGGCCGGCGTCGGTGTAGTGGTAGAAGGCGTCGATCGCCATGACCCGGGACAGGTGCGGCCGCTGGGCGAAGTACTGCTCAGTGCGAACGACGAGGCCTGGACTCATCATGAAGCCGGTGATGTCGTCGCCGCCGAACTCCTCGATGACCGCGGCCGGGTTTTCCAGACTGGTCAGCCGGTCGAAGATGAGTCCGTGGTCGACGGGCATGATGATGGCTACCCGATCCTGCGGCAGCGTTCGGGTCATGCGATAGGCCATGGTCATGGGGGTTGCCTCTCGGTTCAGCTGTTGCATGAGGGGGCGATGTGCACCTTCAGTGCCTCGGGTGAGGCGGCGACCGCGAGTGCGTCGGCGTAGGACGCGAGCGGAAGTGTGTGGGTGACCAGCGGCCGGATGGCTGCGGACAGGCCGGAGATCTGCTCGACGGCGGCCGGGTAGCAGTCGGCGAGACTGTTGGATCCCAGTACCGTGAGCTCCTTTTCGAAGATCTCGAACGGATGGAGCGCTACGGCCGTCTCCGGTGCGGTCACGCCCATCTGCACGAGGGTGCCGCGGATGGCGATCCGGGCGAGGGCGTCGGCGACGGCGGCCGGGTGGCCGCTGGCCTCCATGACGAGCTCGGCGCCGCGGCCCAGGTCGAGCATCGACGCGGATGCGGCGGCCCGGTCGGCGCCGAGGCGCAGGGCTGCATCGCGACGGACCTGGTGCGGCTCGACGATCTGAACCCGTCCTGCTCCGCGCTGCTGTGCGACCGCGCAGATAAGCAGGCCGATCGAACCGGCCCCGTAGACGAGGACGTCCTTGTCCTTCAGCGAAGGTGCGCGGTCAAGGGCGTGGAGGACGCAGGCCAGCGGCTCGATCAGTGCGCCGACCGTGGCATCGATGCCGATGGGCAGCCGGTAGGTGACCCGGGCCGGAACGACCACCTGCTCGGCGCAGGCGCCGGCGCGCGTCACGCCGACCGGCTCGAGGCGCAGGCAGAGGTTGTAGGCCCTGACGTGACACCAGCGGCAGCGATCGCAGGGGACGTTGGGGTCGACGCCTACCAGGTCTCCGGGTGCGAGGGCGCGCACACCCGCGCCAACTGCGACGACGGTGCCGGCGAACTCGTGGCCCGGCACGACCGGGTAGCGGCCAGTGGCGTAGCTGCCGTCGACCAGGTGCAGATCGGTGCCGCAGATGCCGACCGCGGCGGGCGCGACAACGACATCGTCGCGGCCGGGCACCGGGGCAGGCACCTCGGTCAGCTCGACACCGCCCAATCCGTCAAGGACGATCGCGCGCATCACTTCACCGCTCCGAACAGCAGGCCGCGCACGAGGCTGCGCTGGCAGATCCACCCCAGGATGACAACGGGGATGCTCACCACGGTGGCGACGGCGGCCACTTGGGCGGTGTAGAGCTCGCCGAAGGACAGGAACTTCTGCATGAAGAGGGGCAGTGTGGAGGTGGTGGTGGTGAGGTTGACCGCGTAGAAGTATTCGTTCCACGAGAACACGCAGCACAGCAGTGCCGTCGACCAGAGGCCGGGCCGAACCAGCGGGAGCACGATGCTGCGCATGATGCGCATCCGGCTCGCTCCGTCCATCGCCGCGGCCTCGAGCACCTCCCCCGGCACCTCTTGGAGGAACGAACGGATCATCCACACGGCGAGCGGAAGGTTCATGCCCAGGTGCAGGATCAACAGCACGACCACGGTGTTCAGTAGGTGCATCTCCTGGGCGACCACGTAGAGAGGGATGATGCCTGCCGCGACCGGCATCATCTTGGTGCTGATGAAGAAGAACAGGATGTCCTGCGCCTTGGCGACCGGCCGCACCGAGAGCGCGTACGCGGCGGGAACGGCCAGCAGCAGCACCAGGATCGTCGAGACCAGGGCGACGACGATCGAGTTGCCCGCATACGCCCAGAAGCCCGCTTGGAACGTGCTCTGGTAGTGCTCAAGCGTCGGGCGGAATATCAACTTGGGTGATGGCGACGCTGCATCGGTCTCGCTCTGGAAGCTCTTGAGCAGCATGTACGCGATCGGTGAGAACAGCACCAGCGATCCGAGCCAGCCGAGCACGGCTACGGGCCATCCGGCCGTGTCGTTGCCACGCCGACTCCGGCGCGGAGCACGCGTCGGCGCGGGAGCGGCGGCGGCTTTGCGGACGGGAGGTGGGGCCGTGGCGGTCATCGCCGTCCCTCCTGCTGGAAGATGCCGGAAAGCAGGCGCAACGCCGGCAGCGCGAGTGCGATGGTGAGTACCAGCGCGACCAGCCCGTACGCCGAGGCGGTCCCGAAATCGAACGCGTTGAACGCACGCAGGTACACGTAGTACGTGATGTTGGTTGTCCCGTATGCGGGGCCACCGGCCGTGAGCAGGGCGATCTCGCCGAAGGTCTGGATGATGTTCATGCTCAGCAGCAGTGCGGTCAGCTCAAGGAACGGCCGCAGGTGCGGCAGGACCACGTTGCGGAACTGCTGCCACCAGCCGGCACCGTCGACCCGTGCGGCTTCGAGCTGATCGTCGGGCAGCGCCTGCAGCCCGGCGAGCAGTACGAGCATGGCGAACGGTGTCCACCGCCATGACGTGATCATGGTCACGGAGAGCATCGACTGTTCGCTCAGCCAGTTCACACGCGGTAGCCCGACCAGGTCGGTGAGCCAGCCGAGCAGCCCGAACGAGGGGTCGAACATGGCGCTGCGCCAGAACAACGCAACCGCCACGGGCATGACGAAGAAGGGGGTGATCGCGAGCGTGCGGGCAACGCCGCGGCCCGGGAACTTCTTCTGCAGCAGCATCGCCAGGCCGAGCCCGACGACCATGCTGGCGATCGTCGCTCCGCCGGTGAGCACGCCCGTGTTCCAGATGGCTTTCCAGAACGTGTCGTCGGTGAAGGTGGCCCGGTAGTTGTCGAGCCCGGTGAAGCCCTTCTGGCCGGGGTTGAGCAGGTTCCAACGCTGCAGCGAGTACCAGATGGTGAGGACGAACGGTATCTGTGTCAGCACCAGTGTGATGACGAGCGCCGGCAGCAGCGGGGCGCGCCGGCTCCACGACCTGCGCTGGACCGGCGGCCTCACCGGGGCGGCCGGTTGGCTGATGGCGGTCATGGCTCATTTCCTCCCGGGTAGTGGGGCGGGGGGGCGGGGGGGGGGGGGGCCCCCCCACCCCCCCGGGGGGGGGGGGGTATGCCGGCGGGATTTAAAAACACACCCCGGGATATATGGTATTTATTATTGGCCGGAAAACAAAAAAGTTTG
>NZ_JBIRTJ010000026.1:0-97207 GCF_044334695.1 Streptomyces sp. NPDC020747 | reverse complement strand
CATGTGGCGGAGCCACCTGGCCCTTCGCGCCGTGCGGCGAGCGTGCGTGCCGGGCGTCGCGACGCCGCGGAGATCCATCAGAAGGGCCCTAGCCGCGCGGTGCGGGCCCAGCCCATGGCTACGCGGCCCGGTCGGTCAGCAGGGCGCGGGCCAGCCGGGTCTGCATCGCGGCCAGCCAGCGGACCACCGGGACCGCGGTGGCCAACATGAACACCCCCATGGCGGTGTTGAAGCCGATGTCGGCCGCCCGCGAGGAGTTGTCGAATATCAGCTCCACCAGTCCCTGGTCGTCCGGCCCCTGCGGCAGGGACCACGACCAGGTGCCGTAGAGCAGCTCGCCGACACCGCCGAGGGTCCACGTCAGCGCCACGCTGAACGTGGTGACCTGGAGCGGGAAGGCGACAACCAGATAGACCAGGTCGCGCCAGGACTGTCGTTCGCGCACCGCGCGCAGCGCCCCGTCCCATCCCGTGCCGGCCGGCCGGGGGTGCTGCGACGGCAACGGGCGGCCCGTGACGGCCGTCACCCGCCGGCGTTCCAGGTTGGCCAGGGCCCGGACCGTGCGCAGGGTCCCGGCCAGGATCGGCAGCCCGATCCAGACCACGAGGGTGGACACCCCGAGGGCGAATCCGGTCACCGCGACGGTGAACGCCGCCACCCCGAGGGGCAGTCCGGACAGTAGATATCCCATCTCTCGGCGGAACCGGTGGGCAACGGGCCCGTTCTCGGTGGACGCCTGCGGAACGGTGCGGAGTGAAGCGGTCTCAGGCATGGCACTACGGTCCCGGTTTCGCGCGGCCGCGCCCAGCCTGCTACCTGGCCAACGGGGGGTAGGGCTTGCCCCACCCTCCAAGGGCCGGACCGGCGATGGTACCGAGGCAGACACCACTGAGTGTGACTGACACTCATGCCCGCGAGGCTCTCATACCACACTGACAACCAGCCGAGACCAGCCCGAAGCCGTCATCCCGGGCGAACCCGCGTGCTTCTCCGGCTAATTACCACCCTCCGTCGGCGCGTTCTCGACCAGGCGGCCTTCAGATTCTGCGAACCCGCTGGTTTCCGTGTACCGGTGGCGGTGCGCTCCGGACGGTTTGGCTTCGCGCCGGCAGTTACGGGCGCGGGGTCTGCGTCCGGGTGGTCAGCCGATACAGGTGCAGGTCATGCGGGTCAACCGGCGTGCCGGCGGCGTCCGCGTCGCCTACCTCTACCGCGAGGACCTGGCCAAGCCGGTCCGCCCGATGACCTCGCGCAGGTGGGAAGCGCTCGCGCTGGCGAGACGGAGACACGTGTGAAGACCACCGTGAGCACCCACAAGCTGCCCGGATACGGCGCCACCCTGCGCACCGCGAAGCGCCTCACCGACCAGGCCGTACGGATCGTGAACCGGGCCGTGCCGGGCAGCATGCCGAACGTTCAGGTCACCCTGACCAACGCCCGGGCATGGCGGAACTACGAACGGTTCCTGCGCGCGGCCGAAGCCGCGGGGAACATGGAACTGGCCGGCGAGTGGGAAGAGCGCTTGCAGCACTTCCGCGACGCGCGCCACCGCCGCGGCATGGACCTGCTCACCTCACCCATCGACGCGGCCAAGGGCGCCCTGGTCGGCACCGGTCTGGGCATCGGCTCGCTGGTCGCCCTCGGGGTCGTGCTGGCCATCGCCAACAAGGACATCGCCGACGTGATCACCCCGATCATGGCCGTGATCGAGTTCATCCGCCTGGTCATCACCATCGTTCAGGTCGTGTGGGGACCGGCGCTCACGATCGGCCCGTTCCTCGCCCTGCTCGCCCTGTGGACCGTCGGCAGCAAGCAGCAGGCCGCCCCCGCCTGGGCGCTGCCGGACAACATCCGCTCCGGCGAGGGCGAGCCCATCACGCCCTCGATCGTGGTCAAGGCCCTGCGCGATTTGGGCGTGCCCGCCCTACGGGGCGCGATCAAGGAGATGGGTGACGGCGGCGCGTCCATGCTGGGTCCGATCCGGATCGCCGGATGCGGTGTCGAGGTCGACGTGACGCTTCCGTCGGGTGTGGCGACCAACGAGGTACAGAGCAAGCGCCGCAAGCTCGCGGAGAACCTGCCCCGGCACGAGCACGAGGTGTTCATCACCATCCCGCAGGCCGCGCGCACGGTGCGGCTGTGGGTGGCCGACTCCGGTGCTTTGGATGAGCCGATCGGCCCGTCTCCGCTGGTCACCGACGAGACGATGACCGCCGACTATGCCAAGGGCCGCGCCCCGTGGGGCAGGATCTGCGCGGGGATGCGGCGGCCCTGAGCCTGTATCAGCGGCACCTGCTCATCACGGGCCTGTCCAACCAGGGCAAGACCGTTGCGCTGCGGTCGCTCGCCCTGTGGGTCGCGCTGGACCGCTCCGTGCAGTTCCTGATGGGCGACCTGAAGGGCGTGGGCGACTGGGCCATGTTCGACGGGCTCGCCACCACCCTGATCCAGGTGACCGAGATGGTCGAGGGCGCAGTCGACGAGATGAACCGCCGGATCCAGGCCCCGCCCGGCACCGTCTTCCCCGTGCTGATCGTGCTGGTCGACGAAGCGCAGGTGGCGTTCATGTGCCCGGCCAAGGATGAGGACCGGCGCCCCTACGGCGGTGCCAAGGCCAACTCCCGGTACTTCATGGCGGTCCGCAAGATTCACAACCAGGGGCGTGCGGTCAACGTCCTGATGTGGCAGGGCACCCAGGACCCGACGAACGAGCACCTGCCCAAGCTGGTCCGCGAGGGCGCCCACACCCGCGCCTCGCTCGCCCTGGGTACCGAGTCGCAGGCGCGTATGGCCCTGGAGGACAAGGCCGTCGACGGTGGCGCCGCGCCAACCGCGACAGCAATGGTTCTGCTTCCGCCGACGGATGACAGGGAGCCGACCGGTGGCGGGCCAGGGAGTTCCCGCCGGTCTCGATCACCCTGCCGTGGCTTCGGAAGGACGGCCGTCCGGTGACACGGCAGTTGCTGTTCACTCGCCTTGACGGCGCGGGCGCGGTTCGCCGAACCGACTTCAACGACCGCGCTTGGAAGCCCGCTCTCGTAGCGGCCGGCGTGCTGCCGGAGCCGGAGCCGGGCACGCGTCACCAAGCTGCCCGCGAACACGGCATGCACGCCCTGAGGCACTTCTACGCGTCGGTTCTGCTGAACGCGGGGGAGAACATCAAGGCGCTGAGCCGCTACCTCGGGCACAACGATCCGGGGTTCACACTCCGGGTCTACACCCATCTCATGCCGAACAGCGACGCGCGTGCCCGCATGGCCGTGGACAGCCTGTACGAGGGGACCGATCCGGAGCCGGACGGCCCACAGACGGCCCAGGGGCAGTAAGACGGCGTTGGGCCGACGGCATGCGACCGTCGGCCCACTCGCCTGATCGACGAGAAAAACTCTCTGACCTGCTCTTACAGCACCGGCAAGTTCTTCCGCAGCTCGAAGGCCGTCACCTCGGAGCGGTACTCCTCCCACTCCTGGCGCTTGTTGCGGAGGAAGAAGTCGAAGACGTGTTCGCCGAGGGTTTCGGCGACGAGGTCGCTGCGCTCCATGAGGGTCAGGGCCTCGCCGAGGTTCTGGGGAAGCGGCTCGATGCCCATCGCGCGGCGTTCGGCGTCGGAGAGGGCCCAGACGTCGTCCTCGGCGCCCGGCGGGAGCTCGTAGCCCTCCTCGATGCCCTTGAGGCCGGCGGCGAGGAGCATCGCGTACGCCAGGTACGGGTTCGCGCCCGAGTCGAGGGAGCGGACCTCCACCCGTGCCGAGCCCGTCTTGCCGGGCTTGTACATCGGGACGCGGACCAGGGCCGAGCGGTTGTTGTGGCCCCAGCAGATGTACGAGGGGGCCTCGCCGCCGGCGCCCGCGGTGCGCTCGGAGCCGCCCCAGATGCGCTTGTAGGAGTTGACCCACTGGTTCGTCACCGCCGCGATCTCCGCCGCGTGCTTCAGCAGGCCCGCGATGAAGGAGCGGCCGACCTTGGAGAGCTGGTACTCGGAGCCCGACTCGTAGAAGGCGTTGCGGTCGCCCTCGAAGAGGGAGAGGTGTGTGTGCATGCCGCTGCCCGGGTGCTCCGAGAACGGCTTCGGCATGAAGGTCGCGTTCACGCCCTGCTCAAGCGCCACCTGCTTCATGACCAGGCGGAACGTCATGATGTTGTCCGCCGTCGAGAGCGCGTCCGCGTACCGGAGGTCGATCTCCTGCTGGCCGGGGGCGCCCTCGTGGTGGGAGAACTCGACCGAGATGCCCATCGACTCCAGCATGGTGATCGCCTGGCGGCGGAAGTCCATGCCGACGTTCTGCGGGGTGTGGTCGAAGTAGCCGGAGTTGTCGGCGGGCGTCGGGCGCGAGCCGTCGACCGGCTTGTCCTTCAGCAGGAAGAACTCGATCTCCGGGTGGGTGTAGAAGGTGAAGCCCAGGTCGGAGGCCTTGGCCAGGGCCCGCTTCAGCACGTACCTCGGGTCCGCGAAGGACGGCGAGCCGTCCGGCATGAGGATGTCGCAGAACATCCGGGCCGTGCCGGGGGCCTCCGCACGCCACGGAAGGACCTGGAAGGTCGAGGGGTCCGGCTTGGCGATCATGTCGGACTCGTATACGCGGGCGAAGCCCTCGATGGCCGACCCGTCGAAGCCGATGCCCTCGTCGAAGGCCTGCTCCAGCTCGGCCGGGGCCACGGCCACGGATTTGAGGAAGCCCAGCACGTCCGTGAACCACAGGCGTACGAAACGGATGTCGCGCTCTTCCAAAGTACGGAGCACGAACTCCTGCTGCTTGTCCATCTTCCGCTTCCACCCAATCTTGCTGGTCAGGCCGCCTGCTCCCGTCCCAGGGAGGCGGTCGGGCACCTGCGCATCACACCACAACAGCATTTCATGCGCGTTGCGGACCTTGATCGCCCGGCCGACCTCCGCGTGAACGCCTCACGTACGGCAGGTGTACTGCTCTGCCGCCCATCTTGCCTGTTGACCGCCACACATGTAATGGCCGGCCACCGCCGTCTCAGGGGCAGGGGACGAAACCCTCATTTGGCCATTCCTCCGGCCTCCCCGCCTCCATCCACTTCTCCCCCACTACGATCAGCTGACCACACGACTGTCCCATTCCCCCAGAAGGACCACCCCATGGGTTCCGCCAAGAAGACAGAGTCCAAGTCGCGCAAGGCGCGGATAGAGGAGATGCGGCGTGCCGAGCAGGCACGTGAGCGCCGCGGCCGGGTCCTCACGATCACCGCCAGCGTGATCGTCGTCGCCGGTCTCGTCGCCGGCGGTGCGTTCCTCATCAACTCGCAGTCGGACGACAAGGACAGCGCGTCGAGCGACTCGAAGTCGACGTCGGGGAAGTTCGTCACGGGCAAGGACGGGGTGAGGACGTGGAGCACCAAGCTCACGCAGAACCACGTCACCAAGGACGTGAAGTACCCGATGGAGCCCCCGGTCGGCGGTGACCACAACCAGGTGTGGATGAACTGCAACGGCGACGTCTACACCAAGGCGATCAAGAACGTGAACGCGGTGCACTCCCTTGAGCATGGCGCGGTCTGGGTGACGTACAACAGCAAGGCGTCGGACGCGGACGTGAAGACGCTCTCCGCGAAGGTCAAGAAGACCCCCTACACGCTGATGAGCCCGGTCGAGGACCAGAAGGACCCGATCATGCTCTCCGCGTGGGGCAGCCAGCGTACGGTGACGAGTGCGAGCGACCCGAACGTCGCCAAGTTCTTCGAGACGTACGTCCAGGGCAAGCAGACGCCCGAGCCGGGCGCCGCCTGCACCAACGGCCTGTCGCAGTGAGGAAGATGAAGTTCGCCGGCTGGATCTCCGGGGTCGCCGCGGCCGTCGTCGTGGCGGCCGGGGCGATCACGTACGCGGTCGCCGACGGCGACGACTCCGGCATGAAGGCCCCGGCGGCGGACTCCGCGGACGCCGGCTTCGCGCGTGACATGGCGGTGCACCACCAGCAGGCCGTCGAGATGTCGTACATCGTGCGCGACCGCACGAAGAACGAAGAGGTACGCCGTCTCGCGTACGACATCGCGCAGACGCAGGCCAACCAGCGCGGCATGATGCTCGGCTGGCTCGACCTGTGGGAGCTGCCCAAGGTGTCGGCCGACGAGCCCATGGCGTGGATGGACATGAGCGGCATGCCGTCCGCCGGGGACGGCTCGCTGATGCCGGGCATGGCGACGACGGCCCAGATGGAGTCGCTGGGCAAGCTGAACGGCAAGGCCGCCGAGATCCGCTATCTGCAGCTCATGTACGCCCACCACATGGGCGGGGTGCACATGGCCAAGGGCTGTGTGGAGCGGTGCCAGGTCGGTGTCGAACGACGCCTCGCTCAGGGAATGGTCCAGGCGCAGGAGTCGGAGATGAACCTGATCACCGACCTGCTGAAGCAGCGCGGCGCGAAGCCGCAGAACTGAGCCGGGCGCGACCCGCCTCATGTCGGGCATCGCGCCCCAAATCCCTTGCCCATACGGTTCCTTGGGCGCTTCTTGGCCCAGCCATGCCCCCGCCATTCCCCTGGCATGAACGGTTCATCGCAAGAGTGACCCCCATCCAGAGATCCATTAGGGGGTTCTCCATGAGATCCAACCGAGCCGCGGTACGCGCCGGTGTGAGCATGGCAGCGACACTGCCTCTGCTCGCCGGCGCGCTGGCCCTCGGCATACCCGCGGCCCATGCGTCGACCGACCCGGACGGCCGTGACACGCTCCAGGGCACCAAACCGCTGTGGGCCACCGCCCGGGCGGACAAGGGAGCCACGGCGGACGCCTCCCGGGTCTCGGCCCGGGTCTATCTCGCCGGCCGGGACGCGGCGGGCCTGAGCGCCTACGCCAAGGCCGTCTCCGACCCGTCGTCGGCCTCGTACGGGAAGTACCTGAGCGCGGGGCAGGCCGAGGCCCGCTTCGGCGCGACCAAGGCCCAAGTGGCCGAGGTGACCGCGTGGTTGAAGTCGGCGGGCCTGACCGTCACCGGCACCACACGGCACTACCTCTCGGTGACGGGTGAAGTGGCCGACGCGGAGAAGGCGTTCGGCACCCAGCTGCACAACTACGCCAAGGGCAAGAAGACTTACCGGGCGCCCTCGAAGACCGCCTCGGCACCCGCGGAGCTGAACGGCGCCGTCCTGACCGTCACCGGCCTGGACAACGCCCCGCACAAGGCGAACCACTCCGACACACTGCCGCCGCCGGACGCCGTGTTCCACAATGCCGGGCCGTTCTCCTCGTACTACGGCTCGAAGACCGCGACGACGCTCCCGACGGCGTACGGCACGAAGATCCCGTACGCCGTCAAGGGTTACACCGGCAAGCAGCTGCGGGCCGCGTACGTGGCGGGCGGGGCGAGTGGCAAGGGCGTGACCGTGGCGATCACGGACGCGTACGCCTCGCCGACCATCGCGGCGGACGCCTCCACGTACGCGGCGAGGCACGGTGACGCGGCGTACGGCGGCGGGCAGTTGAGCCAGGTGCTGCCGGCCCAGTACACGCGGACCGAGGAGTGCGGGGCGGCCGGCTGGTACGGCGAGGAGACCCTCGACGTCGAGGCCGTGCACGCCGTCGCGCCCGCGTCGAACATCGTCTACGTGGGCGCCGAGTCCTGCTACGACGACGATCTGCTCGACTCGCTCGGCAAGATCGTGGACGGGCATCTGGCCGACATCGTCTCCAACTCGTGGGGCGACATCGAGGCCAACCAGACGCCGGACCTCGCCGCCGCCTACGACCAGGTCTTCCAGCTGGGCGCGATCGAGGGCATCGGCTTCTACTTCTCGTCCGGCGACAACGGCGACGAGGTCGCGAACACCGGTACGAAGCAGGTCGACACCCCGGCCAACTCGGCGTGGGTGACGGCGGTCGGCGGCACCTCGCTGGCCGTCGGCAAGGGCGACACGTACAAGTGGGAGACCGGCTGGGGCACGCTCAGGGCCACGCTGTCGGACGACGGCAGGAGCTGGACGGACTTCCCTGGCGCGTACACCTCCGGCGCGGGCGGCGGCACCAGCGCGACGGTGAAGCAGCCGTTCTACCAGCGGGGCGTGGTCCCGTCGGCGCTCGCGAAGGCGAACGGCAGGCAGGCCATGCGGACGGTGCCCGACATCTCCGCGATCGCCGACCCCAACACCGGGTTCCTGGTCGGGCAGACGCAGACCTTCCCGGACGGGACGCAGAAGTACGACGAGTACCGGCTCGGCGGCACCTCGCTCGCCTCGCCGGTCATCGCGGGCATCCAGGCGCTGGCCCAGCAGCAGCGCGGCGGCCACCCGATCGGTTTCGCCAACCCGGCGATCTACGACCGGTACGGCTCGAAGCTCTACCACGACGTCAAGGACCGCCCGACGGGCCGTGACCTCGCGGTGGCGCGCGTCGACTTCGTCAACTCCTTCGACGCGTCGGAGGGTCTGCTGACCTCCGTCCGCAGCCTCGGCAAGGACAGCTCGCTGAAGGCCGTGCGGGGCTACGACGACGTCACCGGGGTGGGTTCGCCCGCCCCCGGCTATGTGAGCTCATACCGTCGCTGACGCTTTTCCCATGTGTTGGGCGCCCGCCCCTCGTTGCCGGTCGGCGAGAGGCGGGCGCGCTCATGTCTCCAGAATCGCGTCCACGACGTCCTGGGGGCGGTCGAGCATGACGAGATGACCGGCGGGCGCGGACACCCGCAACGTACCGCCGAGCCGCTCGGCGAGGACTCGCTGCCGGTCGAGCCACCGCCGTGAGCCGCCCTCGTACGCGGCGAGCACGGTGACCGGGGCGCCGAGCGGGAACCGTCCCCTCAGGGAGGCCAGTTCGACGGCCTGGTCCCGGTAGCGGCCGTTCTCGGCGAGGACGGCGTGCAGGAAGCGGCTGGTGGAGTAGGCGCCCCGCACAAGGTCGTACGGGGCCGGGTCGCCGCCGCTGTGCCGTCCGGCCCGGACCGCGGTACGCCGAAGGAGGGGCCCCAGCGCACGCGGAACCCCCACGGTGGACAGCAACGTGCCGCACGCGCGCGTGCACGCGTCCGTGAACTCGGGGGCCCTCCTGGCCCGGGGCGCCTCCTCGACGCTGGAGTCGACCAGCACGAGCCCGGCGGTCCGCTCCGGGAACAGCCGGGCGAACGCCTCGCAGTGGAACCCGGCGAGCGAGTGCCCCACCACGGTCGCGGACGTCCGCGCTCCGGCCCCGGCCGCGTCGAGCACGCGCGCGATGCGCTCCGCCTCACCGGTGAGCGTGGGCCACGCGCGCGCGTGGCCGCTGAGCCCGAGCCCCGGCCGGTCGAAGCGGACGACCGTGCGGTGCGGGGCGAGCAGCGGGACGACGGGGTCCCAGTCGAACCACGCCATCCCCAGGCCGGCGCTGAGGACGCAGACGGGACCGGTGCCGTCGACGCGGATGTGGTGGGAGACTCCGCAGACGCGTACGAAGGTCATGGGCGGGGCTCTCCGGAACCGGACGGGGCGCGCTCCCTGTCGCGTACGTCCGGGATCCGGCTCCCCTGAGGTACTCCGGGTGTCGCGGGGTGCACGAGCGAGGCGGCCAGGACCGTCAGCCAGAGCGCGACGACGCCCACCTGAAGGCGCTGGGCGACGCCGAGGCCCCACCCGTCGTGGCCCGCCTCCAGCGCGGCGATCGCGGCCAGCGTCCAGGCGGTGGCCGCGAGTTCGAGCGTCACCAGGGCGGGTCCTGAACGGGCGAGGGGCGCCCGGGGCGCGTACCGGCGGGCGGTGAGGGTGAGGGCCACCATGGCGACGAGGATGCCGCACAGGGCGAGCGTGCTGGTCACGGAGTGCGCGGAATGGGCCACCGGCAGCAGACCCGCGCGCTCCTGTGCGGCGCACACGGGGTCCGCGGTGGGTGCGCAGCTCAGGGGCAGGCGGGAGTCCACGGCCGTGGCGGCGCCGAAGAGGACGAGACCGGCCCAGCCGGCCTGCGCCCACCGCCCCGGGGAGGGCCGCCGCAGCCATGCCACCAGGCCCGCGGCCCACACCAGGGTGCCCGCGAGCAGGTCCGCCGTGCGGAACAGGGTGCCGTACGGCTGGTTCCTGGCGGCCAGTTCACTCACGTAGCTGTGCGCGGGGGCGAGGTCTGTCGTCAGGACGGCTTCGAGGGCCCAGGCGGTGTAGGTGAGCGCGCCGAGGGCCAGGAGGGCGGCTGCGGTCGGGCGGGGCTTGATCATTGACGTCCATGATCGGGGCGGGGCACGCGTTTCGCATGTTGTCGTCCGCCGGGAGGTGGAGGCTAGCCGCGCCCAGGCGGAGGAGCCGTACATTGCTACGGCCCCGCGCCCCCGAAGGGGCGCGGGGAACCGCGCGACCGGCCGTACCCGCCCCGCGGGCGACCACCGGCGAGGTGGACGTCAGCGGCGCACCGACGTCTCCGCACGCCGCGGAACGCTCCCGGCGACGACGCGCCCACCGTGGTGGACCGTCACCCGCCGGCGGTCCACCACGTACGCGACCGACGCCACACCCAGCCCCAGAACCGCGAGCGCCGCGCCCGCGAGGGCGGGAGACGTCACGCCGAAACCGGCCGCCAGGGTCAGCCCGCCGATCCAGGCACCCCCGGCGTTGGCGAGGTTGAACGCGGCCTGGTTGGCGGAGGAGGCCAGGGACGGAGCCGAGGAGGCCTTCTCCATGACCATCAGCAGCAGCGGGGAGCTGGTGGCGAAGGCGGCGGCCCCGAGCAGCACCACGGCCAGCGCCGCGCTCCACGCCGTGCCCATCAGGACCGGGAAGAGGGCCAGCACGGCCACCAGGGCGACCAGCCCGCCGAAGAGCGTGCCGCGCATCGAGCGGTCGGCCAGCCGTCCGCCGAGCAGGTTGCCGATCGTCGCGCCCACACCGAACAGCGCCAGCAACAGCGTCACGCTGGAGTCGGCGTAACCGGCGGAGTCCGTGAGCATCGGCGTGATGTAGCTGTACGCCGAGAACAGGGCGCCGAAGCCCGCGACGGTGGTGCCGAGCGCCAGCCAGACCGGCAGGGACTTGAGCGCGGCCAGCTCGCCGCGGAGTCCGGCGGCGGGCGCGTGGGCGTGGTCGCGGGGCAGCACCAGCGCCAGGGACGCGATGGCCAGCAGGCCGATCACACTGACGCCCAGGAACGTGGCACGCCAGCCGAAGTTCTGGCCCACCAGGGTCGCGGCGGGCACACCCGCGATGTTCGCGACGGTCAGGCCGAGGAACATCAACGAGACGGCGCGAGCCTTGCGCTCGGCGGGGACCAGGCCGGTGGCGACGACGGCTCCGACGCCGAAGAAGGCGCCGTGCGGCAGCCCGCTGAGGAAGCGGGCGGCGACGAGCCAGTGGTAGTCGGGGGCGAACGCCGAGAGCGAGTTGCCCACGACGAACAGCACCATGAGACCGATCAGGACCTTGCGGCGGGCCATGCGCGCGGTGACCGCGGCGAGCAGCGGGGCGCCGATGACGACACCGATCGCGTACGCCGAGACGAGGTGGCCGGCGGTGGGGATCGAGATGTTCAGGTCGTTCGCGACGTCGGGCAGCAGGCCCATCATCACGAACTCGGTGGTGCCGATGCCGAAGGCGCCCACGGCTAGGGCGAGCAGGGCCAGGGGCATGAGGGACCTTCCAAACGAGTGCGGTGTTCCGTACAGCTTATGTTCATCTACGGAACAAAGCGTCTCAGGCCCAGTATTCCCAGGGGTTACGAGCTGGTTGCCGAAAGCTTCACGCGGGCGGCGATCGGAAGATGGTCACTGCCCGTCTCCGGGAGCGTCCAGGAGGTGACGGGCTCGACGCCCTTGACCATGATCTGGTCGATCCGGGCCATCGGGAACGAAGCCGGCCAGCTGAACCCGAAGCCGCTGCCCGCCGCGCCCTGTGTGGAGCGCAGCTGCGAGGTGACGGCGTTCAGCGCGCGGTCGTTCATCGTGCCGTTCAGGTCGCCGAGCAGGGCGACCTGCGGGAGCTTCTCGTCGGCGATGGCCTCACCGAGCGCGTCGGCGCTCTTGTCGCGCTGGCGCGCGGTGAACCCGGCCTCCATCTTCACCCGCACGGAGGGCAGATGGGCCACGTACACCGCGAGCTTCCCCTCCGGCGCGGTGACCGTGGCCCGCATGGCGCGAGTCCAGCCGAGCTTGATGTCGACCGGCCGGGCCTGGCTCAGCGGGTACTTGCTCCACAGGCCGACCGTGCCCTGCACGGAGTGGTACTTGTACGTCGAGTCCAGGGCCTGCTCGTACACCGGGACCGCCGAGGCCGTCAGCTCCTCCAGGGCCACCACGTCGGCGCCGGACGCGGCCACGTCGCGGGCCGTGCCGGCCGGGTCCGGGTTCTCGGCGTTGACGTTGTGCGTGGCGACCGTGAGATTTCCGCCACTGCCGGTCCGGTCGGCGAGCAGTCCGCCGAAGAGGTTGAGCCAGACGGTCGCCGGCAGCAGCACGGCGATCAGCGCGGTCGCGGACCTGCGGACCAGCGCGAGGACGAGCAGCACCGGGATGAGGACGGCCAGCCAGGGCAGGAACGTCTCCGTGAGGCTGCCGAGGTTGCCGATGGTGTTCGGGATCCGCGCGTGCAGCCCCATGACCAGGGCGAGTACGAGGGCGAACGCGGCGAGGACGATGCCCCGGCGCCAGATGCCCCGGTCGTTGCGGAGGGTGGAGAGCAGGCGCCGAAGCCGGGGTTCTCTGCGGTCGGCCCCCTGGTCACCGCTGCCCGTCTCCGTCTTGTACGCCTGCGCCATACCGTCGCCTCACCGAGTGCCGTGCACACCATCCCTGCGTCTAAGACCCTAGGGGATGATCGCGTTTGTTCTCGCCGTGCCATGACGGCCGTACGGGCACGAGGACGAAATAGTCGACGTGAGGAGTTCCGGTCGCAAGGCCGGCGGAGGCGGCCTGTGACGAAACACGCACATTCCCGCGGGGGGTTGGACGCCGATTCGGACGGCGTCCACGGGCAGCGTTCAGGGGCGGGCGGACCCCAGTCCCGCCAGGACCGTGTCGACGATCCGTTCGGGCAGGCCCTCCTCCAGTCCGGCGTCCGGGCGGATGACGGCGCGTACGAGCATGGGTCCCACGAAGAGGTCGTTGGCCAGTTCCACGTCGACGTCCGCGCGGAGTTCGCCGTTGAGCTGGCCGCGGCGCAGCACGTCGAACGTCATGCGGCGGCGCGGTTCGATGACGGCCGAGTGGTAGACCTTCCACAGCTTGGGGCTGCTCTTCATCTGCGCGTGGACGTTGTGCATGATCGCCGAGGAGCGGTTGGCCAGACCGCGCTGCCGCAGCGATTCGAGCAGGATGATCAGGTCCTCGCGCATGGAGACGCCGGGCAGTTCCGGGTCGGGCGGTTCGGCGGTGCGCAGCACGTCGCAGAAGAGTTCCTCGCGACCGCTCCAGCGCCGGTAGATGGTGGCCTTTCCCACACCGGCGATGCGGGCGACCCGCTCGATGGAGATGTCCGCGAGCGGAATGCCTTCCTCCAGCAGCTTCATGACGCCCTCGACGATCGCGTGCTCGACGGCCTCGCTGCGCGGGCGCCCTCTGGCGGGCCCACTCCCGCCGGCCGCTCCCGCCTCCTGCTCCGCGACGCCCACGTCCTCGCTCCGCTCTGTCCGTCCCGCTGCCGCGCCGCCCGTGTTCGGCCGCCTGCCCCGTTGATTCTCCCCGGTGCGCGGGGAGTTCGGTCACCTGCCGTCCAGGGTGGCCGGATCCTTGCCGTACTGCTCGGTCGACTCAGCTGTCCGCGCCCACCAGTTCCGCGTCCTTCTCCTCCGGGGCCGGTGTGCGGCCCGGCAGGAACAGGCCCACGACCACGGCGCCGACGAGGGCGACACCCGCGCCGCACAGGGCCGTGACATGCATCGCGTGCAGGAAGGCGTCGTTGGCCGGGCCGACGAGGGCGTCTCCCCTGGGGCCGAGCTTCGCGGCGAAGCCGAGCGTCGCCTCGATGGACTCGCCCGCGGTGTGCCGGGCCGCGGCGGGCAGCTTGTCCTCGATGCCCGTGCGGTAGGCGGCGGACAGGACCGAGCCGAGTACGGCGATACCGAGGGCGCCGCCGACCTGCCGGAACGTGTTGCTGAGCGCGGAGGCGGAACCGGCCTTCTCGCGGGGCAGGGCCTGCATGATCACGACGCTGGTGGGCGTCATGATGTGCGCCATGCCGGCACCCATGAGGAAGAAGATGACCTCCAGGATCCAGATCGGCGTGTCCGCCTCCAGCACGGCGAACGCGGCGAGCATGGCGGCGATGAGGAGCATGCCGCCGGTGGTGGTGGCCTTGTTGCCGAAGCGGTCCACGACCAGCCGGGCGCGCGGCGCGAAGATGAGCTGCGCGACGGCCAGCGGCAGCATCAGCAGGCCGGTCTGCAGCGGCGAGTAGCCGCGCACGCTCTGGGTGTAGAAGACGGCGAAGAACGTGACGCCCATCAGCGCGAAGAACACGAGCGCGATGGCGCTGATCGCCGCCGAGAAGACCTTGTCCTTGAAGTACGTGACGTCGATCGACGGGTGACTGCTGCGCTTCTCGAACACCACGAAGCCGACGAGTACGGCGAGTCCGGCGCCGATGGTCGCAAGGACCGTGGGGTCCGTGAAGTCGGCGAGCTGGCCGCCCTTGATGATGCCGTAGACGAGCAGGACGAGCCCGATGACGGACAGCACCACACCCACCGGGTCGATCCGGCCCGGCTTCGGGTCACGGGAGTCCGGAACGAGCCAGATCATCAGGCCCAGGGCGAGGATCACGATCGGCACGTTGATCAGGAAGACCGAGCCCCACCAGAAGTGGTCGAGGAGTACGCCTCCGGTGATCGGGCCGATGGCGATGGCGAGGCCGACGCCACCCGCCCAGATGCCGATGGCCTTCGGCTGCTCGTCGCGCTCGAAGACGTTCATGAGCACGGCGAGGGTGGCCGGCATCACAAAGGCGGCTCCGAGGCCCATCAGCGCGCGGAACCCGATGAGCTCGGCCGGTGTCCCGGAGGAGGCCGCGAGTGCCGAGCCGACGCCGAAGACGAAGAGCCCGCCGAGCAGGACCTTCTTGCGTCCCAGCCGGTCGCCGAGGAGGCCCGCGGAGAAGAGCAGGCCCGCGAAGACGAGGGTGTAGGCGTTGATGGCCCATTCCAGCTCGCTCTGGGTGGCCCCCAGGCCGGTCGGGGCGGGCGTCGAGATGGTCTTGATCGCGACGTTCAGGATCGAGTTGTCCAGGACGACGATCAGCAGGCTCAGCATCAGGACGCCGAGAATCGCCCAGCGGCGCCGGTGCACGGCTTCCGGTATGCGGGTGGCGGGAACGGCGGGAGTTGTCATGCGGAAAAGCGTAGAGGAGATTCGATACGAGACCGTCTCGTATTTGAAACCCTTTACCGAGACCTTACGGGGACGTGGGGGACGGAGCCCCCTCTCAGGGCGAGCGGGTGCCCCCTCTAGCCGTTCCCTGGCACGAGGTGCCACCATGGAGGGGATCCGGGGACGCCGTGAGGGCGCTTCGAGATGACAGAAGGAGCCGTTGCAATGACGCAGCTTTCGGCTGCCCAGACGACCACCGACAGCAGCAGTAGGGCGCTGTACGGAGGCAAGGGCACACGCCGCATCACCGTCCGCGACCTCATCACCGCCAAAGAGCGCGGCGAGAAGTGGCCGATGCTCACCGCGTACGACTCGACGACCGGGTCCGTCTTCGACGAGGTCGGTATCCCGGTCATCCTCGTCGGCGACTCGGCGGGCAACTGCCACCTCGGGTACGAGTCGACCGTGCCCGTCACCCTCGACGAGATGACCATGCTCTCGGCCGCCGTCGTACGGGGCACCTCGCGTGCCCTGATCGTCGGCGACCTGCCCTTCGGGTCGTACCAGGAAGGGCCCGTGCAGGCGCTGCGCTCGGCGACCCGGATGGTGAAGGAAGCCGGGGTCGGGGCGGTGAAGCTGGAGGGCGGCGAGCGGTCGCACCGGCAGATCGAGCTGCTCGTGGAGTCCGGTATCCCGGTGATGGCGCACATCGGCCTCACCCCCCAGTCCGTGAACTCGATGGGGTACCGCGTCCAGGGGCGCGGCGAGGAGGCCGCCCAGCAGCTTCTGCGGGACGCCAAGGCCATCCAGGACGCGGGCGCGTTCGCGGTCGTCCTTGAGCTGGTTCCGGCCGAGCTGGCCGCCGAGGTGACCCGGGTGCTGCACATTCCCACCGTGGGGATCGGGGCGGGGCCGGACACCGACGCGCAGGTACTGGTCTGGACGGACATGCTCGGGCTCACCGGGGGCAAGATGCCTCGGTTCGTGAAGCAGTACGCCAATCTGCGTGAGGTCATGGGCGACGCGGCGAAGGCCTTCGCCGACGACGTCGTCGGCGGAACGTTCCCTCAGGAGGAGCACTCCGTCCACTAGTCCACTGCGGCACCAGGCAGCCCGCCGAACTTCCCCCGTCGGCGGGCTGCCTCTTTGTCTTTCGTCCGGGGACAAGCGACTGTCGGTGACATGTCGAACCTGTCGGTGGGATGTCGGTGGTTTGTCGGTGGGGGCTGACACCTTGGCGGCATGACGCGAATCGACAAGAACCCCAGCGGCGGAAGCACCGCCGTCTCCGTACGGGGGCTGGTCAAGCACTACGGCGAGACCAAGGCACTGGACGGCGTGGACCTGGACGTCCGCGAGGGCACCGTGATGGGTGTGCTCGGACCGAACGGCGCCGGCAAGACCACCCTCGTACGCATCCTGTCCACCCTCCTCTCCCCCGACTCCGGGCAGGCGACCGTCGCCGGCTACGACGTCATACGGCAGCCGCGACAGCTGCGCCGGGTGATCGGCCTCACCGGCCAGTACGCCTCCGTCGACGAGAAGCTCCCGGGCTGGGAGAACCTCTACATGATCGGCCGGCTCCTCGACCTGCCGCGCAAGGACGCCCGCGCCCGTGCCGACGAACTGCTGGAGCGCTTCTCGCTGACCGACGCCGCCAAGCGGCCGGCGAGCACGTACTCCGGAGGCATGCGGCGGCGGTTGGACCTGGCCGCGTCGATGATCGGGCAGCCCTCCGTCCTCTTCCTCGACGAGCCCACCACCGGTCTCGACCCGCGCACCCGCAACGAGGTGTGGACCGAGATCAAGCGCATGGTCGGCGACGGAGTCACCGTCCTGCTCACCACCCAGTACATGGAGGAGGCCGAGCAGCTCGCCTCCGAGCTGACCGTCGTGGACCACGGCAAGGTCATCGCGGGCGGCGCCATCGAGGAGCTGAAGGCGAAGGTCGGCGGCCGTACGCTGCGGGTCCGCCCGGTCGATCCGCTGCAGCTGCGGCCGCTGGCCGCCGCGCTCGACGAGCTGGGCCTCACCGGCCTCGCCGCCAGCACCGTGGACACCGAACGCGGTGCCGTCCTGGTCCCGATCCTCAGCGACGAGCAGCTGACCGCCGTGGTCGGCGCGGTCATCGCGCGCGGCATCACGCTCTCCTCCGTAACCACCGAACTGCCCAGCCTGGACGAGGTGTTCCTGTCCCTGACCGGTCACCGTGCCAGTGCCCCGCAGGACGCGACGCCCGCCCCCGACCTCGAGGAGGTCGCCGTATGAGCGCCACCACTCTTCTCCCCGCCGACGTCAAGGCCGACCTCAAGGCGGACGGCCGGATCCCGCTGCGCGGTCATCTGCGCCACACCGGCGCCCTCGTCCGCCGCAACCTGCTGTGGATCCGGCAGGACCCCGAGTCGATGTTCGACGCGCTGCTGATGCCCGTCGTCTTCACCCTGCTGTTCGTGTACGTCTTCGGCGGCTCGATCGGGCAGGCCCTGGGCGGCGGCCAGGACGGGTACGTGCAGTACGTGATCCCCGGCATGATCGCGATGATGAGCATGACGCTGTCCCAGGGCGTCGGCACCGGCTTCAGCCAGGACTTCAACTCCGGTGTCATGGACCGCTTCCGGTCCCTGCCGATCGGGCGCGGCTCGGTGCTGTTCGCGAAGATCTCCGTGGAACTCGTACGCATGCTGTTCGCGACGACCGTGCTGATGATCGTCGCCGTCCTGGTCGGGTTCGACATCAACAGCTGGCCCGGTCTGTTCGCGGCCGTGGCGCTGGCCGCGGTGTTCGCCTCGTCGATCATGTGGGTGTTCCTCACCCTGGGCGTGATCCTGAAGAACGCACAGTCCGTGCAGGCGATGGGATTCCTCGTGCTCTTCCCGCTGCAGTTCGGCTCGTCGATCTTCGCCCCGACGGCATCGATGCCCGGCTGGCTGCAGGCGTTCACCGACTACAACCCGCTGTCCACGCTCGCCGACGCGGCCCGCGGGCTGATGGTGGGCGGCCCGGTCGCGCACGACCTGTGGGTGACCCTCGGCTGGTCGGTGGCGATCACCGCCGTGATGGCGCCGGTCGCGATCCACAAGTTCCGTACCAAGAGCTGACGTTCAGCTCGTCCGGACCACGGCACGTCCACGATCCGCGTCGTCAGACCAGGGCGGCGGCCTCCTCGGCGGAGAGGCCGCCGCCCTCGGCGTACGCGGCCTCGTACGTCTCGTCATCGAGGGCGGCGCGCACGGCCGTCTCGGCGCGCTCCCGCACATGGCGTTCGATCGCGGACCGGAAGTGGCCGGACGGCAGCAGCCCGTCCGCGGCGCCGAGACAGCGGGCGGCGTCCCGGAGCCGTTGTCCGCCGTCGACGCCGGACAGCGCGAGGGCGGCGGTGGCCAGATGTGCCGACATCATGTTCGGCGAGATCATGTGGCTCAGCGGGTCCTGCGCCCGCTGCAGGGCACCCCGCACCTTCGTCACCGCTGCCTCGTACAGCCCGTCCACGGCGTCCAGCCAGGCCTCCACCCCGAGCACATACCCGTCGAAGACCACGAAGTGGACAGCGGCGAACTCCTCCCGCATCCGGTCCATCTGGGTGCGGGCCTCGGCGAGCCGGCCGGTGCGGCCGAGCCACATCGCGAGGAAGAGCCGGGCCGCGGGCATCGCCTCGTTGTGCGCTCCGTGGCCCCGCTCCAGGACGTCGCGGAGCAGCCGCTCGCCCTGCTCGGCCTCCCCCGAGTCGATGAGTGCGCTGCCGAGGCGGGTGGTGAGGATGGCCGTCTGGGCATGGGCACCGAGGCGTTCGGCGTAGGTGATGGCCGCCCGGTAGTCCGCCGCGGCGAGCAGGTGGTCACCCTTGCGCTCATTGGCCTCGCCCCGTGCGGAGAGCGCCTCGGCGGCGCCCCAGGCGTCCCCGATGCGGACGAAGATCTCCAGTGACTCGTCGGCGTCACGGGTCGCGTCGCCGGCCCAGTCCGTGCGGTTGGCCAGGATGTTGGCGCGCATGTGCAGGGCTCCGGCCAGCTCCCACTGGTAGCCGAGCTGCCGGCTGGTCTCGACGCTCGCGTCGATGATCTCGCGCAGCCGGTCCATGTCTCCGGTCAGCATCACGGCGTAGAACCAGAGGAAGCCGGGGTTGCGGCAGACCTGTGGGAGGCCGGGCCGGTAGGCCTCGGTGATGGCGAGCAGCTTCACCTCGGCCTCCGGTGTCTGCCAGGTCTCCAACTCCAGGTCCATACAGGCGAGATGGAGGAGGTGGACACCGCGCCGGGCCTCGGCGAGGACCTCCGGACGCATCGGTGGCGGAGTCGCGGTGCAGGGTTCGTAGAGCGGGACGGCGGGCTCGGCGGTCGGCACGAACGGGTCGGGGCCGAGCGCCATGATCTCGCGGGTCCAGTTGCGCGCCGCCGTGCGCAGGTCGCGGATCTGCCAGTACCAGGCGAGGGAGAGGACGAGGCAGAGCGCCTCCTGTTCGTCGCGTTCGGCGACGGCGTGCTGCAGTGCGGCGCGCGTGTTCTCGCTCTCGACCTGGAGCAGTTCGATGGCCGCGCGCTGGCCGGGGCCGCGCAGCTTCGGGTCGGTGGTGCGGGCGAGTTCGCGGTAGTACGTGAGGTGGGCGCGCTCGGCAGCGGGGCGCTCGCCGGACTCGTCGAGCCGCTCCCCGGCGTACTCGGCGACGGTCTCCAGGAGCCGGTAGCGCATCCCGCCGTCGGCCGCTCCCTTCGCGGAAGGCGCCGCCACCACAAGGGACTTGTCGACGAGCGAGCCGAGGGCGTCCAGCGCGGCGGGACCGCAGACGGCCTCGGCGGCGGCGAGGTCGCAGCCGCCGGCGAAGACGGACAGCCGCCGCAGCACGTCCCGTTCGTCCTCGTCGAGGAGGTCCCAGGACCAGTCGACGACGGCACGGAGTGTCTGCTGGCGCGGCAGGACCGTACGGCTGCCGGAGGTGAGGAGGCGGAAGCGGTTGTCGAGGCGGTCGGCGATCTGCCGCGGGGTGAGCATCCGCAGCCGGGCGGCGGCCAGTTCGATGGCCAGCGGCAGTCCGTCGAGCCGCCGGCAGATCTCGGCGGCGGCCGCCGCGGTCTCGGCGTCGGCGTCGATCCGGAAGCCGGGCCTGGCCGCGGCGCCCCGGTCGGCGAGCAGCTTCAGCGCGTAGGGCTCGGGCAGCGGTTCCACCGGCCGCAGCAACTCCCCCGGTACGCCGAGGGGTTCGCGGCTCGTGGCCAGCACGGTCAGTCCGGGGCAGAGTTCCAGGAGCTGTTCGACGAGGCGGGCCGCGGCGTCCACGACGTGTTCGCAGTTGTCGAGAACGATCAGCATGCGGCGCTTGGCGCAGTGCTCGGTGAGCCGGACGAGGGGGTCGTCGTGCCGGTCGGTGACGGCCCGCATCTCCTCGGCGCCGGCGCCGCGCAGCACGGTCTCCCGCGCTCCGACCGCGGTGAGCACGGCCTCGGGCACGGCCTCCGGGTCGTCGACGGGCGCGAGTTCGGCCAGCCACACCCCGTCGGGCACGGACGCGGCGACGCTCTCGGCGGCTTCCTGGGACAGCCGGGTCTTGCCGGCCCCGCCCGGCCCGAGCAGGGTGACGAGCCGGGCGGAACCGAGGTCCCCGCGAATGGTCTCCAGGTCGGTGTGCCGGCCGACGAAGGAGGTGAGCCGGGCGCGGAGGTTGCCGACGGGTGCGGTGCGGTCGCGGGGGCCGGACGGGGGGTTGGGCCCGGGCGTGTGCTCGTACGGCGTCGGCCGGTGTCCGTTCTCGCTCGTTTCCCCGCGCAGCAACTCCCCGTGCAGCGACCGCAGTTCGGGTCCCGGGTCGGTGCCGAGCCGGTCGGCGAGGAGCTGTCGTACGGATTCGTAGCCCGCCAGTGCCTCCGCGGTGCGGCCCGCGTCGCGCAGGGCGCGCAGGCGCAGGATCTGGAGGGGCTCGTCCAGGGGGTGTGCGTCGCAGAGGGCGGTGAGGTCGGGGAGGTACTGCTCGGCCTGGCCGAGGGCGAGGGCCGCGGTGAGGCGGGCGCGGCGGGCGTCGAGGCGGCGGGTCTCCCAGCGGGACGACTCGGCGGTGCGGTCCGGGAGGTCGGCGAGGGCGGGGCCCCGCCAGAGCGCGAGGGCGTCGTCGAGGACGACGGCCGCCTTGCCGGGGTCGCCGTCGGCGAGCGCGCGGACGCCCTCCCCGGCGAGCCGCTCGAAGCGGTGCAGGTCGATGTCGTCGGCCACCGCGCACAGCCGGTAGCCGCCCTCCGCGGAGGCGATGGCGTCCGCGCCGAGCACCCTGCGCAGCCGGCCCACCAGGGCCTGCAGCGCGCCGGTGGCGTCGGCGGGCGGGTCGGCGCCCCACACCTCGTCGACCAGTACGGCCGCGGACACGGTCCGTCCCGGCCGCAGGGCGAGCACGGTCAGCAGGGCACGCAGCCGCGCCCCGCCGACCGGGACGGGGGTGCCGTCGCCGCGGAGTGCCTGGGTGGTGCCGAGAATGCGGTAGCGCACGGGGTCCATTGTCTCCGGTGGTCTCAGCACGGGTCGCGGGGTTCCCGCGGAGTGGCGCCCGGGATGTCGATCGTGACGAGGGCCCCGGTCTCGACGAGGTCCTCCGGTGTACGGGTTCCGGCCAGTTCGGACCAGTTCGGCCAGGTGTCGGCCGAACGCATCGACCGCTCCCCCGGCATGGGTTCACGGGTGCGCGAGCCGGGCGCGGTCGCGGTGTATCGCTGGTTCACCAGCCGGATCGCGCGCACCGTCCCCGCAGACAAGGGCCACTCGGCGCCGTGCCACTCCACGGTGAGCATCCCGACCCGGCGGATCCACCCGCCCTCCTCCCTGGGGGACTCGTCCACGGGGTCCTCGGGCACGCGTTCCTCGGGCAGCGCCACGAGGAATCCCTCCTCCGACCGGATCGCGTCGATCGCGCCGCCGTCCTCGTCCCGCACCCGCTCGACAGGCCCCACGACCTTGCTGAGCTCCTCGCACCAGCCGCCCCCGAGCAGCTCGTCGGCGTCCGCGAGCAGCAGCGGCCATTTCACCTCGTCCCCCACCGAGAACGCCGTGCCACAGCACTGCGCCTGCCGACCCGCGTAGAACACCTGCCACGACCCCATGGGTCCACCCTCCCTGGAACTCACAGGCGATCGCGAGACGTTTTCGGCATACGCCCGGTACGGTCGGGCACGCCCCTCAGCATGAAGCCCGCTGAGCGAACCCCAGGGAGCCCGACCCCATGACCACCGCCACCACCCGCCACAGCGACCGGCGGATCAGCCCCGTCTTCCTCGGGATCGTGGCCGTCACCGCGGTGACGGGATGGGCCACCTGGACGGGCTTCGCCGAGCAGCCCGGTGTGGCCGTCTTCCTGTTCGTGACGGCGGCGTGGATCGTCTCGCTCTGTCTGCACGAGTACGCGCACGCGCGCACGGCCCTGCACAGCGGCGACATCTCGATCGGCGCGAAAGGGTATTTGACCCTCAACCCGCTCAAATACACCCACGCCCTGCTGAGCATCGTGCTGCCCGTCATCTTCGTGATGATGGGCGGTATCGGTCTGCCGGGCGGCGCGGTCTGGATCGAGCGGAACCGCATCCAGGGCCGCTGGAAGCACAGCCTGATCTCGGCGGCGGGCCCGCTGACGAACGTGCTGTTCGCGGTGGTCTGCACGGCCCCGTTCTGGCTGGACGCGCTGGACGGCGTACCGGCGGACTTCCAGTTCGCCCTCGCGTTCCTCGCGCTGCTCCAGGTCACGGCCGCGCTGCTGAACTTCCTGCCGGTGCCGGGCCTGGACGGCTACGGCATGATCGAGCCCTGGCTGTCGCACAACATCCGCCGCCAGGTGGAGCCCCTCGCGCCCTTCGGGCTGCTCCTCGTGATCGCCATCCTGTGGATCCCGGCGGTGAACGGTGTGTTCTTCGACGTGATCGACGCGCTGCTGCGCAGCCTGGACATCGACGAGTTCCGGACGTACTGCGGGCAGAACCTCTACCGCTTCTGGACGGAGACCAACCAGTACTGCACGGTCAGCCCGTGACGGACGACGCCGCGCGCCTGGCCCGGTCCCGGCGCAGGTAGTACCAGGTCATGTTGGACGAGAGCCCCGCGAGCAGCACCCACACGATCCCCAGCCAGCTGCCCTGGACGAAGGAGACGACGGCCGCGGCGGTGGCCAGCAGGCAGACGACGAGGGCGTAGAGGGCGAGTCGGGACATGGGGTGCGGCTCCTGTCGGTCCTGTGGTTGCTGTCGGTCCCGTCGGGGGGACACTGCTGCGTCCAGTGTCCCCCACGTCCGGAGCCCGTCCGCACGCTCCGTCCGGAGTCCGCCGCACTCCTACACGTCGGTGACACGCAGACCCGCGTGGGCCTTGTACCTGCGGTTCACCGAGATCAGGTTCGCCACCAGCGACTCGACCTGGTGGGCGTTGCGCAGCCGCCCGGAGAACACGCCGCGCATGCCGGGGATGCGGCCGGCCAGCGCCTGGACGATCTCGACGTCCGCGCGCTCCTCGCCGAGGACCATGACGTCGGTGTCGATCTCCGCGATCTCCGGGTCCTGGAGGAGGACCGCGGAGAGGTGGTGGAAGGCGGCGGTGACCCGCGAGTCCGGCAGCAGGGCGGCGGCCTGCTCGGCCGCGCTGCCCTCCTCGGGCTTCAGCGCGTACGCGCCCTTCTTGTCGAAGCCGAGCGGGTTGACGCAGTCGACGACGAGCTTGCCGGCCAGTTCCTCGCGCAGCGACTCCAGCGTCTTGCCGTGTCCGTCCCACGGCACGGCGACGATCACGATGTCGCTGCGGCGGGCGGTCTCGGCGTTGTCGGCGCCCTCGACGCCGTGGCCGAGCTCGTCGGCGGCGGCCTGCGCGCGCTCCGCGGCCCGCGACCCGATGATCACCTTCTGGCCGGCCCGCGCCAGCCGGTAGGCGAGGCCCTTGCCCTGCGGACCGGTGCCGCCGAGTACGCCGACGACGAGCCCGGACACGTCGGGAAGGTCCCAGGGATCCTTCGCGGGCGCCTTCTGTGCACTGTCAGTAGAGGTCATGGGCCGACTTTACGTGCGCGGTTCGCGTCCGCGGCGCTCACGTGAGCGCTGTCACTGGCACCCTGCGGAAGACGATGGTCTCGTACGCGCCGAAGTCGCCCGTCTCGTGAAGGAGTCCGACGGTGTCCTCGTCGACGCGGACGAGATCGGAGTACCCGGCGGGCAGCCCGTCCACGGTGTGCGCGGGCCGCCAGGTGACGCCGTCGTCGGTGCTGGCGCGGATCGTCATCAGGGCGCGGAAACCGGGGTCGGCGGGGCCGGAGTACAGCAGGACGTCCGGATCGCGGAGCTGGAGCACGCTGCCCTCGACGACCGGGCCGATGAGACAGGCCTGCGGCCGGAAGGGCTTGACCAGGCTCCGGCCGCCGTCCCGCGAGTAGGCGTCGGCGCGGGTGCCGGGCGCGGCGGAGTCGGTGCGGGTGTTGAAGTAGACGCGGCCGTCCGGGAGTTCGGTAGCGGTGGTCTCGTTCACGTTGACGTAGTTGTCGGTGTTGTCGTCGACGTACCCGATGCGCCAGGTCCCGCCGCCGTCGTCGCTCAGCAGACAGTGCCCGCCGTTGTACCTGCCCTCGGTGCCGGTGTCCTCGCCGGCCGGCGGGAGGGAGTGGTTGGCGGGGACAACGACCCGGCCGGTGCTCAACTGGACGGCGTGGCCCGGGGTGGTGGCGTACCACCGCCAGGAATCCTTCTTCGTCTGCTTGGTGATCTCCTTCGGGCTCGACCAGGTGAGCCCTTCGTCGTCGCTGTGCTGGACCCAGACGCGGCGTCCGTCGGCGGCGCTCACCTTGCCGCGGCGGATGGCGTCCTCGGTGGCGAGGGCGGCGTTGCGGAGGTGGACGAGCAGGACGCGGCCGGTGGCGAGGACGACGGGGGCCGGGTTCCCGGAGAGCGCGTCGCCGTTCCTGGCGGCGACCTGGAGCGGGCCCCAGGTCAGGCCGCCGTCCGTGGAGCGCTTCAGCACGATGTCGATGTTCCCGAAGTCGTCGCGGGAGCCGACCCGGCCCTCGCAGAAGGCCAGCAGGGTGCCGCTGCCGGTACCCCCGCCGGTGGCGACGACGGCCGGGATGCGGAAGCTCGCGTAGCCCTCCCGTCCCGCCCGGAACGGCACGGATGTCTCAGTACTGGCCATGAAACCCTCCCTCACCGACTCGGACGGACACTCTGCCCACCCCGGGCGAATTCATGGTGAACCCCACCTGACGAGTGGCCGGTTGCGGCAGGATGCGTGCGCATGGATGCCGTACGGGTCGCCCTGTTGCGCGAAGTGCTCGCCGGAACCGAGTGGCCGGGTGCCACGCGGCGGTTCGCGGGAGCGCTGCGGTCCTCCGTGCTGCCGCACGGGGGCGGGCTGCTGCTGGTGGGGACGGCGGAGTACGAGCCGTGGCACCTGGCCGCGCACCTCGTGGACGAGGCCGCCTGGTCGGGCACGCCGGAGCTGACGCCGACGCTCGTACGGCACGGGGCGCGGCCCGGAGACCCGGCCCAGCTGGCCGTCGGACTCGGCCGGATCGAGGCGGCCAGGCGGGGCGAGACGCTCCTCGTCGTGGCGCCGGACGCCCCCGGGGCCCCGCTCCTGGAACGGGTCCACGACGCTCGCCGGGCCGGGGCGACGGTCCTCGCACTGGACCGCGGCGACCGTGACCTGCACGCGATGGCGCACGAGGCGCTCGCCGTGCCGTCCGAGCCGCACCTCGACCTGGACACCGTGCAGCACCTGGTGAGCGCGGCGGCCGGGGAGAACTCGCTGCCCTCCCCGCGGGGCCGGCGGCGACTGCGGGACCGGCTGTCGCGGCTGGCGGACCAGCTGACGTCTCCGCCGCCTGCCCGGTGGTGACGTACGCACCGGTGACGCCTGGCTGGTGGCGTGCTCGCCGGTGACGCCGTGCCGGTGACCTGCTCGCCGGTGGCCTGAAGGTCCTCCGCGGTCGGAAAAGCGGTTGTCCTGGTCGGGGGCCGCGCCGGACCATGGCACCTCGTGACGGAACCCGATTGCGATACTCCCGAATCAGCCCCCGAATCCGCCCCCGGCCCGGCCCCCTCGCGCCTGCGCGCGCTGCTGCCCGATCTGGCGCCGTGGCGGACCTCCGCCGACTTCCGGCGGCTGTGGGTGGCCGGGCTCGTCACCAACTTCGGCAGCTTCCTGACCTTCGTCGCGCTGCCGGTGCAGATGAAGGAACTGACCGGTTCCGTGGTGGCCGTCGGCGCGATCGGCGCGGTGGAACTCGTCCCGCTGATCGTGTTCGGGCTGTACGGCGGGGCGCTCGCCGATGCCCTGGACAAGCGGAAGCTGATCCTCTGGACGGAGGTGGGGCAGGGGCTGCTGAGCGCCGTGCTGCTGGTCAACGCGTTGCTGCCGGATCCCCTGGTGTGGCCGTTGTACGCCGTCGCCGCGCTCTCCTCCTCGCTCGTCGCCGTCCAGCGGCCCGCCCTGGACGCGCTCACGCCACGCATCGTGCGGCACGAGCACCTGCCCGCGGCGGCGGCGCTCAACTCGTTGCGGTGGACGGTCGGCGGGGTCGCGGGTCCGGCGGTCGCGGGGCTCGTCGTGGCGTACGCCGGGCTCGGCTGGGCCTATGCCGCGGACCTGGCGACCTTCGCGGTGTCGGTCGTGCTCGCCGTGGGCCTCGCCCCGTCGCCCGCCTCCCACGAGGCCGCGAAGCCTTCACTGCGGTCGATCCTGGAGGGCGCCCAGTACGCGTGGAGCCGCAAGGAGCTCCTGGGTACGTACGCCATCGACCTGGCCGCCATGTTCTTCGCCTTCCCGCTGGCCGTGCTGCCCTTCCTCGCCGACGAGCTGGACGCCGAGTGGTCGCTGGGCCTGATGTACGCGGCCCTGCCCGCCGGGTCACTGCTGGTGAGCCTGACGAGCGGGTGGACGTCCCGGGTGCATCGGCACGGGCGGATGGTGGTGCTGGCGGCGGCGTTCTGGGGGCTCGCGATGGTGGCCGCGGGGGCCGTTCACGATGTGTGGCTGGTGCTGCTGTTCCTGATGCTGGGCGGGTGTTTCGACATGGTCAGCGGGATCTTCCGCGCGGCGATGTGGAACCAGACGATCCCGGACGAGCTGCGGGGGCGGCTGGCGGGCATCGAGCTGCTCTCGTACTCGGTCGGGCCCCAGCTGGGACAGGTACGGGCCGGCGGCATGGCCGCGTGGATCGGTGTGCGGGGGTCCGTGTGGGCCGGGGGCGTGCTGTGCGTGGCCGCGGTGGGGGCGCTGGCGTTGTGCCTGCCGAAGCTCATGACGTACGACGTCCGGACGAACGAGCACGCGGTACGGATGAAGGAGGCGCGGGGGAAGGTCGCGGCCGGTTCATAGGGTGCGGGCCGGTGGGGGTTGAGCGCACAGCTCCCCGCGCCCCTAAAAGCCAGGGGCGCGGGGAGCTGTGCGCTCAACCCCGACGGACCCGCACGTTAATGACCACCCCTGCGGCGGAGCCCTCAGTCGTCGTCCGAGTTCCGCGCAGCGGAGTCATGCCAGCGGGGGTCGGTCTCCCATTCAAGATTCCGCTCTCGAGCGGTCTCCATCGCCTGCTCGGCCTCGCGGCGCGACGCGTACGGACCGAAACGGTCCTTGCCCGGGCAGTCGGGACCCTCTTCGACCTTCTTGTGCTCCAGGCAGTAGTACCACTCGCCCGGCTTCCCGACGGTCCGCTTCTTGAACAGGGCCATGGCTGGGCTCCTTTCGCCAGGGACATCGTCCCCCACCACGCGCTGGTTAGACTCGCTGGCATGTCTGGCCAGTCGCTGCTCGTACCAGGGGAGCTTTCTCCCACCCGTCCCGTGCCGGGAAACATCAGGCGTCCCGAGTACGTGGGCAAGCCCGCCCCCACGCCGTACACCGGAGGGGAGGTCCAGACCCCGGAGACGGTCGAGGCGATGCGTGTCGCGGGGCGGATCGCCGCCCGGGCGATGGCCGAGGCCGCGAAGCTCATCGCGCCCGGCGTCACCACGGACGAGCTGGACCGGGTCGCCCACGACTACATGTGCGACCACGGCGCCTACCCGTCCACGCTCGGCTACCGCGGTTTCCCGAAGTCCCTGTGCACATCCGTGAACGAGGTCATCTGTCACGGCATCCCGGACTCCACGGTCCTGCGGGACGGCGACATCATCAACCTCGACGTGACCGCGTACATCGGCGGTGTGCACGGCGACAACAACGCCACGTACCTCGTCGGTGACGTGGACGAGGAGTCGCGGCTGCTCGTCGAGCGGACCCGTGAGTCCCTCGACCGTGCCATCAAGGCCGTCAAGCCCGGCCGGCAGATCAACATCATCGGCCGGGTCATCGAGTCGTACGCCAAGCGGTTCGGGTACGGGGTCGTGCGGGACTTCACCGGGCACGGCATCAACTCGTCGTTCCACTCGGGGCTGATCATCCCGCACTACGACAGCCCGCAGGCGACGACCCTGATCCAGCCGGGGATGACGTTCACGATCGAGCCGATGCTGACGCTGGGCACGCACGACTACGACATGTGGGACGACGGGTGGACCGTCGTGACGAAGGACCGGCGGCGGACCGCCCAGTTCGAGCACACGCTGGTCGTCACGGACAGCGGGGCCGAGGTGCTGACCCTGCCGTAACCGCCCTTTTCCGACCAAGTTCCGCACCAAGCCGCCCGCTCGAACAGAGGGGCGGCTTTTTATGTGGATCGGACGGGGATCCGGGGTACGGTTTTACCGACAGGGCGTCGGGAAACCTGTTGACTTAGGTAAGCCTAACCATACAAGATGGGCCCGGCTCTCGTCCCCCCTTCGGCCCCGGAGGTCTTCATGAACTCGTCGAGCACACCGTTCTCGACGCTCATCCGCACCGCGTCGCACGAGCAGCACGGGCAGGCGCACGACTCGTCGTTCATGAGCGAGTTGCTGGGCGGCAGGCTGGGCGTGGACGCGTACACGCGGTACACCGAGCAGCTGTGGTTCGTCTACCGGGCGCTGGAGGAAGGCGGGCGCGAGCTGGCCGGCGATCCCGTGGCGGGGCCGTTCATGCGCCCCGAGCTGGTGCGGGTGGCCGCGCTGGAGCGGGACCTCGCGCATCTGCGGGGCCCGGACTGGCGCGAGGGCGTCACGGCGCTGCCCGCGACCGAGGAGTACACGGCGCGGATCACCGAGTGCGCGCGTACGTGGCCCGGTGGGTACGTGGCGCATCACTACACCCGTTACCTCGGCGACCTCTCCGGTGGCCAGGTCCTGCGGAGCAAGGCGGAGCAGACGTGGGGCTTCGCCCGCAAGGGCGACGGGGTGCGGTTCTACGTGTTCGAGGACATCGGCAACCCTGCCGCGTTCAAGCGGGGGTATCGCGAACTGCTCGACGGTGTGCTCGCGGACGATCTGGAGAAGCAGCGGATCATCGCCGAGTGCAAGCGGGCGTTCGCGCTCAACATCGCGGTCTTCGTCGCCTTGGGGGAAGAGTTCCGCATCAGCGCGTGAGCGCTCCGCCGGGGCGTTGATTGTCGGCTGCGGGTGCGCGGGGGCGGACCGGCGATTGCGCCGGTCAGTGAACGTGGTCGTCCAGGGCCGGGGCGACCGTGGCGTCGGTGCGGGGTGCGATGTCCTGCCGGACGATGCGGGCGTTCGCGCTCCGGACCTGGCGGGGCAGGGTGAGCGCGTCGGCCAGCCAGCCCAGCCCGCAGATGCCGAGGGTGCACAGGTACAGCAGCCCACGGCCGGTCCGGCCGAGATAGAAGTGATGCATCCCGAACAGGCCGAGGAAGAACCACCAGAGGTACGCCACAGCGACCGACTTCGGAGCACCCGGCGTGCTGTCCTGTCGTAGCGGCGGCTCGGGTCGAGACGGTGGTGGCACCACCGGGGGTCGGCTCTCGGCCGTCGCCACGCCCGTGAGGTGAGGAGCTGCTGTCCGCTCCGCCCGAACGGTCCTCGCGGACACGGGGGCGGACTCGCGGGTGGGCACGCCCTCGATGGAGACACGCGGCAGGATTCGCTCCAGCCAGGCGGGCAGCCACCAGTTCGCCCGTCCCAGCAGATGCATCAGTGACGGGACCAGCACGGTGCGCAGGACGAAGGCGTCGATCGCGACGGCCGCGGCCAGTCCCACGCCGTACTCGGCGATGACCCGCTCGCCACCGAGGACGAAGGCGGTGAACACGCAGATCATGATCAGGGCGGCGGCGTTGATCAGCCGGCCGGTCTCGGCCTGACCGATCCGGATGGCGCGGTGGTTGTCGCGGGTCTGCTCCCACTCCTCGTGCATCCGGCTGACCAGGAAGACCTGGTAGTCCATGGACAGGCCGAAGAGGATCGCCAGCATGATCACCGGAAGCTCGGCCTCCACAGGACCGGCCTTCCCCAGGCCCAGGAGTTCGGAGCCCCATCCCCACTGGAACACGGCGACGACGACTCCGAACGCCGCGGCCGAGGCGAGCAGGTTCATCACGGCGGCGGTCAGCGGCACCAGGACGCTGCGGAAGGCGACCATCAGCAGCAGGCAGCCGAGTCCGACGATCACCCCGAGGAACAGCGGCAGCTTGCCCGCCAGCAGGTCGGCCAGGTCACCGGAGGCAGCTGTCGTGCCACCGACGTAGACCGTCAGACCGCTGCCCAGCTCCGCGGCGGGGACGACGTCCTCTCGCAGGTGAGTGATCAGGGCGCTCGTGGCCTCGTCCTGCGGCGCGCCGGTCGGCACCACGTCGATGACGGACAGTCCGGTCGCCGCGGTGACCGGCCCGGGCGTCGCCGAGGCCACCCCTGGAGTACTGCGCACGGCCGAGACCAGCCTGTCCAGGGCCGGCGCGTCGCTGGGCGTGCCCAGCTGCGCGACCAGCACCAACGGACCGTTGGAGCCGGCGCCGAAGCCCTGGACGAGCAGGTCGTACGCGGCTCTGGTGGTGGTGCCCTTCGGGTCGTTCCCGGCGTCCGAGGTCCCCAGACGCAGCGACAGCGCGGGCAGCGAGAGGACGGTGACGACAAGGAGCGCGGCCAGGGTGAACAGAGTCCTGTGGCGCTCGACCCGCTCGGCCCAGCGGCCCCGGGGCCTTGCCGTTGCGTGCCGCTGTGTGTTCAGGGGCGGGTGAACGGTCCCCGCGTTCCGGGTGGCCACGGCTCGCCGCTGACGCCTGTTCAGCAGTCTGCCCCCGAAGAGGCCGAGCAGGGCCGGCAGCAGGGTCACCGCCGCGATCACCGTGGCCAGGACGGCCGTCGCGGCGCTGATCCCCATCCCGGTGAGGGGGCCGATCCGCAGGACGAGCAGGCCGAGGAGGGCGGTGACGACGGTGAGTCCGGCGAAGACCACCGCCCGCCCGGAGGTGTTCAGCGCACGTACGGCTGCCTCCTCGGGTGTCAGGCCGTTCCGCAGGCCGGTCCGGTGGCGGGTGACGATGAACAGGGCGTAGTCGATGCCGACTCCGAGCCCGATGAGGGCCGCGACCGTCGGGGCGTCGGTGCCCAGGGTCATCACGTGCGAGGTCAGCCCGACGGCGAGCAGTCCGGCGCCGAGCGCGGCGATCGCGACCAGCAGGGGCAGGAGCATGCCCAGGAGTGAGCCGAAGGCGACGAAGAGGATGATGCCGGCGGCGACCAGCCCGATCGCCTCGGTGCCCTGCGCTTTGCCCTCGGCTGCGAGGCTGATGGCCTGGCCGCCCAGTTCCACCTGCAGATCCGCGTCACGCGCGGCCCGGGCGGTGTCGATGACCCGGATGACATCGGCGGCCGGTATCCGCTCGGCCTGCGCGTCGAACGTCACCGTCGCGTAGGCGGTCCTGCCGTCTTCGCTGATCCGGGGCGCTCCCGTGGGGCCGTACATGCTGGTCACGGAGGTGACCGAGGGCAGTGCCGCGACCCGGTCCAGCATCGAGGTCACCTTCTGCCGGACGGCGGCGTCCCGGATCGACCCGTCGCGGCGTACGTGCACCACGATCTGGTCGCTGTCCCCGGACTGTCGGTGCTCGGATGCCTGGAGCCGCGCCTGCGCCTTCGACGATTCCAGCCCGGGCAGGCTGAACTCGTCGGAGTAGTGGGTGCCGAGCGTCGCGTACGGCACGGCGAGCGCGACCAGCACGGCGGCCCAGATCCCGACGACGAGGAGGCGGTGCCGGAAGCACCATCTGGCTAGTGCGGACATGACTGAACGACCTTCTTCGCGGTGCGGGGGTGTGGAATGGGACGGCCGGCACGCACTGGTCGGCGCGGCTGCGTCGGGCTCAGGAGTCGGCCGGCAGGGGACGCGGGTGCGGCGGGGGCTCAGGAGTCGGTCGGCGCGGACGCGGGTGCGGCGGGGATCGGCTTGTCGAGCATGGTGCAGACTGCGGCGTTCACCAGGGCCCGGTTGGCGGCGGCAGCCTTGGGGCTCGCGATGCCGAAGATGGTCGTGGTGAAGACCGAGACCGTACGGCGGCCGGTGGCGTCGGTGTAGGCCTCGCTGGAGTAGCCGGGTGCCTGGCCGTTGTGGCCCCAGACGGTGCCGCAGGGCGTGGACACCTTCTCCAGGCCGAGCCCGTACCGGCGGTTCGGGAACTCGGCCTCCTCGGCGACGGTGGTGCGCATCTCCTTCAACAGGGCGGGCGGCAGGAGCTTGCCGGAGTTCAGCGCACCGGAGAAGCGGGCCCATTCCTGCGCGTTGGAGACCATGCCTCCGGCGGCCCACAGCGTGCTGGCGTTGATCCCGGTGGTGTCGACGTATCCCGCGGACCGCTCCGGGCCGGCGAACGCGGTTCCCGCGGGCGCGTACGGGGGGAGCAGCGGGGCGAGGCGGTCGGCGTCCGGTTCGTAGCCGTGGGCGAGTCGGGGGTTGTTCGTCTGGCCGAAGCCGGTGACCAGGTAGGTGTTCTTCAGGTGGAGCGGACCGGTGATCCGCCGCTGGATCAGGTCGCCCAGGGTGTGTCCGGTCGTCTTCTCGGCGATCAGGCCGAGCGCGACGTAGTTGGTGTTGCTGTAGGAGTAGTCCGTGCCGGGTGCGAACAGCGGGTCGTGCCGGACGCCGGCGGCGATCAGCTCCTGGGGCGTCCAGGCCCTGGTGTCCTGACCGGTGAACGCCTTGAGCACATCGGGGTCGGTCAGGTAGTTGAACAGGCCGCTGGTGTGGTTGAGCAGCATTCGTACCGTGATCGCGGACCCGTTCGGGATCAGGCCCGGCAACCACTTCTCGACCGGGTCGGTCAGCTTCAGCCGGTGTTCGGCGACCAGTTGGAGAGCCACGGTGGCGACCATCGTCTTGGTGTTGGAGCCCATCCGGAACTGGTCGTCGGCGGCAAGGGTGTGGTCGGCGCGGGTCCAGGGCGCCTGCCGGGCGATCTCGATCGGCCGCCCGTTGCCCTTGTCGACCCGGACGATCACTGCGGGGGCTCCGGCGTTCACGTCCCGCTGGGCGAGCGTTGCCAGTCGGTCCTTCTGGGCTGCCACCACGCTGGCTCGTCCGGTCGGGGCGTGGGCGGTGTCCTGCGCCGCGTCGGCCGCCTGGCAGCCCGTGAGCGTACCCGTCAGCGCCGCGGCCAGGGCCAGCGTCAGGTATGCGTGCCGGGCGGGCCGCGACCGGGGCGTGTTCCGGGGCATGAGGTGTCCTCCTGGGCATGGGGATGGGGATGGGCTTTGGGTCTTGGTCTTGGGTCGATCGACCGCTCCAGCCTCCCGGCGACGGGGACGAGGAACACGGGTGCTGGGCCCCCGCGATGGTGGAGACAACCCCAGTGCGCGGACGCGATCCGGCCGGTCATCATCAACTTCTGGCCCGTGACGGTGGCCTGGCATCGGCCGGTCGGTCGACGCGGCACCGACCCACGAACGATGGACCGACGCACGACGATGGAGCGCGATGACCTACTCCGGCGAGCGCCACTCCCCCCGTGGCACACCGCGATCGGGGGAACCTCCCGGGACGGGCGTCGGCCCGCGCGCCGGTCTGGCCCCGCACGCCGGTCTCGCCCTGCGGATGACCCTGCTGGGCTGGTCGCTGGTGCTGCTGCTCGGCGCGGTCCTGGGTTTCGGCCTGGCCACGCTCTGGATCACTTCGGTGGCGGTCGTCGCGCTCGGGGTCGGCATCCCACTGGCCCTGCTTTCGACCGTCCTGGTGCGCTGGTTCGCCGACCTGCACCGCCAGTGGGCCGCCGACCGGCTCGGCGAACCGGTGGCCCGGCCATACCTGCCGGCACCCGACGGCGGTTGGCCGGTGCGGTTGTGGGCGATCCTGCGCGACCCGGCGACCTGGCGGGACTGGGCCTGGCTGGTGGCCAACTCGGTCACCGGGTGGTTCACCTACGGGCTGTCGTTCCTGTTCTTCCTCTGCGGCGTCTTCTACCTGAGCTATCCGCTGCTGTACGCGCTGACCCCTCCGGAGGTGTTCCGCACGCCGCTGGGCAACGGCTTTCGTCTGCACAGCGTCGAGCAGTCGTTCGCGCTGGTTCCGCTCGGCCCGGTGTTCCTCCTGCTCTGGTACACCACCGCCGAGCGGCTGGCGAACCTCAACGCCCTGGTGATCCGCTCCCTGCTGGGGCCCACCGCGCAGGCACGACTACGGGCCCGTGTCGCGCAGCTGGCCGCCTCGCGGGCCGAGACCGTGGACAGCCAGTCGGGCGAACTGCGCCGGATCGAACGGGACCTGCACGACGGCGCACAGGCCCGGCTGGTGTCGCTGGGCATGAGCCTGGGCCTGGCCGAACAACTCCTGCCCGACGATCCGCAGGCCGTCCAGCAGCTGCTGGCCGAGGCTCGCGCATCGACCGCCGGCGCCCTGGCCGAACTGCGCGACCTGGTACGCGGCATCCACCCGCCGGTGCTCGCGGACCGCGGCCTGGACGGCGCCCTCAAGGCCCTGGCCCTGGCCAATCCCATACCGACGTCGGTGGTCACCCGCCTGCCCGGACGGTTGCCCGCGCCGGTCGAGTCCGCGGCCTACTTCGCCGTCGCCGAGGCCCTGACGAACGCCATCAAGCACGCCCGGGCCCAACGCATCGGGATCACCGTGGAGTTCACACCCCACCCGGGCACAACGGCGGGGCTGCTGACAATGTGGGTGTCCGACGACGGCCGCGGAGGCGCCGCCATCGACGCCGGCACCGGCCTGCGGGGCATCGCGCGCCGTCTGTCGGCCTTCGACGGCACCCTGACCGTCGACAGTCCGCCCGGCGGACCCACCGAGATAAGGATGTCGCTGCCGTGCGCGTCGTCATAGCCGAGGACCTCGCCCTGCTCCGAGAGGGCCTGATCAGGATCTTGCAGGCCAACGGCTTCGAGGTCGTCGACGCCGTCGACAACGGCCCTTCCCTCATCAGGGCACTGACGACCCACCGGCCCGACGTCGCCGTCGTCGACGTACGCCTCCCCCCGACCTTCACCGACGAGGGCCTGCGAGCCGTGATCGACGTACGCAGGCAGCTCCCCGGCCTTCCCGTCGTGGTGCTCTCGCAGTATGTCGAGCAGTTGTACGCCAGGGAGTTGATGTCGGACCGCGCCGGGGCGGTGGGCTACCTGCTGAAGGACCGGGTCATGGCCGTCGGCCAGTTCGTCGCCAACGTCCGGCAGGTCGCCGCCGGCAGTACGGTCATGGATCCCGACGTGGTCGGCGCCCTCCTCACCCACCGCTCGGCGGACCCCCGCCTGCTGGAGCTGACCCCGCGTGAGCACGAGGTGCTCTCGCTGATGGCCCAGGGCCGCTCCAACGCCGCCATCGCCGGCCGGATGTTCGTCAGCGAGAAGACCGTCAGCAAGCACAGCTACAACATCTTCACCAAGCTCGGCCTCGAACCGTCCGAGGACGACAATCGCCGGATCCTGGCGGTCCTCGCCTATCTGGAAGGCTGAAAGCCAGGGTCGCGGCCGCTCTTGAAGGGTCAGCGTTCCAGGACGACCCTGCCGCCCAACTCCACCCAACCCTCCGGCTGGGGGGCTGTGAGGAGTTGGGAGCCCGCGCCCTGGAGGATGTTCAGGGCGCGGCCCAGTTGGGCTGTCAGTTGGAGGGCCGCGGCGCCGGTGGCCTCGTCCTCGGTCACGCCGTCGCCGCGGCCGGGGAAGCCGCGGGCGCGGATACGGCCGGCCGCCTCGTCCTCCCAGGCCCAGGCGTAGAGCCACTCCCCTGGCGGGGGCACCTCAAGCGCGTCGACCTCGGCCGCCGTGTCGTACCGGCGCAGTGTGCGCGGCTCCGGCCACTCCGGGCGGGCCTCGATCCAGGTGAACTCGCCGTCGAGGCGGGTGCCCACCACGCCCGCGGGCGTGACGAGTTCGGGTACGTCGAGCAGCCAGGCCGCGCCGACACAGGGGTAGCCGGCGAAGGGCAGCCGCACACTGGGGGTGTAGATGTCGATGACCCCGCGCTCGGGGTCGTCCACGAACACCGTCTCGCTGAAGCCGAGTTTGGCCGCGAACTCCTGCCGTTCGTCCCGCTCCGGCAGCACGGAACCCTCGCGCACGACCCCGAGTTCGTTGCCGTACTCACCGCGCGGTCCGCAGAAGACCCGCAGCACGTCGTAATCAGTCACGCGGGCATTCAAGCACTACAGGAGTGGTGCGTACGCATCCGGCCGCCGCCCCTGATGGCAGGGGCGGCGGCCGGATGCGGTCGGGTTCCGGTCAGGCCTGGGTGGCGCCCGTCGCGCGGCGGCGGCGTACCGCGAACACCACGCCCGCGCCCGCCGCGACCGTCGCCGCGGCCGCGGCGCCCAGCGCGCCGACGGGGACGTCGGAGCCGGTGGAGGCGAGGCCGCCCGTCACGCCGCCCGTGGTGGAGCCGGTCGTGCCCGCGCCGCCGGTGGTGGAGCCGGTCGTGCCTCCCGTGGTGCCGCCCGTCCCGCCCGTGGACGACGTCGGGTCGGTGTCCGGGAGTTCGGCGTCCTCGGACAGGGCCACCGAGAGGTCGACCGGGTCGAGTTCGGCGCCGGCCTGGTAGAAGCCGCCGAAGGCCTCCGCGCCCGCCTTGGTGAGGGTGGCGGTGACGTCGTCGAGGGTGATGACGTCGTTCTTGGCCGTCAGGTCGTCGGACTTGGGCCTGAGTTCGGCGAGGGTCACGTCGGCGGACTTCTTGCCGAGGCTCTCGACGTCGGCGGTCAGCTTGCCGGCGCCGCCGTCGACCTCCGCCTTGAGGTCGCTGAGGGTGAGGTCGAGGCCGTAAGTGCCGTTCGTCTCATGGCCCTTGAAGTTGACCGAGCCCTTGAAGGCAGCCTTGAGGGTGTCCTCGTCCGTGTCGTAGGTGCCGGTGGCGCCGGGGAAGGTGAAGCTCCCGTTGCCGGACGCCTGCGAGGCACCGCCGGACACGGCGATCCTGCCCTTGGCGACACCGTCCACCACGTACGTACGGAAGGACTGCTTGACGCCCCAGCCGAGGGTGCCGTCGGTGATGTCGCCCTTGGTGGCCGCCTGGGTGGGCGAGGGGGTCTGGCTCGCGGTCTGCGAGGGGGAGGTGGACGGGGTGCCCGTGGGGGTGGTGGACGGCGTCGTGGACGGGGTGGGCGAGGGGGTCGTGGAGCCGGTGGGCGTCGGGGTCGGCGACTCGGTCTTCTTCTCCACCACCGTCAGGGGGTCGCCGGCCGCGCCGGTGTAGCCGGCGCTCCCGAGGACGTCGCCCGCCTCCTTCGTCAGCTTGGTCGCCATGTCCGTCATCGTGCGGGTGACGGTGACCTCGGCGAGCGGCACGTCCTGCTGGGTCGTGCCGCTCTTCGTCACGTCCGCGGTGACTCTCGCCGCCTTGCTGTCGAACTTCACGTCGGACAGGGCTAGTTCGAAGCCGTGCAGCTTGGAGACGATCTTCAGGCCGCCCTCGAACCCGAGCGCCACGGTGTGGGCCTCGGAGTCGTAGGTCCCGGTGCCGTTGACGAAGGTGAACGCGCCGTTGTCCTTGGCCTGCGTGGCGCCGCCCTCGGGCGTGAAGCTGCCGGCCGCCATCCCGGTCACGTACGTGCGGTACGACTGCTTGATGCCCCAGGTCAACTCGTAGCCCTTGAGCGGCACTTCGGCGGCGGACGCGGACGTCGCGGCGAGCGCGGTGGCACCCAGCGTGACGGCGGTCGCGCAGGCTGCGGCGAGGGCTATGGGGCGGCGACGGGTGGCGGCCATGGTCGTGGGTTCTCCTCGGTTCAGTGTGTGGGAGTCCGCTCAACCGGCGGACAGCGCTGGGAAGTTCAGTTCTCTTCGGGGGCGTCTGCGGCCAGTTGGGCACGACGCCTGCGGATGATCACGAAGGCCGCTGCCACCGCGATCAGGGAAGCGGCCGCGAGGCCGACGGGCAGGACGGGGACGTCCGAATCGCTCGCGGTGGCCTCGGACCTGGGTTCGGCCGTCTTCCGCTCGGCGGCCGCTGCTTCCGGGGTGGCCGACTCCGTGCTGCCCAGGTCGGGCAGGGCGGGCAGTCGGGCGCTGTCGGTCAGGGCGACGGCGAGGGAGACGGGGTCCATCTCCGTGCCCGCCTTGTACATCCCGCCGAAGGCCTTGGCGCCGTCGGCGGTGAGCTTCGTGGGCGCCTCGGTCACCTGGGCGAGGCCGTCCTTCGGCTTGAAGTCCTTGGCCGTGAAGGTGACCAGGGGGACCTTCTTGGTGGTGCCGTCGGCCTTGTCCGTGCCGTTCGTCCTGCCTGCGCCGCCTGCGCCGCCTGCGCCGCCCGCGCTGGTGACGTCCGCGTAGAGCGTGCCCTTTCCGTCGTCCGTGACCTGGGCCCGGAGCGCGCCGAGCTTCAGGTCGAGGCCCTGTTCGCCGGTGAAGCGGACGGCTCCGGCGAAGGTCGCGTCGAGGGTCTGCTTCTTCTCGTCGTACGTGCCCGAGCCCTCGGGGAAGCGGAAGAGCGCGCCGCCGTCCTCGGCTCCGTCGGTGAGCTTCCACTCGCCCTGGGCGATGGACCCGGTGACGTACTCGCGGAAGGTCCGGCGCACGCCCCAGTCGACGGCGCCGTTCTCGATGCGGCCCGAAGTCTCCTTCTTCGCCTTGGACTTGGACTTGGAAGGTGAGGGGGACGGCGTGCGCGACGGCTCGGCGGCCGCCGCGGCCTTGACGTCCGCCGAGAGGCTGACCGGGTCGAGCGCCGTACCGGCCGTGTAGTAGCCGGCGAAGGACTTGGCGCCCTGGGCGGTCAGGGTGGCGGGCAGGTTGTTCAACTGGACTGCGTTTCCGCCGCCCTTCATGTTGATGCCGCCCAGGGAGAGGGAGGCGAAGGGCACTTGCGAGGACGTCGTGACCGCCCCGGTGCCCTTCGCCTTGCTGGTGACGTCGACGTACAGGGTGCCGCCGTTGCCGGCGAGGCGGACGGTGGGGCGGCTGATCGTGAGGTCGAGCTGATGCGTGCCGTCGTCCTTCTTGTGCCCGAGGAAGTGGACACCGCCGGAGAAGCGGGCGTCGAAGGCGCCCGAGCCGCCGTCGTACGTACCGGTCGCCGAGTGGAAGCGGAACTGGCTGCCGCCGACCGTGGCGGCGCCGCCGGTGAGGGAGAAACCGCCGTTCGCTATCGGGCCGGTGACATAGCTCTGGAAGGAGGATTTGATGCCCCAGTCCAGGCGGCCGCCCTGCACGGTACGGCCGGCCGCCTGGGCCTGACCGGCCGGGAGCAGCGCCACGAGTACTGCTGCGCAGAGCAGGGTCACGTAGGCGCGTAGGTGCGGGCGCGAGGGCATGGAGGTCCTCCGGGACGGGCGGGATCTGGCCGGATCCGAGGCGGTCCTGGCAAGAAAGGTAAGGCTAACCTAAGCTAAGTTTTCTGATGCGGGAAGCACCGGATGAGACAGAAGAGGGGATTGCGGGCCGTTCGTCGGCCGACGGTCCGCTGTGGCTGGTCGCTCCCCCCACTCTCGGCTTCGCTCAAGCGGGGGGACCCCCATCGCGGCGGAGCCGCATATCGATACAGCCCCGCGCCCCCAAAGGGCGCAGCCTCTCCGGAGGGCGCCCGTGCCCGATCGGCGAACCGAAAGGAACTACGCGACCGTGCGACGCCTGCGTACACGAGTGGCCGGGGCACTGCTTGCGGTGCTCGCGCTGACGGTGACCTCAGCCTGCTCCTCCGAGGACGGCACGGCCGGGAGTGAGCCGGCCGCCAAGGCCGCGTCCGCCACCGCCGACCGGGTCGAGCCTCTGTCGGACACCCCGGACCCCCAACTCCCGGTCACCGTGCGCTCGTCCGACGGCAGGAAGGTCACCGTCAGGGACGCCGAACGGATCGTTCCGCTGTCGGGGAGTCTCAGCGAGATCGTGTTCACGCTGGGGCTCGGGGACCGGGTCGTCGCCCGTGACATCACCGCCACCTTCGCGCAGGCGGAGAGGCTGCCGGTGGTCACCCGCAACCACGACGTCTCCGCGGAGAGTGTCCTGTCCCTCAAGCCCGATCTCGTGCTCGCCGAGACCAGCACCGGGCCCGACGAGGCGATGGACCAGCTCCGTGACGCGGGTGTCCCGGTGCTCGTCGTCGACCCGGCGAAGGGGCTGGAGGACGTGGGCCCGCGGATCGAGACGGTGGCGCGCGCCCTCGGCGTACCGGCCGCGGGCAAGGAGCTCACGAAGCGCTCCGAGGAGCGGATCGCCGCCGTGCGCAAGGACATTCCGAAGAGGACCGACAAGCCGCGCGTCGCCTTCCTCTACCTCCGGGGCACCGCCTCCGTCTATCTGATCGGCGGCAGGGACTCGGGGGCCACCTCGCTGCTCGAAGCGGCGGGAGCGGTGGACGGCGGCGCCGAGTCGGGTCTGGAGAAGGACTTCACCACGATCACCACGGAGGCCCTCGCCGAGGCCGCCCCCGACGCGATCCTCGTCATGTCCAAGGGCCTCGAATCCGTCGGCGGCATCGAAGGCCTCGTCAAGATCCCCGGCGTCGCCCAGACCCCCGCCGGAATGGACCGCCGGGTCGTCTCGATCGAGGACGGCGTCCTCCTCAACTATGGTCCCCGCACGGACGAGGTGCTGAAGTCTCTGGTCGACCAGTTGTACGGGGACGCGAAGTGACCGTGACCGACAAGGGCGTCACGCCCGGATCCGGGACGGAGGCCGGGACGGCGGACGCGGCCCCGGAGGCGTCGCCGACCCCCGGCAGACCCGCCGGACCCCGTCGCGGCACCCCCTGGCTGCTCACCGTCGGTCTGGCCGTCCTCCTCGGGCTCCTCACGCTGGCCTCGGCCGGGATCGGCGCGTACGACATCTCCCCCGGTGACGTCCTGTCGTCCATCGCGCACCGCGCCGGACTGGGTGGCGGCGAACTCGCCCGGGTCCCCGAGTCCGTGCTCTGGAACGTGCGCTTCCCGCGGATCGTGCTCGCGCTGCTCGTCGGTGCCTCGCTGGGGTGTGCGGGGGCGCTGATGCAGGGCGTGTTCGGCAATCCGCTGGCCGAACCGAGCGTCATCGGCGTCTCGTCGGGCGCGGCGGTCGGCGCGGTCGCCGCGATCTCGCTCGGCCTGAACTTCCTCGGCAACTGGACCCTCCCCGCCTTCGCCTTCGTGGCGGGTCTCGGCACGGCCCTGCTGGTGTACTCGATGTCCCGCACGGGCGGCCGTACGGAGGTCGTGACGCTGATCCTCACCGGCATCGCGGTGAACGCCTTCGCGGGCGCGCTGATCGGCCTGTTCATCTTCCTCGCGGACACCGCGGCGGTGAACCAGATCACCTTCTGGCAGCTCGGCTCGCTCTCCCAGGCCACCTGGCCGAAGGTGCTCGCGGTGCTGCCGTGCGCGGCACTCGGGCTGGCCGTCGCGCCCTTCTACGCACGGAAGTTGGACCTGCTGGCGCTCGGCGAGCGGCCCGCCCGGCATCTGGGCGTGGACGTCGAGCGGCTGCGTGTCGTGCTGATCCTGGTCGTCGCGCTGCTGACGGCCGCGGCCGTGAGCGTCTCCGGCGTCATCGGCTTCGTCGGGCTCGTCGTCCCGCATCTGCTGCGTATGGCGGCGGGCCCCGGCCACCGTTTCCTCATCCCCGGCAGCGCGCTCGGCGGTGCGGTGGTCCTGCTCGCGGGCGACCTCGCGGCCCGTACCGTCGCGGAGCCCGCCGAGCTGCCGCTCGGGGTGCTCACCGCACTCTTCGGCAGCCCGTTCTTCTTCTGGCTGCTGCGCAGGACCCGTCGCAGGCAAGGAGGCTGGGCGTGAAGCTGCTCGGACTGACCGGACTGACCGGTACGCGGCCCGCGCCTCCCGGCCCCGTGCACCCCGGCGACGTACTCGCCGAGGCCGAGGCCCTGCACGTCCGGCTCGGTGGCCGCGAGGTGTTGTCCGGTGTGGACGTCACGGCCCGCGCGGGCGAGGTGCTGGCCCTGGTCGGCCCCAACGGGGCGGGAAAGTCAACCCTGTTGGGCGCGCTCGCCGCCGATCTCCCGCCCGCCACGGGAGTCGTACGCGTCCACGGCTCCCCGGCGTCCGAGTGGTCGGCGCAGGAACTGGCCCTGCGCCGGGCGGTGCTCCCCCAGTCCGCCGCGCTCTCCTTCCCGTTCGCGGTCGAGGAGGTCGTACGGATGGGCCGGGCGCCCTGGGCCGGACGGCCCGAGGAGGATGAGGACGACGCGGCGGTGGCCGCGGCCATGGCGGCGACCGAGGTCACGGACTTCGCGGGCCGGCCCTTCTCGGCGCTCAGCGGCGGCGAGCGGGCCCGGGTGGCGCTCGCCCGGGTGCTCGCCCAGCGCACCCGGCTGCTGCTGCTCGACGAACCGACCGCCGCGCTGGACCTGCGCCACCAGGAACTGGTGCTCCGGGTCTGCCGCGCGAGGGCGCACGCCGGGGACGCGGTGGTCGTGGTGCTGCACGATCTGGGGCTCGCGGCGGCCTACGCGCACCGGGTGGTGATCCTGCGCGCCGGGCGTGCGGTGGCCGACGGCCGGCCGGCCGAGATCTTCACCGACCGACTGCTTTCGGACGTCTACCAACAGCCGGTCGAGGTGTTCCCGCATCCACGCACCGGCGAGGTCATGGTGGCCCCGGTGAGGGGTTCTTGACCGGTCTTTGACCGTTTCGTGGGGGGTGGATTGAGCCGCCGTGATCAGGCCGTGGCCGTACCTCACCAATGAGAGCTGAATCACTGGACGGGCAGCTTTCAGTCAGGTAAGCCTCAGATAAGTTAGGGCAGCCTCACCGAGGACCTGTGCCTCTTCTTTGTCTCTTCCATGTCTCTCCTGTGACCCTCTTGGAGCCTGTATGCGAGCCGTCCGACTCTCCGTCACCGCCGCCGTGACCGCGGCCGCGCTGGCCGCTGTCACGGGCTGCACCGAGAAGAGCGATGCCTCGGGCGGCGACGACCGCGTCGTCAAGGTGACCGCCACGGACTCCAAGTGCGAGGTGTCGACGACGAAGTTCCCGGCCGGGCACGTCCAGATAGACATCGAGAACAAGGGTTCCAAGGTCACCGAGGTCTACCTCCTCTTCCCGGACGACCGGATCGTCACCGAGCGCGAGAACATCGGCCCCGGCACCAAGCAGAAGGTCACCGCCGAGGTGAAGGAGGGCGACTACCGGATCGCCTGCAAGCCGGGCATGAAGGGCAAGGGCATCCGCCAGGACGTCACGGCCACCGGCTCCGGCAAGGTCGCCAAGCGCGACCCGCGCCTGGACTCGGCGGTCGCCGCCTACCGTGAGTACGCGCAGGAGCAGGCCGACGAGACCCTGCCCAAGGCGAAGGTCTTCGCCGCGGCGGTCAAGGACGGCGACATCGAGGCCGCGAAGAAGGCGTACGCCGGCTCGCGCATCGGCTGGGAGCGGACCGAGCCCGTCGCCGAGTCCTTCGGTGACATCGACCCGAAGGTCGACGTGCGCGAGGACGGCCTGGAGGAGGGCCAGGACCCGGAGAAGGACTGGACCGGCTGGCACCGCCTGGAGCGTTCGCTCTGGCAGGACAAGAAGCTCACCGCCCGCGACTCCGAGCTGGCCGACCAGCTGATCACCGACCTCACCGACTGGCAGAAGCGGGTCGGCAAGGCCGAGATCACCCCGACCTCGATGGCCAACGGCGCCAAGGAACTCCTCGACGAGGTCGCCACCGGCAAGGTCACCGGCGAGGAGGAGCGCTACTCGCACACCGACCTCGTCGACTTCAAGGCGAACGTCGAGGGCGCGGAGAAGTCGTACGAGCTGCTGAAGCCGGTCGCCTCGGAGAACGACGCGGCGCTGACCAAGGAGCTCGACACGCAGTTCGCGGCGCTGAACACGCTGCTCGACAAGTACCGCGAGGACAAGACCTCCTACGACTTCACCTCGTACGACAAGGTCGGCAAGGCCGACCGCAAGGAGCTCTCCGACGCGGTGAACGCACTCGCCGAGCCGCTGTCCAAGCTCGCCGCCGCCGTCGTCAAGTAGCACGTGACGTAAGAGGGGCCCTGGCGCCATGACGGACACCACGAACACGACGGATACGACAACGGGCGCGGCGGAAGCCGAGGAGCCCGGCGGTGGGAGGCGGGACGCCGACTCCCGTACCCCGTCGCGGCGTTCACTGATCGGCTGGGGCGGTGCCGGGCTCGCGCTCGGGGCCGCCGCGGCCGGCGGTGCGGTGGCGATGGTCCGCGACGGGGACGACGCGGAGCCGACCGCCGCCGCTGCGGGCGCCGCGGTCGCCTTCCACGGCACGAACCAGGCGGGCATCGCCACCCCCGTGCAGGACCGGCTGCACTTCGCCGCGTTCGACGTGAAGACCACGGACCGGGCCGCGTTCGTCCAGCTGCTGAAGGACTGGACCGAGGCCGCGCGGCGGATGACCGCCGGGCACGCGGTCGGCGAGGGCGCGTACGGCGGTCTGGCCGAGGCACCACCGGACGACACCGGTGAGGCGCTGGGCCTCAAGCCGTCACGGCTGACCCTGACGATCGGCTTCGGCCCGTCCCTGTTCGACAGGTTCGACCTCGCGGACCAGCGACCGGAAGCCCTGGTCGACCTGCCGAAGTTCGCGGGTGACAACCTCGACGCGAACCGCAGCGGCGGCGACCTGTGCGTCCAGGCATGCGCGGACGACCCGCAGGTCGCGGTGCACGCCATCCGCAACCTCGCCAGGATCGGCTTCGGCAAGGTCGTCATCCGCTGGTCCCAACTCGGCTTCGGCAAGACGTCGTCCACGACTCCGGAGGCCCAGACCCCTCGTAACCTCATGGGGTTCAAGGACGGCACCCGCAACATCGCGGGCACGGAGACGGACCGGCTGAAGAAGTTCGTGTGGGTCGAGGAGAAGGACGGCCCGACGTGGATGGTCGGCGGCTCGTACCTCGTGGCCCGGCGCATCCGCATGAACATCGAGACCTGGGACCGCACTTCCCTCCAGGAGCAGGAGGACATCTTCGGCCGTGACAAGGGCGAGGGGGCTCCGGTCGGGAAGGCCAAGGAGCGGGACAAGCCGTTCCTGAAGGCGATGAAGCCCGACGCGCACGTACGGCTCGCGCACCCCGACACCAACGCCGGGGCCACGCTCCTGCGCCGCGGCTACTCCTTCACCGACGGCACGGACGGCCTCGGCCGCCTGGACGCGGGCCTGTTCTTCCTCGCGTACCAGCGGGACGTGCGCAAGGGCTTCGTCCCGGTGCAGCGGAGCCTGGCGGCCGACGCACTCAACGAGTACATCCAGCACGTGGGTTCAGCGGTCTTCGCCGTCCCGCCGGGCGTCCGCGACAAGGACGACTGGTGGGGCCGGGCGCTGTTCTCAAAGGACTCGAAGGACTCGAAGAAGTCCAATGGCTCCGGGAACTCCACGAACTCCACCGACTCCAAGGAGGCGTAGGCCGTGTTCGCGAACTATCTGATCGGCCTGCGCGAGGGCCTGGAAGCCAGCCTCGTCGTCTGCATCCTCATCGCGTATCTGGTGAAGACGGACCGGCGGGACGCCCTGAAGCCGATCTGGATCGGCATCGCCATCGCGGTGGGTCTCGCCCTCGGCTTCGGGTGCGCGCTCGAATTCGGCTCCCAGGAGCTGACGTTCGAGGCGCAGGAGGCGCTCGGCGGCTCACTGTCGATCATCGCGGTCGGCCTGGTCACCTGGATGGTCTTCTGGATGCGGCGTACGGCCCGCCATCTCAAGGCCGACCTGCACGGCAAGCTGGACGCGGCACTGCGGATGGGCACGGGCACGCTGGTCGCGACCGCGTTCCTGGCCGTGGGACGCGAGGGCCTGGAGACGTCCCTGTTCGTCTGGACGTCCGTACGCGCGTCCGGCGACGGCACGGAGGGCCCGCTGATCGGCGTGCTGCTGGGCATCGTGACGGCGGTCGTGCTCGGCTACCTCTTCTACCGGGGTGCCCTGCGCATCAACCTCGCCAAGTTCTTCACCTGGACCGGCGCCATGCTGGTCGTCGTGGCCGCGGGTGTTCTCGCGTACGGCTTCCACGACCTCCAGGAGGCCGACTTCCTGCCGGGGCTGACGAACAAGGCCTTCGACATCAGCGAGACCATCCCGCCGGACAGCTGGTACGGCACGCTCCTCAAGGGCGTCTTCAACTTCCAGCCGGATCCGACGGTCCTCCAAGTCGTCGTGTGGTCCCTGTACTTGGTGCCGACCCTCGCCTTCTTCCTGGCCCCCTCACGACCGGGCAGGGACGAGTCGAAGCCGGCCACGCCCGTACGCGAAGAGGTCTGAGACGGACGTTTGGGGACATGGCGGGGCGTGCTGGATCACGGTGCGGGCGCGGTACGTGATCCCGCCGTCCGCGTGCTCCCCGGCCCCGGTAGGGTTCCCCTCCGGGAAGGGGAAGGTGTGACGGTACCGATGAGCAGGGATCACGGCCCTCGGGGGCCTCGCAGGCTCGGCCGGAGCGCGCTGACGGCGGCATCGGTGACCGTGCTGTCGGTGACGGCGAGCGGGTGTGTGGTGGTGCACGGGGAACGGGAGGTCCTCCCCGGGGCCACGAAGACCGAGGCCGCGCGTGCGCTGCAGGACTTCACGGCCGCCTACAACGAGGCCAACAGCGCCAACGACCCGTCCCTGGACGCGGACCACGTCACCGGTGCCCTCGGAGACATCGACGGCGCGAAGCTGAAGGCCGGCGGCAAGAACCAGCCGGGCGGCAACCCCAACTACGTGCCGCTGAAGCTGAGCGACACGGATTTCACGATCCCGAAGAAGGCCGGCTGGCCGCGCTGGTTCGTCACCGACTCGAAGGCCAACAAGGGCCGCGGTGAGGACCGTTGGCTGCTGGTGTTCACCCGGGGCGGCGCGAACGACGTGTGGCAGGTCTCGTATCTGACGATCGTCGCCGCCGAGAAGGTGCCGGACTTCAAGAAGGACCAGGACGGCTGGGCGGAACCGGTCACGGCGACCGCGGCGGACCTGGCGGTCGCGCCCGGGAACCTCCCCGAGGACTACGCGACCTACCTCAAGGACGGCGGAGACACCTTCGCCGCGGGCACCCACACCACGAAGTGGCGCTCCGACCGCACGGAGACCGCGAGCCGCCCCGGCCTCGCCCAGCAGTACATCGACGAGCCCCTGGCCTCCGGCGACTACGCCCCGGTGGCCCTGCGCACCACCACCGGCGGCGCCCTCGTCTTCTTCAGCACCCGCCACTACCAGAAGCAGACAGCGGCCCAGGGCGTCCCCATCAACGTCACCAACGCCGACGTCAAGGCCCTCATGACCGGCGAACCAAAACAGTCCCTCACCCTGGAATCCATCTCCAACCAGGCAGTACTGGACCCCTCCAAGGACGCCGCGAACCAACAGGTGGAGTTCCTGGGCAGAATCCAGGGCCTGACGGCGGCGAAGGGCGGGTAAGGGGGCGTCCCGCCCGTCTTTGGGGGCGCGGGGACGGCGCAGTCTTTTGGCTTTTAGGGGCGCGAGGAACGGCGCAGTCTTGTCTTAGGGGCGCGGGGACGGCGCAGTCTTTTGGCTTTAGGAGCAGGGGGCTGGGGCGTCAGCCCCGAAGGGGCCACGCCGCAACGTGGTCCCGCTCCACCCCCGCGTACCGAGCACACTCATCGGTAAGCACCTCAAGCAACGACAGAGGATCCGGCAGCCCATGCTCCGGCCCCCGTACCCACTCCACCGCCAACTCCCCCGGCAACCGCGCCGGAGGCACCAGCACATAGGACCCACGGCAGTGCCACCGCAACCCGGGATGCTCGTCCATCGTCTCGGGATGGCAGTCCAGCTCGCACGGCCACCACTCGTCCTCGTCCTCGGGCGTACCCCGCGTGGCGGTGAAGAAGAGCATCCGGTCGCCCCCGGACACCGCGACGGGCCCGACCTCGACCCCGAGCGCGAGCAACCGCTCCAGCGCCTCCTGCCCCGCCTCCAGCGGAACGTCCAGCACGTCGTGCACCATGCCGGTCGCGGTGATGAAGTTGGCCAGCGGCTGATGCCGGGCCCACCGCTCGATCTGCGCCCGGTCGGTCGTGGACTGCGTCTGCCAGGCGAAGGACACGGGGTGCCGCGCGGGGGTGGGACACCCGACACGGTCACAGGAACACCGGTAGGCGGAGGGATGGGCGGCGGGCGCGAGCGGCAGCCCGGCTCCGGCGGCGGCAAGCAGCAGTTCCTCACGACCCGAGGCCTCGTCCGCGGCGTCCGTTCTGGGACGGCGACCGCGCAGCCACTGGGAGATCCTGCCCTGCCCGCCCGAGCGGCGGCCCATCTCTGCGCTCATCGATCCCCTCGCCCTGGCTGTTGTGCGGACAGCATGCCCTATGGTCCCACCATCCTGCGCCACAGGGGGCCGGAGCCCACATCCGGGGTAGGCGGGACGATGCCCGACCGGGTCATCGATCGAGTGTCATTGCATACTTTGAGATGATTTGCCTGCCTACGGTGTCGGCATGGTCACACGGACCGCGCTGACGGGTATCGCAGGTCTTGCCTCGCTGGCCCTCGTAGGACAGATGGGACAGAGCGGGGCGTTCGCCCCGCTCGAATGGGGCGCCGACCCGATGACAGTGTCCGCACTCCCCCGCATCGTCCACACCGCGCACCGCGGCGGCGCCCTGGAGGTGCCGGAGAACAGCATGTCGGGCCTCGTGGCCGCGTACGAGCGCGGTACGGCCCAGGTGCTCGACCTGGACACCCGGATACTGCGCGACGGGACGATGGTGGTCATGCACGACGCGACCCTGAACCGCACGACCTACACGGGCGGCCCGGTGAACGCGCTCGACCGGCGGGACTGGGAGGGCGTCCGGCTGCGCCCCGGGGACGGGCTGCCGGGTGGCCGGCGTTCCGAGCGGGCGCCGACGCTCGCCGAGGTGCTGGACCGTTTCGGCGGACGGGTGGTGCTGATGCTGGAGGCCAAGGACCCGCGGAGCCTGCCGACCCTGGCCGCGATGATCAGGTCACGCGGCCTGACCCGCTCGGTACTGGTCAACTCCAACCACCCGGCGGTGGCGCGGCGGGCCCACCGCATGGGCCTGGTCTCGCAGTTGTGGCGGTCGGCACGGCAGCTGCGTACGGACCGGCCCGAGCGGTGGCGGTCGTTCGTGGACGTCCTGGACGTGGACCACAAGGCCCGCGACCGCGATCTCGTACGGGCCGTCAGGTCCGGCATCCCCCGCGTGTGGGCGCACACCGTCGTGACCCCGGCGCAGCGCGACCGCGCCCTCGCACTCGGCTGCGACGGGATCATCACGGACGCGCCGGGACGGCTGGCGAGGGCGGCGGGCCTGCGCGCGCGGGGTCAGGGGGCGGCGGGCCCGCGTGGCGCGAGACCGTAGAGGGCGTACTCGACGAGCTTGTCCGTGTACTCGTACGTGATGGGGCCCGTGTACTGGAGCCAGCGCTGGGCGAGGGGCGACACGAAGAGTTCCAGGGCGATGCGCGGGTCGACGTCGGCACGTACGGCGCCTTGTTCCTGGGCTGCGCGCAGGCGCTTCACATACAGCTGGAGCTGGGGTTCGAGCAGCTTGCCGACGAACTCCCTGCCGACCTGTTCGTTGACGACGCCCTCGGCCGCCAAGGCGCGTGACGGGGCCTCGAACGTGGGGTCGAGCAGCTCGTCGACCGTGGCCCGCAGCACCAGCTTGAGGTCGGCTTCGAGATCGCCGGTGTCGGGGATCTCGTACGCCGCCTGCTCCCCGATGACCTCCGGGCGGGCGGCCGCCTCCGCCGCCTGGGCACTCAGGTCGATGAACGCCTCCAGCAGGACGTCCGCCTTCGACGACCACCACCGGTAGATCGTCTGCTTGCCGACGCCCGCGCGGGCGGCGATGCCCTCGATGGTGGTCTTCGGGTAGCCGACCTCGGTCACGAGCGCGAGGGCGGCGTCGTAGATCGCCCGGCGGGACTTCTCGCTGCGGCGGCTGGAGTCGGGGGCGGGCTTCTGCGGGGGCTGGGCGGACGTATGAGCCATACGCTCAAATTTACCAGGCAGGCAAGACGCTCCGTCTCGCGGGACGACGATTCTCGCCCCCTCATAATCAGCCCCTCCGGCGTTTGAGGAGCGGGGGTTCGGGGGCGGAGCCCCTGAGTAAGGGACGGGACTGGGTAGGGGCGGCGGGGGCGAGAAACAACCCGTTCGGCTCCCGACGAGATGCCCGCCCGCGGCGCACCATGAGCATCAACTGCCCCCGCGGCACCCGCGGTCCACGTAAGGAGCCCTCCTTGCACCTTCCCCGCCGCGCCACACCCCGGCGCTACCTGATGTGCCCACCCGCACACTTCGAGGTCACCTACTCCATCAACCCGTGGATGGACCCGGCCAAGCCGGTCGACGTCCCGCTCGCCGTCGCCCAGTGGGAAGACCTCCGCGACCGCTACCGCGCCCTCGGCCACACCGTCGAGGAACTCACCCCCCGCCGCGGCCTGCCCGACATGGTGTTCGCGGCTAACGGCGCGACCGTGGTCGACGGCCGGGTCCTGGGCGCCCGCTTCGCCTTCCGCGAGCGGGAGCAGGAGGCCGAGGCCCACGTGGACTGGTTCCGCGCGAACGGCTTCGACCGCGTCCACGAACCGGTCCACATCAACGAGGGCGAGGGCGACTTCGCCGTCACCGCCTCGTACGTGCTCGCCGGACGCGGTTTCCGGGCCAGCCCGCTGTCGCACGGCGAGGCGCAGGAGTTCTTCGGGCGACCGGTGATCGGGCTCGATCTGATGGACCCCCGCTACTACCACCTGGACACCGCCCTCGCCGTGCTCGACGACGCGACGGACCAGGTCATGTACCACCCGCCGGCCTTCTCCCCCGGCAGCCGCGAGGTGCTGCGCCGGCTCTTCCCGGACGCGCTCCTCGCGGGCGACGACGACGCTGCGGCGCTCGGCCTGAACGCCGTCTCCGACGGTCTGCACGTGCTGCTTCCGCAGTCCGCGACCGGCCTCTTCGACCCGCTCCGGGAACGGGGGTACGAGCCGATCGGCATGGACCTCAGCGAACTCCTCAAGGGCGGCGGCAGCGTGAAGTGCTGCACGCAGGAGCTACGCGCCTGAGCTCTCGCCCTGCACCGGAGGCGGGAGCGGGGACGGCGACCGGGACTGGGGCGGCCAGGCGTCGCCCCAGTCCGCGTCGCGGGCCGCCTTGTAGAGGAGGCCGTGGCGCTTCGTCACGGTCGAGCGGCGCAGCTGCTCCTCGGTCCCGCACAGGTCGAGGAGCACCTGCCCCTTACGGATCTGCGGCCGCCGTACGACCCGGGAGGGGGCCGGGGTCACCGGGAAGCGGGTGGCGGCGACATAGCTGAACTTCTCGTCCTCGTACGCCAGTGAGCCGCCCTTGACCTGCCGGTGCAGCGAGGAACGGCTGACCCGGGCCGAGAAGTGGCACCAGTCCTCGCCGGGGACGATCGGGCAGGCGGCGCTGTGCGGGCAGGGGGCGGCGATGTGGAAGCCGGCGCGGACGAGGCGGTCGCGGGCCTCGATGACGCGGGCGTAGCCGTCGGGTGTGCCGGGTTCGATGATCACGACGGCCTGGGCGGCGGTCGCGGCGGCGTCCACGACCTCGGTGCGGGCCTGCTCGGTGAGCTCGCCGAGGACGTACGACACCGTGACGAGATCAGTGCTCTCGATAGTGAGCGCCGCTCCGATACGAGAGCGGTGCCACTCGGCGGACTTCAACAGCGGGTTCCGCGAGGCGAGTTCACGGCCGAGGACGAGTGCGGGTTCGGCCCAGTCGAGCACGGTCACCGGCCGCTCCTCGGGCCAGGTGGCGCTGACGGCCCAGGTCGCCGCGCCCGTCCCGCCGCCCACGTCCACATGACGGCCCGGCGCCCACTCGGGCACGACGTCCGCGAAGGCGTCCAGCGCGGCGCGTACGGCCTCGAAGGTCGCGGGCATCCGGTACGCGGCGTACGCGGCCACGTCCGCGCGGTCGCGCAGGATCGGGGCGTCGGTCGGGGTGGTCCCCCGGTAGTTCACGATCAGCCGCTCGACGGCCCGCGCGGCCGCTTTCGTCGGCAGCCCGTCGAGCAGCCCCGCCAGGGCCACGCGCAGGGTCTCGGCTGGGGAAACGGGGGCGGTCACGGGGGAATTCTACGAGGGGTGCGGGTGTGGGCCGGGTGAGCGGTGCTCTCCGACGAGAGCACCGCTCACCCGCTGCGCGACACCGGCAACCGGAAGCGCCGCTCACGCACCAGAGCACTGCTCACAAACCGGTACAGCGCCGACAGCCGAGAGCACCGCTCTCAGACCAGAGCACCGCTCGCGGAGCGCACGCACCGCTCACGCCCCCCGCACCGCCCGTGCCAGTCGGGTCGCCGCTGCCGCCCGGGGGCCGCTGTCCGGAGACCGGCGGCGCGGATGGACCGTGTTCGCGAGGAGCACCAGGAACGTGTCCGTGGACGGGTCCAGCACAAGCGACGTACCCGTGAAGCCCGTGTGGCCCGCCGCGCCGTGGCCGGCCAGCTCGCCCATGAACCAGGGCTGGTCGAGGGCGAAGCCGAGGCCGGGCGGGGCGAGGAGGAGTTCGACGTAGTCGGGGCCGAGGATGCGGGCGGTGCCGTACGAGCCGCCCGCCAGCAGCGTGCGGCAGAAGACCGCCAGGTCGCCCGCCGTCGAGAAGAGGCCCGCGTGGCCCGCGATTCCGCCGAGCGCCCAGGCGTTCTCGTCGTGGACCTCGCCCCGCAGCATCCCCCGGTCCGCCTTGGCCCACGGCAGCCGCTGGTCCTCGGTGGCGGCCGCGCCCGGGCGGGGTCCGAACCCGGTGGCCGTCATCCCGAGCGGGCGGGTGATGCCGTCCCGGACGAGGACGTTCAGCCGGCGCCGGGTGATGCGTTCGAGGACGTGCTGGAGGAGCAGCATGTTGAGGTCCGAGTAGGCGTACGCGCCGCCGGGCGCGGTCAGCGGCTCCTCGGCGCGCAGCAGGGCGAGCCGCGCCCGGTCGTCCCGGCAGTCGTACAGCGGGAGTTCGGGCCGCAGCCCGGAGGTGTGGGTGAGCAGGTGCCGCACGGTGATGCCGTACTCGGCGGCCGCGGTGAAGTCGGGAAGGTACGCCCCGACCCGCGCGTCGATGCCGAGCGTGCCGCGCTCCAGCTGCTGCACGGCGGCCACGCTCGTGAAGAGCTTCGTGAGGGAGGCCAGGTCGAAGGCGGTGTCCGCGGTCATCGGGACATGGGCCTCGCGGGGCAGCTCGACGCCCGCGCCGGTGACCTCGTCGTACGCGGAGTACCGCACCGCCCAGCCCGCCGCCTCCTCGACGGCGATCACGGGCCCGCGTCCGGCGACCAGTACGGCGCCCGGGGCCCAGGGCCGGTCCCCGTCGGTGAGCCGCCGGAACTCCCGTACGAGACGGTCGAGTTCGTCGGGGTCGAGCCCGGCACGCTCCGGTGTGCCGGGGCGCAGTCTCGGTGCGCTCAGCTCTCCTCCCCCACTCTCGGCCGGGCTAGGGCGGGGGAGCCCCCGCCCTTCGCGTCCGCCTGTCTCCGCCAGGGACGGCACAGTCCCACGAAGCAGCCGACGGCGACCAGTGAACACGCCAACTGGACGACGGCCATCGGGACGGCGGTGTGCTCCCCGGCGATGCCCACGAGGGGTGTGGCGAGCGCGCCGACGAGGAAGGAGGAGGTGCCGAGCAGCGCGGACGCGGAGCCCGCGGCGTGCCGGGTGCGCATGAGGGCGAGTGCGTTGGTGTTGGGCATGCACAGTGTCATCGCGGACATGAGGACGAAGAGGCCGACGGCGATCGGGACCAGGCCCACCTCGCCGAAGACCCCGCTCGCCATCAGCAGCAGCGCGGCCGAGGCGGTGGTGATGATCGCGAGGCCGACGGAGAGGACCTTGTCGAGGCTGACCCGGCCGACGAGGATCTTGCCGTTGATCTGGCCGACGGCCACGAGGCCGATGGAGTTGACGCCGAAGAGGATGCTGTACGTCTGCGGGGAGGCGCCGTAGATCTCCTGGATCACGAACGGCGAGGCGGAGATGTACGCGAAGAGCGCCGCGAAGGCGAAGCCGCCGGTGAGCATGTAGCCGGTGAAGACGCGGTCGGCGAGCAGGCCGCGCATGGTGCGCAGCGCTTCGACGGTGCCGCCGCTGTGCCGGCGCTCGGGCGGGAGCGTCTCGGGCAGCATCCGCCAGACCACGACGGTCAGCGCGACGCCGACGACGGTGAGGATGTAGAAGACGCCCCGCCAGTCGGTGATCCGCAGCACCTGGCCGCCGATGAGCGGGGCGATGATCGGCGCGACCCCGGAGATCAGCATGAGCGTGGAGAAGAAGCGGGCCATGTCGAGGCCGTCGTAGAGGTCGCGTACGACGGCCCGTGCGATCACGATCCCGGCGGCGCCCGCGAGGCCCTGCAGCAGCCGGAAGGCGACGAGGAGTTCGATGGTGGGCGCGAACGCGCACACGGCGGTGGCGACGACGTAGACGAGCAGTCCGGCGATCAGCGGCCGTCTGCGCCCCCATTTGTCGCTCATCGGGCCGACGACCAGTTGCCCGAGGGCCATGCCGGCGAGGCAGGCGGTGAGGGTCAGCTGCACGGTGGCGGCGGACGCGTGGAGCGCGTCGGTGACCTCCGGGAGCGCCGGGAGGTACATGTCCATGGACAGCGGCGGTACGGCGGTGAGGCCGCCGAGGATGAGGGTGACCAGGAGTCCCACGGAACGGCGGGCGGCCGGTGGCGGTACCGGCGCCGCCGCGGCGGCGGTCGCGGTCTCCTCGGTGATCGCGTCGGTGACCGACTCGTCGACGGCCTCGGTGACGGCCGCGCCCGGTATGTACCCCTCCGTGCCGTCCTGGTCCCGCGTGGTGCGGCCACGCTCGGACATGTGCCCCTCCCTGTTTGCGGAATACGCCACCTATGCTCTCAGCTCGTACAGGTGGTCGAGACCATCGCGTTCGAGTCGTCGGCGATGTTCGGGGCGTCGACCGCGTTCGGGTTCGGGTCGTCGGCCATCGGGTGATCGTGCTCATGGAGCGAGGGGTTGGGATGGCGGGAGAACGTGTGCGGTGGGGCGTGCTGGCGACCGGTGGGATCGCCGGGGCGTTCACGGCGGAGCTGATCGATCTGCCGGACGCCGAGGTGGTCGCGGTGGCGTCGCGCACCGAGGAGTCGGCGAAGGCGTTCGCGGAGCGGTTCGGGATCCCCCGGGCGTACGGCGACTGGGAGAGTCTGGCGGCGGACGAGGACGTGGATGTCGTGTACGTCGCGACTCCGCACTCGGCGCACCGGGCGGCGGCCGGGCTCTGTCTGGACGCGGGCCGGAACGTGCTGTGCGAGAAGGCGTTCACGCTGAACGCGCGCGAGGCCAAGGAGCTGGTCGACCTCGCGAAGGAGCGCGGGAGCTTCCTGATGGAGGCCATGTGGATGTACTGCAACCCGCTGATCCGGCGCCTGAAGGCGCTGGTCGACGAGGGCGCGATCGGTGAGGTCCGCACGGTGCAGGCCGACTTCGGTCTGTCCGGGCCCTTCCCTCCCACCCACCGGCTGCGGGATCCGGCGCAGGGCGGTGGCGCACTGCTCGACCTGGGCGTCTATCCGGTGTCGTTCGCGCAGCTGCTGCTCGGTGAGCCCTCGGAGGTGATGGCGAGAGCGGTGCTCTCCGACGAGAGCGTCGATCTCCAGACAGGAATGGTGCTCTCCTGGGAGAGCGGTGCTCTCGCTTCGTTGCACTGCTCTCTGGTGGGCGGCACGGGGACCTCCGCCTCGGTCACCGGATCCGAGGGCCGCATCGACATCCCGTCCGGCTTCTTCTACGCCGACCGCTTCGTACTGCACCGCGACGGCCGCGACCCGCAGGAGTTCACCGCGAGCGCGGCCGACGGAACCCACGCCGGCCTCAAACACGAGGCCATCGAGGTCATGCGCTGCCTCAACGCCGGCGAGACCGAGTCCCCCCTGGTCCCACTGGACGGCACGCTGGCAGTCATGCGAACGCTCGACGCGGTACGGAACCGCGTCGGCGTCACATATCCGGGCGAGGTCGCGCCCCTCTAGGGGCGCGGGGAACTGCGCGACCAGCCACGACCGACCCGCGCCGACGACCCACCCGCAGTCCCCCACCCCTCCCGCCGAAGGCGCTACGCCGGCTTGAGCCCCTGATCCCCCACCTCGGTGACAAATGACGCGGCGGTCGTGATCGCGGCCCCGGGCGTGGTCACGGCGGCCACCGTCTTGAAGTCCACCCGGGCCAGTTCCCGTCCGAGGCGGATCGTCGAATACCCCCGATGCCCGTTGTAGTGCTTCATGTGCGGGTTGGCGGCAAGGTAACCCGCCCAGTTGGCGGGCCGGGCGGCCCCGTTCTGACCACTGCTGATCGACGTGGCGACGATCTCGGTGCCCAGCGTCCGCGACCCCGGGTCGGCGAAGTCCTTCTTGATGTCGAAGGCGTACGACACATGGACGTCGCCGGTGAGCACCATCAGGTTCTCCACACCCGCGGCTTCGGCGCCCGCGAGGAGCCGCCGACGCGAGGCGGGGTAGCCGTCCCATGCGTCCATGCTGAGGGTGGTGTTGCCGGCCGTGGCGTGGTTGCGGCGGGCGAAGACGACCTGCTGCGGCACGACGTTCCACAGCGCGTCCGACCGCTTCCAGCCGTCGATGAGCCACCGCTCCTGGGCGAGCCCCGGCAGGGTCTGCGACTCGGCGTCCGACTCGGGCGTGGGCGTCTTCCAGCCGTCGCCGTTCGCCTGGTCGGTGCGGTACTGCCGGGTGTCGAGGATGTCGAACTGCGCGAGGCGGCCCCAGTTCAGACGGCGGTAGAGCTTCATGTCGGCGCCCTCGGGCCGCTGCGGGTGGCGCAGCGGCAGGTTCTCCCAGTACGAGCGGTACGCGGCGGCGCGGCGCAGCAGGAACTCCTCCGGCGGTACGTCGTTCTCGGGGATGTCGTCCGCGTAGTTGTTCTCGGTCTCGTGGTCGTCCCAGGTGACGACGAAGGGGTGCGCGGCGTGCACGGCGTGCACGTCGGGGTCGGTCTTGTAGAGGGAGTACCGCAGCCGGTAGTCCTCCAGCGTGATCGTCTCCCGGTTGAAGACGTCGGGCAGCACGCGGTCGGTGTAATTGCGCACGCCGCCCGCGGAGTTGACCGCGTACTCGTACAGGTAGTCGCCGACATGGAAGACCACGTCCACGTCGTCCTCGGCGAGATGGCCGAGCGGGGTGAAGTACCCGTCGTGGTACGCCTGGCAGGAGACCACGCCCAGTGTCAGTTGGGAGACGCGCGAGCGGGACGAGGGCGCGGTGCGCGTACGGCCGGTCTCGCTGACCCAACTGCCCACCCGGAAGCGGTAGTAGAAGACGCGGTCGGAGTCGAGGTGGCCGACCTCGACGTGTATGGAGTGGTGGAACTCGGGGTGGGCGACGGCCGCACCGCGTCTGACGATGTGTCTGAAGCGCTCGTCGCGGGCCAACTCCCAGCGTACGGTGACGCGTTGCGACGGCAGACCGGAGTCGGCCTGGAACGGGGTGGGCGCGAGCCGGGTCCACAGCAGCACGGAGGTGGGCTGCGGGTCACCGGAGGCGACACCGAGCGTGAACGGGTCGTCGGTGATCTTCGCCGCGTCGAGTTCGGCGGCGCCCGCCACGCCCGCGGTCGGCAGGTTGGTGGCGAAGGCGAGCGCGGCGGCCGCGCCGGTGACGGTGAGGAACCGTCGGCGTCCGAGGTGACGGGCGGCGGCGCGGAGTTCGGGGGCGTGCTGCGACAGTTGCTGGTGGCCTGCGGGTGTCATCTGGCCTTCCCCTGACTGTTGTTGTACTAGGTATTGGAGTGGTCAGATTCGACGCCTGACTGTCACGTACACAACAGTCAGATGTCGGACAGATGAGGTCCGTATGGCGGAAGATCGCCTGTCCTCACGTACGCTGCTGGGCCATGAACGCCATGGGAACGAAGATCGCGATCGTGACGGGAGCGGGCTCGGGGATCGGCCGGGCCGTGGCCGTGGAGCTGCTGCGCACCGGCTGGTCGGTGGCGCTGGCGGGCCGCCGCGCGGAGCGCCTGGAGGAGACGGCGGCGCTCGCGGAGACGGCACGCGCGGGTCAGCCGGCCGCGAAAGACGGCACGTCCTTGTGTGTGCGCACCGATGTCTCGCGCCCCGACGAGGTGGCCGCGCTGTTCGCCGCCGTGCGGGACCGCTTCGGGCGGCTCGACCTCCTCTTCAACAACGCGGGCACCTTCGGCCCCGGCGGTGTGCCGTTCGAGGAACTGCCGTACGAGGCCTGGCGGCACGTGGTCGGCACCAACCTCGACGGGGCGTTCCTGTGCGCGCAGGCGGCGTACCGGCAGCTGAAGGAGCAGGATCCGCAGGGCGGCCGGATCATCAACAACGGCTCGATCTCGGCGCATACGCCCCGCCCGCACTCGGCCGCGTACACGGCGACCAAACACGCGCTGACCGGTCTCACGAAGTCGCTGTCGCTGGACGGGCGGCCGTACCGGATCGCCTGCGGGCAGATCGACATCGGCAACGCGGCGACGGACATGACCGAGCGGATGCAGACGGGGGCGCTGCAGGCGAACGGGGAGGTGGCGCCCGAGCCGGTGATGGACGTGGCGGACGTGGCTCGTACGGTGCGCCACATGGCGGAGTTGCCGCTTGAGGCGAACGTGCAGTTCGCGACGGTTCTCGCCACCGCGATGCCGTATGTGGGGCGGGGGTAGGCTCCGCCGGCCGTAGGGGAGGTGCGGGTCGGCCGTGGGTGGTCGCGCAGTGCCCCGCGCCCCTTCGGGGCTCGGGGCAACCTACACAAACGGAGGGCTCCACTCCGGACCATACCTGCCGGTTACAGGCCTATGATCGACACTCCTCCACCAGAACTTCACATTTGGAGCACACGAACTTCCATGCCACACCTCTGGGGGGAGGCGGCAGCCGTTCCGGCGGCTCGGGTGGGGGGATTCCGCGTGGGACCGCGGGATCGTGACCCGGGCCGCTGGACGGCTGCCCAACTGATCCGGCAGGAGCCCGCGCGTCCGCCGCTCAGCGGCCCAGGGCGTCGTCGATCGCGGTCAACTGCCGTGCGGTGAGCGGGCCTTGGCCGGGTGCGCCCGCGTTCTCCTCCACCTGTGCGACCGAGCGGAAGCCGGGGAGTCCAGGGCGCGGCGGATCACCCGTACGGACTCGTCGACCTTGCCCCAGCCCAGGGGCTGTCCGTCGGGTCTCGCCCACTCGCCGCCGATGGCCCAGCAGCGGAACCCGAGGGCGCCCACCTCGATTCCGCTGCGCCCCAGGGTCCTGCGTCCGTCGTCGCTCCGCGTGCTTCCGCTGCTCTCCACGCCCATGGACGCCAGGAGTTGGAGCGCACGCGAGAGCAGGACCGCGGGGGCCAGACCGCGGGGGCAAGACCGCGACGGCGCAAGCGCGGACGGTCGTTACGCCTGGCCGGTCTCGAGCGGAATCGCGGCGGTCGTTACGCCTGGCCGGTCTCGAAGCGGGAGACCTTGCCGCCGTCGTCGACGGTGAAGCTCCACCGCGTCCGCATCTCGCCCCAGGCGTCGTTGCTGTAGCGGGCGAGGAGGGCGAGGCCGCCGTCCGACTCGTTGTCGACCTCCATATGGCCGTGGGAGTCGAAGATCTCCCGCTCGGTCCACTCGTCGAGGTCACGGTCCGAGCCGTCGTCGGACATGGTCGCACCGGGCGCGAGGACGGCCCGGAAGGCGTCCCGGTCATGGGCGTTCACGGCACTGACGAAGCCGCGGACGGCCGGGTTGCTCAGCTTGGCCACCTGAATCGTCATGGACGTCACACTCACACCGCCCGGCCGCCCCCGCCACCCGAACGGCGGCGCGGGCCGGGACCCGGGCCGCCGTTCGGTGCGACGGTGGGCAGGCGGCGTACGGGACAAAAGGGCCGTTCGCGTGAGAACTGCCCGCCTGAGACACCGCCTGGGACACCGGCCGGGACATCCGAGGAGTGACGAGAACCGTGGCCTCTTTCGACCGACGCGACCTGGGACTGCTGCTGCTCCGCCTCGGCACGGGCGGGGTGCTCGCGGCGCACGGGACGCAGAAGCTCTTCGGCTGGTTCGGCGGGGGCGGGCTCTCCGGGACCGGTCAGTTCATGGAGTCCGTGGGGTACGCGCCCGGCAGGGCGAGCGCTGCAGCGGCGGGCCTGGCGGAGGCGGGCGGCGGCACGCTCCTCGCGCTGGGCCTCGCGACCCCGGCGGCCGGCGCCGCCGCGGCCGGGGCGATGGCGGGCGCGTCGGCGGTGGGTGCCCCGAACGGCTTCTTCAACCAGAGCGGCGGCTTCGAACACGCCGCGTCCCTGGGTCTCGCGGCGGCGGGCCTCGCCGTCACGGGCCCCGGCCGGCTCTCCCTGGACCACGCCCTCGGCCACGCGGTCGACCGGGGCTGGATGGTGCCGGTCGCCCTCGCGGGTACGGCGGCCGCGACGCTGGCCGTGGTGGGCCTCCGCAACAAGCGGCTACGGAGCGAAAAGGAGGGCGAGCAGGGGGAGTTGTTCGACGAGGACAGCATGTCGTACAGCGCGTAGGGCCGTTGGGGGGCTTGAGGTCTCGTGACAGGCTGATCGTCATGAGCGACGACGATCTCTGGGAGTCCATCGACCGCCTCCAGGACTGGCTGGTGAGCACCCAGCCGGCCCGCCCGCCCCAAGAGACCCTGTTCCTGCGGATGTTGAAGCTCTCGGAGGAGGTGGGCGAGGTCGCCGAGGCGGTGATCGGCGCCACCGGGCAGAACCCGCGCAAGGGCGTGTCCCACACGTGGGACGACGTCCAGGCCGAACTGTGCGACGTGATCATCACGGCCGCGGTGGCCCTGCGGACACTGTCGCCGGAGGCTCGCGACGTGTTCGCCACTCACCTGGCGCGCGTGACGGACCGCTCGCTGGAGCCGTGACGCTCCGAGCGGGAACTGCCGTACGTCGTGCGGTCATTGGGGAGCGTCGGTCTCAGGACGAGTCTCCGTAGCGGGCGGCGATCGCGGCGGCGCGGTCGTGCAGGGAGGCGCGCAACGACTGCGGGGCAAGGGCTTCCGCGTCCGTGCCGAGCTGCCACATCGCCCATTCGGCGTGCCGGGAATCCTGGAAGGTCACCTCCAGCCGCAGCAGGCCGTCCGTGTCGGGTTCTTCCGCGCGGACGGCCAGGGCGGTGTCCAGCAGGTCCTCCCGTCGCGCGGGGTTCACCTGTACCAGCACGTTGATGTGGTCGCTGCCGGAGAGAAACCGCGCGGAGCGTTCCCGCCAGATCCGGTCCAGGTCGACCCGGTTCGGCCGCTGTGCCGGTTCGGGGAGTTCCTCGGCGGCCAGCACCCGCGACAGCCGGTAGGTGCGGTCCGCGCCGGATCTCGTGGCCAGCAGGTAGGCCCGGTCGCGTGCGGTGACCAGGCCGATCGGGTCCACCGTGCGCCACTGCGGTGCCTGGCCCGTGGCCGCGTAGTGGATGCGCAGCTTGTTTCCGGCGAGCACCGCGCGCCGGACCTCGACCATGGTGGTGCCGGGCACCTCCTCGGTGACCAGCCGGCGTGCGAGCAGGTCGGTCTCCGGGTCGACGAGAAACCGCCGGGCCGCGTCGCTCGCGGTGGCCCGGTGGCTCTCGGGCAGCGCGTCGACCACCTTCCGCATGGCGGAGGCGAGCGCCGAGCCGAGGCCGAACGCCTGCTCGCCGCGCCCCGATCCGGCGGTCAGCAGGGCGAGGGCCTCGTCGTGGTTCAGCCCGGTGAGCTCGGTCCGGAAACCGGGCAGCAGCGCGAACCCGCCGTGCCTGCCGCGCTCGGCGTAGACCGGGACGCCGGCCGCGGACAGCGCCTCGATGTCGCGCAGCACGGTGCGGGTGGACACCTCCAGCTCGCGGGCCAGCGTGTCCGCGGTCAGCCGACCGCGCTGACGCAGCAGCAACACCAGTGAGACCAGCCGGTCGGCGCGCATACGAGAACGCTATCGAATACATGACTGAGGGTGTCGTGATTTGTTGCGAGGCTCGTCACCACGACGTCGAGGACACGACGTCGACAGCACGATGTCGACAGCACGACGTGGAAGCCTCCGGCCACCGAGCCGACGGCCGTACGTACGGCCGTACGTACGTACTCCCCTTGAATCGAATGGAGCTGACGTGGCAGTGGAACGAACGGCGGTCAACCCGGTGACGTGGTCGGCGGAACTGGGCTTCAACCAGGGTGAGGTCGTCTCCGGGCACACCCGGACCCTGTACATCTCGGGGCAGACCGCGATGAGCGGCGACGGCAAGCCCCAGCACGACGGCGACATGGGGGCGCAGTTGGCGCTGAGCATCGACAACGTGGAGGCCGTGCTCGGCGAGGCCGGCATGTCCCTCGCGAACCTCGTCAGGCTCAACGTCTGCACGACCGACGTCGATCTGCTCTTCCAGCACTACGGCGTGCTGGCGGCGCGGCTGGGCGCCGCCGGGGTGGCGCCGACCACCACGATGCTCGGCGTGACCCGGCTGGCGATCCCCGGCCAGCTGGTCGAACTCGAAGGGACCGCCGTCGCGTAACGCGACCCCGCCGGCTACGCGGACGTACGCGTGAAGCCGAGCGTCGCCGTGACGGTGGTCAGGCCGCGGATCATGCCCAGCTGGTTCCAGCCCATGCCGAACTGCTCACGGTCCACGGTGAACTCCGCGGTGAGCGTGACCGCGGAGGCGGTCGCGCCGGTCACGCGGGCGGTGATGGTCTGGGGGCGGCTGATGCCACGGGCGGTCAGCTGACCGGATATCTCGGCCGTGTCGTCCTGACGGACCGTGGCGTTACGGACGGCGAAGACGAGGGACGGGTGCTGCGCGGCGTCGAAGAAGTCGCCGCCGCGCAGGTGCTCGTCGCGCTTGCGGTTCCTGGTGTCGAGGGACGCGGCGTCCAGGGTGATCGTGCCGCGGGCGGTGCCGTCGGGCTGGACCTCTCCCTCGCCGGTGACGCCGGCGAAGACGCCCTTCACGGTGACCATGCCCCACATCGTCCTGTGCTTGATGGCGACGGTGGTGCGGGCGGGGTCGAGCTGCCACAGGCCGGTTTCCACGGCGACGGTCATGGGATTTCTCCTGACGGTTTCGGACGGTCGACTCAGTAGTCCACATCAGTAATCCAAATTTGGATGACCACACGCTAGCCGATTATCCAAAATTGGATAACGGGTAGACTGTGGCACTATGGCCGACTCCTCCACCCCCGCCGACCAGCCCGAACGCCAGCCGACGAGCTGCGACGGGCTGCCGGCGGGCGACACGGGGCTTCCGACGGACGACGCCGGGCTGCTGCCGGCCGAGCTGCGGTCCTGGATGCGGCTACTGGCCGCGGCCGGGGCGATCGAGCAGTCGCTGCGTTCACGGGTCAAGGACGCCATGGGGATCTCGCACGACGAGTTCCTGGTGCTGTGTCTGCTGGCCGACCAGCCCGGCGCCGGCCTGCGGATGACCCGGATCGCGGAGTTGCTGGGGCGCCCGAAGACGCGGCTGACCTATCAGGTCGCCTGCTTGCAGCACGCGGGGCTGATCAGCAAGAACTCGGCGTGCGGCGACCGGCGCGGCATCGAGGTGACGCTCACGGACAAGGCACGCCGTCTGCTGAGCGAGTCCTCGCGCCCTCTCGCCGACGCCGTCTCCGAGGCCATCGCGCGGACGGCCTGCGCCCAGCGGTACGCGGAACTGCACGACCTGCTGCCGGTGCCGCCGGCCGCGGCGGCCGAGGGGCACACCGCCGAGAAGCCGGAGTAGCGGCCCGCCGAAGGGCCACGAACCCGCGAAGGGCCGCGGTCGAGAGGGCGCCCCCTCGACCACAGCCGGCCGCCATGCGGACCAAGCGCCGCCCCGAGGGACGCGGTCGTTCATCCCCGCGGGTCGCGGAAGAGCCGCAGCGGGACCGCCTCGGCCAGCGTCCGGTAGCCCTCCGGGTTCAGGTGCAGCCAGTCCCCGTCGTGCAGGGTGGACAGCAGCCGGCGTGGGTCCCGCGGGTCGCGGACGGCACGGTCGAGGTCGACGACCGCGTCGAACGTCCCGCTCGTACGGATCCAGGAGTTGACCGCCTGCCGGGCCGACTCGCGGTGCCCGGTGGGGTCGTCGTACATGGCGTTGCCGCCGAACGGCGTCAGCGTGGCCCCGTACACCCGGATGCCCTGCGCATGCGCGCGGACCACGATCTGCTCGTACGCGACGATCAGTTCGGCGGTGACACTCCGCTGGGCGGCCGGGGTGGCCGCGGCGGTGCCGATGTCGTTGACCCCCTCGAAGACGACCAGCCAGGAGACGCCGCTGCGGGACAGGACGTCGCGGTCGAGGCGGGCGAGGACGTTGGGGCCGAGGCCGTCGTTGAGGACGCGGTTGCCGCCGGCGGCCTGGTTGAGGACCGCGACGTCCTCGGTCGCGGCACCGGCGTGCAGCCGGTCCAGGAACCGGTCGGGCCAGCGGTTGTTCCCGTTGGTGGTGGAACCCCTGCCGTCGGTCAGGGAGTCGCCCAGCACGGCGACCGCCGCCGTGCCGCGCCCGGAGAGCACCTCGACGTCGCTGAGGAGATACCAGTGGTTGACGGGGGTCGCCTCCGGGAGGTCCAAGTCCCTTGTGCGGTCGGCCTTCTGGAGGTACGAGGTGGTGCGCGATCCCGGGTGCGAGGTGAGCGCGAGAGAGGGCTGGCCCTCGGCAAGGTAGGCGGTCACGGTCAGGTTGGAGCCCGGCCGGAGGCCGAACTCCAGGGCGTCCGAGACGACTTGGGCCCCGGCGGGCACGGTGGCCGAGCCGCGCCCGCCGAAGGTCACCCGCCGCAGGGTGCCGGGCTCGATCGCGGCGACGCCGGCCCGTCCGTCGAGCGGGAGTGCCACGGTCACCGCCGTGAGCGGCAGCGCGGTGTCGCCGAAGGCGTTGGAGAACCGCAGCCGCACGCGCCCGCCGCCGGTCGAGACACGAACGGTCTGCCGCAGGGTCGTGTCGGCCAGGACGGCACGGTCCTCGGTGAACGGCGGGGGCGGCATATTGCCCGGCTCCGTGAGCTGCGGCATCGCGGTCCAGGTGTTGACCCAGTGCCGGGCGGCGGACGACACCGCCGGACGGCCGGCGTCCCCTTCCGCGGCCGGGGCCCCCTTGACGAGAGCCACCAGTGCGGACGAGGTCACGACGAGGGCGAGGACGAGGACGAAAGGAGTGAGCAGACGGGCGATCAGACGGGCGAACGGGACTCTTCTCGGCGTGGACGGCTTCGCGGGCACGGTGAACTCCTCCGGAGCGGCGGACGGGGTTCCTGGTGGCCGAAGAGGCACCTCCGGCCACCAGGATGTGACGGAACGTCACGACCAACTACTGACGATCCGTCAACTCACTGCGCACACCGTTCCGTTGAGGGCAAACGCGGTCGGCGCCGTGCTGTTGCCGCCGTGGTTCGCCTGATAGCCGATGCCGACGCTCGCGTTCGGCGCGATCGTGCCGTTGTACGTGGCGTTGGTGGCGGTCACCGCCCCGCTCTCCGGGGCGTACGTGGCGCCCCAGCCGTTGGTGATGGTCTGCCCGGAGGGCAGGGTGAAGGCCAGCTTCCAGCCCTCGATGCGAGTGGTGCCGGTGTTGGTGATCGTCACGGAGCCGGTCAGGCCCGTACTCCACGCGTTGGTCGTGACGGTCACCTTGCAGGCGCCGGGCTGGGGCCCGGGCCCGGGGCCCGAGCTGTCCAGGCCGAAGAACGTGAGCACCCGGGCCGCCATGCCGTACGCGTACAGGTTGTGACCCACACCCTGGAGGCTGATGGCCTCGACGGGAGCCCGGTCACCGGTGGAGCCGTACCGGGTGCGGGTCCAGCCGGACTGGGGCGAGTCCGTGGCGGCCGGGGTCTGGCCGACACCCAGCACATCGGTCCACTGCTTGATCTCCTCCCCGAAGTTGGGGTAGCGCAGGACGTCGTCCTCGGTGCCGTGCCACACCTGCATCCGCGGCCGGGGGCCGGTGTAGCCCGGGTAGGCGGTACGGACGAGGTCGCCCCACTCCTGCGGGGTGTGGAGCACGGTGCCGCCGGAGCACGCGCTGTTCCACTCGGAGCCGTCGGTGGTGGCGAAGCAGCCGAACGGCACGCCCGAGAACGCGGCGCCGGCCGCGAACACGTCGGGGTAGTCGCCCAGCAGGACGTTCGTCATCATCGCGCCCGAGGAGATACCGGTGGCGAAGATTCGACCGGTGTCCGCGGAGTAGGTGCGTGTCACCCAGTCGACCATCGACTTGATGCCGACGGGGTCGCTGCCGCCGCCCCGCCTCAGCGCCTGCGGCGAGGAGACGTCGAAGCACTTGCTGGCGCGGGTGACGGACGGGTAGACGACGATGAACCCGTAGCGGTCGGCGAGCGAGGCGTACTCGGTTCCGGAGTACATCGCCGGGCCGGATCCCGTGCAGTAGTGGACGGCCACCACGATCGCGGGGTTCGCGGTGACGCTGTCCGGTACATAGAGGTACATCTGCAGGTTGCTGGGGTTGGTGCCGAAGCCGGTGACCTCGGTGAGTGCGGCGGTGGGAGCGGCGGCGGGTGCCGCCGCGGGTGCCGCGGCCGGTATCGCGGCGGGATCGGCCGCGCGGGCCGCCGTCCCGGACGTGGTCGGCTCCGTGCGGGCCGAGGCCCCGGGTGCGCCGAGAAGCAGGGTCGCGAGCAGGGACACGAGCGCTCCGAAGAGCACTGCGAGCCCCGAACGCGACGGTCTCCTCACGGTGTTGCTGCTGCCAGTGGCGGACATGTCCGTCCCTTCCGGATCGCGGCTCGTGGGGAGGACGCGATGGAGTGGTGGCGTGCTGGAGCGGCACCATGCGGCGGGGCCGGCCGCATGGCATGGTCATGACTTTCGTGGAAGCGCTCCCACAGGGTGGAGACCGAAACCGGCCACTACGAACACCCGGACCGTTGCGCAATTCCCGGCGGCAGGCATAAGTTACCCGTAGGTAACCTCATGAGGGAGTCACCATGCCCGTGCTCGACCGCCAGGACGACGTCTTCGTACTCGACCTCGGGGACGGTGAGAACCGCTTCCACCCCGACTGGATCGCTTCCGTCGGCTCCGCGCTGGACGAGGTGGAGAAGGCGGAGGGACCGCGCGCCCTGGTGACCGCCGCGACCGGCAAGTTCTACTCCAGCGGCCTCGACCTGGACTGGCTCTTCGCGCACGCCGACCAGCAACAGGAGTACGTCACCGGCGTCCAGGAGCTGTTCGCGCGGATGCTGTCCCTGCCCGTGATCACGGTGGCCGCCCTCCAGGGGCACACCTTCGCGGCCGGCGCGATGTTCTCGCTGGCCCACGACTTCCGCGTGATGCGCGCCGACCGCGGTTTCTGGTGTCTGCCCGAGGCCGACATCAACATCCCCTTCACACCGGGCATGTCCGCACTGATCCAGTCCCGGCTGACCCCGCAGACCGCGCACGAGGCCATGACCACGGCCCGCCGCTACGGGGGCGGCGACGCCCTCGCCGCCGCCCTCGTCGACCGCGCGGTGGCCGAGGACGCCGTACGCGCCACCGCCGTGGATCTCGCCCGGGCCCAGGTGGCCAAGGCCGGCCCGACCCTCGGCACCATCAAGTCCCGTATGTACGAGCCCGTCCTGAAGACCCTGCGGAACAGGGACAACCCCCTCGGCTGACCCCCGGGACGCGGGAGCCCCCTCGACCGGGCCTCAGGACTCGGGACTCGGGACTCGGGAACACCTTCGGCCGGGCCTAGGGACTCGGGAATCCCTTCGGCCGGGCCTCAGACGGCGGCCCAGCCGTTGTCGACCGGCAGGATGACGCCGTTGATGTTGCTGGCGGCGTCCGAGGCGAGGAAGACGATGGCCGCCGCCTGCTCGTCGGCGCCCGCCGGGCGGCCGGCATTGCCCATGTAACCCATGATCACGGACGGACCGTGGGCATCCATGTCCGCCTGGAGCTGGATGCCCGTCACCGTGCCGCCCGGGGCGATGGCATTGGTCCGTACGCCCTTGTCCCGGTACATCACGGCGAGCGACTTGGTCAGGCCTGCGATGCCGTGCTTCGAGACGGTGTACGCGGTGCCCGCCCCGCTGCCGCGCAGGGACGCCTCGGAGGCGGTGAACACGATCGCGCCCTTGCCGTTCGCCAGGAGGTGGGGCAGCGCGGCGCGGCTGAGCAGGAACGGCGCGGTGAGGTTGATCCGCAGGACGCGCTCCCACTCGTCGTCGTCCGTCTCCCCCGCGGCGGACATCCTGTCCATGATTCCGGCGTTGTTGACGAGTACGTCGATGCCGCCGAAGGTGTCCACGGCGGTGGCGACGACCTCGTCGACGATCTGCTGCTCGCTCAGGTCCCCGACCACGGTGACCGCGGTGCCGCCCGCCGCGACGATCTCCTCGGCGGCCCCCTTGGCGCCGTCGGCGTTGATGTCGGCGAGGACGACACGGGCGCCCTCCGCGGCGAAGCGCAGGGCGGCGGCGCGGCCGATGCCGGAGCCGGCCCCGGTGACGACGACCGACTTGCCCGACAGACCTGTGGTGGTGCTCATGACTGGTTCTCCCTAGGGGTGTTCTCGGGCCCGGCGATCGTGGCCCGGCGTACGTGCGCGGCGATCAGGGCGTACACGCCCCTGGCCGTTTCGGCGTCCCGCTGGTCGTAGCCGTGGTCGACTCCGGGGACGTCGTAGTGGTCGAGCAGCGCACCGGCCTCGCGCAGCCGCTCGGCGTACCGGACGCCCTCCGCGCGCAGGAGGTCGTGCTCCGCGGTGACGACGAAGGCCGGGGCGATGCCCGTGAGATCCGCGGTGTCCGACGGATGGGCGGGCGAGACCAGGCGGTCGGTGCGCCGCCGCGGGTCCGGCACGTACGCGGAGTCGAAGACGTCCGCCATCCAGGGGCGCAGCACCGGCTTGGCGATGGCGGCCCGCTTGTCGCGGGCGTGGGTCGCCAGGTCGAGGGGCGGATAGTGGAGGACTTGGAGCGCGATGGCCGGGGCGCCGTCGTTCGTGTTCACGGCGTCGCCTCCCGCCCGCCGGCCCTGGCGGGCCTCCAGTGCCTGGCGGGCCACCGCCGCCGCGAGGCCGCCGCCCGCGCTCTGGCCACCCACCGTGAGCCGGTCGCCGTCCCAGCCGTGCTCCGCGCCGTGCGCGGCGACCCAGCGGACGATCTCGTACGCCTGATGGGGCGGGGCGGGAAACGGGTGCTGGGGAGCGACGACGTAGTCAACGTTGACCACCGCGACGCCCGCTTCCGCGGCGAGGAAACGGCACAGGGGGTCGTCCAGTTCGATCGGCGGCAGGACATAGCCGCCGCCGTGGAAGTTGACGTGCACGGGTGGGGCCGGGATCGAGCCGGAGGCGGTGTCGGTGACCGTGGCGGTACCGGGCAGGTACACGACCGCGCGGGCCGGGCCGGCCGAGGTCGGGACGGTCAGCTCACGGGTGTTCCTCGGGTACTCCGGATAGCGGCTGAGCAGGGGAGACGCGATGCGCCGGCCCGCCAGAGCGGTGAGGCGCTGCAGCGCCCTGGCGGCCAGGGAGGCCATCGCCGGCCGGGCGAGAAGGGACATGGCGGCTCCGTTCGGTGGACCCCGCCACTATCCAGCATATGTCGGTTAACCGACAAGTGGCGGAAAGGATACGCTCGCACAATGCCCGCGCGTCCCATGGATCCCCGCACCCGACGTTCCCGCTCCGCCCTGGAGACCGCCCTGCGCGAACTCATCGCCGAGCGGGACCTCAGCCAGATCTCGGTCTCGGACATCACCAAACACGCGGGCGTCAACCGGTCGACGTTCTACGAGCACTACACCGACGTGCACGACCTGGCCGCCGCCGCGTGCACGACGGTCTTCGACGAACTGGTGGCGGCCAGCCCCGCGGCGGTCCCACCGGCCACCCCCGACGGCGGCCCCCCGGACAACCCCCTGCCGGACCTCTTCGCGCACGTCGCCGAACACGCTCCCCTCTACCGGGCCCTGCTCGGCGACGACGGCAGCGCGCGGGTCATCAACCACCTGCTCCAGCGCATGACGGTGACCGCGCACTTCAGGCGGAGCCCGGGCCAGGACACCGGCCCGTACGAGACCGAGGGCGCCGAGGACCGGGCGGACGCCGTCGGCACCCCGCACGACCCGGCGGCCGCGTTCGTGGCCGGCGCCGTACTCGGCAGCGTCGTCGACTGGCTGCGCCACGACTGCCCCGGCACCCCGGAGGAGATGGGCGCCGCCCTCTGGCCGCTGCTCATCGGCATCGCGGCGGCGGCCGGCTGGCAGACCGAGCGACCGGGATCCCCGGCGGCCGGCTAGCCATGCGCCGAGGGTGCGTGTTCCTCGGGAGCCGTGGTCCGAGTTCCCCGGGGCGAGGGCGGAGTGGTACCCCGGTACCACTCCCCCCGCCGTCTTCGCATCTCCGGTACCGCAGGCGGCCGGGATTCCCTACCTGGCGTGAGGCACGGGTCGCGCAGTCCCTCCTCTCCGTCTCGACGACGACTCCGCTGGGAGTACTCCGTGGCCGAACCGCGCCCCGACGTCGTACTGATGGATGTCCGCATGCCGGGCATGGGCGGCGTCGAGGCCACCCGCCGCATCGTGGAGTCGGGCGCCCGTTCGCGCGTCCTGGTCCTCACGACCTTCGACCTTGACGAGTGTGCGTACGCGTACGCGGCCCTGCGTGCCGGAGCCGGCGGCTTCCTCCTGAAGGACGTCCTCCCCGACGAACTGACGGCGGGCATCCGGGCGGTGGCCTCCGGAGACACGGTGATCACCCCGGGCCTGATCCGCCACTTCAACAGATTCAGGATTGCCATCAGCGCATAGCCCAACTGGACCGCGCCGGTGATGAACAGGGCCAGTCGCAGCCCGGTCGTGCCTAATTCAACGCCGATTCCCGATTCACGGTCGTCGGATCCGTAGCCGTAGTCGTTCACGGGGGCGCACGAACAACCGTCACATCACGGAGTGGCTGGCGCGCGCCTGCGGACGTCGATCAGTCTGCGGTGGCAGCGGCCGCCTGTCGCTCCTGCGCGCCCATGAGCTCCCGCTCGTACACACGCAGGGTGTCGATGAAGGTCTGCCGTTCGGCCGGGCTCAGTGGTTCGAGTGCGACCCGCCAGGCGTTCACGCCGTTCTCCAGCCAGCTGCGCACCGCGTCCCGGTACGGCTCGGCGATGCTGACGATCTTGCGGCGCCGGTCGGCCTCGTCCTCCTTGCGGTCCACCACGCCGTACCGGTTCAGCTCCCCGACGAGCAGGCTGACCGTGGCCGGGGCCAACTCCAGCCGGGTGGCCAGCTCGCTGACGGCGAGCGGCCCGTCGAAGTACAGGTAGGCCAGCAGGGACAGGTGGCGCGGAGCGAGGTTGTACTCCTCCAACTGCCGAGGCACCGGCGTGCGTTTGGTGCGTGCGACGACACGCGGCATGAGGAGCAGGAGCGTCCGGACCCCGTTGTCGACGCTCAGCCCTGACTCCTGCCGACCATCGCTTGACATGACACAGCCCCCGCAATAGCTTTGCTTTGAAAGCAAAATAGATTTGCCTTGCTCGCCTACTGCTCCCGAGCCTACCGGAAGGGCCGTCCCATGACGGTGGAACAACAAGCTGATACGGCGCCCCCCGCGCAGTACAGCCCGAAGCGCTGGGCGACGCTGGCCGTCACCCTGTTCGCGGTGTTCATGGACATGGTGGACAACACCGTCCTCAACGTGGCCCTGCCCGCCGTCCAGGAAGACCTGGACGCCTCGTCCGCCCAGCTGGAGTGGTCGGTGGCGGGGTACACGCTGGCCTTCGCCGCCGCCATGATCACCGGCGCCCGCCTCGGCGACCAGCTCGGCCGCCGGCGGATCTACCTCATCGGCCTCGGTGCCTTCGTCGTCACCTCGGCGCTGGCGGGCGCGGCGGTCAACCCGGAGATGCTCATCGCCTCCCGGATCCTCCAGGGCGCCGCGGCCGCGCTGATGGTGCCCCAGGTCCTGGCGATGCTCCAGGTGGACTTCCCGAAGTCCGAGCGCCCCAAGGCGATGTCCATGTACGGCATGTCGCTGGCCGTGGGCGGCATCGGCGGCCCCCTGCTCGGCGGCGTCCTCCTGGAGGCCGACCTCTTCGGACTGGGATGGCGGCCGGTCTTCTACGTCAACGTTCCCGTCGGACTGGCCGCGCTGGTCGCCGCCGCCCTCCTCACCCGCGAGTCGCGGGTGGAGGCCCGGGAGAGCTTCGACATCCGCGGCACCCTGATCGCGACCGTCGGCCTGATCAGCCTGCTCTTCCCGCTCGTACAGGGACGCGAACTGGACTGGCCATGGTGGACCTTCGCCCTGATGATCGCCTGCCCGGTGGTCCTCTGGCTGTTCGTCCGCTACGAGCACCGGGTGATCGCCCGCGGCGAGTCACCGATCATCGACCCGGCACTGCTGCACCACCGCAGCTCGCTCGGCGGCCTGCTCGTCGCCATCCTGTTCTTCTGCGGGATGGCCTACCAACTGGTCCTCACGGTCCACCTCCAGACGGGCGAGGGGTACTCCCCTCTGCGCACCGCGGTGGCCCTGGTCACGTTCACCGTGGGCGTGGGCATCGGCTCGGCCGTGGCCCCGCAACTCATGCCGCTCGGCCGCCGGGTGGTGCTCCTGGGCTGCGCGGTCATGGCCGTGGGCATGGGGGTCATCACCTGGACCGTCGACCACTGGTCCGGCTCACTGGAGTGGTGGCACCTGGCACCCGGAATGGTCGTCTCCGGTATCGGCCTCGCCATGGTCGCGGGCACGCTGCTCACCATCGTGCTGGCCCAGATGCCCAAGTCCGCCTCGGGCGCCGCGTCCTCGCTGATCAACACAGCCATCCAGATCGGCGTGGCCACCGGCGTCGCGATCGTGGGCACCGTGTACTTCACGCTGCTGGAAGACCGGCACACACCCACCGACTCGGCGGTCGTCGGCCTGCTGACCGTCGTCGGCCTCTACACACTGGCCGGACTGCTCGCCCTCGTGCTGCCACCGGGACGGGTCGACGTGAGCGACCTCGACGCGGACGCGGACGCGGACACCGATGCCGACTCCGGCTCCGGCTCCGGCTCCGGCTCCGGCTCCGGCTCCGGCTCCGGCCACCGTCACGCGACGGCCGCCGCCGGTACGGCCCTGCCCCTGGAGGCCGGGACGAAGGCGCGCGTCGCGCCTTGAGAGGGACCCCCGCCCTCACCAGGGGTGCCCCGCCGCGGTCGGCTTGGGTTCTACTCGACTTCCTGCTCGGCGACTACACCTGCGCGTACACCGACCTCACCCTTGAGGAGCCCACCACGGTCACCCTCAACTGGGACACCTGGGCAGCGAGACGATGCTGCGCCTGCGGTCGTCGGGATCGGAGCGACGCTCCACGACCCCCTCGCGCCGCAGATCGCTGACCATCAGGCTGACCGTGGTCGGCGCGACCTCCAGCCGGGCGGCGAGGTCCTTGACGGACGTGGGCCCGTCGAAGATCAGACAGGACAGCAGGGAGAGATGCCTGGGCGCCAGCCGCAGCGACCGCAACTGCTCGGGCACGGGGGTGCGCTTGGCACGGGAGACCAGCCGCGGCAACGTGACGAGCATCGCCCGAACCGCCTCTTCAGCGGTGAGACGACTACCGGCGTCCGACTCCTCTGACATCGCTTCGACCTCCGGATCCGCCACGGTACCGGACCGTGGTCCGGCGCGATCCGGCGCGGTCCTACGAGGTGGGGCCGGGCGGGGTCACCCCGAGGGCGGGCAGCAGGTACGTCTCCTCGTACACGAAATGCTCCTCGATGCCGACCACGGTCCGCTCCAACTCCCCCCGCAACCAGTTCACATCCTGACCGTCGTCGCTCTCCACAAGCCTGGTGAGCCGATCGAGCCCCGCGGCCACCTGCCGATGCTCTTCCCTCAACCGCTCAATGACGGGGGCGATCTCGGGATAGCGCCGCTCGAAGACGGGGAAGGCGCCGTCCGCCATGGTGTGGTGGTGATGCAGCCCGAGGCGGTACTCCAGGCAGCGGGCACGTAACCGCTCCACCAGGGAGACACCGTCGCCGTTACCACCCACGGCCGCCGCGAGCCCGCCGTCCTCGTCGAGCGTGGCCCGCGACGATTACAGAGGCTCCCGGACCTACGTCAATCACTCCGGAGGCGACGAGCACCCGAGCGCTCCCCGCCCGCCCGGTCGGGCTCAGTAGAAGATGGGCAGGTACTCCGCATTCGGGAGTTCACGCCAGTTCTGCATATTACTCTGCGCGATACGCGTGTAGGGGTGGTCGGAACCCAGTGCGCGCAACATGTCATCAACAAGTTGCTCCATCATTCGCATCGCCGTGTAGTGGTCACCCGCCGTATGACGCCAGCAGGCGAGATTGTTGCGGGTGGCGAGAGACGGTGGACTGTTGGGTCCGCAGATGCGTTCCTGGTCCGTGAGCAGTTGGGTCAGTTCGGAGACCGTCTGCGGAAGGGCACCCACTTTCCCCTGCCAGTGCGCCAGTTCCTGACGAGTGGCAAAGGTGTCGGGATGGTGGTCGCCAAGGACTCGCTTCCGGTCCGCGAGGAGTGCGGTAAGAGCGGCGAGGGCGGCGTGAGGCGCCTCGGCCATTCCACGCAGATGGGCCAGGTGACTGCGGGCAGCGAAAAGGTACGGGTGATCCGGTTCGAGGGCCTGCGTCATGCTGTTGACCAGGTCCTCGGCTTCTATTACTGCTGCGGCGTAGTCGCCTGTCCGACCTTTCCAATACGTGAGATTGCTGCGTGCGGCAAGAGTTCGAGGATGGTTCCACCCATGAATTCTCTTCAGGTCTTCGACCAATGCCGTGGTCGCGGCTGCGGCATCCTGGGGGTTGCCGGCCTCGCCACGCCATCGAGCGAGTCTGCTGCGTGCGGCCAGGGTTTCTTCGTCGTCGGAGCCCAGTACGTGACGTAGGTCGACGAGAAGGTCGGCGGTCAGTTCAGCTGCGCTGCGAGGGCTTCCTGCTTCACCCAGCCAACGAGCATGACAGCCGCGGGCTGCCAGGACGTCACGGTGCCTGGTCGGAAACTGCTCCAGCAGGGCCTTGATGAGGCTTTCGAAATAGTCGCATGCGGCGCTTACCTGCCCGGACTTTCCCAGACTTCGGCCGATACGGAACAGGACTGGGTGGGCACGATTCCGGCACAGGGCGTCCCCCGCATAGCTGATGAGTGAGCTGGCGTTCGCGCGCAGGGCTTGAGCGAGGACCGTGTCGCGTTCGATCTGGGGCCATGCCGCGGTGAGCGCGTCGGCGGCCGCGCGGACAAGTTGGTCCGTACGGGCGGGTTGAAGCGCGTCGCGTACGGCCCTCTGCAGAATCTGATGGACGCGAACACTCGTATACGGATCTTCAGATGTGTGATCGATCAGGCTGAGGCGGTGGAGGGCCCGCAGCGCCCCTTTGGCGTTGACCGCGTCGCAGACGGGCTGCTGACGCTGCGGGCGGTGCTTCCCCCGGTCACGGCTCTGCTGGGCAAGATAGGCCAGAGCGGGCGGGCTGGTGAGAACGGCTGCCGGGATACCGTTCGCGTCCAGTACGGACGTGAGGTGCAGCATGGGCTCGGCCAGACGCTTCGGGCGCAGCTCATTGGCCTTCTGAACCGACAGGGCCCAGGTCGCGGCGACCGCGAATTCCTGATCATCAGGAAGGCTGTCGGGGGCGACATCAGCCAGGGAGTGTTCTTTGCCGACCAGCCGGTTGCGGTATTCGACGGCCTTGCTACCCGAATCGACCATGTAAGCCGCGGCCTGCGAAAGGGCCAGAGGAAGACGTCCCAGACTCTGCGCCAGCGCCGCCAGTTCGCCCGGGGGTTCCGAGCGTCTGTGTTTCTCCAAGGATTTGGCGAGGTAGGAAACGGCCTCTTTCTCGTCGAACATGCCGACCTGGATGTGATGCCTGCTGTCTCCTGAGAGAGCGGCGTCTCGGCGGCGGGTGGTGATGACGGTGCACCCGTGGGGACTGGCGGGCGGCCAAAGCTGGTGCACATCATCGGGGTTGACCACGTCGTCCAGGACTATGAGCCATCTCCAGAGGTGCTGTTGCGCTATCGACTGCAACCACGCCAAGAAGGATTGTGCGGCAGACCGAGGATCCTTGGTGTTGCTACCGGACAGCTGTACGGCGGCTTCGGTGTATGCGGATTCGATGCCGATCCGGTCGCCGGCGTTGATCCACAGCAGGAGGTCGAGCTGGCCGGCCACCCATGCCTCACGGGCGAACGCGGCGGCCAGCTGCGTCTTGCCCACTCCGCCCATGCCTTCCAGCACGTAGGCGGCAGGCCGGTCGTGGGACGGCAGCGGGTTCATCTCCCTGGCCACAACCCGCTGCTGGAAGCACCTGGCCGGCCCTGGAATCGTGCCGACCTGCACGGGGTTCCTCAGCTGTGGCCGAGGAACCCCGTCCTCGTAGGGCTGCATCGGGAAGGCGGCCGCAGTCGCCGGATCCGCCGCTCGAACGCGATGAGTCTGAGCGGGAACGCCGAACGACGGGGTCGCCGCCCCTGTCAGCCCTGCTGCTGGTCCGGAAGGAGAGGGGGGGTGATGTTCACGTTCCCGTTCACGATCTGTGTGTGGGTGTTGATCGCGTTCGCGCCGTACGACAGAACGTTCCCGTGCGTCTGTGTCACCGCACTCGCCGAGTCGCGCCAGGCTTCGATCAGAGCCGTGAGCTCGGCCGCGGCGTTGTTTCGAGATGCGTCGTCGAGGGCTTCCAACGCACGTTCCATCCGCTCTTGCCAGATGGCTTCCTGACGGATGACCACTCTCTCGTCGCCGTGCGCGTCGACGACCGCGGCCGCGCTCAACTGCAGGCGCTCCAGCTCTCCCTGTGCGTGACCCTCATTGCCTCGTGCGAGCCAGTTCGCCACCTGGGCGCTTATCCGCACCCAAGCATCCGACCCGGCAGCCTGCACCAACGCGTGGGCCCCTGTGGCAGCAAGCGACACCATTTCCGGAAGCATTCCCCGTCCGCTCTTGCTAGATCTCAGCAGTGGAGCGAAAACCGTAACCGGACACCGCGTTACCCGGCATCGAGTTCTTGAAACACGGAAATGTTTCTACAACTGTCGAAACCAAATGCTCATTCGAGCGCACCCAACGGATGTCACGTACCCGCCGTTCCGCCCAAAAGACCAAACGGCACTACGTGGCACGGCACTTCATGCCTCATCGAAGACAATCCTGGATTCTTCACTCGGCTGCCGGCCGGCCGGTCTCCCCGCCCAGGGGTTCGCCGACCAGCGTTGCCGCCGCGATCGCGTAGGCGAGCAGACGGTCCTCCGGGAGCCTGCGGGAGGTGAAGGCGGCCCGCAGCTTCGTGTAGAGGGAGTTGAAGGTGAGCGGCTGCTCCGGGTCGCACAGGGCTCCGATGGTTCCCTTTGGCAGACCCCACGTTCGCAGAGCCAGTGCCGGCTCCCCCTCGGCGGCCAGATGGGCGCCGTCAGCGAGCCAGAGTTCGCCCAGCTCGCGGCCCGCCCGGTCGAAGAGCTCTACGTACCACTCCCGCGGGCGGCACTGGATCGCGTCGCAGACCTCGGTGGTTTTCAGGTAGGAGGGGCCGAGCGGGGTGTGGATGGGGGCCGAGCCGAACATCCCGGGGGTGAAGGGGACGGCTCCTGCCCCGATGGTGGATGCGGCTTCGGTCACCGTCAGGGCCAGGTCGAGGGTCTCCTGGGCGAGTTTGCGCTCGTCGGGGTTCATTTCCCGCAGCAGCGCGGCCGCCCGCTGCCGGGCGGGGGGATGGCTGGCGCCCCGCCGGACGAATAGTCCTCGTTCGGTGGCGTGTACGGCCAGCATCCCGATGGCTGCTCCCACAGCCCCGAGCGCAGCCTCGCCGCCGGCGGCCGGCAGTTCGTCGAAGAGCCGCTCGCACGCGCGCCGGACGGCCCGCAGCGCGTACAGGTCGGCCTCGGCCTCAAACCGGTGACTCTCCGAGCAGACAGGCACGTACTCGTCCGGCGCGAAGGCACTCACCGCGGACGCGTGCCCCAGGACGTAGTGCGCGAGTTCGTGGGCCAGGACGAACTGTGCGGCCATGTACTGGAAGAAGGCGGCCTGCTCCGCGGCCGCCGGCTCCAGCCGGACCTCCATCTTCCCGGCGAGCCCGAACACCCTCTGCTGGGTGTTGTAGTAGCGCAGCAGACCGGCCAGCACCTGCGGTTCGGGGCCGCGCTGCCCGGCAAGGCCCAGGGCCTGGGCGTACAGACCGCACAGGCTCAAGGTGGCGTCCGAGACGGCGACGAGTCCCGAGTTGTCGGTGAAGCGTGTCATCCGGGCGGAGAACGTGTCGCGCTTGAGAGCCACGGCCCATACGTCGTCCAGGGTCGCGCGGCTCGCCCCGAGATCGGCCAGGGTGTCCTTCATCTGCCGGACCAGTTCGGCGAGCGTCTCACCGATGGGGTCGTCCGGTGCCTGGGGCCCGGTCGCACCGAACTCGGTCATCATCGTTTCGAGTTCCCGCAGCCCGCGGTCGTCCCCCAACTCCGTGAGCCGCTCGCGTATCTGGGACAGCTGGCGTGCCCGGTTGACCTTGAGCTTCTGGTACTGAAGGAAGGCGAGTCTCTCGCCGCTCACGCGGACAGTTCCGGTGCCGGAGCGTTGCGGCAGAACGCACCGAGTCCGACCCTGCCCACCAACACGGCGATCAGGACAGCGGTCTTGGCGTCCCCCGCGAAGTCGGCAATCAGTTCCTGCACGGTGAAGGCGTCGATGAGCCGGTCCGTCGACGTCGTACCGAGAAACGGCTGTGCCTTCTCGTGATGGCAGATCCGGCGCTGCAACTCGGCGTGCTTGTCCGCGAACCACTCCCGGCCGAACTCCCGGTGACTTTCCTCGTCCTCCGGCGACAGGCCAAGGCCCTCGCCCAGAAGTTCCGCCCCCAGCAAGGCATACAGCTCGTCGTCGGTTCTGTCCCAGTAGCTCTCAACCGTGGTCATGGGCCCCGCCTCCGCACACTCGCACGACTACTGACCGGCGGCATGCTACTGATGCCGTCCGCCGTCCAGGGGTGGGTCGGCGCAATGACCATCCTTTTCGGGGAACACCCCGTGAACTCTGGCCGGTGGAGATGAAGTTGACGCCGAGGCCGGTGCGGAACGTGACCGACGGCGGCCTCACCTGCTCGGGCGCCACCGGAGCCAGAGGTCGCCCCCGTCAGGCCGGTAGCGGTCCCCGTCGTCCAACCGCACCTCACCCGCCAGCCGCCGAGCACCCTCCGGCGCCTGGCGGTGGGGCGCGAGGAGCGATTCCAGTTCATCGTAGCGGGCATCGATCCCACCGTTCGCCGGATGCTCGTCCCTCCCGGCCTCGGAAACCTCGTACTTGACGAAGATCGCCCACTGCTCGCGCTCCATCGCCACCGCCACCTCACTCGCGGGCCACACGAAGTACTCGTCGGCCGCGTCGGCGGGGTCATGGTCCCAGCCCTCGAAGTAGTGCGGGACCCCATCGATGACCGCGAGGCCCTTACGCGGCCCGTCGTACCACTCCAGGACGGCGTACGCCCGCTCGAAACCGTCCGCGATCAACTGCCGCTCATACCAGGGCCCACCCACATCGGCAGGCTACCGGGCCGGCGACTTCTGCATCCATGATCATGATCTACGGCTGGAGCACTGCCCCTGGCCAAATCGCCCTGCCAAATCTCTCCATCCGCGTCCACCCGTGTCGCCATCCCGCCGAAGAACCCGCTGGAGGGCACTGGAGAGCACCTCTCCGAGCTTGCGGAGAACAGAAAGAGTCCACCGCGTGATGCGGCACGGCCCCTCGAAGGGCCTTCCATGGGTTGCCCAGCTTGGGCGAATGGGCGCCGGCCTGCAGAAATGCGGGGCGGCAGACGAGTCGGGCTGTACGCCGGGGAGAATCACCGCAGCGCTATGACCTGCACAAACGTGCAGGGAGAACGTTTCCGTGACTACCTTGACGGCTACGCAAGGAGCCGCCCCGCGCCGGAGCGGTCCGGAACGGGGGCTTCGTCGTTCTCGGAGAGGCGGGTTCTGGTGGCCACCGAGGCGAGCGGCATCACCGCCGACATGGTGATCACCGAACTCAACCGGCGCGATGTACCGGTGGTCCGGTTCAAACCCGCCGGCATCGGCGCGGACCTCGCGGTCTCGGTTGATGGCAGCCTCCAGGACGGGGTTGGGGATACCTCCAAGGCCGCCCGAGGCGGGACGCCCACCGGAATCCGTACTAGAATCTGTACAGAATCAAGCCTCTATATAGGTACGGTGACAGCATGGAGATTCCTGAGGTCGTGACCGTCAGCGACGCGCGCGCGCGACTGTCGCGGATCCTGACTGACCTGTCGGAGTCCGGCGCGGATGCTGACCCGGTCCTGATCGGTGCCCACCGCAAGCCCCAGGGTGTCCTGCTGTCCGTCGAGGCCTTCGAGGCGCTGAGCGGCCGAGCGGCACGGCGTGCGGCCGTCGCCTCGGCCACCGGCTCCATTGAGGCCGAGGGGCTCCATGCCTCCGATGCCTCAGACCGCGACACCGAGGCATACGTGAAGGGCGACCTCGACGCGGACACCCTTGTCGCCCGCGCGATCGCCCGCCACAAGCAGACTTCGGAGCGGCGGGCCGGGTGAACGATCCGTACTCCATGCCCAACGGCGTGCTGCGCAACAAGCTCGGCATCACCGACCATCAGCCGCTCGCGGCAGCGGAAGCGGACATCACCCGGGCACGCCTCGTCATGCTCGCCGAACGCCCCCTACCCGGCGCGTACGACCTCGGCCATCTCCAAGCGTTCCATGCCGCGATCTTCGGTGACATCTATCCGTGGGCAGGCGAGTTACGCACTGTGAACATCGCCAAACGCACACCGTTCTGCCCGGCAAGAAACCTGGTGCCCTACGCCGGAGAGATCTTCGGCCGTCTCGCCTCCTCCGGTCATCTACAGAATCTCCACCGGCAGGCATTCGTCATCCAACTGGCCACGTTGTACGGCGACCTGAACGTCCTCCACCCGTTCCGCGAGGGCAACGGCCGTGCCCAGCGGGCGTTCCTCGCCCAACTCAGCGCCGACGCGGGATACGCCCTGAACTGGTCGGGCATGGACCCTCAACGCAACGAGGACGCCTCGGTGAAGAGCTTCCTCGGTGACAACAATCTGCTGGAGCAGCTACTCGAAGAGCTGGTCACCACGAGTTGACGCCCGCCACTCCGGCTTGCAAGGAAGCCCGGAACACGGCGTCGCCCCTTGGAACAGCCAGTGGAAGCTGCACTCCGCTCATGTCTTCCGGGGGGGGCTGAACCCGCTCCTCGCCGAGCACGAGCCCTGGTTCATGCTCATAGAGAAGCCGACGCAGGCCGAAAGGTCGCGACGGCGGAGCGAGTTGCTGGAGGGGGCCCGTACGGCGCTACGCGCGGCGCGAGACACCTGGCGCTCGCATCGGACGGACTCCCACCTTCCCAGCACCACAGACGGGGTCCCGGTCCTGCCAGCGATCCCGGAACCAGGTGAGCGTCCCGATCAACAACTCGCGGTTGCCGCTCTCCGCCAGGTGCGCCAGGTGCGCCAGGGGGAAGTTGGGCCGCGGTTCGAGCTTGCCCTCCGGGATGTCGACGCCCGCCAACTCGTTGAATCGCGCAAGGAGTTCGGCACGCAGCGCACGGTCCGTGAACGGCTCCCGGGTCGCCATGTGCTGGAACACGACTTCGGCAGTACCGCCCCGGCCGCCGCCCGGGTACAGGGTGAGCGGCCAGACGCCTCGGCCCGGGAGGCCCGCTTCACCCAGCATCAGGAAGGCGCTGTTCGTCGCCTTCCCGGTGCCGTAGCCGACCCAGCCGCCGAGTTCTTCCCATCGCGCCAGCACCTCACTCACCGCGCTCACGGTCTGCGCGCTGTCATCCGCCGAGAGCTGCCGGAGGAACCGCGCGGCCCGGGTCTGCACGGCCTGGCCGCCGGGTACGGGCTGCGCCACCTCCCCGGCCTCCTCCGGCTCGTCCTCCGCGTCCGCGACGAGCAGGGCGAGGTCGTCGCTGGTGAGCCGCTGGGCGGGATCGGCGGCCCCGGTGATCGTGAAGTGGATGCCGTCGGCCGTCAGCAGAGCGCGGAGGTCGCCCTGGTCCTCTGAGCCCCAGCGAAAGCCGTCGGCGACCTTTCCCCTCCGCGTTGAGCACCCCGGTACACGTTGGCCACGCCGGCGATACCGGCAAAAGGTGCCAGTCGCGGCTTCGCTCGGCGCGGCCGACGCCGCGCAACGGGGCGGCCACAACCTGATCGCCCGGTCGGCGAGATCGTCGGCCCGGGCCAGGATCTCCTTCACACCCCAGCGGTCGGTGGCGGCGATACGGCGGTTCACTTCCAGGTGACTGCCCTGCAGCAGTCCCTGTCTCCCCTCGAAGGGATGGTTGGCTCGGGGTGGCCGTAACCCTCCTCAAGGCGTTGCAGCACACGCCTGCGCTGATGCGGGAGGCCGTACCGGTAGAAGGGCGCCTCCCGGACCTTCGTACGCAGCTCCTCGTCGTCGGGCCAGAAGCGGTTCTCCGCGGAGAGCAGCTGATGCAGGCCGTCCGCGACCGGAACGCCCTGCGGGAACTGTGCGGGGACGGCCTGGAAGATCCTGTTCAGGTTGTTCGGCGGCACCCGGCAGATCGTCCGGCGCACGAGGAAGCTCTCGATGTACTCCATGGCCCGTGCCGTCTCCGCGGCGTCCGCCTTCCCGCGTGCCCGACGGTCGAGCAGCAGCATCAGCGCGGGGTAGGCCACCACCGCCTGCCGGTCCTGCAGCCGGATCAGGTGTCCTCGTACCAGCGGATCGGGTTCGTTCTCGGGGCGGACGATCCGGCGGAAGTGGGCGCTGCGGCGGTGGAGTTCCCTGATGTACGCCTCGATGTCGGCCTCGCTCACCTCCGGGCGCTCGAATCGCTGCTGCTGCGCGGCAAAGAGGTCCTGGCGGCGGACCCGGTCGTCGCCGTCGAGCACCAACTGCAGCCACATGAGCTGTTGCTCGCCGTTGCTCAGGCTGTCCTGCATGGGCAGCCAGTACGTTTCGTACACCTGCTCGCCGAGCATCGGCAGCCGCATGAACAGATAGTTCCGCAGCAGATCCGCCCGACTGAGCTTCAGGCCGGTGTTGTTGATCGAAGTCGACGGCAAGAGCGCGGGGAGATCGGCGCACTGTGCGATCTTGAGAGTCGTGGTCTGCCGATCGGAGGATCCAGGACGCAGTCCGTCGACGTCCGAGGTGGGTCCCAGGGGTACGGATGGGATCGTCATGGCGTGCCTCGGGCAGATGTGCCGCCCCACTGCAGGGTTCTGCTGAACGTCGACCACTGATCCGTCATCCCTGAATGGAGCGTCCCGTGAGACTGACAGCAGAGTCCGTCCGATTCCTGAACGAGGAAGTACGTACCCCTCGTGGGCTTCCTGAGGTCGACTCGATCGAATTCCCGGCAGAGGCGGGAGACCTGGTCGAACTGCTCAGGGGGGAATGGGAGGGAAGCACCCTTCCTTGCCACGGAGGGAACTACTACGGGTGGACCCTGCTCTCGGTCTCCCGAAACGGCTGGACGTCGTCCCCTGATGGAGACGAGTTCATCCGCATCGCGGAAAACCAGGACGCTCCCTGCGCGATCGTTCTGCGTCGCGACGGGAGGGTCGGAGTCTCGTGGAGCGGCGAATATCTGGACATGTTCGCCGACTTCGCGGAATTCATGGAGACGCAGACGCTCTGGTCGACGATGCGGGGATGGACGGCCATGAAGAGTGCCGCGCTCCGGTTCTCCGATGCCGTGGAGGTCATCTCCCGGGGGAGGTCTCACCCGGTGACAGGTGGGAGCATCACCCGGTGGGTGCGCTTCGACGACGCGGCCGTCCTGGAGGAGCCGTATCTGACCGCCTCCCCCGGCCGCCCGCCACAGATCCATGTCGTGGTGGCGGACCCCGAACTGTCGGCCCGGTCCGGATTCGTCGAATCCGATCCGTACGTCAGGTTCTCGACGATCGGCCGGGGGTTTCCCGAACTCCCGACCCGCTGGGTCTGAGACCTGCTCCTGAACGCACGACCCGACAGGCCAGTCCCGAGAGGTGAAGGGGCAGCCCTGGCTTCCGGCATGAGGTGACCGGCGGGCGATGCGGCGAGGAGCACTCCCCACGACGCCCGTCTCCGGCCCCACAGGCATGGCTGCATTCATGGCTACGTACGTAGCCGCGCGGTCCTGTTCGAACGGGTATGGACCGGGGTGCGGCGAAGCCCGTCGACCTACGAAAAGTCCCCTGACCTGCAATTACGCTGGTCATGGGCCCTGGGGGGGCAGACGAGTCGGGCTGTACGCCGGGTCTATCCGAGGCACCCTTCTGACCTGCTCCTTTGCGGGCCGAATCGGTTGTGACCTGCTAGGTCGGGTTGCAGAGGTGATCGGAGACAGTCAGAGGAAACCGCTCTGATTCGACCCCGATTCGAACCGAGCTGCTCGGAGCAGATCAGAGGCACCCACCCTCTGGTTTGGTCCGAGTCGGCCAGGTCGGACGGTGTTGATGAGGAGATGAATCCTCTGAAGGTACTCGGATTCGACCTTGGTCGAGCCGCGATGGGGACGCCTGCCTCCAGCATCGGAGCCAGGCATACGAAGGCCTCCAGGATGTCCATCCTGGAGGCTTCGCTGGCACCGATTGGAGGTCGGTACCGGACACCATCCGCGGTTTTAGCGGGCCTGGGTGGCGTCTCTGTCCTTGCGGGACGGCTCCACAGTGCCACACAGCACCCACCAGACAGGTTCTTCCCAGCGCCCATTTCACCCGAGCGAGCGACTGGGCCTTCACCAGCTGCCTACGGCTGCAGCTGATCTCATTCTGCTCGGGGACCTCACCGGCCGTTATGCGACGGGCAGTTACAGCAGACTGAGTTCCGACGGCCGGACCGTGGTCCGGCGCGAGGACCGCCACGGTGTGGCTGAGCACGGTCACCGGATCACGGCGGCCATCGCCTGCCATGTGGCACGCGCCGGCGGAACCGTCGACGAGCTGACGCGGATGCTCCTGCACCCCGAGCACGAGGGCGGACGGCACGCCCGACACATCGCGCTGCGCTCCGGGCAGACGCGGGCCCTGGACTACATCCGCCGGGTGTGGGCCAGCTCCTCGGCAGCGGTCTGCAGTACACGGTCGCTGGAGTCGCGCCATGACTCGTACGAGGTTCTCGCCGCGCTGCGGGACCGTATCGAGACAACGCCCTGGCGCGGAGAGCGGGGACGCACCGCGCTGCGGGTCCTGCGGGCGCATCTGAACTTCGCGGAGATCGCGGGCGGTCCTCTGCACCACGCCAGCGAGCGGCAGACGGCGGAGGAAGCAGGCATTTCCCGGACGACCTTGCGGGCCGTCTACGAGACCGTCCTCAAGCCGCGGGGCTGGCTGCGCCGGCTACGGGTCGGCCACGGCCGGGAGGGCTCCACCTGGTACCTCAACGACAGCAGTTCCGGCCGCCACGGCATGCCCGCTTCGCCGTCTCGTTCCCGAACCACTCAGTACCCCCCCGACCCGGCACTTGAGGAGTGGCCCACCCCTGAGACGGCCACGGGGGCCGACATCGACTCCACCGTCATCGGCCGCCTGATGAGCCACGATGCCTTCGCCCACCACGGCCTCGGCAGCTCCGCCCTGATGGTCATCGGCGCGCTGCACCTGCGCTCCGGGCAGACCGTCGATGACCTCGTCGGCTCCTCCTCCGTCTCCCGCGCCACGGCCTACCGAACGCTGCGACGCCTCGCCCTGCATGGACTGGTCCGGCAGACCGACCAGACCTGGACTCTGACACCCCACGCCCTCGAAGGCGTCGGGCTGCCCACCCACGCACCGGGGACAACCCCGGACGGGCCGCTCGCACAGGGCTGGGACGCCGTCGCCCACTGCTACGGCACCGCGGGTAGCGCTGCCCGGCGCAGGGCGCTGCATGTGGCTGAGCGTGCGGCGTACCGGGAGGCGCTGGAACGGCTCGCGGAACACCGCAGCAAAGCCGTAGTGATCGTCCACGGCGGTCGCCAGGTCCTGGTCCCGGCACCGCGAGCCGACGAGATCCCGGCCTCGTGGCACTCCCCCGACGGGTCCGTCCTCGACCCGACGACCGGACGTCCCGCCGCTGACTGGCGCGTGGCCACCGACGGCCGACTGATCCTCATCACCGCCACTGACCAGCGCAGTTACGACGAGCTGGCAGCTGCCCATGCCGAAGCCCTCAGTGAATGGGAGTCCGTCGCGTGAACCCGCAACCCCCACCACCCGCTGGTACCGAGACGGGAGAGGTCACTCCTCAAGGCCTGCGTGAGCAGTACGAAGCCGGGGCCACGGTCACCCAACTCGTCGCCACGAGTGAACTGTCGTACGGCACGGTCCTCAACCGCCTACGCGAGGCCGGGACCGTCATGCGCACCTCGTGGCAGACCCGCAGGCTGCGCGACGGGCAGGCCCGCCGCAACCTCGCCGCCCACCTGCGCCGCCTCTACGAGCAGCACGGCGCGACACTCACCGAGTTGGCCGCGGCCGGGGCCGGAACAAGACGCGCCGCGCGGCAGCTGCTGATCGAGGCCGGGGGCAGGCCCCGCACCACCCAGCAGACACTCCGCATCCGTACCGCGGCGGATGCCGCAGCGCGTATGAGGCTCGCGGTATCCCTGCGGTCGCGGTATGAGGCCGGCGCCTCAGTGCCGGAACTCGCCAAGGAGTGCAACTACTCGATCGCCACGGTCTACCGGCTTCTGCACCAGGCAGGCACCCGGATGCGGCCCCAGCACCGGCACGGCCCCGCTCGCCGACCCAGGACGCGGTCATGACCGGCCGAGGTCGGCTGCTCGCTGGTCGTGCCGAGCGTGCCCGTCGGTTGCCGACTCCGCCGCGGCGCCATTCCCAGGACAGCTTCGCCGCACGCGCCCCACCCCCACGCCGCTGCGCGTGCGCGCCGCCACCGACCGCACCAGACAACACCCTTCTACTTTCTGGAGATCGAACACACGTGAATGAGAACACCCGTCACAAGACCCTGGCGGCGGCCTCAGCCCGCCCCTGGGACGCCTTCGTGATCGTTGTCGGCATGCTCAAGGGCGGCACCGGCAAGACCACCTCCGCCTGGTTCATCGCCCTGTACTACGCCGTCGTCCTCGGACTGCCGACCTTGCTGTTGGATGCCGATGCGACTAGCCAGTCCGCCTATGACTGGTTCAAGGTCGCCCAGGCCGAGAGCTTCGAGGTCCCCGACAACCTGGTGGTTGAGCGGTACCCGTTCGATGACATCGCCGAGTACATCCGTGAGAAGCGTGCCGAGTTCGGCGCGATCGTGGTCGACGCCGGCGGCGGCAGCGCAAAGCTGTTCCACGAGGCCGTCACCGAGGCGAACCGGCTGATCGTGCCCGTCGCCCCCACCAAAATCGAACGCCGCAAGCTCATCGCCACCTTCGACGAGGCCGAGCGCGCCGCCGCCCGCAACACCCGCGACGTCACCGCCCACGTTGTCCTGGTGAAGGCCGACGACCGCACCAGTCTGCCCCGCGCGGCGAAGGAGAAGCTGCTGGAGCCCGCCGAGGGTGAGGGCATCGGTCCGGATCGCAACGAGCCGTTCCCGCTTTCGGAGACCGTCATCCACGCGTGGGTGCACTACATGGAGGCCTTCGGTGAGATCCCGACCGAGCTGAGCGAGTACGCCGCACTCATGAAGGAGCTGAACTCAGTATGACCGAACGAATGAAGCCCCCGGCCCGGCCGAAGGGCCGTGTCCTCGGTGGAGCAGCCAGGAAGGCGGCGAGTGCGCCTCCCCCGTCGGCCGAACTCACTCGCGAGCAGCTCACTGCCGAACAGGAGGCCCTGCAGACCCCGAACCCTGCCGTCGCCGAGTCCAAAGCGCAGCCTGCGGTTGCCGTCGCTCCCCACGAACAGCAGGCAGCGGAGACCGACCCTTCACCTGCCAAGCCCCACGCCTCCGCAACGCCCTCGCAGCACGTCGGGGATGCGGACCACGCCACCGCAGCTTCCCCCGAGCAGCCGACGACTGAGGCCACGCCGAGTGCACCGCCGCCGGAAGCCACACCTCCTGTTGGTCTGGCACAGCGGGCCGAGGTGGCCGTGCGCCAGACAATTGCGCCGCCTACGAGCAGTACGGCGTTCCCAGCGAGGGCCGGAGCGCCCGGCCCTCAGTACGAGCAGCACGTCAGCTCGGCCCCCGCCCCCAGCGACAGGACGCCTTGGGCACAGGGGCCGGGGCGTCCAAAGGACATACCCGAAGCGGCGATCGTCCTCAACCAGCGCATCATCACGCGCGAGAGCCTCGACGCATCGGTCCCCGCCGCGCTGAAAATCAAGAAGCGGATCAAGCGCTTCGCCCTGGACAACGAACTCGACCACCTGCCCATCGGCGACATTGTCTCGGTCGCACTGGACGAGTGGCTTACCACCCGAGGGTTCTGACCAGGACGTAGCCCGCACGGGGCGGCCGCCAGCACACGGAGCGGCCGCCCCTTCCACCGACTATTCCATTAGCCCGCTAGGCGGCTAACTAGCCGCCTAGCCGGACCGACCGGAGCAACATTCGTGCCTGATCTATCCACGCACGTAGGACAGTTGCGGGACCTGGCAGACGCGCTCGAAGCCCAATCAGAACCGGCCTGCGACCCGTTCGCCCCGCACCCGGACACCCTGGACGTCGTCAACAACCGGCACACCAAACGCGGACAGCTGAACTACGCCGTCCCCGACGTACTCCAACTCCAGCGGCGCATACGCCGCTACCACGCCGATCATGACATCCAGCATGGTGACATCGTCGCGCTCGCCCTCGACGCCTGGCTTCGCGCCAAGAGCTACCCGCCCGACCTCAAACCACCCAAGGCAGAAGCATCATGACCAGGCAGCCCGACCAACTGTTGTTGAAGGCCCTCGTCCCCCATTCCCGTGTGCCAACTCGGACAGCGAAGCAGCTCTCGCTCCTGAGTCACTCGACGCTCACCCAACTTCTCTCCGAGCTGTGGCTGACCTGGTTGACCGAGGGGACAGTCAACGGCCGTTGTCGAGCCAAGCACTACATCCGCTCGCCAACTCAATGCTGGCCACGGCTGGGCACAGTCAGCTCAACTGGCCGCGGGTCCTTCCGCGCAGCCCCTGCCGGGTCCATCGCGCCAAGGCAAAGTCCCAGTTCACCCGTTCGCCTCTCTCGCCCACGGCACGGTAACCCAACCCGGTTTGTCCGCGTTCGAGGACTCATTGTCTGCCACGCCAAGGGCAAAGAAGGCCGACAGCCGTCACGTATGCAGGCTTTCTACCCATCACCCGTAGGCTACGCAAGATCGCCTTCCTCTGGAACCTTAATGAGCACCAACTCATTCAAGTCGATGTCGTCGCGAGTAACGGAGGCAATAACGTCCCCACCCCCACCCGCCAGCATGTCAATGATAACTCGCGCCTGCTCAATCGCCGCGCGAACGTTTTGACCGGAAGCGATCGCCCGATAGAATACTGTAGAAAAAAGACTCGCTGCCTGGTCAGAGATCTCCGTGGTAGTCGCGATAACGACGGGAACCGCCGCCAGAAGCTCTTCAGCCCCGTCGAGAGTGTCACAGGCATTGAGCACGAGAACAAGTGGCGGCTGATCTGTCGCCCCTAAGACACGCGCAAGGTGTTCGAAACTAACGTCTACTGCTTGCGGATCTTCCAGCTGTCCATCATCAAACTCCAGAAAGCGACCTCCGCCGTGGCCGGAGAAGTGGACGATGTGTGGCCGCTTGTCGTTTAGACCATTTAGCAAATCCATAGCCGTTGCTGCAGGCCAGTGATCAATCTCGATGAGATCACGAAGAAGCGCACTCTTTACCTCGGCGCGCACGTCTCGAATCTCTTTGTCAACTCGGATACGTGTTACCACCAAAGCCCCATCAGGGTCCTGGTCAAGGATCCTAGGATTAGCGGTCAAGTACAGCACTCGCAGCTGCTCTTGCTTGGGCGTTGGAATATGGCGTACTTCGTGGATATGCCTCACAGTAGGCTTCGCGATACGAGCCACTTCACGTGCATGCCGCTTCTCAACCTCCCGACGCTTGCTGTCCGTGCGGTCTTGAGCTGTAGTCACACCCTTCCGGGCTCGCGCCAGATTGGAATTCTCCTGCCGCTGTCTTTTTGAATTGTCAGCCAACTTTCCGGCAACAACAGCCGCCTTCAAAGAGAGCGCGCCCGCCTCCTTTTCCAGCTTTAGCGCGGCATCTAGAAGACTCTTCTTAGAAGAAGCGGAAGAAGTCCGGTCAGCGGACTTTCTCTTCGCTTGAGCCGCACTCCGCTTTTTCGCTGCATCAGTTTCATATTTTCCTGCTTCCTTCTTAAGGTCAGCCTCCACTTTCTTCAGTTGGGCCAGCTTAGCGAGCACAGAATCAACTGACACAATGCCTCCGAATATCAAATCTATCCAACGAAGTTCGGAATGATCACAATTGGTAGTTGTCTGCATTTTTCCATTGCAGGCACCGGGCAAGACTGTCGCAGTTACGGCATTATGAAATATAACGGTGGAACCACAGCAGGATCAGAGGTCGGTTGTCGAGCCGCTTTCTTGCCGCTCTACATACACGGCCATGATCCGCCTGTACGCGACAGTAAGTTGTTCCGTTAATGCCACGTAATAGCCAAACATTCCAATTCACGCAACTTCATTCCAGGAGTCTAGATAGTGAACGTAACGGTTGTACCAATCACGGTCCTGGGTAACGATCACCGACTCTGTCACATCGGGGAACCGATCGGCAGTGATATCCACAATCCAACTACCTCGCTCTAGCCAAGGATGGCTACCAAACTTCGTACCGTCAGTCACTTTTGATACATAAACCCAGTCTCCAAACCTTGCGATCGCAGAAACCCCCCAAGTAGTTGGCTAGCGTCACCACACGAACCTTGCGGAAATTCCTCGAAAGAGATCAGTCCCGTGTCATGGAAATCCTCGACGGCCTGACGAAATTGGAGCACAGCACATTTTACATCCTCCACGATGGCTAGCCCTGCAATGTCTTTAGCAGCTGCTCGGCCTGCGCAAGCAAGTGATCGTAGGTCATAACACTGATGCCGTGCAGCCGGGCGTTAAGCCCGTGCAAGGCACGGTTCCACTCCTCGTCCCAATCATTTGAGCGCCCAATGATGATGACCGCCCTTGGGTGATAGGCAACCACTTCGCGATGGTCGCGAAGCCCGTTCGCAGCAGCCTCATGCAGTACATCGAGGTACCGGTGACATTGCCCGATAGCCATCGAGACATCACGAGACCAGTAATAGGACTTGTGCGTTCTGTCGTACTTCATTGGTTCCATATCCGGACGCTTCAATTCGAAGATGTCACGGAAGCCGTTAGCCGTTTGTTCCAGCAGGCCATCAACTGAGTCGCCGATGGCAATCGTCCGCACCTCATCGCGCATGGCGTAGACGTTGCCGAATACCCATCCGTGCCGCTCGCACCATTCTTGGTAGGCCTGCTCCGCGGTTACACTGCCCTGCAAATTTGACCGAAGCTCCCCGATGGCCAACGAGAGTTCGGTCAGTCGAACGCTGGATTGGACGCCCCTTAGCAGTTCGGCGCCATCCTCGGTATCGGCGAGCGCCCGCAAAACATCTTCGTTCGCAACGAGCGGCGCGATAGCTTTGCCCACAGCTTTCGGGTCACGTCCCGAAAGGCCGGTACCGGTGCCGTCTAGGCGCAGCACCAAGAAGTCTCCGTCCTGGCTACTTTCTGCAACGGCTAGACCTTCCTCAAGCACGCGCTTGAGTTCCTTCGCCTCATCATGCTGCAATGTGAACTCGACAGGGAACCCTACTCTAAAAGCGCCCTGAGCTCGCTTGTAGTAAATCAGCTTCGGAGCAATCTGATCGCCAGCACTACGCTTAATATATTGCAACAGAACTTCGAAGTGCAAACCTTCAGTGTTCTTAATCAAGATAGGGTCAGTAAAAGAAACTCGCTGCTGCGATTGCGACTGCTTGCGCGAAACCTGACGCTCGTCTGCCATGGACCATCTCCTATTGATCTTTGTTGGAGATTATGCGCTTTACAACCCGGAAAGAGCAAGCATCATGCGTTAGTAGTACTTTTTCAAGGTGAAAAAAATGGGCCCCTCCGCCCGGCGCCGCGGCATCCTCTCCGTCGGACCTGACCGACTCGTGCGAGCGGCAGCAGGCGAGGTTTAGCTGCGCGGGATGCTCCGCAGGAGCCGGCCCTGCCGCAGACCCCGACAAGCCCAGGCCTCGCGTGCGCCACCGATAGTCAGCTGCGGCTGTGACTGCCAAGGCGGGTCCATTGAGCCTTTTCCAACCTCACGCTGACGCGTGGTGAAGGGCAAGAACGGCCTGGACGATCGCGGTGATGCGGTTGGTGCTGCAGCGGAGCTTCCGCAGAAGGCGCCAGCCCTTCAGAGTGGCCATGACCTGCTCGCCGAGGCTCACGCCACGGGCGGAATTGGTGAACAGCAGCCGCCGGACGCATTGACGGTTTCCGCTCCTCTACTTATTTTCGGCTATGGCCGTAATGCCTGGGGCTCCTGGGAGGGGTGTGCATGGTGAGGGCATGTTCACGCAGAGAGTTCCTGGTGCTGTCGCTGGCGACGGGGGCGGGGGCGGGCTGGGCCAGCACCGCGGGTCCGGCGCTGGCCGCGGCCCCGAACGGCGAACTGACTTCGCTGGGCGTCCGATGAGCTCTGCCATGTGCGTCGGCGGCGCGGTGGGCGCGGATGCCGTCGGCAAGCCGCTGGTCTACACGGTCGCCCAGCGCGAAACTGGAGAGCTCCGCGGCCGCGCCCGGCGCCCCAGAAGTTCGCGGCCAGCACCCCGCCGACGCGACGCGGGGTCGGTGGTGCTGCGGCGTGACGACGGTGAACTGGCCGTGTCGGTGGCGGATCCGACGCGCCATGGCACCCGGGTCAGGCTCGAGGTCGCGGTGGCCGCCGCCAAGGTCGTCTCCGCCGACAAGGGCATCACGGTCGGCTCGCTCAATCCGCTGACCTTCACGGTCGATGTGACCGGGACGGCCGGAGAGACGAAGACGCTGCGCATCACCCTACAAGGAAGGTGATCATGGGTATTCGGGAGAGACGTACCAGAATCACCCGCGGCATTCTGGCTGGCCTCGGCGCGGCCGTGCTGCTGGTTGTCGGCACGGTCACGACGGTGAAGGCCGCCCCGGCCGCTGCGGAGGCGGCCGCCTTCACAGTTTACATGGCGCCCGCGGGCGCCGGCGGTTCGGACGCCAACGACGGGCTAAGCTCCGGCAAGGCGGTGGCCACGCTGCCGCGGGTGCAGCAGGTGCTGCAGCAGCAGAAGCCGACCACCGACGTCGAGGTGCGCATCAAGCAGGGCACCTACATTGCGCCGCCGTTCCACGAGTGGCGCTTCTACGTGCCCGGGCACAAGGTGTCGTTCATGCCGATCGACTACGTGCCGGGGCAGGGGGTCCCGGCGGGCGGGCTGCCGGTCTTCAAGAACGCCACATGCGGCACGGCGTACTGTGCCGGTTTCTGGCTGCAGCCGCGGCTGCCCAGGGACACCGGCGACCCGCTGTACGGCGGCGGCGACAGCAATCTCGACTTCCGCTATCTGCGGGTGGAGTACTACTCAGCGGGCGGCGTCTCGGTCTACGGCGACTCCGAGCGTGACGTCACCGACGAGAACTACAACCCGCCACTCCAGGTGCGCGGCAGTAAGGGCCTGAACCACAACACGTTCTTTGGGATGCAGTTCCGCAACCTGGGCAGCAAGTGGAGCGGCGGCTCCACCTTCGGCTACGGCGGCATCGTCCTCACGAACTCGTCCAACAACCGGGTGGAGAACAGCCACTTCATCAACATCGAGAACGCCGCCCCGTATCAGGGGAACATCCACGGCCTGTACATCACGCACTTCAGCTCGAACAACCAGGTGGTGCGGAACAAGTTCTCCTACGTCAGCGGCTATGTGGTGAAGTCACGGAACATGAGCAACTACAACTCGATTGAGTACAACGACATCACGCGCGCGGGGCGGGCGTCGTACTATCGCGGCGAGTTCTGCGACACGCAGTGCGCGATCGACAACAAGATCTCCCGGCAGTGCGCCTCGTACCACGACCGCTTCTTCAACAACACTATCCACAGCGGCTACTCCGGCGGCCAGATCTCGACCTGGTCCCTCAGCCCGGAAGGCCTCACCAACGCGGGCGGCACACCGTGCGCGATCCCGGCGGGCGAACAACGGGTGCTGACGGGCGGAAACTCGTCCTAGCCCCGATCTCTCGTGTCCGGTCGCCCGCTGCAGCCGGCGTAGGCGGCCGGATACCAGGGCGGGCCTCACGGGCCGCCTGGACAAGGCCCCGCACGAGCGGCCCCGCGCCCCGACTGCCAGATCATGCTCCAGATCAACCGTCCTGGCTATCGAAGCAGGCAGATCACGTATCCGCCGCTGGCCGGTTCACGTTCGAGTCACTCCAACTCCCAGTGAGCCCTTTTCCAACCTCACGTGCCAGCCGGGCAGTTGGGCTGACAGACAGATGAAGCCCCTGGTAGATGGGTTTTCGACCAAGAGAACCGTCTCCACCAGGGGCTTCGCATGCTTGTCTACCCGTCCGGCGTCGACGTGTCCAGCTCTACCCTGCGCTTCCTCGCCGCCCGCCTGAGGGAACACCGCCGCGCTCTCGGAACCCGATGGCGGCGCCTGAACGCAGGCCGACAGGCCCTGCTCACCCTCGCCCACTTGCGCGCCGGCCAGCCCTACGCCCAGCTCGCGGCCGGATTCGGGATCGCAACCACCACCGCCTACCGGTACATCACCGAGGCCGTCAACCTCCTGGCCGCCCTCGCCCCCACCCTCACCGAAGCCGCACGAGCGGCATCGACGAAGGCGTACGTGATCCTGGACGGGACCCTCCTGCCCATCGACCGAATCGCTGCCGACCGCCCGTTCTATTCGGGAAAACACAAGAAGCACGGCATGAACGTGCAGGTCATAGCCGACCCGAAGGGGCGTCTGATGTGGGCTTCACCAGCCTTGGCCGGCGCCATCCACGACGTCCGAGCCGCGCGCGAGCACGGCATCATCGACGCCCTCGCCGAGGCCGGCATCAGCTGCTGGGCCGACAAGGGCTACCAGGGCGCAGGCGGCACAGTCTGCCTCCCTTACCGCGGCCGATGGGACAGCCTCTCCACCGGCCAGCAGGCCGTCAACCGGTCCCACGCAAAGATCCGTGCACTGGTCGAACAAGCCATCGCCACCCTCAAGTCCTGGCGACTCCTCCGCAAACTCCGCTGCTCGACGACTCGGATCACGAGCCTCGTCCAAGCCGTCCTGGTCCTCCAGCTCGCTGCCACGCGCTGAGATCAACCCGCAGCATTCACCAGAACCGTCAATTCGGCCTCCGTCGTCCCGGCCCGCAGACGAACGTCGAAGGTGTAGCCCTCATCGCAGAACACCAGGTCGAGATCCACGGGTGTCAGCCTGCGGAAGACGATCGCCAACCAGATGGCGTCTTCCTCCCAGACGTCCATGTACAGGCAAGTACTGTCCTCGTGCAGATACGCCTCACCGGGGCCGTTCTCCGTCTCGAACTGCCAAATGAGGCTGCGCACTTCACTGCGGTGCACCGAGTCGATCTCGACCCCAGACCACCGGGCACAGATCGCGTCAGTCAGTGCCTCTCGATCGATGCGCCACCCGCCCGCATCACCCTCGACCACCGCCAGAAACGTCATAGCCAGGGTCTACCAGATGCCCGTGACACAGCGCCGATCGGCTGTCGCCTGAAGTTGGAATGGGCTCAGTGGCGTACTCATGGCGTGGCGGCTCCACTGGTCCTTGCCGGCTTGGGCTCGTCCGTCCATACCACGCATGGTTGCGCTCGGTCAGTTCCTGGTTTGTGGCCAACTACCGATGCACATGGCCAGTTATCACTGAACGGCACGGCCAACCTGACTTCCACTCCACGGCAGCCCACTCGAAACCGGCACGAAACGAGGGAGTGAAGTGAAAAATCATCCCTGGTTCGAGGAGTTGAGGTTCGAGTGTCGCGAGATGATTTCGGTAAGGAAGTGGCACCCGCTCGCCGTCAGGTATTCAGCACGTCACATTTATCGAAAAAGGATTGCCCTTCCTGGCCGAGTCACTAGGATTTAGAAACGCAGTGCCGAACGGGGGATGTCATGTATCGGATGCAGCAGACACGGACGACACGTGCCGAACAGCCGAAGCAGGGGGTGACGCGGCGCGAGTCGCTGTCCAGGGACACCGAGTCACGCCAGGTCCGCGATACATTTCGACAGATGCCGCAGCAGGAGACCGCGTCGCGGTGGACCGAACCCCAGTACGAGCAGACTCAGATCGAGTCGCCTTCGTCTGACGGATCCGTCAACATCATCATCAACGGCCCAGTCAGTCACACGAACTGGGCCTTCAACAACAGAGACGTCACGCAAACGCTGACACAGGATGATTTCAAGAACGAAATCGAGGAAGCGGCCAGCAAGTTCCGCGAAGAACTCACGGCTGATCGGGATGAGTTCCTTCGTACGACCTTCCCGGGCGGGCGGCAGCAAAAGGGCACGTCTGCGACTGTTATCGAATCTGTGGCCCAACGCATGGCCCCCACAGAACAACAGGTCAAGGCCATATATCAAGGTGTACGGTCTGCCGTAACCACGCTTCAATCCGAACTCCCCGAGATGCAACTCGGCAGCAGGGCGAAAGAGGAGATCAGTCGTACCATCGTGGCAATCAACGACGAACTGGGCCGTACGTTCCGTGACAGGGCCCGCGTCGGGGCAGGTCTGGACAGCATCATCGCCGTGCTTCACGAGTCCAGGTATCCAGAGGACTCGTCCGTCGGCGAGAGGGCATCAGCCGCGGCTGAACGGCTCAAGTCCGCGCGGCTTCAATTGGATACCCTCGACGTCGCCTCAGGGTCATTGCATGATCGGGATCTGTCTGGGTTCGTCAGGTGAGGCCGAGGGCTCGTAGGGGCCGGTGGTAGTCGCGGCCGGTGTGGCGGAGGG
>NZ_JBIRTJ010000025.1:0-104939 GCF_044334695.1 Streptomyces sp. NPDC020747 | reverse complement strand
CGGGCCAGCTCGGCGCGCATGAACAGCGCCATCACGCCGCCGATGCAGAAGAACGCGAACGACGTGACCAGGTACAACGTACCGATCGTCTTGTGGTCCGTGGTGGTCAGCCACTTGATCACAACGTTGCCGGGCTGTTTGCGCCGTACCGGTAGCTCGTTCTCGTACGAGTCTTCGGCCGCGGCGGCACCCTGAGGTTCATTGAGGATGCTCACAGGTTGTTCGTCTCCCGGTTCTTCTCGTGGTCCGTCTGCTCGATACCGGCCGGGACGTAACCGGTCTGACCCTTCTCGGCGAGCTCCTTGAGGTGGGCCTCGTAGCGCTCGGGAGAGACGACCTTCACGTTGAAGAGCATTCGGGAGTGGTCGACGCCGCAGAGCTCGGCGCACTTGCCCATGAAGGTGCCCTCCCTGTTGGGGGTCACCTGGAACGAGTTGGTGTGGCCCGGGATGACGTCCTGCTTCATGAGGAACGGCACCACCCAGAAGGAGTGGATGACGTCACGCGAAGTGAGGACGAAGCGGACCGTCTTGCCCTTGGGGAGCCAGAGGGTCGGACCCGGGTTGCCGTTCTGCGGGTTCTTCGTGGCAGGCGTACCGACGTCGTAGACGCCACCGGCGTTCGCCGGGAACTGCTTCTTGAACCTGTCCGGAATCGCGTCGAGGTTCTTGTCGGTCTTCGCGTCACCGGTCGAGCCGTCGACGTTCTCGATGTAGTTGAAGCCCCAGCTCCACTGGAAGCCGACGACGTTGACCGTGACGTCGGGCTTCTTGTCGAGACTGAGGAGCTTCGTCTCGTCGCGGGCCGTGAAGTAGAACAGCACCGAGACGATGATGAGCGGGACCACGGTGTAGAGCGCCTCGATGGGCATGTTGTACCGGGTCTGCGGAGGAACTTCGACCTTGCTGCGGCTGCGCCGGTGGAAGAACGCACTCCACAGGATCAGGCCCCAGACCAGCACGCCCGTGACGAGCGCTGCTGCCCACGAGCCCTGCCACAGGGAGAGGATCCGCGGAGCCTCTTCCGTGGTCGGGGTGGGCATACCAAGGCGGGGGAAGTCCTTGTATGTGCAACCGGTGGCGGTCGCAAGGACCAGGCCCGCAGTCAGTGCCTGCAGCAGCTTCCGCCGCATCGGGCGCCGCGGCATGGGGGTACCGCCCGCGCCCCCTGGGGCGTGGGGGAGGTCGGAGCCGTAGGGACTCACGTAGCGCCTTCCCGAGAGTCTCGCCCGCGCTGTTGGCTGCGGCCTTCTCGCTGGTCGGTCGCCGCCCTGCGTCGGGCAGGGGTTTGGATGTTTATGCGGACCAAACCCTACTGGACGCTTTTTGGGGTCGCGCGGGGAGGGTCCCCAACGCGCCGCGGCTCACCCCGAAGGGGTGGAATGCGGGGCTCCGAGCCGTATGTGACGGCCCGTCGTGGGGGCCTGTGAACTGGGACAGTTCGGTTCGTCGGTGGGTGCGGGCCGGTGAGGGCTGGTCGCGCGGCTCCCCGCGCCCCTGCAAGCGGGGCTGCGCCCCTGGCCTTGTTCTTTTCAGGGACGCCGGGCTGTGTCCATATGCGGCTCCGCACCGGTGTCTTCAGGGGCGCGGGGCCGCGACATTTTGCGGCTCCGCCGCGTGGGCGCGGCCGACCCCCGCCGACCCGCACCCCGCGAGCAAGCCCCATGCACCCGTACCCCGCCACACCGCATAGCGTGACCCCGTGTCCTACTTCGACGCCGCATCGTCCGCTCCCCTCCACCCCGTGGCCCGCCAGGCCCTCCAGGCCTCCCTGGACGAGGGCTGGGCCGACCCGGCCCGGCTCTACCGGGAGGGACGGCGGGCGCGGCTCCTCCTGGACGCCGCCCGCGAGGCAACCGCCGAGGCGCTCGGCTGCCGCCCGGACGAGCTGGTGTTCACCACCTCCGGCACACGGGCGGTCCACACGGGAATGGAGGGCACGCTCGCGGGACGCCACCGCGTCGGACGCCACCTGATCGTGTCCGCGGTCGAACATTCTTCGGTGCTCCATTCGGCCGAGACGCACCGGAACCGGGGCGGCACGCTGTCCGAAGTGCCCGTTCTGCGCACGGGCGCGGTCTCCCCCGACGCGTACGCCGAGGCCCTGCGCCCCGACACCGCGCTCGCCTGCCTCCAGTCCGCCAACCACGAGGTGGGTACGGAGCAGCCGGTGGCCGCCGTCGCCGAGGCGTGCCGCGCGGCGGGCGTACCGCTGCTGGTGGACGCGGCGCAGTCGCTGGCCTGGGGCCGGGTCGAGGGCGGCTGGTCGGTGCTGACGGGCAGCGCCCACAAGTGGGGCGGCCCCGCCGGGGTCGGGCTGCTCGTCGTGCGCAAGGGGGTGCGGTACGCCCCTCAAGGCCCGGCCGACGAACGGGAGTCGGGGCGCGCTCCCGGCTTCGAGAACATCCCCGGGATCGTCGCCGCGGCCGCCTCACTGCGGGCCGTACGCGCGGAGGCGGTCGCCGAGTCGGCCCGGCTGCGGGAGCTGACGGACCGGATCCGCTCGCGGGTTCCCGAACTGGTCCCGGACGTGGAGGTGGTGGGCGACCCGGTGCGCCGGCTCCCCCATCTCCTCACCTTCTCCTGTCTCTATGTCGACGGAGAGACACTGCTGCACGAGCTGGACCGCGAGGGTTTCTCGGTCTCGTCCGGATCGTCCTGCACGAGCAGCACGCTGACGCCGAGCCATGTCCTCAAGGCCATGGGCGTGCTGAGCGAGGGCAACGTCCGGGTGTCCCTCCCCCTCGGCACCCCGGCGGAGGACGTGGACCGTTTCCTGGGCGTCCTCCCCCGCACGGTCGCGGCGGTCCGCGAGAAGCTGGGCGCCCCGGCGGGCGCCCCCGCCGTGACCGTCGTCCAGGACGACTCCCTCGTCGTGGACGCCCTCGGCAAACGCTGCCCGATCCCGGTGATCGAACTCGCCAAGGTGATCAACGACGTCCCCGTCGGCGGCACGGTCCGCGTCCTCTCCGACGACGAGGCGGCCCGTCTGGACATCCCGGCCTGGTGCGAGATGCGAAACCAGGAGTACGTGGGAGAGGAACCGACAGAGGGCGGAACGGCGTACGTGGTCCGCCGGAGAGCGCCCCTTTAGGGGCGCGGGGCTGTATCCATGTGCGGCTCCGCCGCGGAGGCGCGACCAGCCCAGATCTTTTAGGGGCGCGGGGAACTGCGCAACCAGCCCCCACGCACCCGCAGCCGCCAACGAACCGACGCGCCCCGCCAGCAGGGCACCGGCACTAAGCCAGGTGCCCCTGAACCTCCGCCGCGGCGTCATGCCCGTACGCCTTCGTGAACCGGTCCAGGAAGTGCGACCGCCGCAACTGGTACTCCTGCGTGCCCTTGGTCTCGATGACGAGCGTCGCGAGCATGCACCCGACCTGCGCGGCCCGCTCGTGCGAGACGCCCCAGGCGAGCCCCGACAGGAACCCGGCCCGGAAGGCGTCCCCGACCCCGGTGGGGTCGACCTTCGCCGTCTCCTCGGGCACACCGACCTCGATCGGGTCCGCCCCGACGCCCTCGATCCGCACACCACGCGCCCCGAGGGTGGTCACCCGGTGGCCGACCCTCGAAAGGATCTCCGCGTCGGTCCAGCCGGTCTTGGACTCGATGAGCCCCTTCTCGTACTCGTTCGAGAAGAGGTACGTCGCGCCGTCGAGCAGCAGCCGGATCTCGTCGCCGTTCATCCGCGCGATCTGCTGGGAGAAGTCGGCGGCGAAGGGGATCGAGCGGGTCCGGCACTCCTCGGTGTGCCGGAGCATGCCCTCGGGGTCGTCCGCGCCGATCAGGACCAGGTCGAGTCCGCCCACGCGGTCGGCGACCGCCTTGAGCTCGATGAGGCGGGCCTCGCTCATGGCGCCGGTGTAGAAGGAGCCGATCTGGTTGTGGTCGGCGTCCGTGGTGCAGACGAAGCGCGCGGTGTGCAGCACTTCGGAGATCCGGACGGACGCGGTGTCGACGCCGTGCCGGTCCAGCCAGGCGCGGTACTCGTCGAAGTCGGAGCCCGCCGCCCCGACCAGGATCGGCGAGGTGCCGAGCTGGCCCATGCCGAAGGCGATGTTCGCACCCACGCCGCCCCGGCGTACGTCGAGATTGTCGACCAGGAACGAGAGGGAGACCGTGTGCAGCTGATCCGCGACCAGCTGGTCGGCGAAGCGGCCGGGGAAGGTCATGAGGTGGTCTGTGGCGATGGAGCCCGAGACTGCGATACGCACGGCTAGGACACGCTCCTGCGAGGAGGGAGATTGACATCTAACGCTATCGGGTCCGCGCCGCGGCTTCGAAGTAGACAAAACTACCCAATAGTAGGGCTTTTTTCGCAGGGCATGCGGTGCATACGGTTCCGCTATGACGAACCTCAAGATCCATGGCGACGCTCCGCTCGACCCCGAAGGCGGTCTGGCCGAGCTGCGGGGCGACTGCGCCCGTATGGTCCCGCACTGGTCGGCTCCCGCCAGGATCACCGCTCTTCCGGTGTCCCCGTCACTCATCCACGGCGTGACGGTGCCGTCGACTTCCGCCCGGATGCTGGACGCGATGTCGGACTACGGCGACTAGTCCACGCCCCCGAAGGGGCGCGGACTACTGCGCGACCAGCCACAGAGGGCCCGCAGTTTCAACCCGCTCCCCCCGGAGGGAACCGTGCGCTCCCCCGTCGCGTCCCATCGCTGTCCCCCGTAAAGGGGAGGCAGGATACGACCCTGCTGTGTCCTGACCCGGTCAAGGGCGGGTCTCATGGGACAGCGGTGCGGCAGAAGGAGCGATGCGGTGGACAGCGAGCGACCCGACAACGACGCGGCCGAGGCCGCCGACGAGGACAAGCCGCGCAGGCGGCATTCGCCGGTGGTCGTCGCCTCGGTCGCGGCCGCCGTGCTGCTCGCCGGAGGCGGCGGGGCGTACTTCGCCACGACCGCGTCCGGCGGCGGCGGAAGCAGGGACAGCTCCGGTACGCCGGGCGACGACGACACCCCGCCGCCGCTCGCCCTGGACGGCTACTCCGAGGGCGGAGCGAAGGGCACGGACGGCACGAACGGCATCGCGCCCGGCGAGCCCGACCCGAACGGGGCGGCCTACCGCGCCGAGGGCGAACTCCCCGACGGCCCCTCCTCCGCGGCCGTCCACCGCGCCAAGGGCGAGGTCACCGCGGCCGAGGTGGCGAAGCTGGCCAAGGCCCTGGGTGTGGAGGGCACTCCGAAGGCGGAGGGTGACGCCTGGCTGGTCGGCGCCGCGAAGGACGGTTCCGGCCCGGGCCTGCGGGTGAACAAGAAGGCCCCCGGCACCTGGACGTTCAACCGCTTCGTGCCCGGCACCGACAACTGCAAGAGCACCACGGTGTGCGCGGGCGGGACGGCCAAGGGCACCGGCGCCGGCACCAAGGGTGCCGAGACCGACCCGGTGAGCGTGAAGGCGGCGAAGAAGGCCGCCGCGCCGGTCCTCAAGGCGGTCGGCCAGGACGACGCGAAGCTCGACGCGAGCCAGCTCATGGACGCCGTACGCGTGGTGAACGCGGATCCGAAGGTGGGCGGGCTGCCGACGTACGGCTGGTCGACCGGCCTCCAGATCGGCCCCGACGGCCAAGTTGTCGGCGGCAGCGGCCAGTTGAAGACCCCGGTGAAGAGCGACACGTACCCCGTCCTCAGTGCCGAGAAGACGCTCGCCCTGCTGAACGGGTCCGGGACGGGCGGCGGGCGCGTGGGTATCGGCGGCTGCGCGAGTCCCGTACCGCTGAAGGACAAGGACGAGAAGCCGTGCGAGGCGTCGACGGCGGCGCCGAAGCCCGAGCCGGTCGTCGTCGAGGACGCCGTGTTCGGTCTGGCCACGCACTTCGTGGACGGGCGGCAGGCGCTGGTGCCGTCCTGGCTCTTCGAGGTACGGCCCTCGGGGGCGGGCGCCGGCTTCACGGTCACGCATCCCGCGGTCGACCCGCGGTATCTGACCTCTCCGAAGCCTCCGGCCGACAGCCCGAGCGACGACCCGACGACGGCTCCGAGCCCGCGGACGAGCGAGCCGGGCGGCGGGACGACGGGGGCGCCGAAGACCGAGACCCGGGATGTCCGTGTCGAGGGCTACAGCGCGGACGGCAAGGAAGTGACCGTGCGCTTCACGGGCGGGGTGTGCAGTGACTACAAGGCCTCGGCGCAGGAGTCCGGCGGCAAGGTGACGGTCCGGGTGACCGAGACGTTGAAGACGGACCAGGTCTGCATCCTGATCGCCAAGGTCTTCCACGAGAAGGTCGAGCTCAAGGCATCGCTCGGGGAGCGGAAGGTCGTCGACACGGACGGCAAGGCGGTCCCGCTGGAGAAGGACCTGCCGAACCCGACCGAGGCGCGGTAGCCGGACACACCCGGTCACCGGTACGCGGAGGACGCGCACCCGCCGGTACGCGACAACCCGCTGATACGCGAAAGGCGGCGCCCTGTTGGAGGGGGCGCCGCCTTTCGGTGTCGTGCGGTTCGTCCCGGACGACGGACCCGGCCGTCATCCGTCAAACGCAAGCAGCAGGCTTAGCTGAAGGAGTCGCCGCAGGCGCAGGAACCCGTCGCGTTCGGGTTGTCGATCGTGAAGCCCTGCTTCTCGATGGTGTCCACGAAGTCGATGGAGGCGCCGCCCAGGTACGGAGCGCTCATGCGGTCGGTGACGACCTTCACGCTGCCGAACTCCTTGACGACGTCACCGTCGAGGGAGCGCTCGTCGAAGAAGAGCTGGTACCGCAGGCCGGAGCAGCCGCCGGGCTGAACGGCGACACGCAGCGCCAGGTCGTCGCGGCCTTCCTGCTCCAGCAGGCCCTGGACCTTGGCCGCGGCGGCGTCCGACAGGAGGATGCCGTCGCTCACGGTGGTGGTCTCGTCCGATACGGACATCTGCTTCTCTCCCGGGTTGTACGGAGACTGCTTGCCGACGGTTGCAACCGGCGGGGCCGCGGATTCATTCCGGGCCGAGCGTTACGTCTTGGCTTCTCTCTTCATGCTCGCACACCCACCCGGAAGCGGAAAACGGCCTGTGGACAACCACCGCACGGGATTCACGTCACATGGACGCTATCGACCATCGTCAAACTGACATGAAGCGGTTATGATAGATAACGTCATTTCGACGAAAAGGCTTGTTCTGCTTGATCGTCCCAGCCGGTCGATCCAAGCGGGCCGCAGAACAGAAAGGGTGCGTGTCGTGACCACCGCCCAGACCCAGGAGCTCGACGTACAGCCGACGCCCCTCGCCCTGCTGCTCCTCGGCCGTGAGGCCGACCCCAGGAGCGAGCGCGGCGTCGAATGTCCCGGTGACCTGCCCTCGCCGTCCGACCCGGACCTGGTCGAGCGCGCCCGCGCGGCCAAGGAGAAGCTCGGGAACAAGGTCTTCGTCCTCGGCCACCACTATCAGCGCGACGAGGTCATCCAGTTCGCGGACGTCACGGGGGACTCCTTCAAGCTGGCCCGGGACGCCGCCGCGCGCCCCGAGGCCGAGTACATCGTGTTCTGCGGTGTGCACTTCATGGCCGAGTCGGCGGACATCCTGACCTCCGACGACCAGAAGGTCGTCCTGCCCGACCTGGCCGCCGGCTGCTCGATGGCCGACATGGCCACCGCCGAGCAGGTCGCCGAGTGCTGGGACGTGCTGACCGACGCCGGGATAGCCGAGCAGGTCGTGCCCGTCTCGTACATGAACTCCTCTGCGGACATCAAGGCGTTCACCGGCAAGCACGGGGGCACGATCTGCACCTCCTCCAACGCCGAGAAGGCCCTGGAGTGGGCGTTCGAGCAGGGCGAGAAGGTGCTCTTCCTGCCCGACCAGCACCTGGGCCGCAACACGGCCGTCCGCGACATGGGGATGACGCTGGAGGACTGCGTCCTCTACAACCCCCACAAGCCGAACGGCGGGCTCACGGCCGAGCAGCTCCGCGACGCCAAGATGATCCTGTGGCGGGGCCACTGCTCGGTGCACGGCCGCTTCTCCGTCGACTCGGTCGACGACGTGCGCGCCCGGATCCCCGGCGTGAACGTCCTGGTGCACCCCGAGTGCAAGCACGAGGTCGTCGAGGCGGCCGACTACGTGGGTTCCACGGAGTACATCATCAAGGCCCTGGAGGCGGCCCCGGCCGGTTCCAAGTGGGCGATCGGCACGGAGTTGAATCTCGTACGGCGGCTGGCGAACCGTTTCGCGAGCGAGGACAAGGAGGTCGTCTTCCTCGACAAGACGGTCTGCTTCTGCTCGACCATGAACCGCATCGACCTCCCCCACCTGGTCTGGACCCTGGAGTCCCTGGCCGAGGGCAACCTCGTCAACCGCATCGAGGTGGACCGCGAGACCGAGCAGTTCGCGAAGCTGGCGCTGGAGCGGATGCTGGCGCTGCCGTAGGGCCAAAAAGACTGCGCAGTTCCCCGCGCCCCTTTTTTAGGGGCGCGGGGAACTGCGCAACGGGGGTTCGGGGGCGGAGCCCCCACCTACACCCCCACGGGCTCCGGGTCACCCGAGTTGGAGGAGTCGGAGGCCTCGGCCTTCTCCCCCCGCTTCACGGCCTTCTTCTTCGCGCGGCGCTCCTTGCGGAGTTCGACCATCGCGTAGAGCGTCGGCACCAGGAGCAGCGTCAGCAGCGTCGACGTGATCAGGCCGCCGATCACCACGACCGCCAGCGGCTGGGCGATGAAGCCGCCCTCGCCGGTGATGCCGAGTGCCATGGGCAGCAGGGCGAAGATGGTCGCCAGGGCCGTCATGAGGATCGGGCGGAGCCGGTGCCGGCCGCCTTCCACCACGGCCTCGACAACCCCGTACCCCTGCTTGCGGTACTGGTTGATCAGGTCGATCAGCACGATCGCGTTGGTCACGACGATGCCGATGAGCATCAGCATGCCGATCATCGACGGCACACCCATCGGCGTACCGGTGATGACCAGCAGACCGATCGCACCCGTCGCCGCGAACGGGATCGAGACGAGCAGGATCAGCGGCTGGATCAGCGACCGGAAGGTCGCGACCAGCAGCATGAAGACGATCGCGATCGCCGCGAGCATCGCGAGGCCGAGGGACGCGAACGCGTCGTCCTGGTCCTCGGACACACCGCCGATGGCGGCCGTGGCACCGGCCGGCAGCTTCAGCTTGTCGAGCTTGGCCGTGAGGTCGGCGCTGACCGCGCCCGTGTTGTCACCGGTCGGCTTCGCCGAGATGGTGGCGGCGCGCTGGCCGTCGATACGGGTCATCGAGACCGGCCCGTCGACCAGCTTCACCGTCGCGATGTCGCCGAGCTTCACGGACCCGAGGCTGAGGCTCCTCAGCTGGGACAGCGTCTCGGCCGGCTTCGCCGACCTGATGACGACGTCGCGCTCGGTGTCGTCCAGGATCGCCTTGCCGCTGGTGGTGCCGCGCACCGCCTGGGCGACGGCCGCGCCGAGGGTCGTGTCGTTGAACCCGGCCGCGGCGGCCTTGTCGTTGGCCCTGACCGAGATCCGCGGCACGGACTGGGCGAGGTCGCTCGTCACGTCGGTGACGTCGTCGAGCCCGGCGACCGCGTCGCGGACCTCCTCGGCGGCCTCGCGCAGTACGGCGGCGTCGGCCGACTTCACCACGACGCTGAGGTCCTGGCTGCCGAAGCCGTCACCGGCCGCGACCGTCGTCGTACCGATCCCGGAGAGCTTGCCGAGCCCCTCCTCGATACCGTCCTGGACGTCGTCGAAGGAGGCCGAGTCGGCGACCTTGACGGTGTAGGAGGCCTGGTTGGTGTCCGTGCCCCCGCCGAACGCGGCCATGAAGCCGGAGGAGCCGACCGTGACCTGGTAGTCCTCGACGCCCTTGACGCCGTCGAGCATCTTCTCGACCTTCTTGGCCTCGGCGTCGGTCGCCGCCAGGCTGGTCCCGGGCTTCAACTCCTGCTTGACCGTGATGACTTCCTGCTCGCCCTGGTCGAAGAAGTTCGTCTTCAGCAGGGGCGTCATGCCGAACGTACCGACGAGGACCACCACCGCGATCGCCACGCTGGTGAGGCGGCGGCGGGTCGCGAAGCGCAGCACGGGCACGTAGAAGCGCTGGAGGCGGCTGCGCGCCTCCTTCTCCTCGGCCTTGCGGCGTGCCTCCTCCGGGTCGATGCCGCGCACGTCCTTGGGGGCGCGCAGGAACCAGTACGAGAGCACCGGTACGACCGTCAGCGAGACGACCAGCGAGGCCAGCAGGGCCGCCGTTACGGTCAGGGAGAACGAGCCGAAGAGCTCGCCGACCATGCCGCCGGTCAGACCGATGGGCAGGAACACCGCGACCGTGGTGAGCGTCGAGGAGGTGACCGCGCCCGCGACCTCGCGTACGGCCTTGAGGATCGCCTCCTGGCGCTCCTCGCCGTAGCCGAGGTGCCTCTTGATGTTCTCCAGGACCACGATCGAGTCGTCGACGACCCGGCCGATGGCGATGGTCAGGGCGCCCAGCGTCAGGATGTTGAGCGACTCGTCGCGGGTCCACAGCACGATCAGCGCGAGGACGACCGACAGCGGGATGGAGACCGCGGTGACCAGCGTCGAACGGATCGACGCCAGGAAGACCAGGATGACCAGGACCGCGAAGAGGAGACCGAGGGCGCCCTCGGTGGTCAGGCCCTTGATGGACTTGGAGACGGCCGGGCCCTGGTCGCTGACGACGGTCAGCGTGGCGCCGGACCCGAGGTCCTTGCGCAGGCCGGGCAGCTTGTCCTGGACCGCGTCGGAGACCGCGACCGCGCTGCCGTCGTGGTCCATGGTGACGGAGACGGCGAGGCTGGGCCTGCCGTCGGTGCGGGTGATGGAGTCCGCCTTCGCGGGCTCCTCCTCGACGGTGGCGACGGCACCGAGGCGTACGGGCTTCCTGCCGCCCTCGCCGGTGACCATCAGGTCCTGGATCTGCTTGAGCGAGGTGAAGCCGCCGCCGACCTGGACCGTGCGGTTGCTGCCGTTCTCGTCGAAGGAACCGGCCGGGAGGGTCGCGCCGCCCGCCTGCAGTGCCTGGCCGAGCGCGGCCGTGGTCAGCCCGGCCCTCGCCAGCTTCGCGTCGTCGGGCGTGACCGCGACCTGGAGGTCCTGTACACCGTCGACGGTGACCTGACCGACGCCGTCGATGTCCTTCAGCGCGGGGACGACCGTGCGGTCGAGCTGGTCCGAGAGGGCCTGCTGGTCCTTGTCGGAGGTGACCGCGAGGACGACGGTCGGGATGTCGTCGGTGGAACCGGCGACGACCTGCGGGTCCACGTCGTCCGGGAGCTGCGCACGGGCGCGGTTCACGGCCTGCTGGACGTCGGCGACGATCCGGGCGGAGTCGTTGCCGTAGTCGAAGGAGGCCATGATCAGGGCGTTGCCCTCGCTGGCCGTGGAGGTGACGCCGGAGATCCCGTCGACCGCTTCGAGGTTGTCCTCGATGGGCTCGACGACCTGCTTCTCGACCACGTCGGGGGACGCGCCCTGGTACGGCGCGATCACCGACACCATGGGCAGTTCGATGGTGGGCAGCAGCTGCTGCTTGAGCTGCGGGATCGCTATCGCCCCGAAGGCCAGGGCGATGATCGACATCAGCCCTATGAGCGCGCGTTGGGCGAGGCTGAAGCGGGACAGCCGGGACATGGGTGACGGGTCTCTCTTCTGTGGCTCGAGTCTTTGGAGCGGCCAAATGGGCTCATGTGAGCGTCCGCCTATCACTCTGAGCCATCGCCGGGACCCCGACCGTCGCCCCCAGGTCCCGTTCCTTATACGGCGCATACCGCGACCGCAGTATGTACGGGTGGAGCTCACTCCACCCTTGGGCGTACCAGTCCGGACTCGTACGCGATGACCACCAGCTGTGCCCGGTCGCGGGCTCCCAGCTTGGACATGGCCCGGTTGACGTGCGTCTTCACCGTGAGCGGGCTGACCGTGAGACGCTCGGCGATCTCGTCGTTGGAGTGCCCACCGGCGACCTGGACGAGAACCTCGCGCTCGCGGACGGTCAGCGCTTCGAGGCGTTCGGCGCGGCCACGATCCTGGTCGTCGTCATCGCCGTCGCCCTGTGCGAGGAACTTCGCGATCAGCCCCTTGGTGGCGGCCGGTGACAGCAGCGCCTCGCCGCCCGCCGCGATCCGGATCGCGTTGAGCAGTTCGTCCGGCTCGGAGCCCTTGCCGAGGAACCCGGAGGCTCCGGCGCGCAGCGACTGCACCACGTACTCGTCGACCTCGAAGGTCGTCAGCATCACGACCCGTACGTGGGCGAGGCCCGGGTCGGCGCTGATGAGCCGGGTCGCGGCGAGACCGTCGGTGCCGGGCATGCGGATGTCCATGAGCACGACGTCGGCCCGCTCCTCGCGGGCCAGCCGCACGGCCTCCGCCCCGTCCGAGGCCTCTCCCACGACCTCCATGTCGGCCTCGGAGTCGACCAGCACGCGGAACGCGCTGCGCAGCAGTGCCTGGTCGTCGGCGAGCAGGACGCGGATGGTCATGCGGGGTCCCCCGTGGGTGCCGTGGTCGAGGCCGCCGACTTGGATGCCGGTGCGGGTGCCGGTGCCGCCGCGGTGGACGCGGTGCTACCGGTGCGGCTCTTGAGCGGCAGGATCGCATGGACCCGGAAGCCGCCTCCGTAGCGGGGTCCGGCGGTGCAGACACCGCTCAGCGCGGTGACCCGCTCGCGCATGCCGAGCAGCCCGTGGCCGCTGTTCTCCTCGAGCCGGGCCGCCGCGTCGTCGCCCGGTCCGTTGTCGAGGACGGTGATCTCCACGTTCGGTCCCACGCGTACGACGCTGACCTCGGCCTTCGCCTCGGGGCCCGCGTGCTTCCGCACATTGGTGAGGGCTTCCTGGATGACGCGGTACGCGGCCAGGTCGACGGCTGCGGGGAGGGTGGTGCCGTGGTCGGTGCGGGCCACCTCCACGGGCAGGCCCGCGCTGCGGAAGGTGCCGACGAGTTCTTCCAGGCGGTGCAGGCCCGGGGCCGGTTCGGTGGGGGCCTCGGGGTCGCCGGACTGTCTCAGCAGGCCGACCGTGGCGCGGAGTTCGTTGAGCGCGGAGCGGCTGGCCTCGCGGACGTGGGCGAGGGCTTCCTTGGCCTGGTCGGGGCGCTTGTCCATGACGTGCGCGGCCACTCCGGCCTGCACGTTGACGAGGGCGATGTGGTGGGCGACGACGTCGTGCAGGTCGCGGGCGATGCGCAGGCGTTCCTCGGCGACGCGGCGCCTCGCCTCCTCCTCGCGGGTGCGCTCCGCGCGTTCGGCGCGCTCTCTTATCGCGTGCACGAAGGCGCGGCGGCTGCGGACCGCGTCGCCCGCGGCGGCGGCCATGCCGGTCCAGGCGAAGATGCCGAGATTCTCCTGCGCGTACCAGGGCAGGGGGCCGGCGAGCATGGCGATGCCGGTCAGGACCGTCATCGTGAGGAGGCCCACGCGCCAGGTGGTGGGCCGGTCGGTCGCCGACGCCACCGTGTAGAGGGCGACGACGGCGGACATCACCACGGGGGCCCTGGGGTCGCTCGTCACGAACTCCAGGACCGACAGGGCGCTCGTCGCGGCGAGGACCCTCAGGGGGTGGCCGCGGCGGAAGACCAGGGCGGTGGCGGCCAGCAGCATCAGGGTGAGGCTGAGGGCGTCGGGGGTGCGGGCGCCCCAGTCCGGGCCGCCGTGTCTTCCGTTCGGTTCCGCGAACGAGCCGACGACCATGCAGGCGAGGACTGCTGCCGCGAGGGCGCCGTCCACCACCAGCGGGTATGCCCGCAGGCGGGTTCGGGCGCGCTCCAGTGTGCTCACGACTGTTTACGGTACGGGGCCCCTGCGGGGGGCGGAACTGGTGCCACCTGGAATCGGGGCGGGGCCCACATTTTTCGCCCCCGCCGCCCTTAGCCATTCCCGTCCCTTTTCAGGGGCTCCGCCCCCGAACCCCCGCTCCTCAAACGCCGGAGGGGCTGAAGTCCAAGTGGGAGTCTGGGGGCGTCAGCCCGGGATCAAGCCGTCGTCGTTCAGCATCTCCCGGACCTCCGAGAGCGTCGCGTCCGGGGACGGGAGGATCAGCTCGGAGGGTTCGAGGGCGGCGTCAGGGAGTGGCACGCCCAGGCGGCGGACCGCGTCGAGGAGCGCCCCCAGCGTGCGCCGGAAGCCCTCCTCGTCACCGGACTCCATCTCCGCGAGGAGCTCGTCGTCCAGCTTGTTCAGTTCGGTGAGGTGGCCGTCGTCCAGCCTCACCTGTCCCTCCCCCATGATCCGTACGATCATGACGCCCTCCTCGGCGTGGGACTGCTGCCTGCGGCTACTGCTTGTCGAAGCGCGGAGTGTCCTGCGGCTGCTGCTTGGACTGAGTCTGGTCCTTGCCGCCCTCGATCGCCTGCTGGGAGGAGGAACCGCCGGCCAGCTCGGCCTTCATGCGCTGGAGCTCCAGCTCCACGTCCGTGCCGCCGGAGAGCCGGTCGAGCTCGGTCTGGATGTCGTCCTTGGCGAGCCCGGAGGAGTCGTCGAGGGCGCCGGAGGCGAGCAGCTCGTCGATGGCACCGGCGCGCGCCTGGAGCTGCGCGGTCTTGTCCTCGGCGCGCTGGATGGCCATGCCGACGTCGCCCATCTCCTCGGAGATGCCGGAGAAGGCCTCGCCGATGCGGGTCTGCGCCTGGGCGGCCGTGTACGTCGCCTTGATCGTTTCCTTCTTGGTCCGGAAGGCGTCGACCTTGGCCTGGAGCCGCTGCGCCGCGAGGGTGAGCTTCTCCTCCTCGCCCTGGAGGGTCTGGTGCTGCGTCTCCAGGTCGGTGACCTGCTGCTGGAGCGCGGCACGGCGCGACAGCGCCTCACGGGCCAGGTCCTCGCGGCCGAGCGCGAGCGCCTTGCGGCCCTGGTCCTCCAGCTTGGAGGACTGGTTCTGGAGCTGGTTCAGCTGCAGTTCCAGGCGCTTGCGGGAGGTCGCCACGTCGGCGACACCCCGGCGTACCTTCTGCAACAGCTCCAGCTGTTTCTGGTACGAGTAGTCGAGGGTTTCGCGCGGGTCCTCGGCCCGGTCAAGGGCCTTGTTCGCCTTCGCGCGGAAGATCATCCCCATACGCTTCATGACACCGCTCATGGGCTTCGCGCGCCCCCTTCTGACGGACTCCAGCTCCAGCGACTACAACAGAACCCACAGTACGGGCCCTGCATCCATTACCGCACTGTTCGGGGACGGATGCGCTCATCCCCAAGGACGACTGTGAATGATCCCGCTCCGGCGTAGGGAGTAGGTGTCCCCCTGGGTTCGTCCCGGGGTCGGCCGGGAGAACCGTGGGCGGCCACCTCTTTTCAGGCTCTCTGTCCCCCTACAGACGACCGGTGTTGCCGGATCGTTCCCCACGGGGCTGACGTCCATGCCTCCGTACCCATTACCCTTGGGTTTTGTGTTCCGTAGCCGCGCCAAGGATGAGAAGGTCCCCGCCGACAAGGCGCTGACCGACTCCACTCAGCCCCGTGACCCGCAGGCCCCCAAGGGTCGGCCCACGCCCAAGCGCAGTGAGGCCCAGTCTCAGCGCCGCAGCGTGGCCAATACGCCGACGACGCGCAAGGAGGCCGCCAAGCGGCAGCGTGACGATCGCCGTACCCAGATGGCGAAGCAGCGCGAGGCGCTGGCCAGTGGGGACGAGCGCTATCTGCCCGCCCGTGACAAGGGCCCCGTGCGCAGGTTCGCACGCGACTTCATCGACTCGCGGTTCTGCATCGCCGAGTTCTTCCTGCCGCTGGCGGTGATCATCCTCGTCCTGAGCATGGTCCAGATCGCCCAGCTGCAGAACGTGGCGCTGCTGCTGTGGCTCTTCGTGATCGTGATGATCGTGGTGGACTCGATCGGTATCGCGATCCGCATGAAGAAGCAGCTGAACGCGCGCTTCCCGGACGAGCCCAAGCGCGGCGCGGTCGCCTACGCGCTGATGCGCAGCCTCCAGATGCGTCGCCTCCGGCTGCCGAAGCCGCAGGTCAAGCGCGGAGAGCGGCCCTGAGCGCGGCGTCCTTCGCGGGGGGCGCGGCCGATGCCTGGCTGAGCAAGCTGGGCGGTCTGCGTGATGTCGTACGGCAGGAACTGGTCGCCCGGCAGCTCGACGAGCAGATAGCCGGGCGGTTCCCGGTCGGGCAGCGGCTGCGCGTGCTCGACGTGGGCATGGGCCAGGGCACGCAGGCGCTGCGGCTGGCCCGGGCCGGCCACCAGGTCACGGGGGTCGAGCAGGACTCCAAGATGATCGCCGTCGCGCGTGAGAGCCTCGCCGCCGAGCCGGAGGGGATCCGCGGCCGCGTGCGGCTCGTCGAGAGCGACGGGCGGGACACCGGGGTCCACTTCCTGCCGGGCAGCTTCGACGTGGTGCTGTGCCACGGCGTGCTGATGTACGTCGAGGAGCCCGACCCCCTCCTCGCCGGGCTCGCCCGGATGCTGGCCCCCGGCGGACTGCTCTCCCTGCTCGTACGGAACGCCGACGCGCTGGCCATGCGGCCGGGGCTGGCCGGCGACTGGGCGGGCACGCTGACGTCCTTCGACACCAGCACGTACACGAACCGTCTCGGACTCGACGTACGGGCCGACCGGCTCGACGCGCTCACCGGCACGCTCGCCGGGATCGGGGCGCCCCTTCACGCCTGGTACGGCGTGCGGGTCTTCACGGACACCGCTGCGGACGACGCGGCCGTCCCGGACGACGTTCGGACGCTGCTGGCCGCGGAGGAGCGGGCCGGGCGGACGGATCCGTACCGCCGGGTGGCCGCCCTGCTTCACCTGTGCGGCGTACGCGGCTGAGAACCCCCTGTTCGGCCCCGCACCGCAGGCCGGACCCACCGCCCCGGGGCAAGACTCGGGGCATGGATGTCGCGTCGCCTGCCCGGCCCCGTGGCCGCGCCCTTGCCCGTGTCCTTCCCTTGATCGCCGGCTGCTGCGTCGTCCTGCTCGGCGGCTGTTCCGGCGGTGGGACGTCGACCGGGACCGAGGGTGGCACCAAGGCGGCCCGGGCCGCCGCTCCCCGGGCCGCGAACGATCTGCAGGACGACTACCAGAAGGTGATCAAGGACGTCCTGCCGTCGGTCGTGCAGATCCAGGCGACCCGTGATCTGGGCTCCGGGGTCGTGTACGACGACAAGGGGCACATCGTCACGAACGCGCATGTGGTCGGGGACGAGAAGACCTTCAAGGTGACGACGGCCAACAGCGAGGACGAGCTGACCGCGAAGCTCGTCTACACGTACCCGCAGCAGGATCTCGCGGTCATCAAGCTGGACCGGAGGCCGGAGGGGCTGAGGGCGGCCTCTTTCGGGGACTCCTCGAAGGTGGACGTCGGCCAGATCGTGCTGGCGATGGGCTCGCCGCTCGGGCTGTCGTCCAGCGTCACCCAGGGCATCGTGTCGGCGACCGGGCGCACTGTCAGCGAGGGCAGTACGGACGGAGGCACGGGCGCGACCATCGCCAACATGGTGCAGACGTCGGCCGCGATCAACCCGGGCAACAGCGGTGGCGCCCTCGTCGACCTCGACGGGCAGGTCATCGGCATCCCGACGCTCGCCGCGACCGATCCCGGCATGGGCGAGGGCGCGGCGCCGGGTATCGGCTTCGCGATTCCCGCGTCGATGGTGCGTACGGTCGCCGACCAGATCGTCGAGGACGGCAGGGTCACCGATTCGGGGCGGGCCGCGCTCGGCATCACCGCCCGGACCGTGGTGGGCGCCGACTACCGGCCTGCCGGGGTCGCGGTGGTCGAGGTCAAGGACGGCGGTGCGGCCTCGAACGCGGGGATCGAGCGCGGGGACGTCATCACCGGGCTGGATGACACCGGGATCACCACGGTCAACTCGCTCTCCGAGGCGCTCGCGGCACAGAAGCCGGGCGGGAAGGTACGGGTGACGTACACCCGCGACGGCGACGAGAAGAGCGCCGAGGTGACACTCGGCGAGCAGTGACCGGCGGTCGGCCGGCCGTGACACGGCCTTCGGCCGGTGGTGAGGCGGGCGGCGCGGGGGCCGCGGTCGTTCGTACGGCCGCGGCCCTCACGCGTTCGGGCTACGGGGGCCTAGGAAGCCTCTGCGTGCAGGCTCATCGGGCCGTAGATCTCCGTGGCGTCCTCGGAGAGCCGGACCTGGTCCGCCCCCGCCTCGGCCAGCGCCTTCCAGTGTTCGCCGAGCCAGGACTCCGCGTCGCCCTGGGTGGTGAACTCCTCGGGCTGGACCGCGGGCTGGACTTCCGTCCCGTCGGCCTTCTCGAACCGCCACGTCCATGCCGCCATGTCAGCCTCCCAAAGTTCCCAGCAAGATCGGGCTCTCGCCCCGAAGCCTAGGCGCTCCGCTGGTTGTCCGGTGTTCAAAGGTGCAGGTCGAGAAGTGTTGTGTGCTGTCCGCGGGTTGGCGGGGGCTTGTCGCGCCCCTCGGCGGAGCCGCGAATCTCACAGCCCCGCGCCCCGAGGGAGGCGCCTTTGTACACCCCCTGACGCGCAGGACCGGGAGCTACACGGAAAAATCAGAACCGTGGAAGTTACTTTGCTTGGTACCGGTGGACCCTCGGGGCTGCCCCGGCCCGACTGTCCCTGTGCCGCCTGTGCGGTGGCGCTCGGGGTTGACGCCCGGGCGGCCACCGCCTTGTTGGTGGACGGGGCGTTGCTGCTGGACCTGACGCCCGGGGCGGCCTTTGCCGCCGCCCGGGCCGGGCGGTCGTTGGGCGGGGCCCGGCAGGTGTTGTTGTCGCATCCGCACAACGGGCCCGCGGTGGAGGTGCCGGCGGGGCTGCCGCAGCCGGGGCGGGTGCCGGACGGGCGGGAGCTGGCTCTGCTGACGGGGCATCGGGTGCGGGCGGTGCCGATGGACGCGCCGGGCACCGGGTACGCCGTGACGGGGCCCGACGGGCAGCGGCTGCTGTATCTGCCGCCGGGCGCGGCCCCCGCGGGTCTTGAGGAGGCGGCCGGTGCGTACGACATGGTGCTCGCCGATGTCGTCGGGCGGCCGGACGCGCTGGCCCGGCTGCGGGTGGTGGGGGCCGTCGGGCCGGCCACGGACGTGATCGCGGTCCACCTCGACCACGACGTGCCGCCCGGCCGGGAGCTGCGGCGGCGGCTCTCGGCGGCGGGGGCGCGTGCGGTGCCGGACGGTACGACGCTGACCGTGGGGGTGTACGAGGACGTGCCCGACGTGCCCCGGCGGACCCTGGTGCTCGGCGGGGCCCGGTCCGGGAAGTCCGTGGAGGCCGAGCGGCGCCTGGAGGCCTTCCCGGACGTGCTGTACGTGGCCACCGGCGGGACGCGGAACGGCGACGGCGAGTGGGCGGCCCGGGTGCACGCCCACCGTGAGCGGCGGCCCGGCTCCTGGCGTACCACCGAGACCTGCGACCTCGTGCCCCTGTTGAAGGACGACGGGGCGCCGCTGCTCGTCGACTGTCTGTCGTTGTGGCTGACGGACGCGATGGACGCCGTGAACGCGTGGGACGACGACGAGTGGGGCGGTGGCGGCGAGCGCGCGCTGCGGGCCCGGGTGGAGGAGCTGACGGCCGCCGTCCGCGAGACCCGCCGCACGGTGGTCGCCGTCTCCAACGAGGTCGGCTCCGGCATCGTCCCCGCCACCCCCTCCGGCCGCCGCTACCGCGACGAACTCGGCCGCCTCAACGCGGCGTTCGCGACCGAGTGCGAGCACGTGCTGCTGGTGGTGGCGGGGCAGGCACTCCCGCTGAAGGGCCGGGCCTGAAGGACTAGGCGGCCGAAGGGCGGGGAGTGTGCCTGCCTGCCGTCTTGCGGGCGATGATGCGGTACGCGTTCGAGAAGCGGGTGCGGCGCAGGAGCGGGGCCAGGACGTGGTCCAGGGCGAAGGCGGAGGCCAGCAGCGGGGTGGTGGCCCGGGTCAGGGCCGTACGGAGGGTGCGCTGGAGGTCGGTCGGCGGGCTCGGGCGCCAGGGCTCGTCGCCGCCCGGCAGCCGGTTGCCGATCGCGAGGGCGAGGGCGCCCGTGAGGTCGTACGGGATGTGCGGTTCGCGGCGGTCGGTGGAGACGACCGTGCAGCCGAGCTCGTCGAGTTCGTCGAGCAGGTTGCGCAGCGGCATGAGGTGGAGGTGCTGCGGCTGGCAGTAGGACACCCACCACTTGCCGAGCAGCGCGCCGAACGCGCAGTCCGGGTCCGGGACTTCGACGAGCAGGTGCCCGCCGGGGCGCAGCACGGCGAGCGCGGCGCGCAGTTCCTCGCGCGGGTCGGGGCTGTGCTCCAGGTGGTGGAACATGCTGACCACGTCGTAGCGGGCGCGCAGCCGGTCGACCAGGTCGGGCAGCCGGCCGTGGTGGGCCTCCTCGACCCGGCCCGCCGTCCGCGCCTGTTCGACGCGCGGGGTGGGGTCGAGCCCGTCGAAGGACGTGTACGTGTACAACTCCTTGGCCGCCGCCGGGAAGTGGCCGTGGCCGGTGCCGACGTCCAGCCAGCTCTCGGGCTCGGGGTACGGGAGCATCGCGCGGGCGGCGGCCTCGTGACGTCTGCGTCCGGCGCGGGCGCGCAGGGTCCGCTCGGCGAAGCCCTCGTGTCCGGACTGGCCCTCGTGGGTCTCGTGGAAGTCCCGGTAGTAGAAGGCCAGGCCCTCTGCGGTGAGGCGGGGGTTCTGGAAGGCGTGGGCGCAGTCCTCGCACTCGTCGACGACGAAGGTGCCGGGCTTGTGCTGGAGCAGGTCCGGGGTGCGCAGGCGGGTGCGCAGCCGCCGGGAGCCGCACCAGGGGCAGTCGGGCCGGCGGGGCTCGTGGAAGTGGTCGGTGCCCTGGGCGAGTTCGCTGAGATACGCGGCGCGGCGCCGGGCGACGGTCTGCTGGGCGGGGGATGTGGCGGGTGCGGGAGGTGTGGGGGGTGTTGCGGGTGTGGGGGGCATGGTCTGTCTGCTCCTGCCGGTCCGACGCGGTACGACCCTGTAGAGGCTGATATGAGCTACTACCGGTCGATACAAACCGGTATGACAATCCACTGCAAACCGGAACGTATGGGATAGAGATCTTCGATGCAACGACCATGCGAAGAGCACTGACCGACCGTCAGGAGACCGGCCCGATCACTGCCGGTACTGTTCGGCGAATGAGCTCGCTTAATCTCGACGACTTCACCGATCTGATCGAGCGCCCCGACGGCGGTGTACGCCGTGACGCCGAGGCACGCCGGGAGCGGCAGGTCGTGCCGCCCGGGGCCCTGGGACGCCTCGACGACCTCGGTGAGTGGCTGGCGGCCGCACAGTCGGCCGTGCCGGTGCGGGCGATCGAGCGTCCGCGCGTGGTGCTGTTCGCGGGTGATCACGGGGTCGCCGGACTGGGGGTGTCGGCGCGGCCCGCGGGGAGCGCGGACGAGCTGGTGCGCGCCGTGCTCGACGGCGCGAGCCCCGTCGCGGTACTGGCCCGGCGGCTCGGCGTACCCGTGCGCGTGGTGGACATGGCCCTCGACTGCGAGCCGGAGAGCCTGCCCGACGAGGTCGTACGGCACCGGGTGCGGCGCGGCTCCGGGCGGATCGACGTGGAGGACGCGCTGACCCCGGAGGAGGCGGAGGCCGCCTTCCTCGCGGGCGTCGCCGTCGCGGACGAGGAGGCCGACTCCGGCACCGATCTGGTCGTGCTCGGGGACGTGAGCGTCGGGGGGACCACCGCCGCGGCCGTGCTGATCGCGGCGCTGTGCGGCACCGACGCGTCGGTCGTCACCGGGCGCGGGGGGCGGGCCATCGACGACCTCGCCTGGATGCGGAAGTGCGCGGCGGTTCGCGACGCCCTGCGTCGCGCTCGGCCCGTGCTCGGGGATCAGCTGCAGCTGCTCGCGGCGGTGGGCGGGGCGGACCTTGCCGCGATCACCGGGTTCCTGCTGCAGAGTGCCGCGCGGAAGACGCCGGTGATCCTCGACGGGGTCGTCTCGGCCGCGTGCGCGCTGGTCGGGCAGCGGGTCGCCTTCCGGGCGCCGGACTGGTGGCTGGCGGGGCAGACCAGCGGTGAGCCCGCCCAGGCGAAGGCGTTCGACCGCATGGCACTGGAGCCGCTGCTCGACCATGGGGTGACGGTCGGGGAGGGCGCGGGGGCGTTGCTCGCACTGCCGTTGGTACAGGCCGCGGCCGCCTTGGCAGCGGAGCTGCCGGAGAGCCCGGAGGGCTCCGAGGACCCCGAGAAGGAACAGCTGCTGGGGTAGTTCGTCGGGTGCGGGCCGGTTGGGGTTGCCCGCACTCACCCGCACCCGCCCCCCGACCGAACCACCGCTCCCCATGAACGCTCACACACCGTAGTGCCCCATATGATCCCGTTTCATGGGAAGCGCCCGAACCGCCGTCAAGCAAGGCCCGGCTCCCGAGCCAGAGCGGGCCCCCGCCCGCACAGGCGACGTCGCCCGCCCGACCACCCCCGCCTCACGGCGAGCCGCCGCGTTCGCCGTCTGGTACCTCCGACTCGTCGCGTTCCTCAACTTCCTGAGTGCCGTATGGGTCTCCCTCGGCCAGGACGTGCGCCGCCACAACACCGAGAACTACTTCACCCCGTACCTCCTGACGGCGGGCTTCGCGTCGGGCGCGTTCACGATGTTCCTGGCGATCACGATGCGCCGCCGCAAACGAGCGGCCTGGATCCTCAACCTCGTACTCAGCGGGCTCTTCCTGCTGCTGCTCGCCTTCGCGATGGTCTTCCCTGAGATCCACGAGTACCCGCAGAACTGGATCTCCCTCGTCCTCACGGCCGCCTTCGTGGCGTCCCTCGCCGTCGGACGGCGTGAGTTCTACGCGAAGGGCGACCGCTCGAACCCGAAGCTGGCGGCGGCCGTCGCGGTGGGCGGACTGCTGCTCTGCTCGCTGCTCGCAGCGCTCCTGGTGACCGTCACGAACGACGCGCACGACGCCGACCGTTCGACGTTCCCCGACCGCTGGCGCTACGGCACCCTGCGGCTGATCTCGGTCGCCGCCGACGACGCCCGCTTCCCCGGGATCACCACTCCCAACTGGGCGAACGTCACCATCAACGTGCTCAGCACCCTGCTGGTCCTGGCCGTCTTCTACGCGGCCTTCCGTTCCCGCCGCGCCGTCGACCCGCTCACCGAGGGCGACGAGGAACGGCTGCGGGCACTGCTCGACCGGAACGGCGACCGCGACTCCCTCGGCTACTTCGCGCTGCGCCGCGAGAAGAGCGTGGTGTGGTCGCCGACCGGCAAGGCGGCCGTCGTCTATCGCGTCGTGAGCGGCGTCTCGCTGGCCTCCGGCGACCCGATCGGCGATCCCGAGGCGTGGCCCGGCGCCATCGACCCCTGGCTCGCCGAGGCGCGCGCCCACGGCTGGATCCCGGCGGTGATGGGCGCGAGCGAGGAGGCGGGGACCATCTACGCACGCCACGGCCTCGACGCGCTGGAGCTCGGCGACGAGGCGATCGTCGAGACGGCCGAGTTCACGCTGGAGGGGCGGGCCATGCGGACCGTCCGCCAGGCCTACAACCGCGTCCAGCGCGCGGGCTACCAGGTCCGCGTCCGGCGCCACGAGGACATCCCGGCCGACGAGATGACGTACCTGCTGAAGCGGGCCGACGACTGGCGGGACGGGGCGACCGAGCGGGGCTTCAGCATGGCGCTCGGACGGCTCGGGGATCCGGGCGACGGGCGGTGCGTGATGCTCGAATGCACGAACAGCCGGGCGGGGGAAGGCACGGACGAGTTGAGAGCGGTGCTCTCCTTCGTGCCCTGGGGGCCGCACGGGCTTTCCCTCGACCTCATGCGGCGGGACCGGGACTCCGAGAACGGGCTGATGGAGTTCATGGTCATCCAGCTCCTCCAGCAGGCTCCCGAGATCGGGATCACGCAGGTCTCGCTCAACTTCGCGATGTTCCGTTCCGTCTTCGAACGTGGCGGGCGTCTCGGCGCGGGCCCGGTACTGCGGCTGTGGAGGTCACTCCTCAGCTTCTTCTCGCGCTGGTGGCAGATCGAGTCGCTGTACCGCGCCAACGCCAAGTACCGGCCCATCTGGGAACCGCGGTTCCTGCTCTTCGAGAAGAGCGGTGACCTGCCGCGCATCGGCATCGCCGCGGCCCGCGCGGAGGGGTTCCTGGAGGCGCCGGGCCTGCCGAAGTGGCTGCACCGCAAGCACCTGGAGTCGCACAGATGAGTACGCACGGACCTGCGGTCCCCCGCCGATGAGCACCCTCGCCCGTCTGGCCCGCGCGGAATGGGGCCCGCTGTACGCGACCGTACGCGCGGGCCTCGTCGAGCGGCGCGGGCGTGCGATATGGAGTGCGATCCCCATGACCCTCGCCGCGGTGTGCCTGACAGCGCTCACTCAGTACGTGCAGAACCAGGCCTGGGGCTACCGGTTCGTCCAGAACGTCGGTGCCGTCCGCGCCGAGGACCCGCTCTGGCTCGCCCTGCTGCGCACCCCGCTCTCCCTCTTCGTACCGGCCCTGGACCTGCCCGTGTGGGGTGCGCTCGCGCAGATCCTGCTCGTGTTCGGGATCGCCGAGATCTGTCTGGGCCGGTGGCGCACGCTCCTCATCGCGTACGTCGCCACGCTGGCCGGCACCCTCTACGCGCGCGTGGGCATCGCGCTGGGCCCGCACGGGTTTCTGGGGCTGCCCGCCTCGGACTCACTGGTCGTGGACACCGGGCCGTCGGCGGCCGTGGTCGGGCTCGCGGTCTTCCTCTGTTGGCGATACCACGCGTACGTCACCGCGGGGGTGGTCGTCGCGGCCATGGTGGCGGAGGTGCTGTTGAAGGAGAACCTGGCGGGCAGGGAGCATCTGGCCGCGATCGCGGCCGTGCTGGTGCTGTGCGGGATCTCCGAGCTGCGTCACCGGCCGCCGGGCAGGGACCGGACGGGCTCCGGATCCGGTTTGCCGCCGATCCAGTCCTGAACCCTGCGGCGGGGGCCCGCCCAGCGGCGGTCGTGGTGGTAGGCCCGCAACTGGGCCTTGGCCCGGGCGCGATGCCGTCTGCGGTAGAAGCGCTTGGCCCACAGCGAGCCGGGGCGGGCGAGGCGGATCGCGCCGACCAGGGCGACGAGCGGGACGATCACGCCGAAGATCGCCATACGTGCCTTGCCCTTGCTCAGGGCCAGCAGCGAGATGAGGAAGTTCAGCCCGATGCTCACGACCACGCCCGCACGGTCCTGCAGTTCGTCCTCGGTGAGGTCGTTGACGCCGAACGGCAGGAAACCGCTGAGCATCAGGCCCACCAGGGCCGCCGTGACCACCACGACCTCGACGCTCTTGCGGCCCTCCTCGCTCCAGTAGACGTCGTCGAGATGCATGATCAGCGCGAACTCGTCGAGGACAAGACCCGCGCCGATGCCGAACACCACGGCGAACGCGGCCGAGCCGAAGCCGTGCCGGCCGCTGGCCACCGCGCCGAAGCCGCCGATCACGGTCAGGACGACTCCGGGGACGACGTGGTGGATGTGGACGCCGCCGGCCTCGACGTTGCCGAAGGGGCCCTTGCCCGCGCGGATCATCCGGACGACGATCCGGGTGATCACAAAGGTCAGTACGAAGGAGGAGAGCGCCAGCAGCAGCGGCAGCTTTCCCGGTTCGGTGATGTTCCGTGTCCACCAATGCCCCATGTGCGCACTTTATCCGCGGCTGCCGTGGGCGGCTCCCGGGCCGCCGGGTAACCTGCGCCGGTGTCCATGCCCCCGCCGGAAACTCCCGGAGCCTCCTGGCCCGACGGCCTCCGTTTCGCCTTCGGCACGCTCACCGTGCTGCCCGTGAAGGTGGCTCGGTGGGACCGTGAGGCCGCGCGGGCCGGGATGCTGTGCGCGCCCGTCGCCGGGCTGGTCGTGGGTCTCGCCGCCGCGGCGCTCGGTCTGTTCCTGCTGGTCCTCGGCGCGGGGCCGCTGCTCGCGGCCGTGGCCGGGGTGGCCGTGTCCGCCGTGCTGACCCGCGGCCTCCATCTCGACGGGCTCGCCGACACCGCCGACGGGCTGGGCAGCGGCAAGCCGGCGGCGGACGCGCTGCGCGTCATGAAGCAGTCGGACATCGGGCCGTTCGGTGTCATCACCCTTGTGTTCGTGCTGTTCGCCCAGGTGGCGGCGCTGGCCGAGGCGTACGGGGCCTCCTGGGCCTGGGGGGCCCTCTCTGCCGTCGTGTCGGCGACCGTCGCCCGGGGCGCGCTCACGCTGGCCGCGCGTGTCGGCGTGCCGCCGGCTCGGCCCGAGGGGCTGGGGGCCGCGGTCGCGGGCACGGTTCCCCTGCGGGGGGCTGTGCCGGTGATGGCCGGTGTGGCCGCCCTCGCGGCGGGGGCGGGGCTGCTCTTCGGGACGTACGGGCTCGGGCTGGGCGTGGCCGCCGTGGCCGCCGCGTGCGGGTGCGCCGAGCTGCTGCTGCGGCACTGTGTTCGCCGGTTCGGCGGGGTCACCGGGGACGTGTTCGGAGGTCTGGCCGAAACTGCCGCTACGGCGGCGCTGGTGGTTTTTGCGGTGTGGTGACAGCGCGGGCCCGCGGTGGGGGCTGGTTGCGCAGTTCCCCGCGCCCCTAAAAGACAAAAGCACAGGGGCTCAGCCTCGGTTTCAGGGGCGCGGGGAACTGCGCACTCCAGCAACGGACGACCTTCACATCGCAAACCGCCGAAACCCTCACCCCCAGCCAAAGAGCTCAGCCCGCCTGCAAGGCATGCGGCAGTGCGCCCCACGGGTGGGCCCCCTCGCCCGGGGGCACGCCGTGGACCAGGTGGCACTGGCGGGTACGGCCCCCCGTGAAGGGGGCCGGGCGGAGGGTGCGGTACGTCTCCCACGTGCCCTCGAAGGTGACGAGGACGTCGGCGAGGCGGGCGTACGCGGGATGCGGCGGCGCCCCGTGGTTGAGGGCGAGGGTGGTGCAGCCCGCCCCCAGGCGGCCGTGGCGAGCCGCTGGTAGTAGCCGAAGTCGCCCAGCCCTGAGGTGACTTGGTCGAGGAAGGCGCCGTCCACGCCGTACCAGTCGCGATACCGCGTGAGGTCCCGGACGACCTCCGCGCGCGGTCTGCGGCCGTAGCCGCACAGGGCCCCGGCCAGCAGCGGGACCGTACCGGCGGGGAGCCCGAGGCCGTCCTGCGGGCCCGCGAGGAGAGGGGCTCCGAGGACGTGGCCGAGGCCGGGCAGTGCGAAGACGACGCCTCTCAACAGGCAGCCCGGCAGGCCGATCTCCCAGGGGTCGTGGGCCGGTACCGAGGGTTCGGGATGGCGGCGCTCGACCGCTCGTACAGTTCCTCGGCGAGCGAGAAGGAGTCCTTGCAGCCGTACTTCTCGCGTATCCGGTCGTCCGACATGCCGTCGGACTCCAGGAGCGCGGCTATCTCGTCCGGGTGGACGGCGGCGGCTATGAACTCCTCCAGTCGTCCGGCGAGTTCGTCCACCGGGTCGGGCTCCGCCCAGCTGGGACGGCGTTGGCGCGGCACATGGGGCAGGGTGTCGGACCGCGAGCCCGGCGGCATCCGGATCGATCCGCTCACCAGCCGGTCCCGTCCGTCGCGACGGCCTGGTACCAGGGGTCGCGCAGTTCGAGGGTCCAGTCGGCGACGGTCTCCAGCGTGGGCTCGTACACCTCGGGCAGGCCCGCGAGTTCCTGGTAGATCGTCCGGAAGGCGTCCACGGAGCGTCGGAGCGTGAAGCGTTCGATGACGCGCCGGCGGGACAACTGGCCCAGTTCCAGGCGTCGTTCGTCGTCCCGCAGCAGGACGAGCGCGGCGGCGGCCATCTTCTCGGGCTCGCGCGGCGGCACCACGAGCCCGGTGTCGCCGACCGCCTCGCTGACGCCGCCCACGTCGGTGGAGACCGTGGTCCGGCCGCACGACATGGCCTCGATGATCGCGAAGGGGAAGCCCTCCGAGATGGAGGAGAGCATCACGACATGGCCGGCCGCGTAGGCCCGCCACACCTCGCTGATCCGGCCCTCGAAGCTGAGCCCGTCCGTGACGCCGAGTTCGGCGGCGAGCTTCTCCAGCTTCGTCTTGTACGCCTCTCCGCCGGCCGGCACCGGGCCGAACAACCGCAGCCTGGTCTCGGGGAGTTCGGCGCACACCATGGCGTACGCGTGCAGCAGCGTTTCGAGGTCCTTGATGGGGTCGACGCGGCCGCACCAGGTGAGCGTGGGTACGTCCGGCTCGGGTCCGGCGTGCGGGAAGGCGGCCGGGTCGACGCCGTTGTAGACCGTACGGATCTTGTCCGGGTCGGCGCCGCCGCGCTCCTCCCAGCGGCGGTTGTACTGGTTGCACGGGGTGATGAGGTCGGCCGCCTGGTAGCCGAGGGTGTTGAGCTCTCGGTAGAAGCCGAGCATCAGGGCCTTGACGGGCCACCGCTGCGCGTCGCTGCGATAGCCGAGGTAGCGCTCGCGCAGATGGATGCCGTGTTCGGTGAGCAGGAACGGGGTGCCGTCCAACTGCCGTGCGGCCAGGGCGGGAAGGGTGGCCAGACCGCTGCCGGTGGCGTGCGAGACGGAGTTCTCGGGCAGCCGGACGCCCAGCGGGCGCAGCGCGTGCTCCAGCAGGTCGGTGGCGGTCAGCGCGTCGTGCACGGTGGGGCAGGCCTGGGCGATCCGGAGGTGCGGCATGGTCCAGATCCACATCAGCGAGCGCAGTGCGGTCTCGGTGCGCAGGGCCGCCGACAGCCGTCCGTCACGGGCGAGTTGGGCGAGTTCGTAGAAGGCCTCGCCGAAGTCGCAGTGCGCCTCCGGGTCCAGGAAGGACAGCAGGAACCGCTCGTAGGTGTCGACGAAGCGGCGGCGGGCGGGGCCACGCGGTGCGCGCCGCGATCCCTGCAGCGTGCCCCACAGCGGTACGGACGTGTGCTGGTAGACGTTGCTCGGCAGCTCCCAGGTCACGGGCTCGCGGCCGTTGCCGGAGAGTGAGACGACGTTGAAGCCGACTTCGGGCATCCCCTTCACGAGCTGGTCGCACCAGGTGCTGACCCCGCCGTGGACCAGTGGATACGTGCCCTCCGTGAGCATGGTGACATGACGTCCTGTGCTCATCATGCGTGTTCCCCCTGGAACATTTCTTACGGCTCGGTGGCGTGCCCCGGCCGGTCTTGGCCGGGGCGCGCGTCGTGCTGCGGCGCTTGTCTCCGTTATGCGGGCAGTCTCGGGGTGAGGGCTGTCTGCAGAGCGTCCGGCGTGGTCCAGGCCGATCGCTCTCCCGCGTAGGGCGTCCCGAACGCGGTGGTGCCGAGCAGGAGTTGCTTGAGTGTCCCTTCGGGTGCGGTCACCGGGATCTGCGTCCCGGACGGGGCGGTGACGGTGGTGCCGACGCGGTACGCGGTGACGTCACCGCCGGCGACGGCCTCCTGCCAGGCGGCGCGGCGCTTCAGCTCGGTGCCGACGGCGCTCTGCCGCGGGTTCTCCAGCAGGGCGTTGTCGGCGTAGAGCGCGCGGTGGTCGGCGAGCACCTTGTCCAGGACCGGGTGGAGCAGCCGGTCCTCGGCCAGGTTGGACCGGTGCACGTAGTGCGGGCGCGGGTCGTTGCCCACGGCGTGGCCGAGGGCGGTGCGGGCCTCCTGCGGGAGGATGTACGACTCGAAGCCGGTCACCAACTCGCTGGTGTCGACGGGCAGTCCGTGGCTCGCCGCCCACAGGTTGTTGGCGCTGATCTCGGTCGAGATGTCGGCGCGGCTCACGTACCGGGTCGAGCCGTCGCCGTTCTCGCTCTTCCGCTCCTCCCCCGCCCCGGCGTTGTAGACCATGTCGAGGGTGAAGCCGCTGTCCCGCTGCCACTGGGCGGCGTACACCGCGTCGGCCGCCGTCATACGGATCGGCGTGGTCCTCTCACCGTCATCGCCCACGCAGTCGAAGTCGCCGGGTGTGCAGTTGCGTTCGGTGTCCCAGCGGCTGTCGGGCGCGAAGACGCCGTCGACATGGACAGAAAAATAGTTCCTGTTCTGACCGAGGTGTACGCCCTGGGTCAGCCATTCGACAACGCCGCGGGCAAGGACGCGGAACTGCTGCTGGTAGTGGTTGTGGGCGAAGGTCACGACGAGTTCGCGGCGTCCGTCGTGCGCGTACTCGCCGACCAGGCTGCGACGGCCGCTTCCGCCGGGCACGGCGGTGTCGACGTGGCTGGTGAAGCCCGCGCGGGGCCGGGCCACGTAGCCGTAACTCTCCTGGACGGAGGATGAGTTGTCCTCGAACGCGAGGGGTCCGTCGAGGCAGCCGAGATAGCCCGCCCCGAACGGCGCCTCGTTGGGCAGCACGACGCCCTGGTACCTGGCGCGCGGCGTGCCGTTCACCGTGTCGCTCAGGAACGCCTCGGTGATGGCCGGGCGGTCGGAGTCGTTCAGGTCGACGGTCGTGTACGGGATGCCGGTGGTCTTCAGCTCCTCCGTGACGGCTTCCACGGGGCTGTCGCCGTTGTCGACGACGAGCACCAACAGATCGATGCGCGGCTCTTCCGCCGCCGACGCTCCGGGGGTGCCCAGCCCCAGGCTCAGCAGACCGGCGGCCGCCATGACAACGGCCGCGTTTCTCCATCTGCGCGCACTCTGCGCCATGTTCGCCCCTACCCCAACAAGATCCCCTGATGGTCGTTTCGAGGAGGATCCGCGGAAATCACGCAAAGCAACGAGTGGGTTACTCATCGCAAACGGCAGGAGCGTGGCTCAGGTCACAGAAGTGAGGGGTGATAAGCGGCCAGGGCACCGCATGGGGATGAACGGCCGCTGGAATGAGCGAAACGCGCCACCGCGCGTAGGCTCGTGCCCGGGACTCCACCGCCCCGGCCGACGTCACCCCTGACGGCCACAGCAACTCAATGGAAGCGAGATTTCACCACCGTGACTGCTCTCACTCTCAGCACCGCCGCGGCGCCCGGCCTGCGGGTCGACGCCATCGTCGTCGGTGTCGCCAAGGGCACCGGGCCCAAGTCCGGGGACCTGGTCGTGGCACCTGGCGCCGAGGCCGTGGACAAGGCGTACGACGGGAAGTTCGCCGGCGTTCTGGAGACCCTCGGCGCCTCGGGCGGCGAGGGCGAGGTGACGAAGCTGCCGGCTCCGTCCGGCTTCAAGGCACCGCTCGTGCTGGCGGTCGGTCTCGGTGCTCTGCCGGAGAAGGACGGCTCCTTCTCCGGGGAGACCCTGCGCCGGGCGGCCGGTGTCGCCGCACGTGCCCTCGCCGGTTCGAAGAAGGCCGCCTTCGCCCTGCCGATCGAGGACGCCGCCGACGCGGGCGCCGTCGGCGAGGGCGCGCTGCTCGGCGCGTACTCCTTCGACGTCTACAAGGAGACCGCCAAGAGCAACGGCGGGAAGGACGCCAAGAACGGCAAGGCCCCGCTCGCCGAGGTCACGCTGCTCGGCGGCAAGCCCCGCGACAGGGCGTTCAAGGCCGCGATCGAGCGCGCCACCGCCGTGTCCGAGGAGCTGAACCGCGCCCGTGACCTCATCAACACCCCGCCGAACGACCTGAATCCGGAGGCCTTCGCGGCCGTCGCGCAGGCCGCGGCCAAGGAGCACGGCATCAAGGTGCAGGTGCTCGACGAGAAGGCCCTGGAGAAGGGCGGCTACGGCGGCATCCTCGGCGTCGGTGTCGGTTCCGCGTCCGCGCCCCGCCTGGTGAAGCTGTCGTACACCTCCTCCAAGGCCAAGAAGCACCTCGCCTTCGTCGGCAAGGGCATCACCTACGACTCGGGCGGCATCTCACTGAAGCCGGCCGGGCACAACGAGACGATGAAGTGCGACATGAGCGGCGCCGCCGCCGTGTTCGCCGCGGTCGTCGCCGCCTCGCGGCTGGGTCTCGAGGTCAACGTGACCGGCTGGCTCGCGCTCGCCGAGAACATGCCCTCCGGTTCCGCGACCCGCCCCGGCGACGTGCTGCGCATGTACAGCGGCAAGACCGTCGAGGTCCTCAACACCGACGCCGAGGGCCGGCTCGTCCTCGCCGACGCGCTCGCCAAGGCCTCCGAGGAGACCCCGGACGCGATCGTCGACGTGGCGACGCTGACCGGCGCGATGATGCTGGCGCTGGGCAACCGGACGTTCGGCGTCATGGCGAACGACGACTCGTTCCGTACGGCGGTGTACGAGGCGGCCGAGGAGGTCGGCGAGGCGGCGTGGCCGATGCCGCTGCCCGACCACCTCAAGAAGGGGATGGACTCCCCCACCGCCGACATCGCCAACATGGGCGAGCGGTACGGCGGCGGACTGGTCGCCGGACTCTTCCTCAAGGAGTTCGTCGGCGAGGGGATCACCTGGGCGCACCTGGACATCGCGGGTCCCGCCTTCAACGAGCAGGGTCCCTTCGGCTACACGCCCAAGGGCGGTACGGGGTCGGCCGTGCGGACGCTGGTGCGGCTTGCGGAGATCACGGCCGCGGGTGACCTGGGCTGACGCCCGCCCGGCCCCACCGGTCCGCACCCGTTGCACTGCGGGTGCGGACCGGTGGGGCTGATCGCGCCCACACGGCGGCTCCGACTCGGCACCGCGCCCCTTATGGGGCACCGTGTGATCGATCAGACGTCTCACAGCCAGGCCCGGCGTCCCGCATGGCGCCGACAAGTGCGAAGATGGGTTCTCGGCAGGACAGGGCCCACCTCAGGGCCGAAGAAAGAGCGGCCGGACACCAGCCGCCGCCCGGTCGACGCAGACCGGCGTACGGCGCACATGCATGGAGGACGTGACGTGGCGAACGACGCCAGCACCGTTTTCGACCTAGTGATCCTCGGCGGTGGTAGCGGCGGCTACGCCGCGGCCCTGCGCGGAGCGCAGCTGGGCCTGGACGTCGCCCTGATCGAGAAGAACAAGCTCGGCGGCACCTGCCTGCACAACGGCTGCATTCCCACCAAGGCCCTGCTGCATGCCGGCGAGATCGCCGACCAGGCACGCGAGGCGGAGCAGTACGGTGTCCTGACGACTTTCCAGGGCATCGACATCAACGCCGTCCACAAGTACAAGGACGACGTGATCAGCGGCCTCTACAAGGGCCTCCAGGGCCTGGTGGCCTCGCGCAAGGTGACGTACATCGAGGGTGAGGGCCGGCTCTCGTCCCCCACCTCCGTGGACGTCAACGGACAGCGCGTCCAGGGCCGTCACGTGCTCCTCGCGACCGGCTCCGTGCCGAAGTCGCTGCCGGGCCTGGAGATCGACGGCAACCGCATCGTCTCCTCGGACCACGCGCTGACGCTGGACCGCGTCCCGCAGTCCGCGATCGTGCTGGGCGGCGGCGTCATCGGCGTCGAGTTCGCCTCCGCGTGGAAGTCCTTCGGCACCGACGTCACGGTCATCGAGGGTCTCAAGCACCTCGTGCCGGTGGAGGACGAGAACAGCTCCAAGCTTCTTGAGCGCGCCTTCCGCAAGCGCGGCATCAAGTTCAACCTCGGCACGTTCTTCGACAAGGCCGAGTACACGCAGGACGGCGTCCGTGTGACGCTCGCCGACGGCAAGACCTTCGAGGCCGAGATCCTCCTGGTCGCCATCGGCCGCGGACCGGTCTCCGCCGGTCTCGGCTACGAGGAGCAGGGCGTCGCGCTGGACCGCGGCTACGTCCTCGTCGACGAGTACATGCGCACGAACGTGCCGACGATCTCGGCCGTCGGTGACCTGGTCCCGACGCTCCAGCTCGCGCACGTCGGCTTCGCCGAGGGCATCCTGGTGGCGGAGCGTCTCGCCGGTCTGAAGACCGTTCCGATCGACTACGACGGCGTGCCGCGGGTGACGTACTGCCACCCCGAGGTCGCCTCCGTCGGTATCACCGAGGCCAAGGCCAAGGAGATCTACGGTGCGGACAAGGTCGTCGCTCTGAAGTACAACCTCGCGGGCAACGGCAAGAGCAAGATCCTCAAGACCGCGGGCGAGATCAAGCTCGTCCAGGTCAAGGACGGTGCCGTGGTCGGCGTCCACATGGTCGGCGACCGCATGGGCGAGCAGGTCGGCGAAGCCCAGCTGATCTACAACTGGGAGGCGCTGCCGGCCGAGGTCGCGCAGCTCATCCACGCCCACCCGACCCAGAACGAGGCGATGGGCGAGGCCCACCTCGCCCTGGCCGGCAAGCCGCTGCACTCGCACGACTGACCGACCCTCGGTCGAAACACATCGCCGCGACGACACAGACTTCCGCAATTCGTAAGGAGCAACCGAAACCATGGCGGTTTCCGTAACCCTTCCGGCGCTCGGCGAGAGCGTCACCGAGGGCACTGTCACCCGCTGGCTGAAGGCCGAGGGCGAGCGCGTCGAGGCCGACGAGCCGCTGCTCGAGGTGTCCACCGACAAGGTCGACACCGAGATCCCCTCCCCCGCAGCCGGTGTGCTCGCCTCCATCAAGGTCGCCGAGGACGAGACGGTCGAGGTCGGCGCCGAGCTGGCCGTCATCGACGACGGCTCCGGCGCACCCGCTGCCGCCCCGGCCCCCGCTGCCGCCGAGGCTCCGGCCCCTGCGGCCGAGCCCGCCCCGGCGCCGGTCGCCGAGGCCCCCGCCGCTCCGGCGCCCGCCACCGAGCCCGCCCCCGCCGCCCCGGCAGGTGGCGCCTCCGGTACCGACGTCGTGCTGCCCGCACTGGGCGAGTCGGTCACCGAGGGCACCGTCACCCGGTGGCTCAAGGAGGTCGGCGAGGAGGTCGCGGAGGACGAGCCGCTGCTCGAGGTCTCCACGGACAAGGTCGACACCGAGATCCCCGCGCCGGTCGCCGGCGTGCTGCTGGAGATCGTGGTCGGCGAGGACGAGACCGCCGAGGTCGGCGCGAAGCTCGCCGTCATCGGCGCCCCGGGCGCGGCTCCGGCCGCCGCTCCGGCGCCCGCTGCTCCGGCTCCGGCGCCCGCCGCCGCTGCCCCGGCACCGGCCGCTCCCGCGGCTCCCGCTCCGGCTCCGGCTCCGGCTCCGGCCCCCGCTGCTCCGGCCGCCCCGGCCGCCGCCGCACCGGCTCCGGTCCAGCCCGCGGCTCCGGCTCCCAAGCCCGCCCCGGCTGCTCCCGCGCCGGTCGCGGCCGCTCCCGTCACCCCGGCCCCGGCTCCGGCCGCGACCTCCGGTGACGACGGCGCGTACGTGACCCCGCTGGTGCGCAAGCTCGCCGCCGAGAACGGCGTCGACCTGGGCACCGTCAAGGGCACCGGCGTCGGCGGCCGTATCCGCAAGCAGGACGTCCTCGCCGCCGCCGAGGCCGCGAAGGCCGCCGCGGCTGCTCCGGCTCCGGCCGCGGCCGCCCCGAGCACCGCCAAGAAGGCGCCGACCCTGGAGGCTTCTCCCCTCCGCGGCCAGACCGTCAAGATGCCCCGCATCCGCAAGGTCATCGGCGACAACATGGTGAAGGCCCTGCACGAGCAGGCCCAGCTGTCCTCGGTCGTCGAGGTCGACGTCACGCGGCTGATGAGGCTGCGCACGCAGGCCAAGGACTCCTTCGCGGCCCGCGAGGGCGTCAAGCTCTCCCCGATGCCGTTCTACGTGAAGGCGGCGGCCCAGGCGCTGAAGGCCCACCCGGCCGTCAACGCCCGGATCAACGTCGAAGAGGGCACGATCACCTACTTCGACACCGAGAACGTCGGTATCGCGGTGGACTCCGAGAAGGGCCTGATGACCCCGGTCATCAAGCACGCGGGCGACCTCAACATCGCCGGCATCGCGAAGGCCACCGCCGAACTGGCGGGCAAGGTCCGGGCCAACAAGATCACTCCGGACGAGCTGTCCGGCGCGACCTTCACGATCTCGAACACCGGCTCGCGCGGCGCGCTCTTCGACACGATCATCGTGCCGCCGAACCAGGTCGCGATCCTGGGCATCGGTGCCACGGTGAAGCGTCCGGCCGTCATCGAGACGGAGGAGGGCACGGTCATCGGCGTCCGCGACATGACCTACCTGACGCTCTCCTACGACCACCGCCTGGTGGACGGCGCCGACGCCGCCCGCTACCTGACGGCGGTCAAGGCGATCCTGGAGGCGGGCGAGTTCGAGGTGGAACTCGGCCTGTAGGCTCCGCCGCCGCAACGCACGACGAGGTGCCCCCGTCCGTCGCCGGACGGGGGCCCTTTGCGTTCCCCGACCGCGGGGAGACCACCTGCGGGCCGGTGAGGGCTGATCGCGCCCCGCGGCAGGACCGCGAACGCACAGCCCCGCGCCCCTGAACGACAGGGGCGCAGCCCCGCTTCTCAGGGGCGCGGGGAACTGCGCAAACGCCCCCACAGGCCCGCAGCCGCCCTACCAGAAGCCGTCCCCCCTGCCCCTGACGCGCACCGCGAACCAGGGCGGAGCCCCGTGTGCGGCTCATCTCACCTGCGTCAAAGCACCCCCGCGCGCCCTTCCCGGACGGACTCCCGGCCTTATTGTCTAGAAGTCAACGCCCTCGGGGCCGAAGTGCCCCCGCCGAAGGAGCTTCAATGACCGCGCCCGTCGTCCACTCGCTCCGCGAACAGATCCGCGAGCACATCGTGGAGGGGATCGTGAGCGGTCGCTGGAAGCCGGGCGAGCGGATCGTGGAGCGCCGGATCGCCACCGAGCTGGAGGTCAGCCAGACCCCCGTGCGGGAGGCCCTGCGCGAGCTGGAGTCGCTGCGCCTGATCGAGTCGGCCCCCAACAAGGGCGTACGCGTACGCAATCTCACCGCGGCGGACCTGGAGGAGAGCTACCCCGTGCGGGCCGGTCTGGAGGCCATCGCCGCCGAGCTGGCCGCCGAGCGGCTCGCAGCCGACTGCTCGTCGCTGGAACCGCACGTCACGGCCCTGTACGAGGCCGACCGCAAGGCCGACGGCACCGGCCAGGTCCGCCACACGGTGGCGTTCCACCGCGAGCTGGTCCGCGCCGCGGGCAACTCCGTGCTGCTGCACACCTGGGAAGGCCTCGGCATCGAGGTCTTCACGGCCCTGTCGATCCGCTGGCTGGGCACGGTCCAGCAGTCGTACGCGGAGGAGCACGAGGCCCTGGTGGAGGCGTTCCGCCGCCGGGACCCGCTGATCGCGGAGCTGGTGAAGGCGCATGTGCTGGGCTGCGCCCCAAGGACGGGCAACGAGCCCTCCTGACGCCTTCCTGACGCACTCCGACCTGCGAAAACAAGGCACCCGGTGCCTGGCGCCAAGGCACCCCGTGCCTACTTTCTCGTGATCAAGAGGTTTTGCCCTTCAACCCTTTGATCGATCATCGATCAGCGAGTTAGAGTCGGCGGCGGGCTCCCACCAGAGCCCGCCGCCCTGTCCTGCCAAAGACCAAGGGCACCCCCGAAACCCCTTACCGACGAGGGAACCCCCCTCCGCATCCGGAAGGCGGCGCAATGACCGACCCCACCGCAATCCAGCCGAGCGAGCTCGACCAGCTCCCGGACCGCGACCCCGAGGAGACCGCCGAATGGCAGGCCTCCCTGGACGCCGTCACCAAGGCGGCCGGGCCGCACCGTGCCGCGTACCTGATGCGCCGCACGCTGGAGCGCGCCGAGGCGGGCGGTCTGGCGCTGCCCAAGCTGCTTGAGACCGACTACGTCAACACCATCCCGACCGCCGCCGAGCCCGTAGTGGACGGCGACGAGGCGATGGAGCGCAGGATCACCGCGTGGAACCGCTGGAACGCGGCCGCGATGGTGACCCGGGGCGCGAAACACGGCGTGGGCGGCCACATCGCCACCTTCGCCTCCGCGGCCTGGCTCTACGAGACGGGCTTCAACCACTTCTTCAAGGGCAAGGAGGCCGACGGGTCCGGCGACCAGCTCTACATCCAGGGCCACGCCTCCCCCGGCATCTACGCCCGCGCCTTCCTCGACGGCCGGCTGAACGAGCAGCACCTCGACAAGTTCCGCCAGGAGGCGGGCGGCAACGGCCTCCCGTCGTACCCGCACCCGCGGCGCCTGCCGTGGCTCTGGGAGTTCCCGACGGTGTCGATGGGCCTCGGCCCGCTGTCGGCCATCTACCAGGCGCGCTTCAACCGCTATCTGACCAACCGCGGCATCAAGGACGTATCGCAGTCGCACGTCTGGGCGTTCCTCGGTGACGGCGAGATGGACGAGCCGGAGTCGACGGCGGCACTCGCACTCGCGAGCCGCGAGGGCCTGGACAACCTGACCTTCGTCATCAACTGCAACCTCCAGCGCCTCGACGGCCCGGTCCGTGCGAACTTCAAGATCGTGCAGGAGCTGGAGGCCCAGTTCCGCGGCGCCGGCTGGAACGTCGTCAAGTCGCTGTGGGGCAACGCCTGGGACGAGCTGTTCCAGCTGGACACCACCGGCGCCCTGGTCCGCCGCCTCCGTGAGGTCCCGGACGCGCAGGTGCAGACGTACCAGACCCGTGACGCCGCCTACATCCGCCAGGACTTCTTCGGCGCCGACCCGGCGCTCGTCGAACTGGCGAAGCTGCTGAGCGACGACAAGATCCTGGAGTGCTTCCACCTCTCGCGCGGTGGTCACGAGGCTCGCAAGGTGTACGCGGCCTACAAGGCGGCCGTCGAGCACAAGGGCGTGCCCACCGTGATCCTCGCGCAGACGGTCAAGGGCTTCACGCTCGGCGAGGGCTTCGCCTCGAAGAACGCCAACCACCAGATGAAGAAGCTGTCGACGGACGAGTTCAAGCAGATGCGTGACCTGCTCGAACTGCCCGTCAAGGACAGCGACTTCGTCGACGGCGTGGTCCCCTACGGCCACCCGGGCGCCGACTCCCCCGAGGTCCGCTACCTCCAGGAGCGCCGCGCGGCCCTCGGCGGCCCGGCCCCGGCCCGCCGTACGCACGCGGTCGCCCCGCTGCCCGCCCCCGCCGACAAGGCGTTCGCGGCCTTCGACAAGGGCTCCGGCTCGCAGAACGTCGCGACGACCATGGCCTTCGTACGCCTGGTCAAGGACCTGGTCCGCGACAAGACGTCCGGTAAGCGCTGGGTGCCGATCGTCCCCGACGAGGCGCGCACCTTCGGTATGGAGAGCCTCTTCCCGTCCCTCGGCATCTACTCGCCGAAGGGCCAGACGTACGAGCCGGTCGACCGTGACCAGCTGATGTACTACAAGGAGGCCAAGGACGGCCAGATCCTCAACGAGGGGATCACCGAGGCCGGTTCGATGGCCGACTTCATCGCCGCGTCCACCGCGTACTCCACGCACGGCGAGACGATGATCCCGTTCTACATCTTCTACTCGATGTTCGGCTGGCAGCGCACGGCCGACCAGATGTGGCAGCTCGGCGACCAGCTCGGCCGCGGCTTCCTCGTCGGCGCGACGGCCGGCCGTACGACGCTGACGGGCGAGGGCCTGCAGCACGCGGACGGCCACTCGCCGGTCATCGCGGCGACCAACCCGGCGGCCCTGTCGTACGACCCGGCGTTCGCCTACGAGGTCGCGACGATCGTCAAGGACGGTCTGCGCCGGATGTACGGCGAGGCCGCGCCCGGCGAGGACCAGAACGTCTTCTACTACCTCACCGTCTACAACGAGCCGATCCCGCAGCCCGCCAAGCCGGCGTCCTCCGGTATCGACGAGGGCATCGTCAAGGGCCTCTACCGCTTCAACACGGCGGAGTCGGCGGGCGTCCAGGTGAACGCCGCCAACGCCTCGCGCATCCAGCTGCTCGGTTCCGGTACGGCGATCCACTGGGTCCTGGAGGCGCAGAAGCTGCTCGCCGAGGAGTGGGGCGTGGCCGCGGACGTCTGGTCCGCCACGTCCTGGACGGAGCTGCGGCGGGACGCCCTGAAGGCCGACGCGGCGCTGCTGCGCGGCGAGGACCGGATGCCGTACGTCCGTCAGGCGCTGCAGGGTGCCGAGGGGCCCGTCCTCGCGGTCTCCGACTACATGCGGCAGGTGCCCGACCAGATCGCGCAGTGGGTCGAGCAGGACTACTCCTCGCTCGGCGCGGACGGGTTCGGCCTGTCCGACACCCGTGAGGCCGCCCGCCGGCACTTCGGTGTCGACGCGCAGTCGATCGTCGTGGCGGCGCTGGCGCAGCTTGCGCGGCGCGGCGAGGTGCCGGCGTCCGCGGTGAAGGAAGCGCGGGAGCGGTACGGGTTGTAGTTCGACTGCCGGTGGGGGTGGGTGGGGGCTGGTCGCGCAGCCCCCACCCACCCCCACCGGGCCACCCGGCATCATGAACACATGCGTGCTGCCCGCCTCATCAAGATGGTGCTGCTTCTTCAGGCCAGGCCCTCCATGACCGCCTCCGAGCTCGCTCGGGAGCTGGAGGTGTCGGAGCGGACGATCACCCGGGACGCGCAGGCCCTGTCGGAGGCGGGCGTCCCGGTGTACGCGGACCGCGGCCGGGCCGGCGGGTACCGGCTGATCGGCGGGTACCGGACCCGGCTGACCGGGCTCGCCAGGAGTGAGGCCGAGGCCCTGTTCCTCTCGGGCGTGCCCGGCGCGCTCCGGGAGATGGGCCTTGAGGACGCCGCCTCCGCCGCCCGGCTGAAGGTGTCCGCGGCCCTCCTCCCCTCCCTCAAGGACGCCTCCCGCACCGCGTCCCAGCGCTTCCACCTGGACGCCCCCGCCTGGTTCGCCGAGCCGAAGACACCCGAGCTGCTGCCCGCGGTCGCGGAGGCGGTGTGGGACGACCGTCGGATCACCGCGCGCTACCGGCGCCAGGAGACCGACGTGGAGCGCGAGTTGGAGCCGTACGGGCTCATCCTCAAGGCGGGTGTCTGGTACGTGTGCGCCCGTGTCACCGATCCCGGATCCTTCCGCGTGTACCGCATCGACCGGTTCACGTCGGTCGAGCCCGGCGAGGAGCGCTTCAGCCGCGACGAGGGGTTCGACCTGCCGGGCTTCTGGGCGGAGCGGGCGGCCCAGTTCGCGCGCTCGCTCCTGCGGGCGAGGGTCGTCGTGCGGCTCACCGAGGCGGGCGCGCGGCGGCTGAGGCACACCGTCGATCCGCTCTCCGCGCAGGAGGCCCTGGCGGCGGCCGGCCCGCCAGACGACACGGGCCGGGTGACTCTCACGCTGCCGGTCGAGTCGTACGACGTCGCGTACAGCCAGTTCCTCTCCCTCGGCCCCGAGGTGGAGGTCCTGGAGCCGTCCGAACTCCGCGAGCGCTTCACCGAGGCGGCGGCCCGGACGGCGGCGTACTACGACAGGCAGGACTGAGAAGCGAGCGCCGGGGGCTACCGGTAGCCCGTCACGTCCGCCGGTTTGCCCTGTGACTCCACCTCGATCAGGTAGCGCCACGCGTCGGGCGCCGAGCCGTCGACGTCCGTGAAGCCGTACTCCTGGGCGAGGCCGCCGCTGGAGAGCGACTGCCCGTTCCAGCGGGCCACGTCAGGGTCGGCGGCGAGCGCGACCAGGGCCCGCCCCACATAGGTGGGCGTCTCGGAGATCGCGAAGTGCGGGACGTGCGCGCAGGCGTCCCGCCAGTTCTCCTCGGTGACCTTGAAGGCGGTGTCGAGCATCGCCTCCGAGCGCAGCCAGCCCGGGGTGAGGCAGACAGCGGTGCAGCCGTGTTCCTTGAGCTCCTCCCCGAGGTCGTGGGCCATGCGGATGGGGGTCGTCTTGGCGAGGTCGTAGAAGAACGGTTTGCGGTAGCGGCGGTTGTACTCCTCCGTGCCGTCGGTGACCTCGACGAGCAGCCCGCCGGGGTTGCGGACGAGGAGCGGCAGGGCGACATGGCTGGTGATGACGTGCGACTCGATGCCGAGGCGCATGATCCGCAGCCCCTTGTCGAGGTCCATGTCCCACATGTCGGGCTGCTTCTCCGCCGACCAGTCGAGGAGGACGTCACCACCCCACATGTCGTTGACGAGGATGTCGAGGCGGCCCTGTTCGCGGTCGACGCGGTCGACGAGGGCGCGTACCTGGCCGGGCTCCAGGTGGTCCGTCGGGACGGCGATGCCCCGCCCGGCGGCGCCCGCGGCCGCGTCGACCAGTTCGGCCGTCCCCTCGATGGTCTCGGTGGTCCGGCCGACCTCGCTGACGTGCTCGCGGGTCGTGCGTCCCGTCACGTACACGGTGGCTCCTGCGCGGCCCAGTTCCACCGCCATGGCCCGTCCGGCGCCGCGTGTGGCGCCCGCGACGAGGGCGACCTTTCCCCTCAGTCGCGGGGCGGACTGCTGCGCTGTGGTCTGTGCTGTCGTCTCCATGGTCCGAGCATCGCGCCGAATGCGGACATCTGCTGTCGGGCTTTCCGTGGGCATGTGCGCGCATTCCGTGGGCATGTGCGCGCATAACGATCTGCCTGTCCCCGGGTGCGCGGGCCCGGTCCAGGCCCGATGCTTGTCCCGTGATGGACGAGACGGAGTTCTGGGAGCTGGTGGACGCGACCCGCGAGGCCGCCGAGGGCGACCCCGAGGAGCAGGCCGACGTGCTCGTGGAGCGGCTCGTCCAGTTGGACCCCGAGATGGTCCTGGACTTCGCCCGTCATTTCGAGGCCCGTTACAACCGTGCGTACATGTGGGACCTGTGGGGCGCGGCCTGGATCCTGCTCGACGGAGCCAGCGACGACGCCTTCGACTTCTTCCGCTGCTGGCTGATCGGCCAGGGCCGGGAGGTGTACGAGGCCGCCGTGCACGATCCCGACAAGCTCGCCGAGCTCCTCACGGACTTCGACGACGAGGTCGACGGGGACGGTGAGGAGCTGGGCTACGCGGCGGACGAGGCGTACGAGCAGCTCACCGGCACGGTCGCCCCGGACCTCGGTATTCCGGCCGCGCCGCCCGAGCCGCTGGGCACCGCGCTGAACCTGGAGAACCAGGCACAGCTGGCGGAGCGCTTCCCACAGCTGTGGGACCGGTTCGCGGACTGACGGGCGGTCCCACCGGGAGAACCCTCTTCACCAGGAGAGCCCGTCTCACCAGGAGGAGCCGCGCGGGCCTGCCGTACGGATCTGGTGGGCGGGGGCCGTCGCGGCGGTGGGCCAGGCGGCTGCCGTGGGCGTGCCGTCCTTCCGTGCGCCGATCGGCGGTGCCGCGTTCGCCCGGTCCAGTGCGGACGCGGTGGCGGCGGACGGCCCCACCACGACGGCTGCCACCACACAGGCCACGGTCCACGGGCTGCGTGCGGCCCGTGCCCACAGCGAAGTCCCCCGGGTCTGCTGCTCCTTGCGACTGCTCATGATCCCCACCTCCGGTCAGTGCGTGCCTCGACGCTAGGAGGCGTGGCTCGGGGTGATCCGTGAGCTGCCTGTGGCGTACCTGTGAAGCGCTACGGGGAGCCGCCGGGCGGGCGGAAGCCGGGCGCGACGGCCCCTAGCGCCTGCCCTGGAGGTGGGCCGCGTGTTCCCTGATCTCGGGCAGCCTGGCCATCAGGGCGGCGCCCGGGCAGGCGGTCCAGTAGCCGTCGGTGTGGCCGGAGACGGCGGTGAAGGTTCCGCGGGTGCCGGCCGGGTACTTGCTCAGGCTGTTGGTGGAGACGAGCCGCACCGGAGCCCGGGGGTCGATGCCCACGAGGCCGAGCTTCCAGGCGGCGACGGCCGCTATGGCGTCGGTCATGGCCTTGGGAACCGGCACGCCCGCGGTGAAGGTGCCTATCGCGGCGATGCCCGCCGTGCCCACGTTGAAGCCCTGCGTGTGCGCGCCGACGACGGCGCGGTCGATGCCGCCCGCCCGGCCCTCGTAGATCGTGCCGCAGCGGTCGACGAGGAAGTTGTAGCCGATGTCGTCCCAGTGCCGGACCCCGGCCTGTCCCGCGTACAGATAGCGGATGATCTTGGGTGCGTCGGCGCAGTCGTAGCCGTTCGGCGAGTCGGTGTGGTGCACGAAGACGGCGGTCACGCGGCCGGCGTACCGGGTCGGCGGCCGGGTGTAGGCGGCGTCGGCCAGCCAGCGTTCCCGCGGCACGATGGGGGGCCGGGCGGCCTGGTGCCCCACTGCGGCCCGCGCCGCGACGGGCCGCCGGGCCTCACCCGGCGTGCGGTCGACCCCCACGGCACACAGCACGAGACCGGTGACGGCGACCAGGCCGGGGACACAGGCGAGGGCCACGCGCGCGGGGCGGGGTATGCGGGCCAGGACCGACGGAAGGAGCCCGGTGCCGGCCGAGGGACGCGGCCCGGTGTCGCCGTCGGCATCGGGTCCGGTCCGCCGGAGCACCCTGCGCCACCGTGCGCGAACCCCCCGCAGCGCGCCACGGGCGCGGTGTGGCGGAGGGGTTCGATGGGCGCACATGGGATCCACTCTCCGGGACAGTCGGGCCGTCCGCGATGTGTGCTGTGCCACCCGGTGGAACCAACGTCCCGGTCCGAGACGTTTCTACAGGTCCACGCACGCGTGCCGGATGGCCGGTTTCCACGCGCGCGTACCTGATCACTGGGCCCTCCCGGCACGTACTAGGAGACCCAAGAGAAAGGGAGCTCCGTGGACCTGCTCGACATCCTGCTGTTGCTGGTGATCCTCGGTTATGCGGCGTCCGGCTACCGGCGCGGGCTCGTCGCGGGCTGTGTGTCCCTGGCCGGCTTCGTGGGCGGTGCCGTGATCGGCGTATGGGTGCTGCCCTGGATGATGGACCTGGTGGAGGCGGGGACCACGACGGCGACGGTCACCGCGGTGCTCACCGTGCTGCTGCCCGCCGCCGCGGGCCACGAGCTGGCGGGCCGACTGGGTGTGAAGCTCCGGCGCGAACTGGACCGGGGTCCCCTGCGCGCGGTCGACGGCGTGGGCGGCGCGGCGGCCAACGCGGTCGCCGTGATGCTGGTGGCGTGGGTCGCCGCGAGCGTCCTGGGCGCCTCCGCCTCGCCGGTGGTCACCTCGTCGATCCGGAACTCCGCGCTGCTCGGCGCGGTGCAGGACTCGATGCCGGATGCCACCCCGGCCTGGTTCTCCCGGGCCACCTCGGCGCTCACGGAGGCGGGCTTCCCGCAGGTCTTCAACCCCTTCGAGAACGAGCCGGCGGCCAGCGTCGCCAAGCCCTCGGGGGACAGCGTCACCGCGGCCGCCACCCAGGCCGCCCAGCGCTCCACCGTGAAGGTCGAGGGCGCTGTCGGCACCCAGGGCCGCGAGGGCAGCGGCTTCGTGTACGCGCCAGAGCACGTGATGACCAACGCGCACGTGGTGGCGGGCATCGACGAGCCGACCGTCCGGGTGGGCGGCACGGGCAAGGCGTACGAGGCGAGGGTCGTCCTCTTCGACCCGGACAAGGACGTGGCCGTGCTCGACGTGCCGGGTCTGAAGGCGCCCGTGCTGCCCTTCGACGACAGCGCGACCCGCGGCGACGCGGCCGTGGTCGCGGGCTATCCGCAGGACGGCGGCCTCGACCTCCAGGCGGCCACCGTCGCCAACAAGATCAACGCCAGGGGCCAGAACATCTACGGCTCCGACCCGGTCACCCGCGAGATCTACTCGATCCGCTCCACGGTCCGTCCCGGCAACTCCGGCGGCCCGCTGCTGACCACCACCGGCAAGGTCTACGGCGTCGTCTTCGCCCGCTCCACGAGCGACAACGAGACGGGTTACGTGCTGACCGCCGACGAGGTCGCGGCCGACGCCCAGCGCGCGGCGAAGGCCAAGGCGGCGGTGGACACGGGCGACCTCATCACCTCCTGAGCCCGGAACCGCACTGACCGCTCCCGAGCCTCAGAAGCGGGTTCCGCACTCCCCCTTCCCCCGTGGCCCGGCCGGCCGGCGACACCGCCGACCCGCCGGAGATCCGCCTCGCCGCGGCGGCCGGACGCGGGCGTCGAGGGCCCGGGCTCACCCGCGGAACTCGCGTTGCGCTGCCTGCGGGAACCGACGGGCGGGACGCGGCTGCCGGCGGAGCCGCGGCGGGGCTGATCCACGAACCCGGCCGAGGGCTCAGGACGCGGTCTGGCCGGGAGCCGGCGCGCGGACCGGCCGGAAGCCCGCAGCCCGAAGCCCGAACAGCCCGGAGACCGCGGTCCGTTCGGGCTCAGAGGCCGCGCCCCATGAGTACGTCGTCCACGTACTCCCCGTCGAGGTAGAACTCCCCAGGCTGGATCCCCTCGACCACGAAGCCCTCCGACTCGTACAGCTCGCGGGCCGGGGTGTTGTGGCCGAGGACGCGCAGGGTGATCCGCAGGGCGCCCTGGCGGCGGGCCTCGGTGACGACCGCGCGGATCAGGGCACGGCCCACGCCGTGGCCGCGCGCCTCTTCGGCGACGGCGAGGCCCTGGATCTGCCGTACGTGCGCGTTCGAGACGAGCGGGGTGGGGAAGCCGAGCCGTACATAGCCGATGACGCGCCCGGCCAGCTCCGCCACCAGGTGGTCGCGGGGGCCGAAGCGCTCGTTGAAGAACGGCTCGTACGGCGGCTGGTCCTGAGGTCTGACGGCGTGCTGGTAGGACCAGATCGCGCGGTCGAGACGGCCCAGCGCCTCTTCGTCGTCGGGCCGGGCGGTGCGTATGGACGGCTCAGGCATGGCGTGATCTTACGACCGGCGCCCGCGACACCGTCCGGTATGCCGGACACCCCTCGGCGCAACGCTCCCGGGGCGGACGGCGGAGGATGGGGCCATGGAGACTTCCCGAATCGCCGTGGCCGGCGCGTCCGGCCTCATCGGCAGCGCCCTGGTGCGCTCGCTGACCGCCGACGGGCACGAGGTGGTGCGGCTGGTGCGCCGTACGCCCCGGGCGAAGGACGAGGTCGAGTGGGACCCCGAACGGCAGTACGTCGACGCGGCGGGGCTCATCGGCTGCGACGCCGTGGTGAACCTCGCGGGCGCCGGCATCGGGGACCGCCGCTGGACCGACGCGTACAAGCGGAGGATCCGGGACAGCCGGCTGCTCGGCACGGCCGCGCTGGCGGAGGCCGTCGCCTCGCTCGACCGGCCGCCGCGCGTCTTCCTGAACGGCAGCGCGATGGGCATCTACGGAGACACCGGCGAGCGGGCCGTGGACGAGAGCGCGCCTCCCGCGATCGGGTTCCTGCCCTCGCTGTGCGTCGAGTGGGAGGAGGCGGCGGCTCCCGCGGAGGAGGCGGGCGTACGGACCGTCTTCGCGCGCACCGGCTTGGTGGTGGCCGCGAAGGGCGGCGCCTGGGGACGGCTCTTCCCGCTGTTCAAGGCGGGGCTCGGCGGGCGGATGGGCGACGGGCGGCAGTACTGGAGCTACATCGCGCTGCACGACCACGTGGCCGCGCTGCGGTTTCTGCTGGACTCCGAGTCGCTGTCAGGACCCTTCAACCTGACGGCTCCGGAGCCGCTCACCAACCGGGAGATCACGGCCGCGATGGGGCGCGTGCTGCACCGGCCCGCGGTCTTCGCGGTGCCCGCGCCCGTGCTGAAGCTCGTGCTCGGGGAGATGGCGCAGGAGGTGCTGGGGAGCCAACGGGTGCTGCCGGCCCGGCTGTTGGAGTCGGGGTTCACCTTCGCCTTTCCGGGGATCGAGGAGGCGATCCGGGCGGTTCGCTAGGGCAGGCGCTCCGCCGGGTCCCCGGCCGACGGGACCGACCCATGCGACCCGTGTGCGACCGTGCCCTGTTCATGCGCGACTTCCACTGACCGTCGGCGGCCCTACCCTCGTGCCGAACTCGGGTATTCCTGAAGCCCGTTGGGGGCATCACGCCCCCGGCAGTCACGCGACCTCGGGGAGGGGCACGTGCTTGAGCCCGCGTATCAGGCGGACGTCGTCATCGTGGGAGCCGGAGTCGCCGGACTCGCGGCCGCCCATCGGCTGAACAGCGCAGGTGTAATGACCGTGGTCCTGGAGGCCGCCCCTTACGTGGGTGGCCGTATGACGACCGAGAAGGTCGACGGCTTCCGTCTCGACCGCATCGGCCAGCTCCTCTCCACGTCCTATCCCGAGCTGCGGCTGACCCCGGGCCTCGACAGGCTCGCCCTGCGGCCGTTCGCCCCCGGCGTGCTCGTCCACGCCGACGGCAGGGTCCACCGGGCCGGCGAGCCCGCAGGCGCCGGGGGCGCACGGGGCGCACTCGACGCGGCGCGCGCCCTGGTGAGCCCCCCTCGCAGGGTCAGGCAGATACCGGCGACCGCCGTGCCGCCCGTGTCGCGGGCCTTCCCGCCGCTCGGCGGCGCCCTCGACCAGGCCCGGCTCGCCGCGGCCCTCGGACGGATCGCGACCGTCCCCGTGGAACGGCTGCTGGCCCGGCCCGAGCGGCCCGCGGGGCGCGCGCTCGCGGCCCGCGGCATGCCGGCCCGTACGGTCGAGGGGTTTCTGCGCCCGCTGCTGGCCGCGCTGCTCTGCGATCCGGATCTGACGACGTCGAGCCGGTGCGCGGACCTCGCGCTGCGCGCCTTCGCCTCCGGCCGGCTGTGCGTCCCGGAGGGCGGCGCCGACACGCTGCCTGAGCTGCTGGCGGCAGCCCTGCCGCCCGGGACGGTCCGCACCGGAGTGCGGGTCACGTCCGTGTCCACGACCTCGGTGACGACGGCGGACCACGGCGAACTGCGTTGCCGGGCCATCCTGGTGGCGACCGACGCCCACGCCGCCGCCGAGTTGCTGCCGGGCCTGCGGGTGCCGCCGTTCCACCAGCTCACCGTGGTGCACCACACGGCCGACGAGCCACCCCTGACGGAGCCCGCGCTGCTTCTGGACGCGGACCGCCGGGGCCCGGTGGCCCACACCGCGGTCATCAGCCAGGTCGACCCGACCCGCGCCCCCGTGGGCCGCGCCCTGATCTCCTCGACGATCCTCGGCGCACCCCCCGCGGACACGGACCGGGCCGTACGCGCCCACCTGGCCGCCCTCTACGGCACCGCCACGCACCGCTGGGAACTGCTCGCGGTCCACCACACCCCCGACGCGGTCCCCGCGATGCCGCCCCCGCACGACCTCCGCCGCCCGGTCCGCCTCCTCGCCGGCCTGTACGTCTGCGGCGACCACCGCGACACCAGCACCGTCCAGGGCGCCCTCCACTCGGGCCACCGAGCGGCAACAGCCCTCCTGACGGACCTGGGCGTCGACTCGGCGCCCACGGCGCCCCCATTGACGGCCTCGACCGCCGCGTAGGCGTACGAGAGCCAGGGGGTGGAGGTCCTGCCCCGCGGGGCAGGACCTCCACCCCATCCACCGCGCCCCATCCGGCGGTGCCGTTCAGCCGAGCGCGGCGACCTTGTCGCGGTACCCCCTGACCGGCGCCGCGTCCTTGTACGGTTCGAGCCGTCGCTCGAAGTCCCGCACATACTCCACCGCCCGCACCGACCGCATCTCCGAAGCCTGCGTCGCCGCCTCGGCACCCAGCTGGCAGGCCTGATCCAGCTCGCCGAGCCCGAGCCGCGCCGAGGCCAGGACGACCCGGCAGAAGAGACGGCTGCGCGCGTACCCGGGGGCCCGCAACTGCAGGGACCGCTCGGCGTGCTGTGCGGCCGCCCGGTACTGCTGGAGGTCGCGGTGGCAGTGCCCGAACTCGTCCGCGAGCTGCGCCTCGTCGAAGAACCGCGCCCAGTACGGCACTTCGTCCCCCGGTCGGGCGGTCTCCAGGGCCCGCTCGGCCCGTACCAGCGAGGCCGTGGCCGCCCGCACCTCGCCGAGCACCCCGTGCCCCCGCGCCTCGACCGCGTACAGCAGCGCCTGGACGACGGGCGGGGCCGACGAGCCCACGCCCTGCTGGGCGACCCGGGCCAGCTGCACCGCCTCCCGGCCGTGCCCCAGATAGACGGCTTGCCGGCTCATCGTCACGAGCACGTACGAGCCGTACGCCCGGTCCCCCGCCGCCTGCGAGAGCCGCAGCGCCTGTACGAAGTACCGCTGGGCCAGTCCGTGCGCGGCGATGTCGTACGAGGTCCAGCCCGCCAGGCGGGTCAGATCGGACGCGGCGGCGAACAGGCGGCGCCCCGTCTGCTCCCCGTAGGTGCCGCGCAGCATCGGCTCCAGCTCGTGCTCCAGGTACCGCACGAGGGCCTGCCGGGCGTGCCCTCCGCCGTACGCGTTGTCGAGTGTGCGGAACAGTTCCCCGACCGAGCGCAGCGCCGCGATGTCGCCCGCGGTCACCCGCTGCCCGGGGCCGCGTTCGGTCTGTGCGCGCTGCCGGGGCACGGCCGGGCGGCCCTGTACGGGGATCCGTACGGCACCGGGGTCGCCGCGGCCCACCCGGTCGTCGGCCCGGCCGATCAGCCAGTCCCGGCTGGGCACGACGAGCCCCGCCGGGGTGAACGCGATCTTGCGGAGCTCCGCGTGACTGCCGGAGTCCTTGCGCCACAGTCCGCCGACGATGTCGACGGCCTCCTCTGGGGTGGCCGCGAATTCGAGCCCGGCGTACACCGGGGCGCACGCGTCGAGTCCGAGGTCCTGGGCGGTGAGCCTGCGGCCGAGGCGGCGGGTGAAGACCTCGGCGATCAGCGCGGGTGTGGTGCCTCTTGGCTGCTGGCCGCGCAGCCAGCGGGTCACGGATGTCTTGTCGTATCTGAGATCGAGCCCGTGTTCGAGGCCGAGCTGGTCCACTCGGCGGGCTAGCCCCGCGTTGGAGAACCCCGCTTCTGCGATTAGTGCGGCGAGCTGACGGTTGGGGGTGCGCTGCGCGGGTCGTTCCGTCATCTGCGGTGCGAACTCCTGCCTTCCGGGCTGGGGGCCTGCGGGAACAGGCCCGGGCGAGGTCGGCCGCCATGCCTTGAGCAGCCCTTGAAAGCCTCGTGAACGGCGCGAATGTAGCGGTCCGTAAGCACCCGATCGCACACTTCGACGCGCATTCATCCGATCGTGTGAGGATTGCCCCCAGGGCTGACGAGGTTCGACCGGACGTACAGTGGCGTGAGGCTGTTATGAGCCTTACGACTCTTCAGGGAGGCGCTTGCCGTGAGTGAGCTGCGGTTCGTCCGCATGGGTTTCGGTGCGGACGCCGTCGAGTACCAGGAGGCCTGGGACGAGCAGCGCCGTGTGCACACGGCCCGGTTCCAGGACGAGATCCCCGACACCTGTCTGCTCCTGGAACACCCGCCGGTCTACACGGCCGGCCGGCGTACGGCGGACAGTGAGCGGCCCCTCGACGGCACGCCGGTCGTCGACGTGGACCGCGGCGGCAAGATCACCTGGCACGGACCGGGGCAGCTGGTCGGCTACCCGATCCAGAAACTTCCCCGCCCGGTCGACGTCGTCGCCCACCTCCGCCGCCTGGAGGACGCGATGATCCGGGTCTGCGCCGAGTTCGGCGTCGGGACGAGCCGGGTGGAGGGGCGGGCCGGTGTCTGGGTCCTGGGCGACCCGGTGGCCGAGCGGCCCTCTCTCGGCGGGCTCTCCCTCGACTTCGACCCCCGGCTGGCGGACGAGGAGTTCGACCCCCGGCTCGACGGGCCCGAGTACGCGCCGTCCAACGCGGGGCAGCGGCGCGAGGACCGCAAGATCTGCGCCATGGGCATCCGGGTCGCCAAGGGCGTCACGATGCACGGCTTCGCACTGAACGTGAACCCCGACACGTCCAGCTTCGACAAGATCATCCCCTGCGGCATCCGTGACGCCGGTGTCACGTCGCTCGCCCACGAGTTGGGCCGCGACCTCACCATCGCGGAGGTCCTGCCGGTGGCCGAGCGGCACCTGCGGGACGTCCTCGGGAACGCGGAGTTGAGGCCGCGGGAGGTGGAGCCGGCTCTCACCACCAGCCCCTCCGGCGTTTGAGGAGCGGGGGTTCGGGGGCGGAGTCCCCGAAAGGCGGGAATGCACCCCCGGTCCCGAAGGTTGCCCACCCCGGGGGCCGAGAAGCGAACGGGCGTACCCTGGTGTACGCCGAAGAATCGAAGCTACAGGGAGCCGATGTGTCCGCAGTCGCACCCGACGGACGCAAGATGCTGCGCCTGGAGGTCCGGAACGCCCAGACCCCCATCGAGCGCAAGCCCGAGTGGATCAAGACCCGGGCGAAAATGGGCCCCGAATACACGAAGATGCAGAATCTCGTGAAGAGCGAGGGCCTGCACACGGTCTGCCAGGAGGCGGGCTGCCCCAACATCTACGAATGCTGGGAAGACCGCGAGGCCACGTTCCTCATCGGCGGCGACCAGTGCACGAGGCGTTGCGACTTCTGCCAGATCGACACGGGCAAGCCCGAGGCGCTGGACCGCGACGAGCCCCGCCGCGTGGGTGAGTCCGTGGTCACCATGGACCTCAACTACGCGACCATCACGGGCGTCGCCCGCGACGATCTGGAGGACGGCGGCGCCTGGCTGTACGCCGAGACCGTGCGCCAGATCCACGCGCAGACCACGGACCGCGCCGAGGGCCGGACCAAGGTCGAACTCCTCGCCCCCGACTTCAACGCGGTCCCCGAGCAGCTGGCCGAGGTCTTCTCCTCCCGGCCGGAGGTGTTCGCGCACAACGTCGAGACGGTCCCCCGCATCTTCAAGCGCATCCGCCCGGGCTTCCGCTACGAGCGCTCGCTGAAGGTCATCACCGACGCCCGCGACTACGGCCTGGTCACGAAGTCGAACCTGATCCTCGGCATGGGCGAGACCCGTGAAGAGGTCAGCGAGGCCCTGCGCCAGCTCCACGAGGCCGGCTGCGAGCTCGTCACCATCACGCAGTACCTGCGGCCCTCCGTGCGCCACCACCCCGTGGAGCGCTGGGTCAAGCCGCACGAGTTCGTCGAGCTGAAGGAGGAGGCCGACCAGATCGGCTTCTCCGGAGTCATGTCGGGCCCGCTGGTCCGCTCCTCGTACCGCGCGGGCCGCCTGTACCAGATGGCGATCGAGAAGCGCGGCTCGTACGTCGCTTCACAGGCCGTCTGAGACGAGGCGAGAGGGGGTCGCGCGACACGTCGCGCGACCTGCGGGATGGCACGCAGTGCCACCCAAGCGTGTGAATCCGAGCACAAGTAACTACCCGCCAGTAGTGGCCAATACGACGCGGTCCTGACCGTCCCCGCAGATGGGGGCCCCATCAGGGCCGCGTCAGTGTTTTCGGCCCGCGCATCAAGGCTTCATTGGCGTTTGACCGGTCGGTCACGCCCTGGTAACACCATTCAGTGACCCTGGTCTTACGCCACGTAGAGCCCTAGCCAGAGCCGCCATCCCGAGGGGGGACCACCATCATGCAGACCGCTCCCGTACGCGCCACAGCGATTCCGTCGTTCAGCGATGCACTCCGTGCCGTCGAGTCACTGCTCCTGAGCAGCGGCCAGCGCACCGCCCGCCGCAACGCCTGGACCTCCGTCCTGGAGGACCGCCGCCGCGCCAAGGACCGGGTCGAGACGCAGCACGTCCTGGAGCAGAGCTTCACCGGTCGCCCCTGAACCGGGTCCGACCCGGCACCGCCGTCGTCGGCGCTTCCCACGCCACGTAGACTTCACGGCATGGCGAGGAAGGAATCCGCAGCGGACGCTGCGAACCCCGGGCGACTCAAGCAGATCGCCCTGACTTACAAGATGACCCGCAAGGCCGACAAGATGATCGGTCTTGTACTCGCGGCTGTCGGAATCGGCACCCTCGGTGTCTTTCTCGCGATCGGCTTCTTGATCGGTCACCCGATCTATCTCGGCATTCTCGGCCTCCTGCTCGCCTTCCTCGCGTCGGCGATCGTCTTCGGACGCCGGGCCGAGCGTGCGGCGTTCGGGCAGATGGAGGGCCAGCCGGGTGCGGCCGCCGCGGTACTCGACAACGTCGGGCGCGGCTGGACGACAACCCCGGCGGTGGCGATGAACCGCAGCCAGGACGTGGTCCACCGGGCCGTCGGCAAGGCCGGCATCGTCCTGGTCGCCGAGGGCAACCCGAACCGGGTGAAGACCCTGCTGGCCGCCGAGAAGAAGAAGATGGCCCGCATCGTCGCGGACGTGCCGGTGCACGACATCCTCGTCGGCACGGGCGAGGGCCGGGTCGAGCTCAAGAAGCTCCGCACGACGATGCTGAAGCTGCCCCGCGTCCTGTCCGGCCCCCAGGTCACCGCGACCAACGACCGGTTGCGCGCCCTTGGTGACCTCATGTCCAACATGCCCCTCCCCAAGGGCCCGATGCCCAAGGGAATGCGGATGCCGCGCGGCGGCCCGAAGATGAGGTAGCTCCTCCTCCCGTACGACGAAGGGGGCGCCCGGAGTGATCCGGGCGCCCCCTTCGTCGTACGACATCGGCCGCGGCGTACGGCCTTGGCCCGTACGCCGCCGAACGGGACCGTCAGGTCCTGAGCTCGACCGTGCGGGCCACGCGGTCGTGCAGTCCCCTGCCGTCGCGGTCCCAGATCAGCGCGGGGAGGGCGACGCACAGGAGGGCCGTGCGGAGGAGAGCTCGGAGCGGGTTGACCGTGCCGGTGTCCAGGGCGACGACGCGGAGGCCGAACAGGCGCTTGCCCGGGGTGAAGCCGATCGTGCCGACGGTCAGGACGCTCACGACGAAGAAGACGGCCAGAGCCCAGTTGCCGGTCGCCTGGCCGTAGCCGTCGGTGATCAGGCCGTATGCGATCAAGAGGCACAGGCCCCAGTCCACGGCGAGGGCGCCGAGGCGCCTTCCCGGGCGGGCGATCGAGCCGGGGCCCGACTCGGGCAGACCCAGCTGCTCGCCGCGGTATCCGAAGTCGGCACCGGCTTCCTCCGCCGCCGCGCGGGGTCCGGAGAGCCACGATCCGATTGCTTGCCTGTTGTCCACCCGTCCACGGTACTGCGCCCGTTTTGGCATGCGTACAGGTGGGGTGTTCCGGGCCGGGTCCGGTTAACTTGGGCGAAACAAATGGGTCACGCTTGAGAAATCACCCGTCCCTAAGGTCGGGCTCAGCGTGTGCCACCGCACTGGCCGCACAAACGAACTACCACCCCGGTCGGACATGGTCGGGAGTAGGAGGAGCTGGATGTTCCAGAACGCCGACGAGGCCAAGAAGTTCATCAAGGACGAAGACGTCAAATTCGTCGACGTCCGCTTCTGCGACCTGCCGGGTGTGATGCAGCACTTCACGCTGCCGGCAGAGGCCTTCGACCCGACCGAGGAACTGGCCTTCGACGGCTCCTCCATCCGCGGCTTCCAGGCCATCCACGAGTCCGACATGGCGCTCCGCGCCGACCTGTCCACCGCGCGCGTCGACCCCTTCCGCCGCGACAAGACGGTCAACATCAACTTCTTCATCCACGACCCGATCACGGGCGAGCAGTACTCCCGTGACCCGCGCAACGTGGCGAAGAAGGCGGAGGCGTACCTCGCGTCGACCGGCATCGCCGACACCGCGTACTTCGGCCCCGAGGCCGAGTTCTACGTCTTCGACAGCGTGCGGTTCCAGACCAGCGCGAACGAGTCCTTCTACCACATCGACTCCGAGGCCGGCGCCTGGAACACCGGTGCGGTCGAGAACAACCGCGGTTACAAGGTCCGCTACAAGGGCGGCTACTTCCCGACCCCGCCGGTCGACCACTTCGCCGACCTGCGTGCCGAGGTCTCCCTGGAGCTGGCCAAGTCCGGCCTCCAGGTCGAGCGCCAGCACCACGAGGTGGGCACCGCCGGCCAGGCCGAGATCAACTACAAGTTCAACACGCTGCTCGCCGCGGCCGACGACCTCCAGCTCTTCAAGTACATCGTGAAGAACGTCGCCTGGCGCAACGGCAAGACCGCGACCTTCATGCCGAAGCCGATCTTCGGTGACAACGGCTCGGGCATGCACGTCCACCAGTCGCTGTGGACGAACGGCGACCCGCTGTTCTACGACGAGGCCGGCTACGCGGGCCTGTCGGACACCGCCCGCTACTACATCGGCGGCATCCTCAAGCACGCCCCGTCGCTGCTGGCCTTCACCAACCCGACGGTGAACTCGTACCACCGCCTGGTCCCGGGCTTCGAGGCCCCGATCAACCTGGTGTACTCGCAGCGCAACCGCTCCGCGGCCATGCGTATCCCGATCACGGGCTCGAACCCGAAGGCCAAGCGCGTCGAGTTCCGCGCGCCCGACTCCTCCGGCAACCCGTACCTCGCCTTCTCGGCGCTGCTGCTCGCGGGTCTCGACGGCATCAAGAACAAGATCGAGCCGGCCGAGCCGATCGACAAGGACCTCTACGAGCTGGCCCCCGAGGAGCACGCGGGCGTCGCCCAGGTCCCGACCTCCCTCCCGGCCGTCCTGGACCGCCTCGAGTCCGACCACGAGTTCCTGCTCGCGGGCAACGTCTTCACGCCCGACCTGATCGAGACGTGGATCGACTACAAGCGCACCAACGAGATCGCTCCCCTGCAGCTGCGCCCGCACCCGCACGAGTTCGAGCTCTACTACGACGTGTGATCGGCTCCGTGACCGACACGTACGCGTAGCGCGTCACGGCTGACGAACGGCTGACGAAGCGAAGCCCTGTCACCGCCCTCGGGCGGTGACAGGGCTTTGTCGTTCTTTGCCTGGTGGAGGACTGATCCGGATCCATTCGTGGAAATACCCGGGTGCACACTGGAATCGGGACGAGTGCCCGATTTCGAGGTGATCGATATGCAGAGCCGCTTCCAGGCCGACCGGCAGCTGACCGCGCGGATGGGCGTCACGTTGTTCCTGCTCGGGCTGCTGTACGTGGCCTTCGTGGCCGCGCTGATCGTGCTGCTGAAGTCCTGGGTGCTGGTCGTGGTCGTCGCCGCGGCACTGCTCGGCGCGCAGTACTGGTTCTCGGACCGGATCGCGCTGTACGCGATGCACGGGCGGGTCGTCGAGCGCGAGGAGTATCCGCAGCTGCACGGGGTGATCGACCGGCTCTGCGCGACCGCCGACATGCCGAAGCCCGTGGTCGCCGTCTCCGACATGGAGATGCCGAACGCCTTCGCCACCGGGCGCAACGCCGACCACGCCGCCATCTGCGTCACGACCGGGCTGCTGCGCCGACTCGACCCGGCCGAGCTGGAGGGCGTACTCGCCCATGAGCTGTCGCATGTGGCGCACCGCGATGTCGCGGTGATCACCGTGGCCTCGTTCCTGGGAGTGCTCGCCGGGCTGGTCGTGCGCTTCACCCTCTACTCGCAGGTGTTCGGCGGTCGGGGGCGCAAGGACCAGAACACGGTCGTCGTCCTGATGACGGTGATGGCGGTGTCGGCGGCCGTCTACGCGCTCAGCTTCCTGCTGATCCGGGCCCTGTCGCGGTACCGCGAACTGGCCGCCGACCGGGCCGGGGCCATGCTCACCGGGCGTCCCTCGGCGCTGGCCTCCGCCCTGACCAAGCTGACCGGGGACATCGCGAAGATCCCCACGCGTGATCTGCGGACCGCGCAGGCCTTCAACGCCTTCTACTTCACGCCCGCGTTCGGTGCCGTGCCGGGCGGCCGGCGGCTCTTCTCCTCGCTGCTGTCGACGCACCCGAGCCTGGAGGACCGGCTTGATCAACTCGGCCGTATCTCCGGCGAGTTGGGTGAGGCGCCGGCCCCCGGGAAGGCCCGCTGAGCATGGGGTTCCTCGACATCCTCCTCGGCCGCAGCAGGCCCGTCGCGCCCGATCTCGACCAGCTCTTCGGGCTGCCGTCGGCGGCCGTGACACTGGAGGCGGCGGCCGGGTTCACGCCGACCGGGCACGGCTCGGTGTGCTTCGCGTCCGTCGAGGGGGCCGCCTTCGACGACGTACGGGAGGAAGTGCGGGAGCTGCTCGACGCGGACTCGGAGCCGCCGGTGGAGGTGAGCCGAGACGACTTCGGGTACACCTGGCTGGTGTCGCGGCGGGAGCCGGAGGATCTGCCCGCGCTCGTCGGTGATCTGCACGCGGTGAACAGCACGCTGGAGGGCAGCGGGTTCGGCCCGCAACTGCTGTGTTCGGTGGTCGGGTTCCACCACGGCGACGGGCGGCGGCTGGGGCTCGTCTATCTCTACAAGCGCGGGACCTTCTACCCGTTCGCGCCGCTGCCCGGGGACGGCGAGCGGCGCGACAACGCGCTGGAACTGCAGGTCAGGGCGGCCCTCGGGAACGACCTGCGGGTGGAGCAGGACCTGGGCCGGTGGTTCCCGCTGTGGGGAGCGCCGGGCCTGGGCTAGTTCCGCTTCTGGCGGGTCGTCCAGGGGTGTTCGCGGCGGTAGCGGCGCTCCCACCTGGCCTGCTGGTCACGGCGCTGGCGGTACGCGCGGTAGTCGTTGTCCCCGCGCGGCGACGAACCCGAGGGTCCGCGTGCCGACGAGGAGCCCGTCGTCCCCTGGCCCGTGCGGCCGTAACGGAAGTTCAGGTAGAGCAGGGCGGCTCCGGCGAGCCACCAGACGGGGTTGTTGAAACCGAGGACGACCAGAGCGAGGATCGCCAAAATGATCAAGGTACCCATGATGGGTCTCCTTGTGCGTGGGTGTTGGGACCTTGAGATGTCCGACGCGGCGCTGGGGGCGGGCACCCGTCCGTCGGTGCGTTGAGAGTAGCCCTCAGAGTGCCGGGTGATGCCTGCCCGACGGAAACGAATAACGCCGGAGTCCGGTGGCGAACGCTCACAGAACTCCTGAAGTCGAAAGAAATCGTCGCTCGGGGCGAGAATCCAGGGGCGGGGCCGGACAGAACACGGCACGGTACGGCTACGGGACGACGTAGGGGGCCGAGTGAGCGGACAGGGACGGTACATCGAGGTGGCGGAGCGGCGGGCCCGGCTGGCTGTCGGGCAGCGGCTGGCCGGGACCGCGCGGGCGGAGTCGCCGGAGGAGGTCGCGGAGTCGCTGGTGGCACTGCACGGGACGGATCCCGCGAGCGTCTTCCTCGCCGTGGGCGCGCGCCTGGCGGACGCGGCGAAGACCGTGCCGGAGACGGAACGCGCGCTGTACGAGGACCGGACGCTGGTGCGGATGCACGGCATGCGGCACACCGTGTTCGTGTTCCCCACCGGGCTGGTTCCGGTCGTGCACGCGTCCACCGGGCTCACCGTCGCCGCCCGGGCGCGGGCCGCGCTGATCAAGGACATGGCCAAGGCGGGGGCACCGGACGCGCGGTGGCTCGCGGAGGTGGAGGCGTCGGCGCTGGCCGCGCTGGCCCGGCGCGGGGAGGCCACCGCGGTGGAACTGTCCCAGGACGAGCCCCGGTTGAGGGAACAGTTCACGTACGCGGCGGGGAAGAGCTACGAGGGCGTGCACACCGTCTCCTCGCGGCTGTGGAGGGTGCTGGGGGTCGAGGGCCGGGTCGTACGGGGACGGCCGCTGGGCTCGTGGACGTCCACGCAGTTCCGGTGGGCCGTGGCCCCGCCCTCCCCCGAACTGCCGGTCGCCGAGGCCCAGTCGGAGCTGGTCCGGCGGTGGCTCGGCGCGTGCGGGCCGGCCACGGAGGCGGACCTGAAGTGGTGGACGGGCTGGAAGGTCACTGACGTACGCGCCGCGCTCAAGGCGGTCGGGGCGGTGACCGTGTCGGTGGGCGAGGGCGTCGGGTACGTCCTCGCCGACGCCGTGGAGCCGGTCGGGGCGGTCGAGCCGTGGGCCGCGCTGCTGCCCGCCCTGGATCCGACGGCCATGGGATGGCAGGAGCGGGACTGGTACTGCCCGCCGGAGCTGCGGTCCGCGCTCTTCGACCGCAGCGGGAACATCGGGCCCACCGTGTGGTGGGGCGGGCGGATCGTCGGCGGGTGGGCCCAGCGGCCGGACGGCGAGATCGTCTGGCGGCTGCTGGACACCGAGGGTGCGGGCCGCGAGGCGCGGGAGGCGATCGAGGCGGAGATCACGCGGCTGCACGCCTGGGTGGGCCCGACCCGGGTGACACCGCGCTTCCGGACGCCGCTGGAACGGGAGTTGGCGTCGGCCTGACGGGCGGGAGCCACCGCCCCCGCCCACTCGTGGCACATCCCAGGGCCACGACCCGGTGCGCCGTCCGCCCCGACGAACGGGCGGCGCACCGGGCGTGAGCTCAGCGAGTGCGACCTCAGCGGGCGTACCTCATCAGGGCTCGGACCATGTGGCACGTGGTGTCCGACGGCGGGTGGATCCCGATGAGTTGGGCCGTGCTGCGGATCTTCTCGTTTCGGGCCTGGTTCGGTACGTACACACCCGAGTCGAGGAGGGCGATCGCGAGTCGCATCGCCTTCAGACGGCGGTTGTGCGTCACGTACCAGTCGCGCGGACGGCCCGGTGGCAGCGGACGCTTCTCGACGGGCTCGTACGGCAGGTCGAGCAGGACCGCCCTCTTGGATGTGGACTGGGTGGGCAGCGGGCTGAGTGCGGCAGCGGGCACAGGCATCCTCCTGTCGCGGTCAGGGAACCGTCCGGCGTCTCCGGCGATCCCCTCGAACACTACTTATAGTTTACCAACCGCCACTGACATCGAGCGAGCCCAGGACGTCCAGTAAATGGCCTGGTGGGCAGGGTAATTGGCGCCGTGTCACACATGGTTTGCGAGATGTGCGTGGGACGGCAAAAATTCGAACAGAGCCATCCCCTCGCTCTGCGTGGTTCTTGTCCCGGCGGCCGAGCTGTGGCTGACTGGCGACGGCACCGAGGGGGAATGGGCATGGGCGACTGGGCCGTGATCGCGCAGTACTCCAACGACACGTACAGGACCGAGTTCATCTGCCGTGGGCAGGAGACGAAGGACCAGGCACTGAAGGCACTCCGTGCTGCCCTGTACACGTATCTGCCGAGCAAGAGCATCGTCGAGAAGCGGCGCCGCGTGTACCGCTTCGCCGACCAGGAGTCGTACCTGGTGGTGATCAAGGGCAGGCTGTCGGAGTGGGAGTGCACCCTGCGCGTCGTGGAGCTGGTCTCGGACTCGGCCGACCCGGCCGTGGCCGAGGGGGCGCAGCCGGAGGACGGCTCTGCGGAGCTGGAGGAGAGCGCGGTGCAGCCCGAGGACCGCGTGGCGGAGGCGGCCGACGGGCCGCAGGACCGGATCCCGCCGGGATACTGACAATCACCCCTGGCCAGAAGCGTTTTGAGGCATGCCGTGACGGGTGTGCGGCGCGGTGTTTCGCGTACCTTGTGCCGCATGGAGATCTGGATCAATCCGGCATGTTCGAAGTGCCGCAGCGCCATCAGCCTGCTGGACGAGGAGGGGGCCGCGTACACGGTGCGGCGGTACCTGGAGGACGTGCCGAGCGAGGCCGAGATCCGGGAGGTCCTGGAGCGGCTCGGTCTTGAGCCCTGGGACATCACCCGGACCCAGGAGGCCGTGGCGAAGGAGCTGGGGATGAAGGAGTGGGCCCGGGACGCCGGTTCGCGGGAGCGGTGGGTCGCGGCGCTGGCGGAGCACCCTCGGCTCATCCAGCGGCCGATCATCACCGCGGAGGACGGAACCGCCGTGGTGGCACGCACGGACGAGGCCGTGCGGGACGCGTTGGGGCGAAGTCAGGGCTGAGGATCCCTCAACTTCTGTGTGATCTACGTTACTCAGGTGACTCGTGTGAACCAGTGAGTAACCCTGTTCGGTATCTCGTACATAGCGGCGGACGGCCACCGTCAAGGGGTGGCCGGGGACAGGAGCCGTTCATGTCACGCAGAAGAACCCTCGGCCCGAAGAAGAAGATCGCGCTGCTGGTGAGCGCCGCGGCCGTGGCCGGTGGCGGCGCTTTCGCCTTCGCCGCCACCTCGAACGCGAGCACCACGAACGCGGCCGCCAACGCTCCGGCCGCGCAGTCCTCGGTGGTCTGCGACGGCCTGGCCACCGCGCTCGGCAACAACGAGAAGTTCATCGAGGGGCAGCGCACCGCCCCGGACGCCCAGTCCCAGGCACGGATCGCCAACCGGGAAGCCGTGATCGCCCAGATCAAGGTCCAGCAGGAGGCCTCCGGTTGCGAGGTCGGCGAGTCCTCGCAGGCAGGAGCGCCTCAGGGGGCGCCCGCCGAGTCGGCCCCGCCCGCCGCCGACCCCGCGGACCCCGCCGTGCAGCCCTCGCAGGGCGCCTCCGCGCCCGCCGCCGGTGACAACGCTGTCGGCGGCGAGCAGGTCTGCAACGGCTCCACCGTCACCCTCTCCGGCGAGGACGGCGCCCCCGCGGCGTCCAGCAACCAGTTCCCGGCCGGTACGAAGCTGAAGGTCACGAACCTGGACAACGACAAGTCCACGACCGTGGAGGTCACTTCGGTCTCCGGCAGCTGCGCGCTGCTGAACAACGCGGCCTTCGAGCAGGTCCGCGAGCCCGGCAAGTTCCTGATCCGCAAGGCCCTCATCGAGAAGGTGGGCTGACGGGACGGCTCCCGTCGGTGAGACCCCGCCGCGGTGACGGTTCAGGCCGTCAGGAAGCCGGTCAGCCTGCGGTTCAGTTCGGCGGGGTCCGTGTGGGGCAGCGCGTGGTGCGAGACGTCCGGCAGGACGGTCACCTCGGCGTGCGGCAACAGGGTGGCGGCGCGGGCCGCCACCCGTCGCGCGTCATGGGCCCGGCTCCGCTCGGCGAACAGGACCAGGACCGGCAGGTCGAGGGCGCGCAGGGCGTCCGGCTCGGGGGCCGGTCCCGTCACCGGTCGTACGAGCGGGAAGCTGCCCGCCTCCTCCTGGAGACGCAGCCAGTCGTGGTCGAGCGGGACGCCCCCGGTCTCCCACTCCAGGAAGGCACGCAGACGGCGGGGCGAGCGCCGCAGCATCATCGACCCGGCGCGCAGCAGGTACGCCGTCCCGAACCCGGCGAAACACTTCGTCGGGTCGAGGAGGAACAGACGGCTCACCCGCTCCGGCGCGTGCAGCGCGTACTGCAGGGCGATCCAGCCGCCGTACGAGTGCCCGCCCAGGTGGATCCGGGTGGCCGCGGCGGCGCCCATGTCGTGCAGCAGCGCGCCGATGAGTTCGTCGAGCCACGCGGTGAGGTCTTCGACGGTGCGCAGGGGGCTCTCGGCATCGCGTACGCTGCGGCCCGGTTCGCCGAGCAGGTCGACGGCGTGGACCCGGTGCGTACGGGCGAGTTCGGCCGTGTTGGCGAACCAGGAGGCCGAGGTGGCGCCGCCTCCGCCCGGTAACAGGAGGAGCGGGATGCCGTCGCGCGGACCGCAGACGTTGACGACCGTCTCACCGAAGGCCGTACGGACGCTGATCTCCTCCCGGTCGGCCGGCCACCTGGCCATGACCTTGTCGTACGCCACGCAGAAGTTCATGCTCCCCATTCCCCTCCCTCTATTATCTCGCTGAACGAGATACTCACTCATCGAGATGATAGACGGGGAGCCGCGTGAAGAACCAGGGACCCGAGATGGAGATCGTCCATCTCCTGCGCGCGGTCGCCGTCGAACTCGCCCTGCACAGTGCCCGGTTCGCGAACGACCACGGCATGCACGCCACGGATGTCAGAGCACTGATCTGCCTCATGGACGCCCACAGGGACGGGACCGAGATGACGGCGGGACGGCTCGGCGGCCTGCTCGGGCTCAACTCGGCGGGGACCACCGCCGTCGTCGACCGGCTCGAACGGCTCGGGCACGCGCGGCGGGTACGGGATCCGCGCGACCGGCGCCGGGTGCTCGTCGAGGTGGAGAAGCGGGCGGTCGAACTGGGCCAGACCTTCTTCGGCTCGCTGATCGGCCGGTCCGTGGAACTGCTCCAGGGGTACGACGAGCGCGAACTGGCCGCGATCCGGGGCTTCCTCACGGGCGTACGGGAGGCGGCGTCGGGCGCGGAGCCGGAGGTCTGACCCGGAGAGGCCGCTGCGGAGGTTCGGGCGAAACCCATCGCATACGAGGGTCCGGGCGGAGCGGGCGTCGTACGGAACCCGCTGTTCGGGAGGCTGGTACGCGGCGCGCGAACGCTCTCGGCGAGTGAGTCGCAGCACAGAGGCACCAGGTAACACGGGGTTCACATTCGAGCAATGATCGGGAAATCGCCTGTTGACAGGCTTTCCGGCATCCCCGCGGCGCCCCGGTGCCGCAGCGCCGCAGCACCCGCATCGCGCTGAGAGACCCACCCCGAAGGATGTGGCCCGTGACCTTCAAGGCTGAGTACATCTGGATCGACGGCACCGAGCCGACGGCCAAGCTCCGTTCGAAGACGAAGATAATGGCCGACGACGCCAAGGGTGCGGAGCTGCCGATCTGGGGCTTCGACGGGTCCTCCACGAACCAGGCCGAGGGTCACGCCTCCGACCGCGTGCTCAAGCCGGTCGCCGTCTACCCGGACCCGATCCGCGGCGGCGACGACGTGCTCGTCATGTGCGAGGTCCTCAACATCGACATGACGCCGCACGAGTCCAACACGCGTGCCGCGCTCACCGAGGTCGCGGAGAAGTTCGCCGCGCAGGAGTCGATCTTCGGCATCGAGCAGGAGTACACGTTCTTCAAGGGCTCGCGCCCGCTGGGCTTCCCCGAGGGGGGCTTCCCGGCCGCGCAGGGCGGCTACTACTGCGGTGTCGGCTCGGACGAGATCTTCGGCCGTGAGATCGTCGAGGCCCACCTGGACAACTGTCTCAAGGCCGGTCTCGCCATCTCCGGCATCAACGCCGAGGTCATGCCCGGCCAGTGGGAGTTCCAGGTCGGCCCGGTCTCCCCGCTGGAGGTCTCCGACCAGCTGTGGGTGGCCCGCTGGCTGCTCTACCGCACCGCCGAGGACTTCGACGTCTCCGCGACGCTGGACCCGAAGCCGGTGAAGGGCGACTGGAACGGCGCGGGGGCGCACACCAACTTCTCCACCAAGGCGATGCGCGAGGGCTACGACGCGATCATCACCGCGTGCGAGTCGCTCGGCGAGGGCTCCAAGCCGATGGACCACGTCAAGAACTACGGCGCCGGCATCGACGACCGGCTGACCGGTCTGCACGAGACCGCCCCGTGGAACGAGTACTCCTACGGTGTGTCCAACCGCGGCGCCTCGGTGCGGATCCCGTGGCAGGTCGAGAAGGACGGCAAGGGGTACATCGAGGACCGTCGTCCGAACGCCAACGTCGACCCGTACCTGGTGACGCGGCTCATCGTCGACACGTGCTGCTCCGCCCTGGAGAAGGCCGGGCAGGTCTGATTCGGCTGTTCTTCGGAAGGGGCGCCCGCCTTTGTGGTGGGCGCCCCTTCCGCGTTCGGTCAGGGTGGCGTCCGACCAGTGAGAGGAGGGTGCTGTTGCGATCGCGTGTCTGCTTCAATAAGGGCATGACCGGCTTCCAGGAGTTCACCGCGACGGGTCGTCGTGACCTTGAGCCCTTCTGGCCGTCCCGGCAGCATCATGACTTCGACCGGGTGTGTTGTCGCGCGGTGAACGCGCGGGCCCTCTAAAGCCGTACATCCCGGCCTTCGGCCAGCGCGCACGACGTACGTCCTCCGACGACCTCTCGCGCGAAAGAGCTGACCTCTCATGGCGAACACCCGTTCCTTCTCGTCCGTTGCCACCGCGCCCTCCGCGGTCCCCTCCTCGGTCCCTTCCTCGGTCCCTTCGACGGGCTCGGCCCGCCATCGGCTGCGTGCGGTCGACCCGGACGAGGTGGTCGACGTCACGGCCCTCCTCCCGCCGGGCGCCTCCTGGCTGCCCGCTCCCCCGCACACCCTGCCCACGCTGCCGGGCCGGCCGCCGATGATCGGGTACCTGGTCCTCGTGCCGGCCGACCAGCCGTCGTTCCTGCCGGTCGCCGTGCCGGACGCGGACCCGGCCAAGTCGCAGGGCGAGGGCGACGACTCCCTCGTACGCGTCGACACCGTGCAGCGCACCGCCGAGGTCGGCGGGCGGCCGCTGGACCTCACGTATCTGGAGTTCGAGCTGCTCGCGCATCTCGTGGCGCATCCGCACCGGGTGCACACCCGCGACCAGCTGGTCACCATGGTGTGGGGCTACGGGCATGTGGGCGACGGCCGGACCGTGGACGTCCACATCGCCCGGCTGCGCCGCAAGCTCGGGGCGGAGCACCGGGAGGCGATCCAGACGGTGCGGCGCGTGGGGTACAAGTACACGCCGCCGACCGCGAGCTGATCCCGGACCGGTACCCGTCCGTACAGCCTGCGGATTCGTCCGTCGGCGGAACGGTTCGCCTGTCGGCAGATTCCCGTTCCCTCGCGCCGGGCCGCCGGGCAGAGTCGGCCGTATGAGACTTCTGATGCTGGGTGGTACGGAGTTCGTGGGCCGGGCCGTCGTGGAGGCGGCGCTCGCCCGCGGCTGGGAGGTGACCGTCTTCCACCGGGGACGCCACGAACCTCCGGCGGGGACGCGGTTCCTGCACGGCGACCGCACCGCGCCCGACGGGCTCGCGGCCCTGGCCGGTACCGAGGAGGAGTGGGACGTCGTCGTCGACACCTGGTCCGCGGCCCCGCGGGTCGTCCGGGACGCGGCACGGCTGCTGGCGAACCGCGTCCGGCGGTACGTGTACGTGTCGAGCTGTTCCGTGTACGCCTGGCCGCCCGCGGCGGGCTTCGACGAGGACAGCCCACTGGTGGAGGGCGCCTCCCCGGACGCGGAAGGCACCGACTACGCGCGTGACAAGCGGGGCGGCGAGCTGGCCGTGCTGGAGGCCTTCGGTGCGGAGCGGGCGCTTCTCGTACGGGCCGGCCTGATCCTCGGCCCGTACGAGAACATCGGGCGCCTGCCGTGGTGGCTGGACCGGATGGCGCGCGGCGGACCCGTCCTCGCGCCAGGGCCCCGTGAACTGCCGCTCCAGTACGTCGACGTCCGCGATCTGGCCGAGTGGACCCTCGGGGCGGTGGAGGCGGGCGCGGACGGGGCGTACAACGTCATCAGCCCGTCGGGGCACGCGACCATGGGGGCGCTGCTGGACGCGTGCGTCCACGTCGCGGGAGGCGCGGCTGCCGGAGGCACAGCCGCGGGAGGTCCGGCCGAGCTGCGGTGGACCGACTCCGAGGTGGTTCTCGCGGCCGGGATCGAGCCGTGGATCCAGCTGCCGGTGTGGCTGCCGCCCGGCTCGGAGTCGCACGACGCGATGCACCGGGCGGACGTGTCCAGGGCGGTGCGGGACGGGCTGCGGTGCCGGCCGGTCGCCGAGACGGTGGCCGACACCTGGAGCTGGCTCCGGAGCATCGGCGGTACCGCTCCCCAGCGCTCCGACCGGCCGGTGGTCGGGCTCGACCCCGCGGTGGAGGCGAAGGTCCTGGGCGGCTGAGCGCCGCGAGGGGGGTGGCGTTGGCACCACCCCCGCCGGGTGGTTCGGCCCAGTGACCGCGGCGGCGGGCTCGGCGAGACTGAGGGCATGAACACGAACGGGGACCACACGAACGGGGACGACCGGACCGTCGGCGACAGGGTGCGTACCGCCGCGCTCGCCGGGGCGCGGGCGCTGGTGCTGGCCGTCGTGGTGCCGGCCGGGTCGATCACCCTCTTCGTCCTGTCCGTCGTGTCGATCGTCCTCGTGCCGCTGGGCGTCGGCATCGTCACGACACCGTGGGTGCTGGCGGGCGTACGCGGCTTCGCGAACTGGCGGCGGCTGGTGGCGGCCCAGTGGTGCGGGGTGCGGATCCCGCCCGCGTACCGGCCGGTCCCGAAGGACGCGAACCTCTGGACGCGGTGCTTCCGGCTGCTCGGCGATCCGGCGACCTGGCGGGACCTGATGTGGCTGCCGGTCGACATGACCGCGGGTTTCGTGACGGCGCTGCTGCCCGCCGCGCTGCTCACCTACCCCTTCGAGGGGTTCGCGCTCGGTGCCGGGCTGTGGCGGGTCTTCACCGACGGCACCCGTGTCGGCTGGTGGTACGGGTTCGTGCCGGTCAGCGGGCAGCTCAGCGCCCTCGCCGCGGCCGCGCTGGGAGCGGCCCTGCTCGTCACCGGCGTCTACACCGTTCCCCTGCTGCTGCGGGTCCACTTCCTGCTGACCCGGTCCGTCCTCGGGTCCGGCCAGGGCGAGTTGACGGAGCGCGTCCGGGTGCTCACGGAGACCCGGCGCGATGCCGTCGACACCTCGGCGGCCGAACTGCGCCGCATCGAACGGGACCTGCACGACGGGGCACAGGCCAGGCTGGTCGCGATGGGCATGGACCTCGGCACGGTCGAGGCCCTGATCGAGAAGGACCCGGCGAAGGCCAGGCAACTGCTCGCACAGGCCCGTAAGTCCTCCGCCGAGGCGCTCACGGAACTGCGTGACCTCGTACGCGGCATCCACCCGCCCGTGCTCGCGGAGCGCGGACTCGGCGACGCCGTACGGGCGTTGGCGCTGCGGCTGCCCATCAGCACGGAGGTGGACGTGGAGTTGCCGGGCCGGGCGGGCGAACCGGTGGAGGCGGCCGCGTACTTCGCCGTCAGCGAGGTCCTCACCAACGCCGTCAAACACTCGGGGGCCGACCGCATCTGGGTCGACGTCCACCACGCCCCGGAGCACGGCGGCATGCTCCGGATCGCCGTCACCGACGACGGCGGTGGCGGCGCCACGATCGGCGCGGGTTCGGGACTCTCCGGAGTCGAGCGGCGACTCGGTACATTCGACGGCGTCCTGGCCGTCAGCAGTCCCGCGGGCGGCCCCACCATGGTGACCATGGAGATCCCTTGCGAGTTGTCCTAGCCGAAGACCTGTTCCTGCTGCGCGACGGACTGGTCCGGCTGCTGGAGGCGTACGACTTCGAGATCGCCGCGGCCGTCGAGACCGGGCCCGAACTCACCCGGGCGCTGGCCGAGTTGAACCCGGACATCGCCGTGGTCGACGTACGGCTGCCGCCCTCGCACACGGACGAGGGGCTGCAGTGCGCGCTGGCGGCCCGGCGGGCGAGACCCGGGCTGCCGGTGCTGGTCCTCTCGCAGCACGTGGAGCAGTTGTACGCGCGCGAGTTGCTCGCCGACGGGGCCGGCGGGGTCGGCTATCTGCTCAAGGACCGGGTGTTCGACGCCGAGCAGTTCATCGACGCCGTGCGGCGGGTCGCGGCGGGCGGTACGGCGATGGATCCGCAGGTCATCCAGCAGTTGCTGACGCGGCGGCAGGCGGACGACCGGCCGCTGGGCCGGGTGACTCCGCGCGAGCTGGAGGTTTTGGAACTGATGGCACAGGGCAGGTCGAACGCGGCGATCGCGGGCCAACTGGTGGTCACGGAGCGGGCGATCGCCAAGCACACGTCCAACATCTTCGCGAAGCTGGGCCTTGAGGTCTCGGACGACGACAACCGTCGCGTCCTGGCCGTTCTCGCCTATTTGGACCAGGACCGCTGAATTGGACCAGGACCGCCGAAAGGGTCCCGAACGAGGATCGGAAAAGATCGGCGGCGGTCGTCCGGACAGCCGTCGGGGGGCGGGGCCGAAGTTCCGCTTTCGCTGAATGATATTCAGTAAATCCCGCTCAACCGCCGTTGTTTCAGGGGCTTCTGGGCCCCTTGTGCCGGGATTGCGTCACCGGACTCTCACCAATTTCTTGGACCACTGAACACCTCAGGAGCCACCTCCGTATTGAACGGAGCCGCTTCACCTCCTGTCGGGCGCCTCAATGCCCCCGCAAGGAAGCCAGAGGAGTTCCATGGGACGCACAAACCGTAAACGCCGCTCCACGCTCGCCAACCGGGCGATAGCCGCATCGGCGGCTCTCGCGCTGGGTGGCGGCGGTCTGCTGGCGGCCAACATCTACGCTTCTGCGGGCGAGGGCAAGAACTCACCCCAGAACGCGCAGACGACGGCCGCCGGAGTGGCGACGATCAAATGTCCGGACGTCGGTCAGCAACTGACCGACGTGCCGAAGGGGGCACGCGCCGGCGTCGACAAGGAGCTGGCCAAGCTCGACCAGCAGGTCACCGAGGCCTACAAGCGCCTCGCCGACACGCGACAGGCCCAGGCGGGGGACTCCGGCTACGTCAACAACGCCATCCTCAGCCCGCTGAAGTCCAAGCGGACCGCCACGATCGACCGGATCGGCAACAACATCCAGCGCGCGGGCGGTAAGCCTCCGCAGCAGGCCGGCCAGCTCGCCGGGTGCGAGGGTGTGGCAGCCGACCAGCCCGCCGCCGGTGGGGGTCAGGGCAACGGTCAAGGCCAGGGTCAGGACCAAGGCCAGGACCAGGGCCAAGGGCAGGACCAGGGTCAGGACCAAGGCCAGGGTCAGGACCAAGGGCAGGACCAGGGTCAGGACCAGGGCAACGGTGGCCAGGAGGGCAACGGTCCGGCGGCCGCCGACTTCCAGGACATCAACCAGGTCCAGCCGACCGGTGGCGCGAAGGGCGTCGGTCCGAACGGGCTTCCCGCGAACGGGGACGCCGGGTCCACGGGCACGTTCACCACGAACTGTGGCACGAACGAGAACGAGAACCGCAACTCGGACAACGTGATCGTCGCTCCCGGTGTCAGCAACGGTGCCCAGCACCAGCACGACTACGTCGGCAACCAGGACAACGACGCGTTCGCGAGCGACCAGGACCTGGCGGCGGCTGACACCTCCTGCCAGAACCAGGGCGACAAGTCCTCGTACTTCTGGCCGGTGCTGCGTGTGCAGGACGGTCAGGACGACATCGACGCGAACGCGCCCGGTGGCGGTCAGGACGGCAACGTCGGCACGATCGTCCAGGCCAGCGAGGCTCAGCTGAAGTTCGTCGGCAACCAGAAGGGCGATGTCGTCGCGATGCCGACGGCCCTGCGCATCATCACCGGTGACGCCAAGGCCTTCGTGAACGGCCTCGCCAACGCCAACACCAACTGGAGCTGCACCGGCCTCGAGGACCGTCAGCTGACGGACAAGTACCCGATCTGCCCCGAGGGCAGCTCCGTGGTACGGACGACCAACTTCCAGAGCTGCTGGGACGGTCAGAACATCGACTCGGCCAACCACCGCACGCACGTGTCCTTCGTCCAGGCGGACGGCACCTGTGGCAACGGTTTCCAGGCCATCCCCCAGCTGCAGGTCCGTCTGGTCTACGACGTAGCGGCCCCGCAGATCCAGGGCGATCAGGTCACGAACCCGTTCGCGGTGGACTCCTTCCCGGACCAGCTGCACAAGCCGATCACCGACCACAACGACTTCATCAACTTCTTCGACGAGAACACGATGAACCAGGTGGTCGACTGCATCAACAGCGGTCAGGACTGCACGTGACACAGGGCAGTGAGCAAGACGCACTGAGCAAGAAGCAGTAAGCACGAGAAAGCCGGCGGTGGGATTTCCCACCGCCGGCTTTCGCTTGCCCTCAATTGTTCTCGAACCCGCTGCTCCCGAACCCGCGCCGTCGGCGTGACCGGCGCGGTCGATGCGGTCAGCTGCTGTGACCGCCGCTGTTGTTGTGACTGCCACCGGGGTTCATGTGCTCGGACCCTTCCTCCATGGTCCCGCCGAGCTCGCCGCGCAGTGCCGTGACCGTCTTCTGCTCGCCGACGGCGACCCACTTGCGGCCGACGAGGTAGTAACCGCCGTAGTCCTTCGCCCCGTTCAGCCACTCGCGCTGGCCGCGGTCGGTGGCGAACGTCGCCAGGATGTACTTGCCGCCGGAGGTCTTGCAGATGGCCTGCCGGATCGTGTCGGCGTCCGTCTGCATGTCCGGCTTGCAGCCCGCCTCGCTCGCGATCTGCTCCAGGCTCCCGCTCGCGGTCTCGGGGACCTTCTTCTCCCCGCCGCCGTCCGAGCCGCAGCCGGTCACCGCCAGCAGTGCCGTGACCGCCCCGGCCGTACCGACCGCGAGCCTCTTCCTCGTCAAACGCATTCGTACGTACCTCCGGGTCGGTTCCGGCCCACGCCGTTGAGAGCCCCGGTCAGAGGCTCTGCCTTCGGATACGGCTCCCGCACGCCCGGCGCTCAATCGCCTCCGTGTTTACGGCATCACCGGACGCATCACAGTGACGCACGCCACATCGGTGGCCCCCGTTGTCGGACAGGGCCGGGGCACAGGGCTGTCGACGAGCGCGTAAAGCCGATGTCGTTCGCGGGCACGCCTGTGCGAGGGTGGGCCCGTGACCACCATCGATGCTGACTGGGACAAGCGAGTGACGGCCGCCTGGGCCACCTTCGACGACTACGCCGAGGCGCAGGAGGCCGATTTCCGCGCGGTGATCGACGCGCTGGTCGCCGAGCTGCCCGCCGACAGCCCGGTCGGCCCGTTCGAGCAGGCCTGTGCCTGGGACTCGACGGGCCACTCGGACCGGGCCGTGCCGCTGTACCGGGAGGCGCTGGCGCGCGGGCTCGACGGCTATCGCGGCCGGCGTGCGAAGATCCAGCTCTCCAGCTCGCTGCGGAACACCGGGCAGCCGGAGGAGGGCGTCAAGCTGCTGACGCCGGAACTCGTCGCGCCCTCCGACGAGTTGGACGACGCCGTACGCGCCACCCTCGCGCTGTGCCTGGCGGACCTGGGCCGGGAGCGCGAGGGGCTCGCGCTCGTACTGGGCGCCCTGGCCCCTCATCTGCCGCGATACCAGCGGTCCATGGCGAACTACGCCCGTCTGCTCGTGGAGCCGGAGGCGTAACTCCCCGTGGACTCGGGGCAGTCCAGGTGACCAACCGCGGATTCGCTCGTTCTGCTGAACGTGCAGTCACAGGATGTCGCCCCGCGCCCCGCACCGGACCCCCGCCCCGGACCGGCCGTCGACGTCGAGCAGGCCGAGGCCGCGCTCGTCGAGCACTATCCGCGGCTCGTCCGGCTCGCCTATCTGGTGCTGCCACCGAGCCTCGGCCGCAACCGCCGGGTGCTCACCGCGCACGCGCTCACCCAGCGCGCGCTGCCCCGGGGCCGGATGTCCGGCGACGCCTCGGTCCTCCCCGCCCAGAAGACCGCCGAGGGCCGCGACGCCGATCCCGGATACGCGTACGTACGCCTGCGGGTACTGCGTACCGCGCTGGAGGCCGGCCGGCCGCTGACGTTCAGGGCCTGGCCGAAGCGGGCGCAACTGCCGCCGCTGCTCCCCCAGGTGTGGGGCCTGCGGCTCTTCCCGCGCTCGGGCGGCGCCGACGAACTCGCCCTGGACCAACGGCTGTCGGCCCTGTCCGCCCCGGCCCGCGCCGCCTACGTCCTGCGCGGTCTGGAGCGCCTCGCCGACGCGGACGTGCGCAGGGTGCTGGCCGCGGCGGGCGAGGAGGACCCGGCCGACGCACTGGACGAGGCCGACGAGATCGAGGCGAAGTACGGGCTGCTGACCTCCCCCGAGTTCGACCCGTGCTCGCTGCAGGCCCGGCCGCCGGACCTGATGCGGCGCCGCCAGCACATGAAGGCGGCGCTCGCCGCGACCGCCGCCGTCGCGGTGTGCGGGGCGCTGCTCGGGATGCCCGGCGACGGCTGGGGCCCCGACGGCGCCGCCGCCCCCTCGTACGCGCGCAACCCCTCCGCCCAGGCCGCCCTGGACCCCGGCAAGTTGACCCTCGTTCCGGCCGCCGCGTGGCAGTCGTCCACGCGCACCGACTTCTCCGTGTGGCCCGCGCGCGGCACCCTCACCGATGACAGGGCACTGCTGCGCCGCGCGCTCGCCGTCTGGGCACGCCCCGGTGAGTCCGTGCAGGTCTCGGCCACCCCCGGCACCCCGTCGGGCGCCCCGCCGGGACCGCCCCAGCTGCTGTACGCGGGCGAGGTCGACCAGAGCCGGGTCGTGCTGCTCTACGACGGACTGCGCATCGTGCGCTACGCCGAGGCGAAGGACGGCACGCAGGGCGCCGCACTGGACTTCGCCCGGGTCGACGGCGCCACCGGTGCCGAGGCGAACGCGGTGGTCCTCGGCCGCTCCGACGGCAACGTCCGCTATCTGACGGCGCCTTGGGTGCGTACGGCGACGGTCCGCGACCTGCTGAAGGTCGCGACGGGCGCTTCAGCCGCGTCCGACGCCGCCGGTGCTTCCGCGACGCGTCTCGGCCGGTCGGCGGACGGGGTGACCGAGCCGTTCGCCAGCCCCGCTCTGCAGACCGGTGAGTGCCGCTCGTGGAACGCGCTGGAGCTCACGGACCGTTCGGGCACCCGGCTGACGACCGACCTCGGTGAGCTGACCCCGGCCCACCTCACCTCGGGCCGCCCCGGACAGCCGCACGAGGCGTCGGCGGCGACCTGGGCCCCGCTCGCCTGCTCCCTGGCGGCCGTCCGCGGCCAGGGCGTACGCACGGTGAACGCCTGGCAGTACGCCCGGCAGCCGCTGCCCGACGCGGGTGGCACCGCGAACTGGCTGTGCACCCGCGCGGACACCTGGCGCGGCGGCGGGACACGGGTGCTGGCCCAGTTCCACGCCCAGGGGCAGCCGTACGGCGCGGTCGCGGCGAAGGCGGAGAACGTGGCCGCCTGCGGAGCGAAGGACTCCCATGTCCTGGCGGGCGTGCTGTGGAAGTCCGGTACGGGTGACTGGTATCTCCTCGCCGCCGGAAGCAAGGACACCGCGTCGATCCGCGCGACGGGCGGAGTCGACGGATCCACGCAGGGGAATCTCCTTGCCGTACGGGCCGAACAGGGCGCGCAGGCGGGCCTGAAGGGGACCCTGGCCGACGGGAGGTCGATCGGCGGCCTGCGCTGACACGGTGAACACCCGTGCGGCACCTACCCGTTCGCGGCCGGATCCGATCGGTAAGGTGTTCGTATGACAACCGGGGTACGCCGCAGGATGGGTGTCGAGGAGCGGCGGCAGCAGTTGATCGGCGTCGCCCTCGACCTGTTCAGCCGACGCTCGCCCGACGACGTCTCCATCGACGAGATAGCAGCCGCCGCGGGTATCTCGCGCCCGCTGGTCTACCACTACTTCCCCGGCAAACTCAGCCTGTACGAGGCCGCGTTGAAGCGCGCCTCGGACGATCTGGCGGAACGTTTCATCGAACCTCAGGAGGGTCCGCTGGGGGCGCGGCTGCTGAGGGTCATGCGGCGGTACTTCGACTTCGTCGACCAGCACGGGCCCGGCTTCTCCGCCCTGATGCGCGGCGGCCCCTCGGTCGGCTCGACCAACACGAACGCCCTCATCGACGGCGTACGGCAGGCCGCGTACCTCCAGATCCTGGCGCATCTGCGGATCGACCGGCCGCCCGCCCGGCTCGAACTGGTCGTCCGCTCCTGGATCTCCCTGGCCGAGGCGACCGCCCTGATCTGGCTGGACGGCCGCCGGATCCCCCGCGCCGAGCTGGAGGCCCAACTCGTCCACGACTTCGCGGCCCTCGCCGCCGTCAGCGCGGCCTACGACCCCGAGATGGCCGACCTGCTACGCCACATGCTGGCGGATGAACCGGCGGAGGGCCCGTTCACGGACTTGATCGGCCGCTTGGTCTCACTGGCGTCGTAGGCGGGGGGTGCCCCTTCAGGGGCGCGGGGAACGGCGCAATCTTTTGGCTTTTAGGGGCGCGGGGAACGGCGCGTCTTTAAGGGGCGCGGGGAACGGCGCGGCCAGCCCCACCCACCCGCACCCGACGAACAGGCCCGGACGTCAGTCCACGAACTTCTGGTAGGACGCGTCAAGGTCCCGCACCTCCGCGGACGCGTGCAGCGCCACACCGTCGACCGGCTTCACATGCGCCCGCAGAAGCTCAAGCGTCCGCTCGGTCAGCAGGAGCTTCGTCTCCTCGGACCGCCCGGCCAGCAGCGCGAGCGTGACATGGACGAGCCCGTGCCCGGCCGTCTCCGTCCCCACGACAACGTCCTCCGCGGGCCGGAACCGCGTCTTGCACGCCTCGATCTTCGCGGCGGCCGTCTCCACCACCACGGCGTGCAGCGCGACCGCGAACCCCTGCCGGTCGAACGCGTCGGAGAGGGACGTCGAGTAGTCAACGGTGATCTGCGGCACGGGCACTCCTGTTCTAGGTCAACGCGCTCACCCTAACCGCAGGGCAAGCAGCGCGATGTCGTCCTCCGGCGCCCCGCCGAACCGCTCCAGAAGGGTGTCGCACAGGGCGGACACCCCGGGCGGCGCCTCGGCCGCGGCCGTGCGGAGCTCCTCCATGGAGACCGCCAGATCGATGCCGCGGGTCTCGATGAGACCGTCGGTGACCATGAGGAGGCGGTCCGTGGGATCGAGGAACAGCTCCACGGGCGGCTGTCGCGGCAGACCGAGCCCGAGCCCGAGCAGCGGCCCGGCGGCCTTGGCGTACTCCGCGTTGCCCGAGTCGCGGACGATCAGCGGTGGGATGTGGCCCGCGTTGGCTATCCGGGTGCGCCCGGTGGCCGGGTCGACGTGGACCAGACAGACGGTGGCCGTGACCTCGGGGTGGTAGCGCTGCAGCATGTGGTCGAGCCGGTCGGCGAGCACCGCCGGATCGGATTCCTCGACGCAGTAGGCGCGCAGGGCGTGCCGCATCTCGACCATGACGGTGGCCGCCTCCAGCGAGTGCCCGACGACGTCCCCGACCGCGGTGAGCACCCCGTCGTCGGTGCGCAGCGCGGCGTAGAAGTCGCCGCCGATCTCGGTCTGTTGGGACGCGGGCACATAGCGCACCACGACGTCGACGCCGGGCAGGTCGGGCAGCCGGTGCGGCTGGGGCAGGAAGCTGTGCTGGAGCGTGAGGGCGACATGGCGCTCGACCTGGTACATCAGCAGGGGTTCGGCGGCGAGCGCGGTGGCCTGGGCGAGACGGCCGACCAGTTCCGCGTCGTCGGGTTCACCGGCCCGCGGTATGTACAGGGGCGTCGCGAAGCACACCGGTGCGCTGCCGTCCTGAGTCAGGGTGAGCACGAGGCGGGCGTCGTCCCGGACGCCGGGCCGGAAGAAGCCCATGGGCCACAGGTGCGCGGGCACGACGGTGCGGAACACCCCGGTGCGCCCCTTGCCGATCTGGCCGATCAGCCGGACGACGGCCTCCTGCGCGTCGCTGTCCGGCACGGCGAAGACGCTGCGGCCCTTGGAGGTGCTGTAGTACAGCTCGCCGTCCGGGCCGAGGACGAAGACGACGGCCGGGCCGCCGGTGAGCCGGGCGGCGCCCTCGGCGGACGCGTCGGCGAGTTCCGTGAGGTTGCGCGCGGCCTGGACGGTGACGATCATCCCGGACAGCAGGGTCAGCCGGCGTACGAGCGTCTCGGCGCCCGAGCGCATCCGGGCCGCGCGCACCGCGGCCCGTACGACGGCCCGGATCTCCTCGGGTTCGGCGGGCACCGTCAGATACGCCTCGCCGCCGGCTTCCAGGCCCTCGCACCGGTCGGCGGGTGCCACGGCGGCGGCGGAGAAGTGGACGACGGGCAGCGTGGACATGGGCGGCTGCGCCTTGAGCCTGCGGCACAGTTCGAAACCGCTCATGTCCGGCAGGCCGACGTCGATGAGGGCCACGTCGGGCAGGGATCCCGCGCGCAGCCGTACGTCGAGTTCGACGAGCGCCTCGCCGGCGGTGGCGACGGGCACGATCCGGTGACCGGCGCGGCGCAGCACCGCCCCCAGGGCATAGCGACTGGCCGGCACGTCGTCGACGATCAGCACGGTGGTGCGCGTCCTGTTGGCGTTGCCGTCCATCTGCGCGGCCCCCGGGGCACGGTGGTGGGGCGGAACAGAGTTCGGGTTCCGCCCCACCAAAATAGTGCCTTGTCAGGCGGTCCGGGTAAATACGGCCACGCTGCGCCCCGGAACGGCGAAACTGCCCGATTCCGGATCGTACGAAGAGGACTTGACGGTGGAGTCCGCTCCCGTCCGCTGCACCGGATGCAGTCCGTACGCCGTCCCGGCCAGGGAGGCGATCCGCTGCTCCTGCTTCTCGGGGGTCGCGTTGAACACCACGACGAGATCGCCGAGTTGCATGGTGATCACCCCGGGTGTCTCGTCCTTCCCGGACAGTGGGAAGGACAGCTTCGACCGCACCTGTTCGGCGGTGCCCAGCCCGAAGACGCTCTCGCTCGTACGGATCCTCAGCAGGTCCTGGTACGCGGCGGCGGCGCCCTCGATCTGCGGGCAGCCCACCTTGAGGCCTGCGGACGTCAACAGGGGCTTGGCGTATGGCCACTTGGACTCGTTGTCGGCGGCCATCGGCAGCCCGCGCCCGAAGCCGTTGCCGTCGCGGCAGTCCCAGTGGATCGCGTTGAACCAGTCGCCGCTGTCGTACGAGTTGCGGTCGAGCGACTTGGAACGCAGCAGGTCGGTGCCCGCCTGGGACAGTGCCGGGCCCTGTGAGAGCGAGGCCGTGGCCATCGCGAGGACCTGCATCCGGGCCCGGTCGGCGGCCGAGGTTCCCTTGGGCAGCTTGAACGCGAGCGCGTCGAACAGTGACTCGTTGTCGTGGGCGTCCACGTACGCGAGGGCGTCGCCGGGCGCGTCCGCGTAGCCGGCGGGCGCCCCGTTGTAGTCGACCTCGGAGCCCTTGACCTCCTTGCCGGCGGTGTCGGTGAAGGTGTACTCGGCGAGGTTGCCGGACAGTCCCACCTTGATCAGGTCCTGGTAGTGCAGGAGGCGGGCCTTCTGCTCGGCCGAAGTGCCGTTGCTGTCCGAGGAGTTGGGGTCGGTGTAGAGGCCGGACGCGAAGCCCTGGACGCCCGGGTCCTCGTCGAAGGGACCGCCGCCGCGCACGGCGTCACGGGCCCGGTCGGAGAAGGTGGCGATGCCGGTTCCGGCCATGTTCTTCTGGGTGGCCTGGACGAAACGGGCGTCGTCCGCGATCTCACCGAAGTTCCAGCCCTCTCCGTAGAGGACGATCTTCTTGCCGTCGACACCGTCCTTGGCGGGGGTGAGCGCGTCGAGGGCCTTCCTGACCGCCAGGATGTTGGCCTTCGGGTGGTGGCCCATCAGGTCGAAGCGGAAGCCGTCGACCTTGTACTCCCTGGCCCAGGTGACGATCGAGTCGACCACCAGTTTGCCCATCATGGCGTTCTCGGTCGCCGTGTTGGCACAGCAGGTGGAGGTGGCGACGCTGCCGTCGGCGAGGAGCCGCTGGTAGTAGCCGGGGACCACCTTGTCGAGCACGCTCGTGTCGGCCTGGCCGCTCGCGGTGGTGTGGTTGTAGACCACGTCCATGACGACCCGCAGACCGTCCTCGTTCAGCGACTTGACCATCCTCCGGAACTCGACCGTACGGTCCGTCCCGTCGGGGTCGGTGGCGTACGAGCCCTCCGGCACCGTGTAGTGGTACGGGTCGTAGCCCCAGTTGTACGCGTCCTTCGCGGCCACCTTCGCCACGCACTCCTGCTGCTTCTCGGAGTCGGCGGCGTAGGAGGAGAGGTCGCAGTCGGTCGTCGACTGGTCGGCCTTCCTCTCCGGGATGGTGGCGATGTCGAAGGCGGGCAGGAGATGGACGTACGAAGTCCCGGACTCCGCAAGCTTCTTGAGGTGCCTGGAGCCCGCGCTGTCCTTGTCGGTGAAGGCGAGGTAGGTGCCCTTGTCCTTCGCCGGGACCGATCTGTCGCCGACGGAGAAGTCCCGGATGTGCAGCTCCTGGATCTGCGCGTCCTTCAGCGGGACCGCCTTGGGTTTCCGCAGGCCCGACCAGCCGCTCGGGGCAAGGGACTTGGCGCCCAGGTCGACGACGAGACTGTGCTCGGAGTTCGCGGTGAGGGCGACCGAGTAGGGGTCGGTGACCTTGTTGGTGACGACCTCGCGGACGCTGGGCGCCCACACCTTCACGACGTACCGATAGGCCTTGTTCTGCCAGGACTTGGGGCCGGACACGGACCAGACGCCGGTGGCGGAGTCCCGCTTCATCGGCACGGTCTTCGGTGACGTGCCGGTGTCCCCGATCTCCAGCTTCACGTCCTGCGCGGTGGGCGCCCACACGGAGAGCGTCGGCCGCCCCTTGTCGAACGTCGGCCCGAGTTCCGCCTTCGTGGCGCCGCCGTACAGGTCGTCGAGCACGCCCGCGATCTGGACGCCGGTGGCCGCCAACACGGCTCCGTTCGCGGCCCGTTGGGAGGCGACGAGCTGGCCGCGCAGCGCCTCGCGCACCCGGTCGCGGTCACGCGGGTCGACGGACCAGGCCCGGTAGTCCTTGAGGTGCGGGAACTTCGCCTTCTGGGCGTCGGTGAGCGTGACCTTGCCGAGCCGCAGCCAGCGCTCGTCGTCGCTCGTGAGTGCGCCGTCCTCGGCCTTGATGGATCCGTCGCGCGAGTAGAGCAACTGGGTCGACGCGGCAGCCTCGTTGCCGTTCCAGGCGACCGTGTTCCGGTCGATCCAGACCGCCTTGGAGGTGGTGAGGTCGAGCGCGGCGGCGCTGCCCGCGGGCTGCGGAAGGAGGTACTTCTCCTGGCCGTTCAAGAGCCACACCTCGTGACCGTCGGCCGTGAGGTCGAGCGACCGGTCGGTGGGCAGGTCCTTCTCGTCGCCCTTGTGGATGATGTAACTGAGGCTGGTGGCACCCTCGGTGAGCGGCACCTCGAAGACAGCGCCATAGGAGTCAGTCTTCACCGGTTCCAGGGGCTTCGACCAGTCCGTGGGGTCCGCGGCGCCGGTCCAGGTGTGCAGTCCCCAGCCGTCGTAGTTGCCGTCGGCGCGCTGGTAGTGCAGTACGGCCTTGGTCCTGTCCGGCGCCGGGTAGTCGGCGGCCGGCCGTTCGGTCCGTACGGCCTCCTTGCCCTGCTCGACCCAGATCTCGCCGGTCTTGGTGACGTCGATCGTGCGGTCGGCGGAGACGTCCTTGTTGCCGTCCTTGTCGATGACGAGGAAGTTGACGTTCGAGGCGCCCGGCTTCAACTTCACGTAGGCGAAAGCCCCGTAGGCGTCCCGGCCGACGAAGTCGTGCCCTTCGGGCCAGGTGGTCGCTTCGCCGTCGGCGAGGTCGCCCCAGGCGTACAGCCGCCAGTCGGTGTAGTCGCCGGCCTCGCGCTTGTAGTGGACGACCGCGTACTCGCGCGAGGAGGCACTCGGGATCTCCTCGGCGGGCGGGGTGCCGGTGGTGGAGGCTGCCGTCGTACTCGCCGTACGCCCGGCGGAGTCGATCACAACTGCCTTGTAGCGCAGGGCTGTTCCGGCCGGTACGTCCTTGCCGACGACCTGGGTGACCTTGTACGGGGCGTGGTCGGCGGAGCCGAGCGTCTTCCACTTGCCGTTCCCGACCTGGGCGGCGAAGACGACCCGGTTGAGCTGTCCGCCGTCGGCGTCCGCGGAGATCTCGACGGTGCCGGTGGCTCCCTCGGCGGGGGCCTTCAGCGTGAGAGTCGGCTTGGTCGCGGGCGGGGCGAGCCTGCCCGCGGCCTTGAACACGACCGAGGAACCGGCCGGGACGGTGACGGTGACCTTCTTGTCGGAGCCACTCTTGAGGGACTCGCCCCCGTCGCCCGTGCCGTCCGTCCCGTAGATCCCGCGGAACGTCATGCCCGCCGAACCGGTCGCGAAGGTCGCCTCCTTCGCCTTGTCGGCGTTGTTCGCGGCGACGACGTACTCGATGCCGGTCTTCGCGTCCGTGCGGGAGAAGGCGTGGACGCCGGCGCCGTCGGCCGCGTACCGCTCGGTCTGGACGCCGTCCGCGAGGGCCGGGTTGGCCTTGCGCAGCTTTGCGAGAGCACTGATCTGCTTGTAGAGCGGCGCACTCGTGTCGTACGCGTCCTCGGCGTGCGTGCGGTCCGTGCCCAGCTCGTCGTCGTCCAGGTAGTCGGCCGTCCGGGACGCGAACATGGTCTGACGGGCGTCCTTGTCGCCGCCCGCGCCGGTGAAGCCCTGCTCGTCGCCGTAGTAGACGACCGGGTTGCCGCGGCCGAGGAACATCAGTTCGTTGGCGAGCCTGTCCTTCTTCACCAGCTCGGCGTCGGACGCCTTCGGGTTGTCCTGCTTGAGGAAGGTGCCGATGCGGCCCATGTCGTGGTTGCCGAGGAAGGTGACCTGCTCGTACGCGTTGGCCTTGTCGGTCGTGTACTTGTAGTCGTCCCCGAAGACCGAGACGAGCCGCTTCGCGCTGCCGCCCTGGGAGGCGTACGCCCGTGCCGCGTCCTGGAAGGGGAAGTCCAGCGTCGAGTCCAGGCGGCCCTCGGTGACGTACGGGGAGGTGATCGAGGTGTCCGCCGAGTACACCTCGCCGAACATGAAGAAGTCGTCACGCCCCCGCTCGGCCGCGTACGCGTCGAGGGCGGTGGCCCACTGGGTCCAGAACTCCGTGTTGACGTGCTTCACCGTGTCGATCCGGAAGCCGTCGATGTCGTAGTCCCTGACCCACCGCTGGTAGATCTTCTCCATGCCGCTGACGACCTCGGGACGCTCGGTCCAAAGATCGTCGAGGCCGCCGAAGTCTCCGTACGTGGAGTTCTCGCCGGCGAAGGTCGAGTCGCCGCGGTTGTGGTACATCGACGTGTCGTTGAGCCACGACGGGACCTTGACGTTCTTCTTCGCGGCGGGCACGACGGGCGTACGCGGGAAGGAGCCGGAGCCGACGGACGGGAAGTCCGCCTGACCGGCTGCCCCGTCCGCGTGGTCGGCGTCGTCGAAGGGCTCGCCGTCCTTCGTCAGATAGGGGAAGGCGCCCTTGGAGAGGTACGAGTAGGACTTCTCCTTGTAGTCGACGACATCGGCCGTGTGGTTGGTGATGACGTCGAAGAAGACCTTCATGCCCTTGTCGTGGGCCTTGTCGATGAGTTTTTCCAGGTCCGCGTTCGTGCCGAAGTGCGGGTCGACCTGGGTGAAGTCGGTGATCCAGTAACCGTGGTAGCCGGCCGAGGCTCCCCCAGACTCCGTCTGGGAGGTGCCCCCATTGCTGGTGCCCTGCACAGGCTGGTTCTTGAAGATCGGCGCGAGCCAGATGGCGGTGGTGCCGAGACCCTTGATGTAGTCGAGCTTCTTCGTCAGACCCTTGAGGTCGCCGCCCTGGTAGAAGCCCTTGTCGGTGGGGTCGTACCCGGTTTCGAGGCGGGAGCCCGTGAGGCCGCCCTTGTCGTTCGACGTGTCGCCGTTGGCGAAACGGTCCGGCAGGACGAAGTAGAACTGCTCGCGGGTCAGGTCGTTGCGGGCGGACGTCTTGGCCAGTGCCGCGTCCGACGGGGGTGCGGGCGGGGCCGCGGCGCGCGCGGCGAGGGGCTGGACGAGCGCTGCCGCGAGAGCGGCCACGGCGACGGCCGCGATCCGTCTGCGCTGCGCGGTACGGCGCACCCTGGGCGCCGGCCATCTTGGTATCACAGGCCTGAACTCCTTGCGGTTACGGATCCGCGTGACCGTATCGCCGCTGAAACACTTTCAGCAAGAGGCCTGCAAAGGGTGGAAAGAAGTTTCAGCGACTGTCCCGGTCGGCACCGGTCACAGACAGAAGACCGCGCGGTTCCCCGCACCCCTGAAGTAGGGGCGCGGGGAGCCGCGCACCTCGGCTGTCAGCAGCTGGACTTGCCCGAATACACCGCGAGCGCGGTGTTCGCGGCGAGGGTCGCCGTGAGCTGACCCGAGCTGTTCACCGTCACCGTGGCGCCCGCCTGCACATCGCAGTACGTGCCCGCCGCGAGCGAGGTCTGGTAGGTGCGCGTCAGCGCGGACGACTCGTGGTTGATGGCCACGAAGCCCTTGCTGCCGCGGCCGAAGGCGATGGCGTCGCCCCCGTTGTCCCACCAGTTGGTGAGCGACTCGCCCCGGGCGGTGTTGCGGAAGGCGACCATCGACTGGATCTCCGGCCAGGCGTGCTGGCACTTCCAGCCGTCCTGCCAACAGGCGTTGACCGTACCGCCGTTGGGCGGGCCCGCGTCCGTGGAGGAGAACTCGTAGCCGGAGTTGATGTCGGGCGTGCCGTACGGGTACGCCAACATGAAGACGTTGGCCAGGGTGTAGTTGGAGTTGTCCTTGTAGCTGAGCGTGGAGCCGTTGCGCTCGGTGTCGTGGTTGTCGACGAAGACGCCCGAGACGCCGCTGCTCATGTAGCCCCAGCCCTCGCCGTAGTTCTTCAGGTAGGCGAGGTTCTCGTTGTTGAAGACCCGCTTGAGGTCGAACGCGTACCGGAACTCCTGGACGTCGCCGGTGCCGGTGTACTCGGTCGGCTGGACGGCCTCGCCGGCGCCGTAGATGGCCTCCTGCTTCCAGTACACGGACGAATTGCTCAGCCGGCCCTTGATGTCGGCGAGGTCGGCGGCCGGGATGTGCTTGGCCGCGTCGATGCGGAAGCCGTCGACACCGAGGGAGAGCAGGTCGTTCATGTACCCGGCGATGGCCCCGCGGACGTACTCCTCGCCCGTGTCCAGGTCGGCGAGTCCGACCAGTTCGCAGTTCTGGACGTTGCCGCGGTCCTGGTAGTTGCTGATCTGCGAGGTGCAGTTGTCGAAGTCGGGCGAGGAGTACAGGCCCGGGTAGTCGTACTTCGTGTAGGACGAGCCGCCCGTACCGGTGCCGCTGCCCGCCGACATGTGGTTGATCACGGTGTCGGCGACGACCTTCACACCGGCCGCGTGGCAGGTGCTGACCATGCTCTGGAAGGCCGTACGGTCGCCGAGCCGGCCGGCGATCCTGTAGCTGACGGGCTGGTACGAGGTCCACCACTGCGAGCCCTGTATGTGCTCGGCGGGCGGCGAGACCTGGACGTATCCGTAACCGGCGGGGCCCAGTCGGTTGGTGCACTCCTTGGCGACCGAGGCGAAGTTCCACTCGAAGAGGACGGCGGTGACGTCCTTGGTGCCGGGCGGGGAGGCGTACGCGCTGCCCGCGGTGCTCGCGGGGACGACGAACGCGGCGGCGGCGAGTGCGAGCGCTCCGGACAGAGCTCTCCTGGCCGTGTACTTGGCCATGTGTGGGGGTCCCTTCTCCATTGAAGGTTCTTGCTGCAAGATTCAACAGCCATGCGGTGCGCCAGATAGTAGAAGCCCGCCTCCCGAAGCGGAAGGCGGGCTTCTGAAAATTCCGGAAAGTTCTTGCAGAACCCCCGAGTTGATGAACGGTCAGTCAGCGATCCACCACACTGTGGTGTCGGCCGGCAGCTTCGCCTCGCCGTCGTCCGTCACGGTCACCTCGCCGTTCGTGAGCAGCACCCGCCCGTACGCCGGGAAGGTCGCCGCCTGTCCGCCGGTGTTGGTGGTGCAGACGAACGCCCCGCGGCGGAAGGCGAGTACGCCCTCGGGCGCCGTCAGCCACTCGACACGGTCGCCCGCGCCGAGGTCGCCCTGCTCGCTCCGTACGGCCAGCGCGGACCGGTACAGCTCAAGGGTCGAGCCCGCGACGCCGCTCTGCGCCTCGACGCTCAACTCGCCCCAGCCGGACGGCTGCGGAAGCCAGCTGCCTCCGCCGCCGAAGCCGTACGACGAGCCGTCCCGGGTCCACGGGATCGGCACCCGGCACCCGTCGCGGAACCCGTCCTGGCCCGCGCCCCGGAAGTACGCCGGGTCCTGGCGCACCTCGTCCGGCAGGTCGACGACGTCCGGCAGGCCCAGCTCCTCGCCCTGGTACAGGTACGCGGACCCGGGCAGCGCGAGCATCAGCAGCGTGGCAGCGCGCGCCCGGCGCAGCCCCAGCTCGCGGTCTCCGGCGGTACGGATCTGGGTGCCGAGCCCGGGCGGGTTGGCGAACCGGGTCGCGTGCCGGGTCACGTCGTGGTTGGACAGCACCCAGGTGGCGGGCGCGCCCACGGGCCGCATCGCGTCGAGGGTGCGGTCGATGCAGGACCGGAGCTCCTCGGCGTCCCAATGGGTGCTCAGGTACTGGAAGTTGAAGGCCTGGTGCAGCTCGTCGGGGCGCACGTAGTTGGCGGTGCGCTCGATGGTCGGCGTCCATGCCTCGGCTACGAAAATACGGTCGCCCGCGTACTCGTCGAGGACGATCCGCCAGGCCCGGTAGACCTCGTGGACGCCGTCCTGGTCGAAGAACGGCATGACATCGTTGCCCAACAGCTTCACCTGGTCGTGGGATCCAAGGTCCGGCAGTCCGTCCGCCTTGACCAGCCCGTGGGCCACGTCGATACGGAAGCCGTCGACACCCATGTCGAGCCAGAACCGCAGGATCGAGCGGAACTCGTCGCCGACGGCCGGGTGGTCCCAGTTGAAGTCGGGCTGCTCGGGCGCGAAGAGGTGGAGATACCACTCGCCCGGGGTACCGTCCGGCTCGGTCACCCGCGTCCAGGCGGGGCCGCCGAAGATGGACTCCCAGTCGTTGGGCGGCAGTTCACCGTCCGCGCCCTTGCCCGCGCGGAAGTGATAGCGCTCCCGCAGCGGTGAGCCCGGTCCCTCCGCGAGGGCCCGCTTGAACCACTCGTGCTGGTCCGAGGAGTGGTTGGGCACGAGGTCGACGATGATCCGCAGGGCGAGGTCGTGGGCGTCGCGGATCAGCGCGTCGGCGTCGAGCAGGTTGCCGAACATGGGGTCCACGGCCCGGTAGTCCGCCACGTCGTAGCCGGCGTCGGCCTGCGGCGAGGCGTAGAAGGGGCTGAGCCACACGGCGTCCACGCCGAGGTCGCGCAGATACGGGAGTCGGGAACGTACGCCCTCCAGGTCGCCCATGCCGTCGCCGTTGCTGTCGGCGAAGCTGCGCGGATAGACCTGGTAGATCACCGCGTCGCGCCACCAGTCGCGACGGTCGACGACGGTGGTGAGGGCGGAGGCCGGGGCCGGGTCGGCGGAGTGCAGGCTCATAACATCCTTGAGGCGTAAAGGAGTTCGGTCAGGGATCGGGTCATGGAGTCGCCGTGGTGGCGCATGTCTTCTTCGTTTGTGGGACGACTGAGAGGCGGCCGCGGTGTCAGCGGGGTCTGGGGGTCCCCCCGGCCGGAGGCTGGGGGAGGACACCGCGACCGCCGGCCCGGGGCGCCGACGCGAAGGTCACCCCTTCGTGCCGCCCGCGGTCAGCCCGGTCACCAGGTTCCTCTGCACAAGGTAGAAGAACGCGGAGACCGGGATCGCCACCAACACCGCGGTGGCGGCCATCAGGTTGCGCTGAGCGTCGTGCTCGCTGACGAAGCTCTGCAGACCGACGGCGAAGGTGTACTTCGTGTCGGACAGCATGAACGTCGAGGCGAAGGCGACCTCGCCGAACGCGGTGATGAAGCTGTAGAAGGCGGCGACGGCCAGGCCCGGCTTGGCGAGCGGCAGGATCAGCCGCGCGAACGTACCGAAGGGCGAGAGCCCGTCCACGCGCCCGGCCTCGTCGATCTCGAAGGGGATGGTGTCGAAGTACCCCTTGAGCAGCCAGGCGCAGTACGGCACGGCGGTCGAGCAGTAGACGAGGATCAGGCCCAAGTAGTTGTCGATGAGCTGGAGTTCGGAAAGGATCTCGTACATCGGGACCATCAGCACGGCGACCGGGAACATCTGGGTGACGAGCAGGACCCACATGAACTTCCTGTAGCCGGGGAAGCGCATGCGGGAGACCGCGTAACCCGTCGTTGCCGCGACCAGGACGCCGATGACGGTCGTGCCGAGCGACACGAGGAGCGTGCTCCACAGCCAGTCGAAGAACGGCGTGTGCTGGAGCACGAACGAGTAGTTGTCGAACGTCATCTTGCCGAGGATGCCCCCGGGGTGCAGGTAGTCGTCCTTGTCCGGGCCGAGGGACAGATAGACGAGCCAGGCGATCGGGAAGAGCGCGATCAGGCTCGCGACGACGAGGATGCCGTGCGAGGTCAGGGAGCCGGCGAGGCCGCGCTCGCCACGCCGCGGACCCTGGCCCGCCGGGGCGGTGTCCGCGGGGTCCCGGTCCGCCGGGGCGGGGGGCTTGACTGTGGTGGTGCTCATGGGGACTCCTGCCTCAGATCGCGAGCTGCTGCTCATTGCGGGCCAGCCAGCGGCGGTAGACGGAGGTGAAGACGATCAGGATGGAGAGCAGCAGCACGCCGTACGCGGCGGACTGCGCGTAGTCGCGCGGCTGTTGGCCGAAGCCCAGGTAGTAGGCCCAGGTGACGAGGATCTGCGCGTCCGGGGCGGTGTCGCCGAAGAGCAGGAAGATGATGGCGAACTGGTTGAACGTCCAGATGACGCCCAGCAGGACGACGGTGGAGCTGACCGACCGCAGCCCCGGCAGAGTGACGTGCCGGAAACGCTGCCAGGCGTTGGCCCCGTCCATCTCGGCGGCCTCGTACAGGACTCCGTCGATGGACTGCAGGCCGCCGAGCAGCGAGACCATCATGAACGGCACACCGCACCAGGTGTTGACCATGATCGCGGCGAACCGCTGCCAGAAGGTGTCCTCCAGCCACAGCGGTGTGGGCAGATGCACCGCGTCGAGCATGGAGTTGATGACTCCGCCGTCGGCGAGCATGAACCGCCAGCCGAAGACGGTGACGAAGGTCGGCACCGCCCACGGCAGCACGAGGATGAGCCGGTAGAAGGTCCGGCCGCGCAGCTTCTGGTTGAGCAGCAGCGCCAGGCCGAGGCCGATGACGTAGTGGAGCAGCACGCACAGGGCCGTCCACACGATCGTCCAGATGAAGTGCGACCAGAAGCGGTCGTACGCGGTGGGGCCCCACAGGATGTCGGCGTAGTTGTCCAGGCCGATGAACTTGTAGGTGGCGTCGATGTGGTTGACGCCGATCGTGCGGGCCGAGTTGAGGCTCGTGGCGTCGGTGAACGTCAGATAGATGCCCCGCGCCAGCGGATAGAGCACCAGCACACCGAGCACGACGACGACCGGGGCGATCATCGCGTACGCGTACCAGTACCGCTGGTACGAGTGTTTCAGGCGCTGGAGCGGGCCGGGGCGCGGAGCCCGCTCACCGCGGCGCTTGCCGGTCGCGCGGTCGATGACGACTGTCATGGTTCGACACCTTCTGGAAAATCAGGGGTTGGGCGCACGTTGTGGAGACACGGCCGGTGGCCGCCGGATCCGTCCCCTCTGACTCCTGGCTCGCAGGGGCCCGGCGGATCCGACGGCCACACGGGTCACTTGCTGAAGTCGGGCACCAGCTTGGCGATCGCGGTCTCCGCGGTGCCCAGGCCCTTGTCCAGCGACTCCTTGCCACCGGCGATCTTGGGCAGTTCGGTGTCGAGCGGACCCCACAGCGAGCTGTACTCGGGGAGCGCCGGGCGCGGCTGGGCGGCGGAGAGCACGCCCTGGTAGCCGGCGATGCCCGGGTCGGACTTGACCTCGGTGGTGTAGGCGTCGTCGCGCGTCGGCAGCGTGGAGTTCTTGAGGGCGATCGTCTCCTGGGACTTCGCCGAGGTCATGAACTTCAGGAACTTGAGCGAGGCCTCCTGGTGGGCCTTGTCCGAGCCCGCGTAGACGGAGAGGTTGTGGCCGCCGGTCGGGGCGCCCGCCTTGCCGCTGGAGCCGGCCGGGACCTTGGCGATGCCGAGGTTGTCCTTGTCCTTGAAGGCCGAGCCCTTGTAGAAGTTCGTGATCTCCCAGGGGCCCTGGACGATCGAGGCGACCTTGCCGTTGACGAACGCGTCCTGGATGTGGGCGTACGCGTCGGCGGTGGTGTCGGCCTTGTGCAGGCCGTTGCCGCTGAAGAGGCCCTGCCAGGTCTTGTAGGCCTTCTTGGCCTCGGGCGAGGCGACAGTGATCTTCTTGGCGTCGGCGTCGACCGTGTCGGTGCCCTCGCCGTAGAGGAACGACTGCGCGTAGTAGGCCTGGGTGGAGCCCCAGTAGCCGTCGACGCCCGTCTTCTTCTCGATGGTGGCGGCGTCGGTCTTGAGGTCGGCCCAGGTGGTGGGCGCCCCGTCGATGCCGGCCTTCTCGAAGAGCTTCTTGTTGTAGACCAGCGCGAGGGTGTCGGTGACCAGCGGCACACCGTACGTCTTGCCCTCGTACTTGGCCTGCTCGATCAGGCTGGGCTGGAACTTGGCCTGGTCCGTGAGGGCCTCGGTGCCGTCGAGCGGCAGGAAGAAGCCCTTCTTGGCGAACGCGGGGGTCCAGCCGACCTCGGAGCGCAGGATGTCCGGGGCGCCCTTGGAACCGGCGGCGGTGTCGAACTTGTTCTGCGCCTGGTCGAACGGCACGTTGACGTACTTGACCTTGATGCCCGGGTTGGCCTTCTCGAATTCCTTCGCGAGGGACTTGTAGACCGGTGCCTCGTTGGTGGCGTTGGACGTGTCCCACCACGTGATGGTGACCGGGCCGTCCGCGTTGCCACTGTCGTCGCTGTCGCCGCCGCAGGCCGTCGCCGCGAGGGCGAGGGACGCCACCAGTGCGGTGGCCGCTATGCCACGCCGCATGAGTTCTCCTTGAGGGTGAAAGCCCGTGTGCTTGAGGGAACGGCCCCGTCCGCCGTCCCCGCCGACTCTCCGACCGCACCGTTGCCGCCGCCGGGCGACGTGAACGTAACAGCGATGAAAGCGTCGCGAAAGGCCTTGCAGCAAAAATATGCAAGACCGACCGACAGTTACTCGGTCGTGACCTCTTCTCGACCGTCCTGCGCCTTGATTCATGGGCGTTCACCGGGCACGGGACCGCTGTGCAAGACTCTGCAAGGTCTTGCCATACCGATCGGTCACGGGGATCATCGGCCCGTCGGCGTCTTGCAGGGAACCCTCGCAGGGCCCCCTATTTCCCGCGGGCGCACACGGCGTACGCAACGGGCACGGACCGCAATGCCGACCAGAATCACGAGGGAACGCGATGACGCAGCAGCCCCGGGCGGGCCGGTCAAGTGCCCGCACCCGTCGTTCGTTCGGTGGGCAGGGCGAGACCCGGCCGGTACAGTCCAGTCCTGTGACCACACGGCTTGCCGACATCGCAGCCCAGGCGGGGGTGAGCGAAGCGACCGTCAGCCGCGTCCTGAACGGGAAGCCGGGCGTCGCCGCCACCACCCGCCAGTCCGTTCTCGCCGCGCTCGACGTGCTGGGCTACGAACGGCCCGTACGGCTGCGGCAGCGCAGCGAGGGGCTCGTCGGGCTGATAACCCCGGAGCTGGAGAACCCGATATTCCCGGCCCTGGCCCAGGTCATCGGCCAGGCGCTGACACGGCAGGGCTACACGCCGGTCCTCGCGACCCAGACTCCGGGCGGTTCCACCGAGGACGAGCTGACCGAGATGCTGGTCGACCGGGGCGTCGCCGGCATCATCTTCGTCTCCGGGCTGCACGCGGACACCTCCGCGGACATGCAGCGCTACGAGCAACTGCGCGGCCAGGGTGTGCCGTTCGTCCTCGTGGACGGTTTCTCGCCGAAGGTGCAGGCGCCCTTCATCTCGCCGGACGACCGGGCGGCGATGGCGCTCGCGGTCACCCACCTCGTGTCGCTGGGACACACCGGCATCGGGCTCGCGCTGGGCCCGAAGCGGTTCGTGCCGGTCCAGCGGAAGATCGAGGGTTTCGTCCGGACGATGCAGGACCTGCTGGGGCTGGCCGCGGCCGACATCGAAGAGCGTCTGGTCCAGCACTCGCTGTACACGCTTGAGGGCGGCCAGGCGGCCACCGCGGCGCTCATCGACCGCGGCTGCACGGCCGTCGTCTGCGCGAGCGACATGATGGCGCTCGGTGCGATACGGGCCGCGCGGCAGCGTGGGCTCGACGTCCCCAAGGACATCTCCGTCGTCGGTTTCGACGACTCCCCCCTGATCGCGTTCACGGATCCGCCCCTCACGACGGTCCGTAAGCCGGTCCCGGCCATGGGCCAGGCCGCGGTGCGTACGTTGCTTGAGGAGATCGGCGGGACACCGGCGCCCCACAGCGAGTTCGTGTTCATGCCGGAACTGGTGGTGCGGGGTTCCACCGCTTCGGCTCCTGGGGACCGAAATCGTGCCTGAGGGGTAGTGCCCCACCTACTCAGGGCGTAGAACGTGCGGCCAGGACCCACCCGAGGGATGATCGGTCGGGAAGGGCTTATCTGGCAGACTCTGTCTCTATGGGTGAGAGCACCGTGACGACACTGGAAGGCCAGGAGCAGGCCGCACACCAGCCCGTCGCGGGCGAGGCGAACAGCCGCGCGGGGCAGGGTTTCCTGCGCCGCCTGCGTACGCCTCGCCGCCCCCGGCTCTGGTTCGAGATCCTGCTGATCGCGGTGAGTTACTGGACGTACTCACTGATCCGCAACGCTGTCCCCGAGCAGCGGACGAAGGCGCTGGAGAACGCCGACTGGATCTGGAAGGTCGAGCACCACCTCGGCATCGCCGTGGAGGAGTCCGTCAACCACGGCGTGAACTCGGTGACTTGGCTGATCGTCGGCATGAACTACTACTACGCGACGCTGCATTTCGTGGTGACGCTGGGCGTCCTGGTGTGGCTCTACCGCAGCCACCCCGGCCGTTACGCGGCAACGCGCATGGTCCTCTTCGCCACCACAGGTGTGGCCCTGGTCGGCTACTACCTGTATCCGCTGGCGCCGCCCCGTCTGATGAACGGCAGCGACTTCATCGACACGGTCGTGGTCCACCAGACCTGGGGCTCCATGGCCTCCGGCGACCTGAAGAACATGTCGAACCAGTACGCCGCGATGCCGTCCATGCACATCGGCTGGTCCCTCTGGTGCGGCCTCACGATCTTCGCCCTGGCCTCGGTGCCGTGGGTCCGTGTCCTGGGCCTGCTCTACCCCACGCTGACCCTGGTGGTCATCGTCGCCACGGCCAACCACTTCTGGCTGGACGCGGTGGGCGGCATGATCTGCCTGGCCTTCGGCTACGCGGTGGCGAGGCTCTGGTACGGATCCATGCCGTACGCGCTGCCGCAACTGGTCCCGGAGGCGCCGCGGAGGCGGTCGTTGCTGCCGACAAAGACTTAGGCACGCCCCTCCTCAAGCCGCCTTCAGGTCGCGCCCCCGGCTTCCCGCAGCGCATCCAGGAAGCTCCGCAGGGCCGGTGACCGCGGCGCACCCTCCCGCACGGCGGCGAAGATCGACCGCACCGGCTCCGGTCCCCGAACCTCCCGCACCACAACGCCCGGATGCCGGCTGCCCAGCCCCAGCCGGGGCACGAGGCTCACGCCCAGTCCGGCCGCGACGAACCCCTGCGCGGTCGCGTAGTCCCCGCTGTCCACCACGAACCGCGGCCGGAACCCGGCGGCCTCGCACGCCGAGAGCTGAGCGTCGAGACACGGCCCGGGCCACTCGCTGCCCACCCACGGCTCCTCGGCGAGGTCGGCCAGCGCGACGGTCCGCCGCCCGGCCAGCGGATGCCCCTTCGGCAGCACGGCGAGGTAGGGATCGTCGAGCAGCCGCACGAGCCGCACCCCGTCGGTCCCGGCCTCCTCCGTGGGCCGGACCACGAGCGCCAGATCGGCCCGCCCCTCCTTCACGTCCGGCAGCGAGTCCTCGTAGTCGACGAGCTTCAACTCGACCTGCACGCCGGGGTGTTCGGCCCGCACCTTCGCCACGGCGGGAGCCACCAGCGCGGCCCCCGCCGTGGCGAAGTACCGCACGGCGAGCCGCCCCGTACGCCCCTCCAACAAGTCGATGAGCGCGGTCTCGGCCTCGGCGACCTGCCGCCCGATGACGTCCGCGTACTCGGTGAGCATCAGCCCCGCCGCGGTGGGCCGCACACCGCGCCCGACCCGTTCGAGCAGGGGCGTACGGGCCTCCTTCTCCAGGACCGCGATCTGCTGGCTGACGGCGGACGGCGTGTAGCCGAGCCGCGCGGCGGCCGCCGTCACGGACCCACTGGTCACCACGGCCCGCAGCATCTGCATGCGTCGCACATCAAGCATGTAGGAGAGGTTAACAGTGTCTGAAAGATCCTTCACTTGTCCTTATTCCAGAGTTGCCGGACCGTGGACGCATGCCGCTCACATCGACCCTGCGCATGGCCGCCCTGGCCCTCCTCTGGGGATCCGGCTTCCTCTGGATCAAGCTGGCCCTGAACCACGGCCTGTCCCCTGCCCAGATCACGATCACCCGCTGCGCCCTGGGCACGGGGGTACTCCTCCTCCTGGCCCGCTCGGCGGGCCAGCGCCTCCCCCGCGACCGCGCGACCTGGACCCACCTCGCCATCGCCGCCCTCTTCTGCAACGCGATCCCCTTCGCGTTGTTCAGCATCGGCGAGCAGACGGTCGACTCGGGCATCGCGGGCGTGCTGAACGCGACAACTCCCCTGTGGTCCCTGCTGCTCGGCATCCTCCTGGGCACCGACCGCGGACTGGGCCGCACCCGCCTGACCGGCCTGTTCCTCGGCTTCGCGGGCACACTCCTGATCTTCGCCCCCTGGCAGCGCTCGGCCGGCCTGCTGACCTGGGGCGCGCTGTCCCTCCTCGCCGCCGCGGCGAGCTACGCCGTCGCCTTCGCGTACATGGCCCGCAAACTCACCGACCGTGGCGTGCCGATAGCCATGTCGGCGGCCCAACTCCTGGCCGCGACAGCCTGGACGACTCTCTCCGTCCCCGCCGCCGGCCCCCTGCACACCGACGCCACGGGCCTCCTGGCGCTCACCGCCCTGGGCGTCCTCGGCACGGGCGTCACCTTCTACCTCAACTACCGCCTGATCGCGGACGAGGGCCCGACCAGCGCGGCAACGGTCGGCTACCTGCTACCGGTCGTCTCCGTCGCGCTGGGCGCCCTGGTCCTCGACGAGTCCACGGGCGCCCGCATCTGGGCGGGCATGGCAGTGGTCCTGACCGGCGTGGCGATGACCCGCACGCGCAGGACCGAGGACGGAGACTCCGCTGCCGTTACCGTTCAGCCGCCCCGTAGAACAACTCCTCGACAACAGCCCGCGCCCGCCGAGTAGTACGCCGATAGTCATCGAGCATGTCCCCCACATGCCCCGGCCCGTACCCCAGGTACCGCCCCACGGCAGCGAGTTCACGACTGTCGGAGGGAAACGTGTCCCCCGCCCGCCCCCGCACCAGCATCACCGCGTTGCGCACCCGAGTGGCGAGAACCCAGGCCTCGTCGAGAGTCGAAGCGTCCTCACCGGAGATCAGCTCCGCCGCGCAGGCCGCCGCGAGAGCCTCCCGCGTACGAGTGGTCCGCAACCCGGACTCCGCCCACCCGTGCCGCAGTTGAAACAGCTGAACGGTCCACTCCACATCGGACAGCCCACCCCGCCCCAGCTTGGAGTGCAGCGTCGGGTCCGCCCCGCGAGGCATCCGCTCGGACTCCATCCGAGCCTTCAGCCGCCGGATCTCCCGCACGGCGTCCTCACCGAGCCCCTCCGCCGGATACCGCAACGGATCGACGAGCTCGATGAAACGCCGCCCCAACTCCTCGTCCCCGGCGACGACTTCGGCCCGCAGCAGGGCGTGCGCCTCCCACACGAGGGACCACCGCCGGTAGTACGCCTCGTACGACTTCAGCGTCCGCACGAGCGGCCCGGACTTCCCCTCGGGCCGCAGATCCGCGTCGATCAGCAGCGGCGGATCCGCACTGGACACCTCCAGCAATCGCCGCATCTCCGAGACAACGGAGTTCGCGGCCCGAGACGCCTCCTGCTCGTCGACCCCTTCCCGGGGCTCGTGCACGAACAGCACATCCGCATCGGACCCGTAGCCCAGCTCATGGCCCCCGAAGCGGCCCATGCCGATGACCGCGAACCGGGTGGGCAGGCTGTCCCCCCACCCGTCCCGCACCACGGCCCGCAACGTGCCCGCGAGCGTCGCCGCCGTCAGATCCGAGACGGCCCCGCCGACCAGATCCACCAGCGCGCCCTGGTCGGCGTTGGCCGGCGTCTCGTCGGTCCCGTAGGAGTTCACGATGTCGATGGCGGCCGTACGGAACAACTCCCGCCGCCGCACGCCACGCGCGGCGGTGACCGCGGCCTCGCCACCGCTGGCCCGCCCGACGGCCGCGAGGATCTCCTGTTCCAGATGGGCCCGGCTGCGGGGTTCGAGCCCGCCGCCGTCCCCGTCCCCGAGCAGCGCCACGGCCTCGGGTGCCCGCATCAGCAGGTCGGGCGCGAGCCGCCCGGCGGACAGCACCCGGGCGAGGTTCTCGGCGGCGGCCCCTTCGTCCCTCAACAGCCGTAGATACCAAGGGGTCTTGCCCAGCGCGTCGGACACCTTGCGGAAGTTGAACAGTCCGGCGTCGGGGTCGGCGGAGTCGGCGAACCAGCCCAACAGAACAGGCAACAGGGTCCGTTGGATGGCGGCCTTCCGGGAAACCCCGGAGGCGAGCGCCTCCAGATGCCGCAACGCGGCGGCGGGATCGGCATACCCCAGCGCGACCAGCCGCTCCCGAGCCGCGTTCGTGCTCAACCGGCTCTCGCCGGGCGCGAGTTGGGCGACGGCGTCCAGCAACGGCCGGTAGAAGAGCTTCTCGTGCAGCCGCCGCACCACGGAGGCGTGCCGCTTCCACTCCCGGTTCAGCTCGGCGATGGGGTCGGTGCGCAGCCCCAACGACCGCCCGATACGCCGCAGATCGACGTCGTCCTCGGGCACCAGATGCGTACGCCGCAGCCGGAAGAGCTGTATGCGGTGTTCCATGGAACGCAGGAACCGGTAGGCGTCCTCCAGCAGCACGGCGTCGACGCGCCCCACGTACCCGCCCGCGGCCAGCGCCTTCAGCGCGTCCAGCGTGGTCCCGCTGCGCAACGACGTGTCGACCCGCCCGTGCACCAACTGCAGCAGCTGCACGGCGAATTCGACGTCCCGCAGACCGCCGGGACCGAGCTTCAGCTCACGCTCGATCTCGGCGACGGGGATGTTCTCGACCACCCGCCGCCGCATCTTCTGCACGTCGGGGACGAAGTTGTCCCGCTCGGCGGCCTGCCAGACGAGCGGCGCGAGCGTGGCGACGTACGTCTCCCCCAGGTCGAGGTCCCCGGCGACTGGCCGGGCCTTCAACAGGGCCTGGAACTCCCAGGTCTTGGCCCACCGCTGGTAGTAGGCGAGGTGGCTGCTGAGCGTGCGGACGAGCGGCCCGTTCCGCCCCTCGGGCCGAAGGTTGGCGTCGACGGGCCAGATCGTCCCCTCCACCGTGGTCTCCGAACAGATCCGCATCAGATGCGAGGCCAGCCGGGTGGCGGCCCGCAGCGCCTTGCCCTCGTCGGCTCCGTCGACGGCCTCCCCGACGAAGATGACATCCACGTCGGAGACGTAATTGAGCTCGTGTCCCCCGCACTTGCCCATGGCGATCACCGCGAGCCGGCACAACGCGGCGTCCTCCGGCGCGGCCGACCCGGCGATGGCGAGCGCGGCCCGCAGGGTGGCGGTCGCCAGATCGGCGAGCTCGGCGGCGGTCTGCGCGACATCGGTCGTCCCGCACACGTCACGCGCGGCGATGGACAGCAGGCACCGCCGGTAGGCGACGCGCAGTGTCACGGGGTCGGAGGCCTCGGCGAGCCCGCGTTCGAACTCCGGGGTGCCCGGGTGCAGGTCCTGCGGCTCGTACATCACGAGGGCCTGCCAGTCGAGCGGATGCCGCGCGAGGTGGTCACCGAGCGCGGCGGACGCGCCGAGCACCCCGAGCAGCCGGTCGCGCAGCGGCTTGGCCGCGATCAGCGTGTCGAGCAGCTCCCGCTGGGCCGTGTGACCGTCCTGCGCCTCGACGAGCCGTACGAGCCCGAGCAGCGCCAGGTCCGGATCGGCGGTGGCTCCGAGCGCGTCGAGCAGCACCGGATCGTTCCGTATCGGCGCGAGTTCCGCGCTCTCCATGAGCCGCTCGGCGGCGGACGGATCGGTGAACCCGTGCCGCAGCAGCCGCGAGAAGGTACTGCTCCGGCGCCCCGGCACCATCATCCCCGGCCTCCAGTTCCTCCCACGGGATCAAGGTCGTACGGCCCTGAGCCTAACCGGAGAGCCTGAGGGAAGCGCCTGGACGCGGGCCGGCGGTTTCAGCGGGCCACGACCATCGTCGCCGGTCGGCGGGGGTCCACGGGCACCGTGCTGCCCGCCGTACGGCCCGGAAGTTCGACGCCACCGACGGGCGGCACGGCCACGAGCGCGTCCGGCCGGCCGGCGAGCGGGACCAGGACCTGTTCCACGGTGCCGGGGCGCGCGCTGCCCGGCAATGACGCGTACTGCACGTCGAGGCACTGTTTCCGCAGCCGTGCCAGTACGTCGGCGAGGGGTGCGCCCGCCTCGACCTCCGGGAGCACCGCGTCGCGCGTGGCCCAGTCGTCCAGGCCCTCGCACGAACGGTTGCCCGCCGGCGGTGCGGGCTGCCCGTACCGACCCCCGTGCGGCGCGGACAGCGTGAGGCGGGTGGTGTCCCCGGTGGCGACGTTCGTCGTGTCGATCCGGATGGTGTCCCGGCGGAGCCACTGCAGCGGGTGTCCGTCGAGGTCGGCCCGCACCCAGTTCGCGGTGTCGACCAGGAACGCGGTCTCGACCGCGGCCTCGTCGAGGGGCGGCAGCCGCGGCACCCGGCCGCGCGAGGCCCGCTCGGCGCCCGGTTCGGGCCAGTGCCGCAGCACGACCAGGAGTCTGCCGTCAGGCCGGTCGAACGCGTGCGCCCGGCCCGCGGACGCCGGGTGGGCGCCGGCCGGTGCGACGGCGTCCCGGGACGCCCCGGAGACCTGGATGCCACCGCGGGGACCGAGCTCGAACCGCACGGTCGAGAACGCCGGGTCGTCCGCCGCCCCGGTGGTGGCGTCGGGCGCGCTGTCGCACCCGGCGGCGAGCAGCGCGGCGACGAGAGCGGTGGCGCCGCCGACGAGGGTCGCGGGATGGCGAAGTCGGGGGTACGAGTACGGGTGCGTACGGGCGTCATGGGTGCGCTGGTGAGCATGCATGGGATGCACTTGTCTCTTCTGTCCTGTCAGTCTCGGCTGTCTCTTCCGACGGTCGAGGTGGCCGTCTTCTTCGAGACTGCGCCCGCCAACGGCCTTGGCCCATTCGTCATTTGGCGAATCTCCCGCCCACCGCGGCACGCAAGGGGAGTACATTCGCGACAGGCGAGAACCGGCCCCGGGAGGCCGTCATGACAGCGACCGGCACGACGGCCGAGACCCATCTGCGGCGGATGGCGGACGTCCTCGACGAGGCCCGCCACGACCTCTCGGACGCGGTACCTCCGCAGTCACTGCTGCTCGGGCTGCAGCGCCTCATCCCCTGCGACTGCGCCTGCTTCTCGGAGCTGGACATCCCGACGCGGATCCACGTCAACGAGCAGGAGACCCCGTACGACAACTGGGGCAACATGGGTGGGGACGACGGCTCGCTGGACGGGTACTGGCGCTGGCGGCACCAGCATCTGCAGTGCACGTGGGTCGCGGGCCCGCACAGCAGCCCCGAAGCGCACCAGATGACGGACTTCATGTCGGTGCGCGAGCTGACGAACCTGCCGATCTACACCGAGTGCCTGAGCCCCTTCAAGTGCATCGCGGCCGTCGCCCTGCCCACGGCGCCCAACCGCACCCGGGTCTTCCAGTTCCTGCGCGAGGACGCGAAGCCCTTCACCGAGCACGAGATGACCACGCTGCGGCTGATGGCACCGCACCTGTACACGCTCTACCAGGAGGCCGCCCTCAGGCGCGGACCGCGTGTGCGGCTGACCCGGCGCGAGCTGGACGTCCTGCGCTGCGTGGCCCGCGGCCTGGCCACCCCGCAGATCGCCGAGCAGCTCGTCGTCTCCCCGAGCACCGTCCGCAAGCACCTGGAGAACGCCTTCGGCAAGCTGGGCGTGTCGAGCCGGACGGCCGCCGTGGCCCGGATGTTCCCGGAGGCGGAGGTCCAGTGACCGGCCGTCGGCCCACGCGGTGACCGTCGGCCCTCTCGGTGGCCGCCGGACCGATGAGTTCCGTCGGCGGGCGGGGTCTGTCCCGGTGAGGAATCATCCAGTCATCCGCCAGGGCACGGGATCTGCCAGGCCGCAGGGTCCGCCAGGTCGCAGGAGGAGAGCTCATGGAACCACGGGCCGAAGTAGACGCGCGCTACAGCGACGAGACCGCCACCGCACGCCCCTGGTCGGAGGCCGAGGCGATGCTGGCCGAGGCCGAGCTGTTCTGGATCTCGACGGTACGCCCCGACGGCCGGCCCCACGTCACCCCGCTGCCGACGGTGTGGGCGGAGGGGGCGCTGCACTTCTGCACCGGGCCGGAGGAACGCAAGGCACGCAACCTCGCCCTGAACCCGAGCGTCGTACTGACCACGGGCACCAACACCTGGGACAAGGGGTACGACCTCGTGGTGGAGGGCGAGGCGGTCCGGGTCTCCGACGACGACAGGCTGCGTGCGCTGGCCGGGGCGTGGGAGCGCAAGTACGGCAGTTTCTGGCACTTCGAGGTCGGCGACGGGCACTTCCACCACGGCGCCGGGAAGGCCCTTGTTTTCTCGGTGGCGCCCGGGACCGTTTTCGGCTTCGGTAAGGGAGAGCCGTTCAGTCAGACCCGCTGGCGGTTCGACGAACGCTCGACCTGACGGCACAACGCCTACGACAAAGCCCAGGACGAACACTCACGACGAACACCTACGACAAACGCCTACGACAAACGCCTACGACAATGCGTACGACAAAGGAGTCGTTCCATGGACATGGCCCTTGAAGTGATCACGCTTCCCGTCACCGACATCGACCGGGCGAAGGCCTTCTACCAGGACAAGGTCGGATTCCACGTCGACCTCGACACCGAGGTGATGCCGGGCGCCCGCGTGGTCCAGCTGACACCCCCCGGTTCCGGCTGTTCGATCGCGCTCGCCGACGGGATCCCCATCCCGACGGGAACACCGCAGCCGGGCACGTACCACGGCCTGCAACTGGTCGTGGCGGACGCCAAGGCGGCCTACGAGGAGCTGACCGCCCGGGGCCTCGATGTCAGCGAGCCCGTCCAGTACGCCCCCCAGGACGGCGGCACCTTCATGCACTTCACAGACCCGGACGGCAACGGCTGGGCCATCCAGGAATACCGCGAACGCGCCACGAAGCCGCTGCACAAACTCATGACGGACTCGGCGGAGCAGACACCGTGACGGATCCACTCACCGGCTGACCCCACGTTCAGAGATCGTCGGGGAGGATCCGGAAGTGGGTGTGCCTGCCGCCGAGCGGACGGACGGTCCGGAAGTCACGAAGGTCCCGGGTCAGGACGGCGTCCGTGCCGTACTCGGCGGCAAGCGCCACGTTCACCGCGTCCACCAGGTCGAGGTCCAGCGATGCGTACCGTGCTCGTACGTCGAGAGCCGCGTCGAGGATCTCCGGCGTGGACGGCGCCAGGACCAGCCGCATCTGCCGGACCCGTGCCGTGAGCGAGCGGAGGATCCCATCTGCCGCGGCGCGTCCGGCGCGACTGGTGGCCACCTGGTGCACCTCGGTCAGCGCCAAGGGCGTGGCGACGAGGAAGCCGCACTGGTCAGCGGCCTTCCTGGCTGCCTGATGGTCGGGGTCGGAGCGGTTGAAGAGCGTCAGGATTCCGGAGGTGTCGGCGACGGCGATCACGCCGCGCGCCCTCCGTTCCTGCGCTCCCGCGCCTCGTAGCCGTGCGTCACAGCCGTCCGGGCGTCGTCCCTTGCGACGGGCCCGCCCAGGTCGAAGGTCTCCTCGTCGGAGACGAACGGCTCGTCCCACACGCGGCGTGCCAAGGCGATGCGGTGGATGCCCTCGCGGATTATCTCGGCCTCGGAGACGCCCAGACGGGCGGCGGCTTCCTTGATCAGGGCAAGGTCGCTGTCGTCGGCGTAGACGTTCGTGCGCTTCAGGGCCATACCCCCAAGGTACAGGATGTGTACCACTTCGGTGTACTCGTGAGCCGAAGGACGGAAGTTGTCACCAGGGGAGGCAGAAGATCCGGTGTACAGGACCGGTTGAAGCGGCCTGGTTGTCACAAGCAAGGCACGCGGCTTGTCACACATGCTCATTCGGCAGCCCTTCTGTCACCAGAAGCGAAGATCGACAGACTCTGGCTCCCCGAGACGACACTTCACCACAACCGCGTCCTGCTCCTGTGCGTCCCACTACTGAGCGCCGGCAGAAGTCGGCTACCCCGGGGGATCGGGACGCGAGTCATGCAGAAGTACGCGATCGTCCAGCGCATCACACGGTTCTTCTGGCCCCCGCGTGGTGCAAGACGGCAGCCGCCCACGTTCGCCCGGCAACTGGTGGGGCTCTGGCTGTTCGCGCTTGCCTTCGGGGCCGGGCTCACCGCGATCGGCTGGGACGACGAGTTCGGCATGGCACTGCTGCTCATCTTTTATGGCGACATCATCGACGGGGTGCGGTACCGCTGGACGGCCACACTGGCCGCGGTAACAGTCCTGTCGGCTGCCGGCCGGCTCACAAGAGCCGTCCTGCCCGGCTCCCTCGACGATGCCTGGGCGCAGAGCGTTGGCTCCGCTGTCGGTGTCACGCTCGGGCTGGCAGTGAGCGCCGCGATCACACGGCTTCCGGAGCGCCGACCACATCGGCCCGCCGGGGGACACGACTCCGGGTTCAGCGGTCAAGGCTCTCCGTAAAGGGAGAGGGGCCGCCGACCTCGGTGACAACAAGCCTGCCTTTGTGACACCTATCGCGCTTCAACTCAGCTCAGAGCCAAGATCGTTGCGGGACAGCCCATAGAGACGGCCCGAGCCCAGAAAGCAGCCTCGGGGCCGGCGGATATAGATCGCCGGCCCTGAGAAGTCAAACCAACAAGGTATCCGCGTGACCTGCCCCTACAGCACCGGCAAGTTCTTCCGCAGCTCGAAAGCCGTCACCTCGGAGCGGTACTCCTCCCACTCCTGGCGCTTGCTGCGGAGGAAGTGGCGGCGGCCCAGAGCGACCTCCCACGATCGACGTCGGTGCAGCGCTGACCTGTGATCGAACGGCCGTCATTGGTCGTTGTTGGTCGCTGTGGGCCGCCCCTCGACGGCCCACAGACGGCCCGGCGGCACCACAGTCCATGACGTCTGCGTCCCGAACGCGATCAGCCCACCCATGACCTGCCTGTGGGCTCGTCGACCTGCGTATCCTCTGGCTGGCACGGTCCGTTACCGTCCAGGAGGGTCCGGGGCTGACTGCGTCGATTGGTCCCCTGTTCGGCCCCCTGGACCGGCATGCCTAGTGCGGCGACTGCGGTCGACACTGTCCACTGCCCCATGAGCCTGTTCTTCCCCTCCCCGAGGCTGGCCTTCGGGTCTCGGGGCCACTGCAGGTGAAGGAACGGGGCGAAGCCTCATCGGGAGCTTCTTTGCGTTACTAGGCCTGAATTCGATAAACGGGTTCATGGGGCCGGTTGCAGATACTACGCGTGGGTTTGCATCCGCGCACGTTAGAGCAGCCCTGGGGAGTCAAGGGGCCAGCAGACCCCTTGATCCGCATGCCGAATTGAGGCGACCAGTGTAAAATGGAATGCAGCCTGTGGAATAGGAGAATTCAATGTCCGATCCTCCTCCTCAGCGAAGCGTCTCTGACCGGATGCGCAGTATTGGCAGCACTCTTCGTGCACCTTCGGAGGTAGTCGCTGCCCTGGCTGCAATTGGCGCTCTAATAGTGGCCGCCGCAACCTGCACAAATCAGCAAAAAGTATCCGATGACCAGCAGAGAATATCTCATGAGCAGAATCAGCTCGAAAAGCGGCAAGAGAGTCTGGCGCAGGCGGAGGCAGTCCCTAAGGTGTCGATGTACTCAAGTCCGCCGAACGCTACGGAATCTCGAGCAAAAATAGTGCTGGAAAATCGTGAATTGTATGCCGTCCGCAAAACGAAGGTGACCCTGCATGAGCGTGCCAACGTCAGCTCTCTCGTCGTAAAGCAAATATTTATCGACGTGCTGCGCCCGTGTACTGCTTACCACCTCTTGTATAGTCCAGGATCCAACCCTGACCCTGAGGAGAAGTACTCTTGGGTGCTCACTTACCGTGATACCGTAGATCATTTGTGGCACATGGTGGGAAACTCGTCGACCGAAAAATTGGATCGCGACATAGACAGCAGTATTGCCCCGAAGTGGCAATGGGAGGATCTCGAAGAAAGGTCACTCGAATCCTGCGGGTGAGATGTCATTTAAAATGGCTACCGAGTTTGCTGGCAGGAGCCGGAACTGAATCGTGCTGAGACGTCAGGGCCGGCTCGAAACATCACCTGATCACCGGCGAGCATGGCACCTCCACGACCACGACGTCTACCGTGCCCAGGTCTCAGCGCCCGCAGCATCGTGCCGGCCGTTGCTCACCGCGGCACGGCACCGGGCTGGGCACCTACAGGTGGGCGGTTGAGCGGACCTTCGCCTGACTGGACGGCTTCCGCCGCCTGCGCATTCGCTGGGAACGGCGAGCCGAAATACACGAGGCATTCCTCAAACTCGCCTGCTACCTCAGCACCCACCGACAACTCCGCTCATTATGTTAGGAGTTGCAAGCCTGCTCAGCGTACATAGGCCAGAGGGGCGCCCCTATGTGACACTGCATGCTCACTACTGGAGTGCCGGGCGGGCCCGCTTTGCTTCAGAACCGCTTGCTCCCGAACAGAATCTGCCCCTGCCCTGACCTCGCTGTGATCGCGTTGATCCGGCTCCAGGATCGCCCCCTACCGTCCGAGACGGTCTTGCCGCTGCCGCTCTGCCTGCCCCCCCCCGTTATGTTCTTCGCGGTCCTGCAAGAGGGCCGCTGGCCTCCGGGCCCGGCATGACTGTTCCCCCCTGTCGAACCGATGACCTGGGGGGGGTGGTGTCACCGGGCCCGAGAGGCGTCGTTGGAGACGCTGATGAGAGGCCCGACTACCGCCTGACCCGGCGCAACACCCGGCCGCTCGGGCGGCAGGTCTGCATAACGTGGATGCGCGCATACGACGCCAACGCCCCGGCCGGCACCGCGCCAACCCCGTTCGGGAGGACGGCTTGAACGACAACGACGAGATAGGCGTCTTCCTCGGCCTGGACGTCGGCAAGAGCGCCCATCACGGGCACGGGCTCACCCCGGCCGGCAAGAAGGTCTTCGACAAGCAACCACCCAACACCGAACCGAAGCTGCGGGCCGTGTTCGACAAGCCGGCCGCGACGTTCGGCACCGTACTGGTGGTCGTGGACCAGCCCGCCTCGATCGGCGCCCTGCCCCTGACGGTCGCCCGGGATGCCGGCTGCAAGGTCGCCCACCTGCCCGGGCTTGCGATGCGGCGGATCGCCGACCTCTACCCCGGCGAGGCGAAGACCGACGCGAAAGACGCCGCGGTGATCGCGGACGCCGCCCGGACGATGCCCCACACCCTGCGCTCGCTTCAGCTGACCGACGAGATCACCGCCGAACTGACCGTGCTGGTGGGCCTCGACCAGGACCTCGCGACCGAGGCCACCCGCACCTCCAACCGGATCCGCGGCCTGCTCACCCAGTTCCACCCCAGCCTGGAGCGCATTCCTGGCCCCCGTCTGGACCACAGCGCGGTGACCTGGCCGCTGGAACGCCACGGATCTCCAGCCGCCCTGCGCAAAGCCGGTCGCCGCCGGCTCGTCGAGGTGATCCGTCCCAAGGCCCCCCGCATGGCCACCAGGCTGATCGACGAGGTCTTTGACGCGCTCGACGAGCAGACCGTCGTCGTCCCGGGCACCGGCACCCTCGACGTCGTGATCCCATCCCTGGCCCGTTCGCTCGGCACTGTTCATGAGCAACGGCGAGCTCTGGAAGCGCAGATCGGGCAGTTGCTGGAGGCTCACCCTCTTTCCCCGGTCCTGACCTCGATTCCAGGGGCGCGGTCAGGACCGCCGCCACCTTGCTGGTCACCGTCGGCGACGGCACCAGCTTCCCCACCGCCGCCCACCTGGCCTCCTACGCCGGCCTCGCCCCAACGACGAAGTCGTCGGGCACCTCCATCCACGGCGAACACGCACCCAGAGGCGGCAACCGACAGCTCAAACGCGCGATGTTCCTCTCCGCGTTCGCCGCCCTGCACGACCCCGCCTCCCGCACCTACTACGACCGCTGCCGGGCCCGCGGAAAGACCCACACCCAGGCCCTCCTCCGCCTTGCCCGGCAACGGATCAACGTGCTCTTCGCGATGCTCCGCGACAGCACCTTCTACGAACCCAGAACCCCACGCCTCGCTTGACGAAAGACATAGAGGCACCCCCCCCCGCTGACACCATGCTCAACGGCCGTGTGGAAGGTGCCACGCAGCATCCGAAGTACGTCCCGGAGATAATCAACGCCTCGAAATTCGTAAATGCACTCCGAATATGCAATCCCAACTCATGCGCTTCCGCTCCATACCTGCGGCCAGAATCGTCAGTCGCAACGTATGAAGAAGTAAGGGCTGATAGCGAATCTTTTCCGGACGGTATCGTCGCCAGGGTCATTGCATGATCGGGATCTGTCTGGGTTCGTCAGGTGAGGCCGAGGGCTCGTAGGGGCCGGTGGTAGTCGCGGCCGGTGTGGCGGAGG
>NZ_JBIRTJ010000024.1:0-110878 GCF_044334695.1 Streptomyces sp. NPDC020747 | reverse complement strand
CCCGCGGAGCGGGTAAGAGCTTGCTCCGCAAGCTCCCAGGGAACTCCCGTGCTGCGCACGGGAGTTGAAGCGAAGCCCCGCGCTGCGCGCGGGTGACGGAGTGAAACTCCTCGCGTTGCGAGGAGTTGGCTCTGCGCTGCGCTTCGAGCCTGTGTTTCCTTCCGTCAGAACTTTTACTGTATCCGAAGGTTGGGTGGGTGTCCTTCCGGCTCTCCGCTTACGCTACGAGCCGGCGGCTTCTTCCGTCGCTGCGCTCCTGGAAGAAGCCTTGAGGGTCCGTTCGCTGCGCTCCCGGACCCGGCCCGCGTTCGCGGGCGGCTGGCTACAGAGATCGGGTAGCGAGGTGGGGCGGCCGTTTCCTTCGAGTGAAAATTTTGGTGGATCCGGATTCGGGGCTGGTGCCTCCCGGCTTGGAGATCACGGTCGTTGCGCTGCGAGGTGCCGGGCAGGTGTCGTGATGTCAGTTCCGCTTCGCTGCACAGACATCCAGGTTGTTTCTGCCGCTCGTGTCGTCAGCTTCGGGGTGTGTGGGCAGGGTACGAGGCGCAGCAGGAGGTTGAGGGTGTGGCGGGCCGCTGTGCGGGTGGCGGTGGTCGCGCCGAGTGCGGCCGTGAGGATGAGCAAGAGGCTGCTCAGGTGGCCGGGGTGGTGGAGGGCGCTGGCGATGAGGAGGGTGAGGAGCACGGTGGTGAGGCCGGCAGCGGTCCGGGTTCGGATGCGGTTTCGGTGGTCGGGGGTCATCCGTCGTGGCGCTCATGGCGATGATCGCCACGGAAGCGGCGCAGATCAGCCCCGCTATCGTGGCGAGCCCTGTACGGCGGCTCACCGGTCGCCGCTGAAGTGGTCGAGAAGTGCATCATGGCAGTCGTCCGCGCCGACCCGGGTTCGCGAGAAGGCCAGCACGCCGTCGTCGTTGCTTTCCACCTTGGCCTTGGCCAACTGCGCCTCGATGTCCGCGATGTACTCGGCGCACTCGGCGCTGACGGGCTTCTCGGGCTGCGGGTCAGGCTCCGGAAAGGCGTTCAGCGCGGCGGTGGCAGCGATACCGGCCACGCACAGCACCACCCACGCCGTAACCCACGTGCGGCGGCTCATCCGTAACGGCTTGGGCATTCAGGCATCCTACGAGCGTCGCAGCGGGCTGTCGCCGAGTGGAACGTTGTATCAGCGGCCGGCCACCCAGCGCGCCCTGGACTACCTGCTCCCAGGCGGCCGTCACACTGGTACGCGACGCAGCCTCGAGAGCGCTCGCCGTCGCCCGGATCTCCTGGCAACAGCGCGACCGGACTGCCGCCTGACCCATGCCGCGTGACAGCGTTTCACCGCGCGGGCCGACCTTGTTGCTGCCGCGCCCCTCCGAGAAGCACCCGTCGAGCGCGTTCGTACGTCGTCGGGGCACCGACGAATCTGGAGCGACCTGCGAATACACCGGCCGAGCCGGGGCCACCGGCACCGGTCCCGCGGTGGTCGGGTTGCTGCCCCGTGCCGGGTGGGGCGCGGGGCAGCAGGCCCGTGGGCAGTGTCAGGCGGCCGGGCGGACAGCGAGGTCGGCGGCGATACGCGCGAAGCGGACCGCCTCCTCCAGCAGGTACCAGGTGCCGTGCGGCTGGGCGCGCAGCGCCGGGCGACGATCGTGGCGGTGTGCCCGGTAAGGGTGCGCAGCCCGTCCTTGATCACGTTCCGTGGCGCCCACCGGTCCCAGCGGCCTTCCCAGTCGCACATGCCCTGGACTGCCGCCAGCTGTGCAACCTTCCGGGTCGTGGTCGCCTCAGGCCTATTCGGCGCTGTCCGTCTCGTCGGGCGGAGAGGTGTGTTGGCGCAACCGCCGCCAGGCGGTGGTGACGATGGCGATCACCAGCCCGGCGCCGAGCGCTCCGAGGAATTCGGGCATCGCGGCCATCAGCAGGGATTCCGCAGCCTGGCCCAGTTCGGTGGAGGCGGATACCTCGGCGGCCGCAGGAGGGAAAGGGAAACAGCTGGACACGGTGTTGTTCTCTGCTCTCGTCAGGCCAGGCGCTTGAATCGGCCCGGCGGGGCGAGACAGACCATGAGCTGACGTCGTCGTGTCCCCAACTACGCTTGGGACTTGCTGGGACAGGCCGGGACACGGCGGGACGGTGCGGCAACATGAGGGGGAGGTCCCAGAGGACTGGGTGATCGCAGTGCGGATTCTTCTGTTGTGGGACACTGCGGGCGGTCCTGGGACGAACTGCACAGGGACGGGGCGGGGATGACGGTCGTTCAGGCGCAGGGAGGCGAAGGCGGAACGCCGCGGGAGCGGTACGCCCGCTTTCTCGCGTGGCAGGCGGCCGAAGCCGGACTCGGAGCACGTGCCATCGCCGAGCGCTTCGCCGAGGAGGCGAGAAAGCAAGAGGAGGACGCTGCCGCAGGCAAGTCCCTTCGGTATCCGATCAGCGGTATGAGTTACAAGAAGTCGACCATCGACCGCCTCCTCAAAGCCGAGGCTTTCCCTCGTCCCCCCAAGGCCTTCACTCGTCAGTTCCTGCGCATCACCTGTAAGGCAGCTGGCCTGACCCAAGATGACTTCGAGCGGCGGTACACCGAAGCCTGCCGCCTCCTCGACGAGATCATCACCAGCCAGTGGGAGGAGCCTGCGCAGCGTCGGCCCGAGGCACCGGCATCCGTCCCTCGTACCGAAGAAGTCGCCCGGCTCGGGGGATGGCTGGTGCGCGAGCTCCGTGATCCATTCGATCTGGGGGTCCAGCGGGCGATCGACGTCTCCGGCGGTGACGGCTCCAGCACTTTGCCGGTGCTGCCGGTGTACGTGGAGCGCCAACACGATGCGCTGCTGCGTGAGGCGGTTCTCGGCGCCGTGGACGGGCGCAGCGCGTTGGTGACCTTGATCGGTGGTTCTTCCACCGGAAAGACCCGCGCCTGCTGGGAGGTGCTCCGACTTCTGCCGGACAAGTGGCGCTTGCGGCATCCGATCGCACCAAGCCACACCGATGCAGTGCTCGCGGAGCTGCCAGAGGTCGGGGGGCACACTGTGCTCTGGCTCGACGAGATCCATCACTATCTGCTGACCAGCGATCCGGCCGTCGGCGAGCGGGTTGCCGCCGGCTTGCGTGAACTGCTGCGCACGCGCGAACACGGTCCCGTCCTCGTGCTCGCGACCGCCCAGCCAGCGGACTGGGCCCGCCTCACCGCCCCTCCCTCGCTCCACGATGGTTACCCCCAGACCCGGGCGCTGCTCACCGGAGTCGGGGCTGCGCGCGGATCCCGGATCGGTTCGTCTGTGATCCCGCGGCGCTTGAGGAGGCGGCACGGGCCGACCCGCGTGTCGCCGAGGCGTTCGCCCGCGCTGAAGCCGGGCGGCTTACCCAGTACCTGGCGGGCGTGCCGGCACTCCTGGAGCGCCTGGAGCACGCCACCCCGATCTACCGGTATCTCGTCATCGCCGCGATGCAGTTGCGCCGCCTCGGCCACGGCCCGATGCTGCCCCTGCCTGGACTGGAAGCCACTGCGGCTGCTCTCGCCCCTGATCACGTGTGGGATGAACAGGCTCACGATGGGTGGTTCGAGAGCGCCCTGGAGTACCTTTCCGTCCCGTGCCGGGGCGTCCCCGGCCCCCTGAGCCCAATCCGGCACAGGCCCGGCACTCCCCCACCCGTCCAGCCGCTCTACCGGCTGTCCGGCTATCTCTTCGAAATGGGCCGCTACGAACTCCGCCACGGCTGCCCGCCCGCGCCGTTCTGGGCAGCCGCCCTGCAGCATGCCTACACCGACGAGGACCGCCGGGCCCTGGCCACGTCCGCGTATGAGCGAGGGCGGGTACGCCTGTCCGCCTCGGTCTCAGACGGTACGGACCTGTTCGGTCTGTACGACCGCGGCTCCTCCTACGTGCTGGGACAGGAGGCTGACAGGGCACGTGCGGAGAGCGCTCTGGCCACGATCAGTGAGCAGCGAGCGTCCGGTCAACTCCAGCGCAATGCCATCCTCGCCTACTTCTACCCGCGCCAGGAAGCACACCACCTTGACGAGCTTGGGGAGCACGAGCGGGCCGCGGCCGTCTGGCGTGAGCTGGCAGATCAGGGCCACCCAGATGCCTTCGTACACGTCGGGCTCCATCACCTGCAGTTCGGCCGGCGGACGGAGGCCGAGCGGTGGTTCCGGCGCGGTGCCGAGGCCGGTGACGACGACGCCATGCAGGAACTCGTGTTCCTGCTCGCCGAGGACGGGCTGTTCGACGAGGCCGCCGAGTGGACCGAACGAATCGCACGGCCCGCGGAGAGCGGGGACATCTACGCCTACTCCCGGCTGGCCTACCGCTATAAGCGGGCAGGCAATCTCACGCAGGCCAAGATCTACTTCCGCAAGGCGATCGACGCCGGGCTCGTGGACTGCTACCAGGAGCTGATCGAGTTGCATCTCGAGGAAGGGGACATCGAGGGGGCCCGCCGCCTGTATGCGGAGGCGGGCGAGACCAGTGCTCCCATGATGCGGGCCGAGGAGCAGGGGGAGCACGCCAAGGCCGACAAGCTCGCTTTCACCGCCCGGGACCGCGGCCGTTCTGTGGGGCCACTGCGGTTCCTGCTGTGGCATCGGCTGCAACGGCCAGACACGCTCGGCCTCGGAACGGCTCTCGCGCGCACAGTGATCGACGCGGGCGAGGCATTCATCGTCCAGGGAGTGGCCAGCGAGCTCTCGGCAGCCGGACATCACCGTGCTGTCGAAGCCCTGCAAAGCGTCTTCGACGAGGTCGACGAAAGCGTTGGCCAGTAAGGATGCACGCCGCGGGTTCCACTTCAGCCAGTTGCCCGGCGGGCCTGGAGTGGTCCTGCGTGACCAGTGGCATCGGGGCCGTGCGCCCGGGCGGGGGCGGCGGCCCAGTGGCCGACGACCACCCAGGACAGTGCCGACGACGGTACGGCGTGCCGGGTTGAAGGAAACGGGTGGTGCCTGATCTCTCATGCGTCCGTCCACCCCTGCGGTGGGTGGCTCCCGGCGGCCGCAGCGCGGGCGAGGCCGGCGTCGGGTGCGGCCGCACCTCAGTGTTCAGTCGTCGACTTCGCGAAGAGCGTTGATGACCGCCCTGTGGAAGATCGGCCGATCGTGCGGGCACCGTGACCGGCGGGCAGGCCTCCCGCCCGCCCGTCAGCGGGCCTGGGCACGCGCGTCGTAGCGGTCCTGCAGCCGGCGCAGCATGATGCGGTAGTACTCGGGCAGGGGCCGGTGCTGGTCCTCGTCGATGACCAGAGCGATGGTGTGGACGCCGTCGGCTCCCTGGCTTCGTTCACTTCAAGCTTCAAGCAGCAGCGTTTGTCTGCCTGTTTGGGCGGCAGCTAGCGATCTCGAGGCTCATGGATGTTCACGAGAAATGACGTCGCTGCCTGAGCTTGGTGGCCAGCAGGCCGTTGCCCGGGGGTGAGCTCTCTGCCGGGGCGGCCGATCGGCTGCCATATCCTTCTGCCGTGGCGAACTGGCGGCGGTCTCTGGCGGATGGGTTCTGGGCTTTGGACCGGACCCAGGGTGGTCAGCGGCGTCCGACGCGGATCCAGAAATGGGTGGCCCGACACCCGATCGGCACCGGCCTCTGCGTCGCTGTGCCCTTCACCCTCTTCCTCGTGTTGCTGTCGCGTGAGGAGGAACCGGATGATCCCCTGTTTGCTGTGATGTTCGGGCTGCTCATGGGGCTTGTCTTCGGTCTCACGGCCGCCTCAGAGCGGCTCCGGCAGCGTCGGCTCAAGCGTCTGGGAATATGGGACGGATCTTGAGAGGGCCGGGGCCCGAAGGGATGGTCAGTCCCCGACCCCGGCTGGTGGGACGTGCGCGGGTCAGCCGGCTTTGGCCGGTTCCTCGGCCCGGGCCCGGGTGACCGTGTGCCGCTGCGGCGCTTCCAGGTCCGCCCGCAGGATCCCGTCGATCATCGCCTTGTAGGGATCCAGTGCCGACGGGCGCGGCGGCAGCGGCTTGCGCGGCTCCGGCCAGGCCGAGTCCAGGGCCTTGCGCACCGTCCGCCAGGCGACGTTGTACTTGCGCTCCAGCTCCCGCATCGTCATGCCGGCCCGGTGGTCTCGCCGGATCGCCGCGTACAGCTCGACCTTCGACATCTGCGGCATGACCAGGACCGTTCACCGGGAACACCCCGATGCTGTCCTGGCAAGTACCTCGGTGCTGACAAAACTCGGGCTCTGGCTCAACGTGTGTGGAGCGATCACCGAGCGTCGCCGGGTGCGAGCAGGCCCGCGGCCACAGCATCGTCCGAAGCCGGCGGACCGTACGGCTCCATGGCCGACGCCGGGCAGCGGGATCCGTCTGGACGGGTCAGGCGGCCGGACGGTAATGGGCAGGACAGCGTACGGTCGGGGGCGCGATCCTTGAGCCCATGATGCGGGCACGAGGCAGTGGGGCGACCAGGGACCGGGACTATGTGGCGCGGGTACGCAGGCACCGGCCGAGTGCCCTGCTGCCGCTGATCGCGCGCGCCTCGGCGGCGTATTCGCTGGAGTCGTCGTGGCTTGAGAGCCCGTACCGCAAGTACACGCCGTGGGCGCTGGCTGATGCCGCCCGGGTCTCGCTGGCGTGCGGAAATGAGTACCGCAAGGACGTCGGCGATGCGGATCTGCTGAAGATCTTGGACATGTACTCGCAGTTGGAGGACCACTACCTCTACGACCATGACAGCGATGAGGACGCTCTGGGCCGGTTTCTGCTGCGCACCTCCGGGGAGCAGATGACGTTTCAGGAGCCGGTCTTCCAGGAGCTGGCGCGGGCCGCGGCCATGCTCACGCAGACGGCGGGGACACGTGAGGCACGGTGCCTGCGTTCTGGTTGGGAGGGGGAGCTGCTGGGTGCGAGCCTGTCTCAGTACGTCGGGATCGCGCAGCTGCTGTGGGCGTCGGCGATCAGTCGCGTCGGCCGGTTCGACCCGGACTCGCTGCGGGAAGCAGGTGCGCACCGGATCTGTGCAGAGATCCCGGCCGCGACGATCATCTCGGTGACCGAGCAGCATTTCGTGACCGACGCGAACACCTTCCGGGAGGACAACACCCGGGCCTGTATGACCACTGATCCGCTCCTGCGCCGCTTCGAGTACAACCCGCTGCGCGGTACCCCCTTCGTGAGGGGCTACGGTCCGGGTCTCCTCGCCCCCGTCAGCCACTTGATCCCGGCCAAGGCCAGCCCGCTGGGCATCTACTACACCGGTGTCGCTCGCTACGGGGACGCCTTCGCCCAGGACCTCGGCGACCTGTTCGAGGCCTACATCGGCCGCCAGCTGCGGTTGCTGTCCGACGCGGTGGTCCGGCCCGAGATCGTCTACGGACGCAACCGGGCGCGCAGTGTCGACTGGATCGTCGTCACCGACGAGTTGGTGCTGCTGGTGGAGGTGAAGTCGGTGCGGCCCACCCGGCATCTGCGGCTGGCCACCGGCCAGCGGGTCAAGGAGGTGAACCGAATGCTCGGCCGCGCTTACGGGCAGATCGACAACACCGCCTCTCTGATCGCGAGCGGGCAGAAGGAGTTCGCCGATGTGCCCACAGACCGACCTGTGCACGGACTGATCGTCACGATGGAACCGTTCCACATCGTCAACGCGCCGCTGCAGCGGCCGCAGTTGCCGGCCACCACAGTGCCGGTCACGGTGTGCAGCATCAGCGAGCTGGAGAACATGGTCACCATCGACGACGCTCCCGTCGGCCGGCTCCTGTTGGAGCGGGCCGCCGACTCCGAGCGCTCCACCTACGCCCTGCGCGAGGCCCTGTTGGGGCACGCGCATGCCCGCAACGCGGTCCTGGACGCCGGATGGGACAGCTATCCCTGGCGCGATGCCGCAGCCGCGCACATGGGGTCCGAGCCCGCCGGTACGGCGGGGGTGTAGAGGCCGGGGATGGGTGCGAACACGGCCAAGGAGCACCACCTGGTGCCGCAGTACTGGCTGCGGGCCTTCGCCGAGGACGGGCACGTCCTGGGGCGGCGGCGCGGTGGAGCGGAGTATCGCACCCCCGTGCGGCGGGCGGCGGTGGCGCGGCACTTCAACACCGATCCGCTCGCCGAGGGTGCGCGGCGGGTGGCGCTGGAGACCTACTTGGACCGCCACGTCGACGGTCCGTCCGCGCCGGTTCTGCGTGCCGCCCGCGAGGGGCGGTGGCCGCTGGAGGAGGCGCGGCAGGCGGTGATGCTGGACGCGCTGGCCTGGCAGGTGGTGCGTACCCAGGTGTTCCGGTCCTTCGATGCGCAGGTCGGCCGGCATGTGTTCCCGGCGGCATGGGCGGTGGAGGCGGTCGGCCACTGCGAGGAGCGACTGGGGCGGCCGTTGTCTGAGGAGGAGCGGATGGAGGTGTTCTGGACTGCCGTACGGACGGCTCCCGACCCTTGCGTCGTCAGTGATCCGCGTGCGGCGCTGCGCGCCTCGATCCGCGCTTTCCAGCGCACGCGCGACCTCCTTGCGAGCCCGGGCCGGCGCCTGGTGCTGCTGCGATCAAAGGAGCCGTTGCTGGTTCTCGCCGACGGCGGAGTGGCCTTGCGCCGCAGGGACGGCACGTTCTGTATCACTCCCCCGCTTCTGTCCGACACGATCGAGGTCTTCGCCCCGCTGTCGCCGAGGTGTCTGTTGATCTCCACGTCCCGCGCGCACTATCGCGCGGGACGGCCTGACCCGCAAGATCGCGGCCAAGGCCAACGCCGGTGCGGCCGCCTGGTGCCAGGACGCCGTCTACCGGCTGCCCTCCATGTCCTGGCCCGCCCGACTGCAGCTCGCCGATGCTCCGTTGAAAGTCCGGGCACCGAGCCTGTCCGCCGTTCCCGCGCAGCGCCCACCCGGCCCCGCCCCGGCTCACCCCAAGATCCGCCACGACGATCTGCGCGCCATCCTGGAGCAGCTCAACGAGGCCTCGGCGTATCCGCCTCCGTTCGCCAACCCCGGTACTGGGACGTGACGTCAGCAAGCCTTACGGGAGCTGCCTCGGCCGATCCCGTGAGATTCCAGCTCTCGCTGCGGTGAGGGACCGACGAGGGCGGCACGGTGCCACCCCTGTCGGTCGAGTCCCGGCCGGTGGATCCTCATTCCCTGTTGCTGCGCGGCTCAGGGCGGGGACCGGTGGCTCCTGTCGCGGGGCCGGTGACACTGCCCATCCCAAGGGCCTCTCGCCGCTGCGTGACGCTGGATCAATCCTGCTGACCACCCGGCACCGGACGGTGCGGTTCGTTGTAGTGGCATGGCACTCGACACGGGATTCCACGGCCAACCAAGGGCCGCGGCAGCGCCGTTCTTCCTTGCCGAGCCGCTTGAGCTGGCGGCGCAGGGCCCGGTGGTTTACAGAGTGGTGTCCTCCCACTCTCCGGGCTGGTCGTGGATCTTCTGCAGCAGTTCGGCGAAGGTGTCGCTCTCCAGGAGGAGGGCGTTGTACTGCAGCGGGATCCGCTTGTCGTTGATCTCGGCCGTGGGTGTACCTGGGCCTTCGGGTTCTTTGGCTCCCCCGGCCTTCTCGTAGGCGTTCTGGGAGGCGGTAACGAAGCCGCGGTACTTCATGGATCTCACCGCCGCGTCGAACTCCGGGCCGCGCAGGCCCTCCACCTTGCCGGCCAGTCGAAGCAGGTAGGTGTCCGTGTAGCCGTCGATGCTCTCCTCGGGCTGGTTGGCGTAGAGCACTTCGTGGTACTCCACGAACTTGCCTTCCTCCAGCGCGGCGCGCAGCGCGTTGACCGCCTTCTTCGAACCGGTGCCGCCGACCCGGTCGTCCAGGAAGGAGGCGAGGGTGTACTCAGCTCTTGTCCAGCGTTCGAGCATCGCCTCCCGCAGATGCGGACCGCCGCCGGTGGTCTCGAACTCCTCGCCAACCGGCTGTGACCGTATCTGCGGCGTGCGCCGGGCGAGGTGCTGGACGCGTGGTTGAAGCGGCGCGGTGGGCCTTGAGACGACGTCTGTTGTTTGATCGGCGGGGGCCGCGTCCGGATTCGGCCGAAGGGCCCGGCAGCGGCCGGTTCCTTCCGCCTTACAGGCCGGCGGAAGGAGCTTTCGGACCGGGGAGGTTCGGCGGTGCGCTCGGGTAGAGCCCGGGCGACCGGTGCAGTACCTGGTCCAGGTCACGGCGTATGCGTTCGGCTTCGCCCCGTACCTGGGCGGGGATGTCGCCGCGCTCGTCGACAAGGCGGCTGAAGATGGGGGTCTCCTGGAACACGGCGGGATCTGCTCTCTGTCAGGCTTACCGGGCGGCGGTACGGGGCCCGTGCGGTGGTTTACAGCTGTGAGTCGAGGCCGATACAGGCCGCGTCCGGCACTCTACGGCGGGGCACTGACATCAGCGCGGTGTACTCAGCCGTCCAGCCGCCGTCGAAGAGCGCGGTGGCCAGGCGTCATGTGCTCATGCCCGTCAGGGAGCCGGCGGCTCCTCGTCGTCCGGTCCCTGGTGTTCCTGCACCAGTTGCTCGATCTCCCGGGGCACGTCGTACAGCGCCGTCAGGACCAGACCCCACGCCCGGTCCTGCAGTTCCTCCGGTACCTCGTCCTCGATTTTCTGCGCAAGCCTGCCGATCTCGTCCCGGGCGTCATCTTCCGTGCCCGTGGTCGGCGCGGTCATCACCTCCCACAGGAACCGGCCGACGCCGGCCGCCACCCGGCCCATGTTGCCGAGTACCGAGCCCACATCCATCTGCGCTCCCTCCCCTGATGGTTGACCGCCCCAATGTGCAGGGCGGGCTCGGCCGTGATTCCGGCGCCCCCGAGGCACATCCTGCCGGAGACCGCGGCTCTTGCGTGTGGCCCGGGTCTATCAGGAGTGAGGTGTGATTCGTCTGATTGGCCTACAGGTTCTTCGGTGGGCTGATTGGTCTACACCCGTCCGGCGGTAAGGCGGCCGTCGAAGAGGAGGTCGAACTCGTTCAGCGCGCTCTTCCAGCGGTTGTTCCAGCGCTGGCGGCCGCGTCCGGTGGGGTCGAGAGCGAGGGTGGTCAGGTAGAGGCGCTTGAGGGCGGCGGTCTCGTTGGGGAAGTGTCCGCAGGCTTGGGCCGCGCGTCGGTAGCGGGCGTTCAGCGACTCGATGGCGTTGGTGGTGTAGACGACCTGGCGGATGGCGTCCGGGAGGCCGAGGAAGGGGACGAATTCGCTCCAGGACCGTTCCCAGATCCCGGTGATCGACGGGTACTTCTTGCCCCACGTGTCATCGAAGTCGGCCAGTCGCTGCCGGGCCTGCTCCTCGTTGACGGCCGTGTATACGGGCTTGAGGTCGCGGGCGACCTCGGCCCAGTCACGGCGGGACGCGTAGCGCAGGCTGCCGCGGATGAGGTGCACGATGCAGGTCTGCACCACGGTCTGCGGCCAGACGGTGTTCACCGCGTCGGGCAGGGCGGAGAGGCCGTCGCAGACCAGCATCAGCACATCACGGACGCCCCTGTTCTTGATCTCGGTCAGGACGGTCTGCCAGTACTTGGCGCCCTCGCCGCCGTCGCCGGCCCACAGCCCGAGGATCTCCCGGTGGCCGTCGGCGGTGACCGCGATGGCCACATAGACGGGCCGGTTGGCGACGTGCCCGTCGCGGATACGGACGTGGATCGCGTCGATGAAGACCACCGGGTAGACCGCGTCGAGCGGGCGGGTGCGCCATTCCGCCATCGACTCCAGGGCCTTGTCGGTAATCGTGGAGACGGTCTCCTTCGTGGTCGTCATCCCGTACGCCTCGGCGAGATGAGCGACGATCTCGCCGGAGGTGAGTCCCTTCGCGGTCAGCGACAGCACCATCTCGTCCAGCGCAGCACCCGTCCGGCGGGCGTACTTGGGCAGCAGCCGCGGGCTGAAGGTGCCCAGGCGGTCCCGTGGGACCTGCACGGTCACCGTGCCGACCTCCGTCATGACTTTCTTGGCCCGGTAGCCGTTGCGCATGTTGCCGCCCGAGCGCGAACCACGGCCGCCGGCCCGCCCGGCCTCGGCCGCGAGGTGCACATCCATCTCGGCCTCCAGGGCGGCCTGCATCAGATGCTGGGCCAACTCGGGCAGCAGCCCGCCCTCGCCCATCAGCCGCAGCCCTCCCAGGCGCACCTTCTCGGCCGCCAGCGCGGCCAGCTCCTCCAGCAGCTCGCTGGACAGACCGTTCGCGGATACCGGCATCGACTTCACGTCGGCACCCTCGACGCCCTCACCGGCCACGCCAAGCGACACACCGTCAGCGGCCTCGATCAGGTGATCCGTCGTCGTACTCATCAGGTGACTCCTTCGGGGAAGCACACACCTGATTCATGACACTCCCTGTGGCCCGGCTGCGCACCGCGGCCGGGCGCGCTGCTCGGCGGTGACGGATCAGCGGAAAGCGGCGGGCCCGGTTTGTCAGTGCCGGGTGGAATCATCGACCCAGTGCTGTCTTGCGCGTCAGGGGGCGGTTGTGGCTGTTGAGTGGGAGCGCGTCGGACAGCCGGGGTTCGACCGAATCGTCGAGGCCGTGGTGCACCGTGTGTACGAGGCCTCAGCGCGAGTCGAGGTGGTCAACGGGCGGGGCGGGGACGACGGAATCGACATCAAGGTCATCGTTGGTTCTCGGGTGCGGGTCTTCCAGCTGAAGTACTACCTGGACGGGTTTCCGACCGGATCGTTCAAGGGGCGGCGCAAGTCGATCAGGGAGTCGTTCGCCCGGGCCATGCGGCAGGGGCCGCAGGAGTGGGTGCTGGTGGTGCCCTGCGTGCTGACGGCCGCGGAGCGGGAGTTCGTGCTCTCGCTGGGGGCCGGGCAGGCGGTGCAGGTGGAGGTGTGGGACCGGGCGAAGCTGGATGATCTGCTGTCGGTGCACGCGGACGTGGAGGCGTCGTTCACCCGGGACCAACTGTTGGAGGCGGCGAGGGTGTACGGGCAGGAACGTGCCCTGCTGATGGAGGGCATCGGCGATGTGAGCGCCCGGGTGACGGCGCTGGGCGGGCAGGTCGACAGGCTGGACGACCACTGGACCGTGGACTTCGCTCGGGAGGGCGACATGGTGGTACACATGCTGCGCGGCAAGCACCCTCGGGCCCACGAGGTCTCTCCCATCGTGATCACGCTGACCGGGATCGGGCCCCTGGCGCCGGAGCAGGCTGAGGCGGTGCGGCGCAGCCTGGGGTACGGGCTGGACGAGAAGGTGGTGCTGCCGCGCGGGGCGGTTCAGAAGATGACGGTCACCGGGCCTTGGTTCCTGGCCCGGGAGCATCAGGACGTCGAGGTGCGGTGGCGTCCGGCGCAGGCAACCCCGCCGACCGGGATGGACGCGGAACTCGTGTTTCTGGACGGCGAGCGGGTCACCGCGTCCTACCCCGGCACTCTGAAGCACCTGGGGCGCGGCAGCACGGGCCGGTCCGTGCGTGTGGAACTGGCGGGCGGCCGACTGCAGTTGCTTCAGCCCGACAACCCCCAGGTCGCGGCGTCCTTGAAGTTCACGTTCTCGCTGGAGAGGCTGGAGCCGGCTGCTGCCCTGCGGGTGCTGCGCATCCACCGGCGTATCGCGGTCGGCGGTGCCTTCGAAGTCCGTACGGGCGCAGGTGCTGTCGGAGGCGGCGAGGTGCCGCCCTCGCCCGAGGCGGTGCGCCGGGAGGCCGCACAGCTACAGCTCTATCTCGAGGACCTGAAGGTGGTGCAGCGTCACTGCGAGCAGTACTTCGCCCTGCCCGACGAGTGCACACCGGAAGAACGGATCTTCCTGCGCATCGCGCGTCTCCTCGTTGACGGGCACTGCGTGGTCTCTCCCTTCCTGCCGCGGGCGCGTATCACTCTCAACGGCCGCGACTCCCCCGTCGTGCGTGCTCTGCTCAGCGGCGAGCCGCATCCCGTACGGCTGCCGTGCGGCGCATTCACCGTCCCGTTCGCCGGACGGCGCCTGGAGCTGGGCCCGGTGCTCGTCTTCCACCCCCGGGCCACCGCCGAGCCGGGCAGCGGCGGCAAGGCCCTGGCAGCTCTCGGAGCCGGGCGCGGCGACGGAGCCGAGGTCACCGTACGGCCCGCCGACGGACAGCGGTTCCGGCTGCTGCTCCAGCGCTCCGTCACCGGACCCGAGGCGACTCCCGTGCCTCTGGAGCTGCCGGGCTTCCCCGAGCCCCGGTAACCGATGCGGCAGGCCCGCCGTATCGGCATTGCGGTCATGGGGCCGCCTGGTGCTGCCGCCCTGAGGCGTGGCGGAGCGTGCGGGGTACACGAGCAGCAGGGGCGTGACGTCACGTGCATGGTCTTCCTGCCCCATTTCGCATCCTTGCTGTGTCTTTCGGGCCGCCTCGGAGGTCGGTGTCCGGCACGTCGGTGCTCATCGCTGCTCGAAGGCGCGTCTTGCCGATCGGCTGCGGGGACCTGCCCTCCCGCGCCGACGGACGTGAGGCGAGGGAGGAAGGCGTCACACCGGGCAGCCGTCCGGGGTCGGCGCGGTGGGTGCGGCCAGCAGGCGGTCCATGAGGTCCTGGTAGCGGTAGAGGTCTTCGGCCCAGTCGGGGACGAGGAGGTACTGCACGGTGCTCATGGTGATCGCGGCTTCCCCCAGCCGGCTGGCGGGGGCGATGCCTCCGGCACGGACCCATTGCTCCCACATCGGATCGGTCATCAGCTCTGCAAGCATCTCGGCGTCGGCGCGTTCCATGAGCAGCTTCATCAGCGTGGAGGAGGCCTTGGTGCAGGCGTGGACCGCCTCGCACAGCAGGTGTGCGTCTGCTTGCTCGAAGGCGCGGACCAGGCCGGGCAGCCCGTGCGCCAGTGGGGAGAGGGCGCGCAGATCGGTTCCTGTTTCGTCGGCGGCGAGGTGGGCGGCGGTGATCCGGTCGAGCTGCTCGGGCGGGCCGGTCCACACGCTGCGCCAGGCATCGGTGAGTTCTTCGGGACTGACGTCGGCCATGCCGCCGGTCAGCAGGCGGACGCCGACACGGATCAGCGTGGCGTCGAAGGGGTTGGACACCGTGCCGGGTTCGGGCAGGGCGATGCCTGCGGTGGCGGCGTGCTCGCGCAGGAGGCCGTCCAGGTCCCGTCCGATGGCGCGCCGCCCCTGCAGCAGCCGCTCGGCGAGGTCCTGGCGGGCTTCGAAGGCGGTGTCGCTGTCACCCTGCGGGATCTGGGCCAGGGTGATCCCCGCCTGGCGCAGGGGCAGTTGGACGGTCCGGATCAGGGCCTGGCGCAGCAGGGCGGCGCTCTGTTCGGTGTCGTCGATCGCCCAGAACGTCCAGCCGATCCAGCTCATGGCGCGGCCTGGCCTGGAGAGGGCGGCGAGCCATGCGGCCCGGTGGACGATGTCGTAGCGCAGCGCGCCGGTTGCGGGGTCGGTCCACTGGTCGGCCGGGGCCAGCCAGCGCTTGGCGCGCCAGCGTTCGAACTGGTGGTGGGTGGCGGTCAGTCCGCAGCAGCTGACCTCGGCGATCAGGGCGAGTTCCACAGTGGTGGGCGGGGTGCGGGTCACAGTCGGCTCCTGCGGTCCGGGCCGGCGATGGCGTAGACGGCGGTCGCCGTGGTGACGGCGCTGGCCCACTGCTGGCTCTGGGCGCCCAGCACGGCGGCGGCAGACACCACCAGCCACAGCAGGATGCGGCGTTCGGCACCCGGCCCGGGCCGTCGGGATCTGCTCACGGTCGGACTCCTTTCACGTCGGCTCCCCGGGGGGGTGGGAAGCCAGCGCCTCTATCTGGTCACACCGGCCGGGCGGGGACGGGAAAAACCTCGCGGGGCAGCCCTTCCGGGGCCCTCGGGAGTTACGCCACAGCTCGCCGCGCTGCGGGGCGACGGCTGGGGCGGGCGGGGGTGCACCGTGGAGCGAGTCGCCTCAGTGGAACCAAGGCCTGCGCGGCCGAGGAGATTCCGGCGCGTTCTGTGCCGTGGATGGCTTGCTCGTATGGCCCGGTTGGGGATGGCCGAGTACAGCCGCCCGCACGGTCGGCCAGTCCTTGTTCCTCCACCAGTCGAAGAGCTGGCCGGTGGCGAGCACCGGGAAGGTGAGCGCGTCGACGAACTCCTTGCGCTGGTACACCTCGGCGGGACGCTGGGCGGGGTCGAGCCGGTGCTGATGGTTGACGACCAAGGCGGAGCAGGTGACCGGCTGGCCGGGGCATAGCTGCGGCCAGGTCTTAAGGTGCCGCTGAAGGTAAGAGACCAGTTTCTCCGGTGCTGCGCCGGAGGCGGATTTGACCTCGATCAGACACCTCTCCTGGTCCAGCACAGCAAGCAGGTCAGCGGACTTGGTGTCGCCCAGTTCCCCATCCAGGTCGGTGACGGTGAAGCCGGCGGCGCGCAGCACCATGGCGACCGCGTCGGCCAGTTCGTCGCCGGTGCCGTACAGCAGCCCGGACCGTACCGGTTCGGCTTCCTGCAGCGCCCGTTCCAGGTCGGCCTGGAAGCGGGCCTTGTCCTCGATGTAGCGGCGCTCCAGTTCCTCAAGGGCGACGCGGGCTTGGGTCTCTGCAGGCGTCTCCAGGTCGGCGTCGAGGCTGTGCACAGACCGGACGCGGCGCAGCGCGGCCGGGACGTGCGCGGGCAGGGCCCGCTGGACGATCCAGTCGACCACGGTGGTCCAGTCGACCGAATCGGGGATCAGGTACCAGATCTGTGCGCCGTCGCCGGATGTCCAGCGGGCGACGACCGGCTCGCCCAGGCTGTCCACCAGGATCGGCACCAGTTCGCCTGGAGGCGTGGGCGGGTGAGCAGGGGCGTGGCCGGATCCCAGAATGTGCGGTGCGCTCGGCTGCCGCAGGGCCATGGCCCACCATGGGGCGTCGGCCGGACGGTTCCGCAGCCGCAGCCGCAGGCCCAGGTCCCGGTCGGCCGCGTCCAGATCAGGAGCCAGAGAGATGTCCGCCCCTACGGGCAGGCGCTTCCCGGCGATCGCCCCGGTGAACTTGGGGAAGTGCACACTGGCGTCGTAGCGATCGAAGACGTTCCAGGGACCGTCATCGTCCGCGTTGCCCATCGTGGCGATGATCAGCGCGGGCTCGCCGCGCGAGGCCGCCCCGGACAGGAACCGCTCGAACTCGTCCGCACCCCGGCTGGCGAAGTGGCTCGGATTGATGGCCACGGCACAGGCGCTGGTGTCCATACCGAGCCAGCGCGGCTCAGCTCCCGACGCACTCCAGGAGATGTCCGCGTACTTGGCCGAGGCCGCGAACCGGCGGTGCTCATCTCCAGCCGCCTGCGGATCCGGCTCCGCCATCTCCGCCGGGTTCTGAACAGCAGCGTGGACAAGAACCAGCCCGTTCGGACCCTGGGAGTGTGCAGTCATGTACGGCACCGTATCCGCCGGGTACGACACCTCGGCCACACCTTTTCCACCGACCCGGTAGCAGAGCCGTGCCGGAGCAGTTCACCGAGACCGGCATGGCCCGCCGCAGCCGGATCCACGCCAGACTGGGGCCGGCCCTGCACCGCACCACAGCGCGAAATCCCCTGCCCGGCCCGTCTGTATCCCGTACGCTGGTGAGATCGACGCGGGGTGGAGCAGCTCGGTAGCTCGCTGGGCTCATAACCCAGAGGTCGCGTGGTTCAAATCCCGCCCCCGCTACCACGATCCGGCCCCCGGTGACATCACGTCGCCGGGGGCCGGAGCCGTTCATGAGCAGCACGGGGCCGACCGCTGGCCGGCCTGGGGCGTGCCCCCTTGCCGAGGGCCGCGGGGGGGGGATGGGGTCGGGACCCTGGTCGGCCGGGTGCGGGCCCGTGGCCGTGCGGCCGGCGGGGCGTTCTGCCGGGGAAGGCGCGGCATCGTACGAAGCCGTGGGCGGGCCGTGAGGCGGAGGACGGGTGCTGCCCCGAGGATGCTGTCCGGCCGGCTCGGTGACGGGGCTGCGGATCGCGGGCCGGTCGCAAGTCTGCCGGGGCTGGCTCGGTATGCGTCCAGCAGGGCGCGGGCGGTCCGCTCGGGCCGGCCCCACGCCCACCAGGCCCGCGCCATGCCGGTGTCCCATCTCGCCCTGCGCTCGGCGGCCGGAAACCGGCGGGACATCTACTGTGGAGAGCGGGGATTGGAGGGCGCTGGTGCGTGACTCACGGCTTGTACAGACGGCGGTGATCGGCAACGAGCATTCGGACGTGCCGGTGGTCCTGCCCATAGCGGCCATCGAGCTGGATGCTTTCCGGCGGCGTCACCGTGGGGACTCCTTCTGGTGCGGCCTACTGCTTGGGGGGTGCGGGGCTCGTCTGGCGGACAAGTTGTACGTCGACCGGCAGTGCCACTTCCAGCATTATCCCGCCGGGCAGCACGGAAACGAGGCGGTGTGCCGGCGCCGTGGTGTCGGTGAGTCGAGCGCCGACCACCTGTACGTGAAGGGTGCGTTGCAGACGTCCTTGGCGGATCACGGGCGGGCGGCCCGGTTCTCCTATCCGGACCCGATCGGCTCGGCCCTGGACGTCGACCTGGACGACGGACGGCAGTTCAGGGTTCACCTCGACGGGGAAGTCCGCCCGGCCTGGGGCGGCGGCATCCCCATCCTCGGGGCCGGTGTCCCGCTCGAGCCCGGAACGCTCTCACGCTGCCGGTACGTGTACCGGGTGCGCCTGCAGAGCGAGGGGACGGACCGCCAGGTCTGGATCGGCACCGAAAGCCTCGCCCGTCCCACGGAATGGGTGCCGCTGGCGGATTGCGGATGGACGGCGGACGGTCTCATCACCGAGGCCGCCAAGCGGATCCTGAAGGAGCTGCCGACAGACCCGCCACCGCGCACGCAGTCGCTGCCGGAAGCGGTCACGCGGCTGATCCGAGGACTGGAATCGGCTCAGCGATCGGGCACGGTCGAGCACGTCCGCCGGCTCTGCGAAGGCAGTGACTCCTTCCTTGAGACCCTGGAGCCGCACGCGCGGACGGAAGCGCAGCAAGCCCTCGCCGAAGCCCGTACCTGGCTGGACGGCCATATGGGCTACCAGCAGCGCGTGTTCGCGGACCTGGAGCGCGCCGTGGAGGAGAAGCGTGCCTGGGATGTGCGCGAGCACTACAACCGGGCCACCGCCCTGACACGGCACGGTGGCAGCGACACCGAACTGCAGATGCTGCACAAAGCTCGCGTCTTCCTTCAGGAAAAGAATCACCAGCCGGCGCCGGATACTGCCGCCCGCCGACGCCAGGCGCTCGGCCGGCTCGCTCCGGCCCAGCCGCGCGCAGGGGCGCCGCTGCGGCCCCAGCGCGTCACGGAAGAAGAACGCGCGCGATGGCAGCAGCAGGAAGCCGTGCTGAGGGTCCAGCGTCTTGTGGCCGAGCACCAGCAGACGCACATGTCGCCCAGGCGCCGCGAGGAGAAACTCCGGGAGCTCCAGGACGCCGTGACCGCAGCTGGCGGTGCCCTGACCGGCAGACTCCTGCGGCAGATCCGGGCGCTGAGGGAGAAGTACGCCGTGGACAAGACGGCCGTCTCACGGCCCGTGCCACGCCCTGCCGCGGCCCTGTCGGACGAAACCCTCGCCGCGGCGGCCGCAGCGGTGCGCGGCTCCCTGAAGCGGGCGGCCCGTGCCCAGCAGACCCTCACCTGGGCCGCCCTGAAAGGACAGTTGGGCACCGCCCTGCCAGATATGACGGACCGGGAACGGCAGCGCCTGGTCGCTCTGGTGGATGCGGCGTCGGAGCGGGATGAACCGCTGCTCTCCAGCGTCCTCGCGGCCGGCGATCCGCAACTGGCCGAGGCGTACCGGCTGTCTGCGAATCTCCTCGGCGGCCACCTGCCCGCAGACGACCGCGAAGTACTGCGGGATGTGATCGAGGCCGACGTACGACAGACGCACGCGTACTGGCGCCAGCGGTGATCGAGATCCGCGCAAGGTGGCACTCGAAGGCGCCGTGGGTCTGCTGGAGCAGGCGCCCTGTCAGCGTGGACAATGCGATGAGCCGCTTGGTGGTGCAGCAGGCGACGGCGGCCCTCACCCAGCTCGACGGCTGGATCGCGGTGGAGGAACGGCGCGAGAGGGAACGGCGCCGGGGCGAAGAGATGCGGCCGCCTCCCCCTGAGTGGCTGCTCCAGCACAGACTCAACCGCAAGTACGTCGACGCCGTGCATACCAGCGACTGCTGGGCTGCCGAGAGGGGCGAACAGTGCCGTCCGATCAACCGCCAGCAGGCGGTCGAAGCCCTGTGCCATGAGGTCCCGGCGTGCGTCCACTGCCGCCCGGACACCGTCCTCAGCATCCTCGACTAGATCCGGAGGGCGTCGGCCGGCTGCCGGGTGACGGGGCACTGTCCACTACGCTCTGGGTGCTCGGCGTGGAAGGCATCACGCCATGACGTGGTCCCTGCCCGAACCGATGCTGACCGTGCCCGTGGACAGCCCCGCCCTGCCCGGCGGATGGGCGGCCGAACCGAAGTGTGGGACGGCTACGCGCCCAGCTCGCCCTGCACGCCGACCGGCGGGTACTGCTGCGCTCCCGGCAGGGCACAGACATGACCGGCGCGTTCCCCGAGGAGGCCGAATGTTACCCCCGCACCGAGGGCGTGGCGCTCTCGTCGGTCCAGTCCCCGTCGAAGAGGGTCGCGATCAAGCGGACGTGCTCGTGGGGAAGATGTCCTGCGCGATGCTTGCTGCGGGCCTTGGCGAGCCAGGCTCCAATCCGTACGACATCACCGTCCACACGGATATCCTCGCGGGCAGCCGGGGGACGTCCCTCGCGGTGGAGGAAGAGTTCCAGAAGCTGCGTGGTCTGCTCGAAGGTGCGACGGCTGCGTCGGGGCTGGGCGAGGGGGCATCGCTCAGGGGTCAGGCTGAGGATGGTCATCAGTTGCTGTTGGCCGGTAGTCAGGGCTGGCCAGGTGGCGAGCTGGCGATACAGCCATGAGCCGATCTTGACGCCGCCCACAACGGTGTCACGGGAAAGGTCAGCCGGATCGGCTCCCCTGACGAGGTGGGCGCGTAGGAGATGGTATTTGCGGTGCCAGTCCGCTCCGTGAGGAAGGCTCCAGTCCGAGGCGAGGGCGGTAAGGGCGCTGGCTCGATCGGTGTCGAGTTGACCCTTGCCTGCGAGGTGACGTTGCTCGGCGAGCCATGCTCCTGTCGGGGTGGTGGTGGGCGCGGCGAGGTGGCCGTGCACGCTCAGGTATTCGGCGGCCGCGACGAGCCGGGCGCGCCAAGCCGCCTCGTGTTTGTCCCAGATCATGCCCAGCGCATCGAGTTCGGCGGTCCAGTCGGGCTCGAGGCGGCCAGCTTTCGCAGCGTCGCGCATGGTGGTGACGAAGGCGCCGAGGGTGTAGCCGTAGGGGTCCGTGTACTCGGCTGGGACGTCCAGGTGGCCGTGGACGTCGTGGAAGGCCTGGGCGGCCGCCAGCCCTTTGCGGCGTGCGCGGGAGGTGTTGTCGCGGGGGTCGAAGGAGGCCAGGTCGAGAGCGCGTGCGATGTGATCGGGACGGATGGTGAAGTCGAAGTGCCAACGATGTTGGATGAGTTGGCTGGTCTCGGTGGACAGGCGGTTGGTCTTGTCTGGGAGCCGTTCGAGAATGCGGTGGTCGTGGCTGGCCAGAGCGGTGGTGATCGCCCAGACGGGCTCGTAGGGGGTGCCGAGGATGTTCTCGGGGTCGGCCCGGGGTGGGATGTAGACGGGGACGATGAGGCTGGCGGTCTTGCCGGAGATGTCGCGTCGCAGCGCGCGGCCGAGGGCTTGGACGCAGCGGATGATGCTTCGGGTGGGGTCGGCGAAGACGACGGCGTCGACGCTGGGGATGTCGATGCCTTCGGCAATCAGGCGGGCATTGGCCAGGACGGCAGTGTCTGCCGAGGTGAAGCGGCTGAAGATGTCGGCGCGCTGCTCTGGGGTGTGCTCTCCGTGGACGACGAGTGTGCGGGGGCTATCGGTGGGGCAGAGGTCGGGGGCGGTCGTGCGCAGCATGCGCAGGGTGTGGCCGAATTCGCTGGTGAAGCGCTGGGCGTCGCTGACGAGGTTGAAGTAGACGAGGATCCGGCGCAGTTGGTGCTGTTGCATGGCGCGCAGGACGGCCAGGTGCAGGGCGGTGGTGCGCAGTGCTTCCTCGGTACTTGAGTTGTCGTCCCGTTGATCGCCGGGTGGCTTCAGGTTGAGGCGGTCTCTGAGTTCTGCGTCGGTGACTGTGGGAACCACGATGCGGTAGTCGGCCGCCATGCCGTCGGCGATCGCCTGCGCGAGCGGGTATTCGAAGACTTTCTTCCCGTAGGCCGCTTCGTTGTCCATGCTGTTGGCCAGCGTGTCCGGTCCTGGCTTCTCAGTGTGGCGGCGTCCGGGGCGGGCCGCGGACTCGGCGAGGGCGGGTGCGGCGAAAATGCGTGGTGTGGCGGTCATGTAGAGACGGCGGTCCGCACGGATGCGGTGCGCGTCGTTGACCTTGGCCCACTTCTTGTCTGTGCGGCCTGCGATGCGGTGTGCCTCGTCCATGACCGCCAGGTCGAAAGGCGGCACCTCGAAGGCGGTGTGCTGGGTGTTCTCGACCTTGTCGAGGGAGTCGTAGGTGCAGATGACAGTCGCTGCGGAGATCTCGTCGTCTTCGGCAGCGACCGCTGACATCAGCAGCGCCAGCGTGCTGGACCGCGAGGTGGAGGTGACGCCGGCTGCTACCAGAGTGTCGTGGCCGGAGGCGTCCATCGACGAGACGATCATGATCGGCTCGTTGCGGGCGTCAGCACGCCAGGCCAGCGCCGTCTGGGCGGCCAGGTCCAGGGTCGGCACCACGAACAGGACCAGTCGCGCGTCCAGGGTCTCCGCGATGCGGGAGGCGACCATCGTCTTGCCCGTGCCGGTCGCGGACACGTACAGCGCACGGCTGCCCAGGCGGCGCAGGTGCTTGACGGTGCGGTTCAGGCCTTCCTGTTGGTGCGGGAAGAGGCTGAGACGTCTATGGCGGGGGGCGGGGCTGGCAGTCATGATCGCTGTTCGTCCGGGGGTGGCGGCGCCTGCGTTTGGAGGTGAGTAAAGCAGGTCAGCCCGAAGTCGTGGGCGTGACGGTCCCGGTCTGGTTCTGCTGGGGCAGAGCAGCTGGGGGTGTGGTGAGCGCTGCGGTCTGCTGGGCGAGCTTGGTGTATCCGGTTGCCGTGATGGTGTGCCAGGCAAGGTAGAAGCCGGCCGTTAGGGCCAGGCCGACAACGGTAGTCACCGCCATAAGCTGGGCTCGGTGCCCGATGTCGTAGCGCAGCAGTACGAGGTCGCCAGCCAGGGTCAGCAGAGCCGTGTTGATGATCCAGCCTCGGCAAATCCTCATCCTCGAGCGGGCGTAGTCGGCCAGGGCCACCAGAGAGGGCAGGGTGGCGAGGGTGAGACGGGCCTGTGCATAGGTGCTGTCAGAGGGGAAGGTCCCTTGGCGCAGGCGTCGGCGGATGGGGGCGAGCACTTTGTCTGCGGCCCGGTCGACCAGGATACCCAGGGCGTAGGCCGCCGCGAGGCCCGCTCCCGCAGCGGGGGTGGATCCGGCTACGGGTGCGGCTTTGGCTGCGGTCTCGGGGCCTGCGGCTGCCACTGCCAGCAGGGCAAGCCCGGTGACGAAGCCGATGCCCACGACGAGGACTTCGACGAACATGGCGGTGGCCGCGGCGAGGGCGGGCGTCTCTGGCTGTGCCGAACTCACCAGCGCACTCCCCAGATTCTGGCCATGTCCGTCAGGAGTCTGGTCTCCAAGTTGCCCTCCCAGGTGTCCTGCAGGTCGTAGCTGGCATTGGCCAGCCTCTCAAATATGATCAGGCTCTCGGGCTGGCTGACGAGCAGGTAGCGGCCGTGTTCGAGGAACTGCTCGCTGCTGGGCCCGTATTGTTCGTAGGCGCGCTCGATGGTGGCGCGGTTGTCTTCGGCGAACTCCACCAGACGGTCGGCGTAGCCGGGGTCTTCTCCGATCGCGTCGACGAGGACGTCGACGACGTCTTCCGACAGCTCCCTGTCGTAGGGGTGGTTGCTGAAGGTCTGGTAGATGCGTTCCGCCTCGGCGAGGAGGCGGTTGTTGCGGGTGAAGTCGGGGTGCTCGGCCAACGCTCTTACCCCCCGTTCGACCTCTGAGTCGTACAACTCAACCAGGGAGATCAAACGGTACAGCGAGCGTCTGACATCGGATGGGATGTCGGTAGTGGACCCTGGCTTGTACATCAGCGAGTGCGACATGCGCGCCCACACGTCGGCGGCTTCGGTGCGGATCTGCACCTCGCACTGGTAAGGCGAGCCGTTCGGGTCCATCTCTTCCCCGCGGGCACGGATTTGAACGTGCAGGCGGGGGTATTGGAGGCGGTCTTCGAAACCGGGTTTCTTTCGGTCGTCCTCGACACGGATGACGGTGAAGTTGCTGGTGATCAGGTCGAGGGCGTCGTCGAGCAGGCTGGAGTACGGGACGACTATTCGCACGCCAGCCTTGTCGGTTATCTTCTCCCACGGGTCTTTGTAACCCTTGTGGTAGGCCTTCTTGATGAAGCTGCTTACCTGTTTGGCCCGTCCGTCGACCGTGCAGGTGAGGTGCTTGCGGGCGGCGCGGCGGCGTATGTAGGCGACGGTCAGCTCTGTGGCCTCTTTGATGGCCGGCCGCTCCAGGCGGTAGCGGCGGTAGGCCTCATGAGCGTTCAGGGGCGCTGTCATGGACGGTGCTTTCGATCGGGGCGCCGGTGGGATCGGCGGGTCGGGGACGCGCTTTGCCCTGGCCGAAGCTGCGGGTCTCCGTCATGACACCGGTCAGGGTCAGGCGCGTCCTGCCGTCGCTCAGATTCTCGATCTTGAGCGAGTCGCTTTCCACTGCCTCTATGGGGGCGATCAGAAAGACGCCGTTGTCGAACGTCATGCGCATCTTGCGCAGCTTGGGCTCGACGAGCTCGATGTCCTTGTCGAAGGTCTGTACGGGGACCTCATTGTCCCGCAGGCACTCGGCGAAGCTCTCCCGGTGCGGCGCCTGGAGACGCGACTTAATGAAGTCGTCGGGGTCGAGCACCGGGGTGGGACTCTGCAGTTCGACCAGGACTGCCATGAGGTAGGAGACGCGCGTGTCAGCGTCCGAGATTCGGGTGTTGATCCAGTCGACCGCGGCGTCGTGGAAGCGCAGGGTGACCTGGCGCGGCTCGTTCTTCAGCCGGCAGCCCAGGAATGCCTCCCTGAAGAACTTCGCCAGCTGCTTACCGGTCATCTGCTTGTCGGCGGCCCAGCCCTCCATGGCGTCCTCGCTGAGGCCAGCGGCGGAGAAGAGAGCGATCTTGTAGACGCGGGACGCTTCGGTGAACAGCAGGTTGGCGAAGTAGGTGACGTCGAAGGTGCGAAGGCCGGTGTCCGTGATGATCTCGGTCGCCTGCATGCCCGACTCCGGTTCGAGCTTGACCATGAGCAGGCTCTTGTGGCCGTCGAGGGTGACGGCAGCTACCAGGAGGAGTCCGTCGGAGCTGTTGAGGGGCTGGCTGGCGAGCAGGAGTTCAGCGATCTCCTTCGAGGCCTCCACGAGATCACACTCGCCCTCGAGGAAGGCTCGCACCTGTCCGGGAAGCTGCGCCTTGAACTCGTTGTCCACGACGACCTCGCGCCCGAGGCTGACGAGAACGTCTCTGAACTTGAGCTGGAGTTCGCCGCGCACGGTGCTGTTCATGCTGCAGACGGTCTCGCTGAACTGGACCTTCGCCGGAGTGAGGTCGCTCTTCCTCTTCTTCGGAATCGAATGAACGATCGCCTCGTTGACGATCAGATCACCAAAGTCACTCCGCATTTCCACCCCATGTGCATTCGGCGCGTATTTCACCCGCGCAAGTGTCCTTGGGCCACTGATCGTCAGTGACGGCGCCTGTGCCTCTGATGGCATCGGCACGGAATTCGTACAGCCGAGACGCCTCGTGACGTGACGTCACTAGACGCTGGCATATCCCCAAACGGATCGTAGCGGAACGTAGTTCCCGGGGAGGAAGTTATATGGGGACTTCCGGGGGCGCAGGGGGCGCACGGGGTCGCAATGGGCGAGATCCGGGCACCTTTGTATTCGTGAATACGTTCGATGCCGGGGAGGCTTCTGCAGCTCGCGGCGGGGCGGCATGCGGGCGAGAGCCGACCGGCGGCGGTCACCAGGTGTCCGAGAGTGTTCAGGGCACTCTCGTCGTAGCGCCGGTCCGGCTGCGTCGGCATGCATGTACCGCGCCGCTGCCGGGGCGGATGGCAGCGGCTTCCTCTCCCCGTGGAGCGGAGTAACGTCATTGGGCGCCCGGCAGTTCTGTGACGGGTGAAGGGAGGACACCATGGCCTGTCCCGACCGGCGGGGCAGTGACCTGTGGCCAGGGACCGGCGCTCACGCCGGGCAGGGGTCAGGAGCCCACCACGCAGTGTCCAGCAGGGCCTGGCGGTCGATTCGCTCCTGCGGGACTCGTACCCCTTGCTCCAGGCGGTCGGTGGTCTCTGGGGGCATGTCGAGGCAGCGGGCCATGACGTGTGCTTCGTGAGCGCGGCGTGGCTCCGCCGTCATATCGGGTCCGACAGGGTGGGAGCGTGCCACGGCCTCCCACAGCGGGCGGCTGATACCGGCCGTCAGGCCGGCCGTGCGGGCGGTCGTGACGAACTGGTGGGCTGCCTCGATGCCGGCGATGTCGACATCGCCGGCGTAGTCGATGCGGCCGGGCCGGACGCCGGTGAGGTCGTACAGGCGCAGGAGGTCGGTGACGAGGGCCGACGCTGCGTCTCCCCCGCCGAAGACGACGGCAGCGTAGGGCGCCGGGTCCGCTTCGCGCAGGGCGCGCCAGGCGGAGTCGAACGTGGCGCGGTTCTCGACCACGAGAACGGGGCCGGCGGGGCGGAGGATGGCGATGCGCAGGGCGCCGGTGGGGGCTTGGCAGGCCAGGTCCTCGAGGGTGAGGCGTCCCGGGGCGAACAGGGGGCCGGTGGCGAGCGCGGTGAGGCGCTTCTCGTCGTTGTAGATCTGTAGGGAGCGTTCCTCGCGGGCGACGGACGGCCTGGACTGACCGGTGGTGGCGAGGAACCAGCGGTTGAGGCGCGCTGCGTCCAGCCGCAGATGCGCGGGCGGATGCGCGGCGCGGATCCAGGCGGGCGCCCATTGCATCGCGGGCCCCCAGGGTTCATCGGCGGCATGGGGCAGCTGGGCTGGGAGCTCGTGGTTGGCGGGGACGGCAATGCGCTCGGGCAGGCAGGGTGTGCCGGCGTCCCAGAGTCTGCCGCCGGGGGCGGGCAGGGTGATCAGCCCGGCGTCTGCCAGGTGACGCAGTGCGTGCGCGAGGCGCATGCGGGCGTTCAACGGGTCGGGCCAGCCGGGGTCCGCCTGGGCCCACAGACGGTAGACGGCGGCCGCGGTGAGACGGGGCCGGCGGGTGGCCAGGATTTGGTCGGCGAACAGATCGAGGACATCGGCGGGCGGAAGGGCTGTGGGGTGGGTCACGGCAGCTCGTCCTCCTCGAAGAGTGCCTGCTCTGCGCGGACGGTGGCGGCGGAGAGGGTGGGCCAGGCGGGCAGGGCCGGGTCGGCGCTGTGATCGCTGTCGCGCTCGGTTGCGGAGATGTAGAGCGTGCCCTGGTGCAGGAGCGGCTGCAGGTCGGCGTCCTTGATGGCGTAGGGGATGACGATGTTGGCGCTCTCCCGGCGGGAGACACGCAGCTGGATCATGCCGGGGAAGACGGTGAGGGCGCCGAGGTCACGGATGCCGGTGAAGGGCACGAAGCGGACGCCCAGGGAGGTGGCGATGTCGCGGGCCAGGCGCAGGAAGTCGGGCTTGGTGACTTTCGCGAAAGGGTTGTCGAGTAGGAGCGTGGTGTGGCGGTGTCCGTGGACGGCGGCGCGGCGGGCGGCCAGCAGAGAGGCGAGGATGAGGGCGAAGGTGACGCCTTCGCCTCCCGAGGTCTCCACGGCGAGCCGGTCGACGGGTTTGTGCCGTGGGTCGAGCGGGTCGGAGGGGATCAGGACGCGGGCGTTGAAGGCCGGGGTGACGGCTTCGACGAGGCGGTAGATGGTGGTGTCGGCGTCGAAGTCGGGCCGGGCTGAGTGGGTGTGGGGGTCGAACCACGCTTGCAGCAGGGACAGGATGTTGGCCTTGCGCTGATCCTTCTTCAGGTCCAGCCCGGTCAGTTTGAGCAGGGGAAGGCCTGCCCAGGCGCCAAGGGCCGGTGTCGCGGGCAGGTAGGAGTCGCTGACGATTGCCTGTACTCCGCGCAGCAGGGCTTGGACGGTGGCGAACGTGGTGCGGCTGACGTCTTCCACGCGGCTGTCGAAGGAGTCGACGACGTCCTGCAGCCAGGCGCATCGCGAGGTGGCGTTGTGATGGTGAGTGTCGGCGTCCTGCAGGAGGCGGGTGCGGGGCAGGCTTCTGAGCATGTGGACGAGGCTGTCGCCTGAGACGACGTCGTTGTCGGCGCCGCGCAATGTTGCTTCGAGGTCTTCGAGTTGTTTGCTGGCGAGCGTTTCACGCTGGGTGAGCCGGTGGCGCAGGTCGCCGACGTCGCTTTCCAGTGTGGTGGCGATGTGGTCGAGGGCTGTGGTGGTGTCGTCCGTGGGGACTTCGGCCGTGGTCAGGCGCAGCAGGCTTTGCACGCTGTCGGGGGCGGGCGCGGGCGGTGGGCTCCCGAGGACGTGGAAGGCGCGGTCGTCCAGGTCTATGGCGGCGGACAGTCCTCCGCCGGCGGCCAGCAGGGGCAGGCCCGTCTGGAGGAGGGTGATGCCGTTGGCTGTCAGGTCGCGTGCGGCCTGTGCCCGGAGCCGTTCGGTCTGGGTGTTCTCACGGAGCTGGTCGGCGTGGGTCCGCGCGGAGCGAGCGGTTTCACGTGCGGCGGTGAGGCGCTCGAGAGTGTGCTGTGCGGCGTGCACCGTGGTGGCTCGATCGTCCGGGTCCAGCTGGATCGACCGGTGCAGCCGGCTGTGTTCCTCGGTCGCCGTGCTGGCTTCGGTGCGGTGGTTGCGCAGATCTGTCTCCAGTGCGCCGATGGCGGAGCTGAGCTGGAGGGCCTGTTCCTGGGTCGAGTCAGCGGTTGCGCTGTGTTCGTCTGCGCTGTGCTGGGGGTGGGTGCGGCGCAGGCTGCAAGCGGCTTCCTGCACGTGCTGCGGGTGCTTGCCGAACTGCTGCTGGAGGGCTTCGGCCTCGGTACGCAGCAGGGCTTGCTCGGCCGCCAGTTGGGGGTCGGCTGCGGCAGTGCTCCAGTGTCGGTGGCGGGCAGCGGCGACTTCCCTGAGCGTGCCGAGGTCACGGCATGCGTCTTCCGGATCGATGCGGTCGGTGTCCGTGCTGGTCTCGGCTGTAAGAGTGTCGGCCTCCGAGACAAGGGCACGGAGTTCGCCGAGGCTGGTCGTGACGCGGTCCCGGTCGTCCTGTGCCCGTGCCCGGTCGGCTTCGGCCGTCTCCTGTGCCGTGTGGGCCTCGGCCATGGCTTCGGTGGCTTCGTTCTTGTCGTTGTCCGCCTGGCGGGTCTCGTCATCGAGTTCGGCATGGCGTGTGAGGTGCTGGGCCAGGGGCATCAGCAGATTGGCCTGCTCGGTGGTGTCGGCCAGTTCCTGGTGGAGGGCGCGCAGCTTGTGCTGCGTGTCCTGCAGCTGACCTGAGGCTCGGGAGAGCTCGGTGTGGGCGTCTTCTCGCACTTGTTGGGCCTCTTCGAGGCGCACGGCAAGAGTTTCGGTGTCGCAGGCGGCGGAGTGCAGGCGGTGTGCGCCGATACGTTCGCTCCAGTCGATGACACGACGGCGCAGGTTCTCGGTCTGGTCGTAGTGGATGCCGAGGTCGTGACGGTGCTGTTCGCGGCGTTCGGCCTCGGCATGACGGGATTCGGTCTGCGGGCGGGCGGATTGCAGGGACCAGTGGGCCGCGTCGGGCAGGATGACAGTGATGCCGTCGGGCAGGGTCGTGGCCGCCTCGAGCGCCTGCGGAGGGGCGATGACCAGGGGTGCCTGGAGGTCTGGCTGGGCCTGGCGGGCGATGTCGATCACGTTGTCGACGTCATCGGGGATGTTGACGATGATGCCGTCGCACAGAGCTGGGTGGTTGCGCACCGCGTCTTCGGCTACGGCGGCCGGCAGTTGGGCCAGGTAGGAGTAGGTGCTGCGGGCCCCGAATTTCAGATCGGTGGCGCGGCGGCAGATGTCGGCCACCTCTGGCCGGGGTGGCAGCAGGCCGGTGTTCTCCAGTGCTGCCACGGCTCGTCGGGCGGCAGCCGCCCGCACCGCGGCGTCCAGTTCCCGGCTCTTGGCCTGCGCGGCTGCAAGAGCCAGGAGTTCTGCAATGGCCTGGTCGTGGTCGTCCAGCCGGATCGGGTCGTAGTCGATGAGTGAGCTGAGACGGAGCTGTTCGGCGAGGCCGTCGGTCTCGGCACGCAGTTTGTCCAGTGCCTGCTGCTGCGCTGTAAGGTCCGCGCGGGCCTGCAGGGTCTCTTCGGTACGTAGTCGGTGGGCATCGGTGAAGGCTGCGACCAGACCGGTCAGCCGGTCCTGCTTGTTGTAGAGGACCCCTTGCTCCGCGGACAGCGCAGCCTGGCGGGCCTGTGCCGTCAGCAGCAGAACCTGCGGATCGTCCCGGTCGCTCAGGATGCCTGCACTGACGGCGTCCCGCAGGACGGTTTCGATGCGTTCCCGTTCGGATTGGAGGGCTTGGATGCGGGTGTCGGCCTGGGTGTGATCGGTGGAGGCGGAGAGGAAATCGCTGCGCGCCGCGTCGACGCGCTCGCCGGCTGTGTCCCGTGCGCCGCTGGCGGCGGCATGTTCTGCCTTCAGGCGGCGCTCCTCGTCGGTGAGGCGCTGCAGCAGGGCAAGGGCTGCGGATGCTGCGCGACGGCGCTGCGGCTCGGCTCCCTGACTGCGGGCGGCAAGTGTGGCGCCGATGTCCTGCATGCGCTGGCGGGCGGTGTCCTGGCGCACGACGAGAGCAGCGGCAGTGGCTGCCTGGGTTTTCAGCTGGGCTGCGCTGAACTCTTCCCTGCGCGAGGCCAGTTGCGACTCGGTGTGCTGCAGGCGCAGCTGGGCCAGCTGGATCTTTCCCGCGCTCTCGCGAGCGTGGGCAGTGCTGTAGGCCGCCAGGGCGGTCTGGAATGCTGCTTCTGCTTCTGCATGGGCTTGGGCGTGCCGGTCGTAGTCGCTACTGCGGTCGGCACTCTGGCGTTCCAGAAGGTGCCGGGCGGACAGAAGGTGGTCGACGAGGTGGTGGCGGCTTGTCTCCAAGGTAGCCAGATGGTGGCGGTGGTCGACGAGGGCATCGGTGTGCCGGACCAAGTCTTTGAGCAGTTCCAGTCGGCGCCGGTCCAAGGCGAGGTTGTCTGCGTCGTGTCCCAGGTCGGTCAGGGCGGTCTTGAGTCCGCTGATCAAGTCCGGTGAAGCAGTTGCGTGAATGGCGCTGTTGAGGAAGTCACGTGAGGTGGCGTAAGTGAAGACGTGGTCGGCGGCGCCTTCGTCCTCGTTCATGGCGAGCAGCCAGCTCTTGACGAACTCGACGTCGATTTTCACGTTTTGCCGCAGGTAGGTGTCCCAGTTGGTTTGGTTCTCGGTGAGTTCGATTCCGGTTCCTGGGTGCTTGCCGCGCAGGGCCAGAATGTGCTGGCGCCATTCGCCGTCGTCCCGCAGCCGGTGGTCGTTGCGCAGGGGCAGCTCGGCCAGCGACGGGCTGTGCTCGGAGGCGGGTAAGGCCCAGAAGTACTCGGTGAAGGGATCGTCTTCGCCGCTGGCTGCCGGCTTGGTCAGGCAAGCGCCCAGGAAGAAGCGCTGCGCGGGGCGCCGGGCGTCGGTGGCAGGAGCTTCGACCTCGAGGATGACGTGGGTGGGAGCACCGCCAGGCACATAGTGCTCAATGCGCTTTTCCTTGCCGCGTTTCTTTTGGCGGCGTTGAGCGACGCGGGGCAGGAACTGGTCGGCCCGGGGCAGCATCACGTGGATGAGGAAGGCCAGGAAGGTCGATTTGCCGCCGCCGTTCTCCAGGCCGATCACCGCGTGGGTGTGCCGGGACAGGTCCACGGTGAGGTCGGGTACGGCGACCTTGTCCCGGACGCGGAGGTTGACGATCCTGAAACCGAGGAGAGGGCCCATGGTTCACTCCCCCGCTTCCGGAGCGAGCGCGGGCACGGGCTCTGTGGGGCGCTTGGCGGCGTACTCCTGCAAGTCGTTGAGGAGATCGTCGGCGAGCATGGCCCGGCAGCGGGCCAGGAACAGGCGCCGAGGCCGGTAGACACTGTCACGGACGGTGGTGCCGCCGCTTTTCACGACCAGGCGCTGCCCGTGAAGGAAGGCGAGAACTTCGTGGACCAGGTATTCGGCGCTGCGGCGTCCTGCCCGCTTGGCGGTGGGAACGTGGGCGGGCAGTTGTAGCCAGTGCCACCACAGGGGCACGTCGCCTTCGGCGGGATCCGTTGCCTCGCTCTCCTTGTGCCGGGCGTAGTCGGTGATGAACTGGGCGAGTTGGGTGGCGGTGCACGTGGTGGTGACTGCGGAGGGGTCACTGAGGAGTTCATCGAAGTCGGCGGCCGATGGGGCGACATAGGCGAGGAGTGCGACAGGTACCAGCAGCCGCATTGCTCGGGCCGCGGCGTTTTCGAAGTTCTTGTTCCAAGGGAGGTCGGCGGTGCGCTGGGGCCAGGCCCACGGTCCGCCGGGGTCGGTGTCCAGAAGCAGTCCGCGGTGCGGGTCGGCCATGGCTACGAAGCAGCCGGCCCCCTCGAGGATGTCGTCGACGAGGCGTCGGAATGATACGTCGGTGCGGTAGCGGTCGAGGAGGTTGCGGTAGTCGCCGGCTTGTCCGCTGTTGCCGGGCTCGGCAGTCACGTCGAGGGCGAACGCGATCAGGCGTCCGGCATCCGTTCCGTCCATGGAGTCCCTTTCTGTCCGGGCAGATGGAGAGCCAGGTTGTCGGCCTCGTTCGGGCGCGGGATGAGCACCAGTTCGTCGCCGGAGATGGCGCCGGCCGGCAAGGGGGTGCCGGGGCGGACCACCGTCAGCCGGCCGGTGATGAACGCATCGGTGGCAGAGGGCAGGTCGTCGTCCTCGCTGTGGAGGCCGCCGTAGGCGCTGGTGACGGTGACGGCCAGTGCCCAGGGCACGAAACGGGCTGTGGGCGCGCTGAGAGTGTCGAGGGCGCCGGAGTGCTGTAGTTCCTGGAGCAGGGCGGACAGCCGGGTGGGTGCGGTGATGTTGTCCAGGATGTCGTGGACGGCAGCCAGCACTGCCGGGTCCAGGTCGTCGGTTTTGATCCGCAGACTGCCGATGTCGAAGGGGTCTCGGTATTGCTCGGTTGGCCGCCGGACTGCGGGCGTCATGACGTCTTGCAGGCGGGGCAGGCTGAGCACACGGGGAGCTCGGGGCCCGAGCAGCCGGGCCATCAGAGGTTCCAGGAGGTCGGCGGCATGTTGGGCAGGCATGTCCAGCAGCGGTGCGAACAGCTGCCCTTGCGGATTGATGGTCAGGCGGCGCGGTGTGAACAGCTGGCGGTCCTGTTCCGCCTCGTAGGCGGTTCGTACTTCGGCGCCGGTGTGCTGCAGTTTGAGCAGGGCGACGATCAGGTCGCGCAGGTTGCTGCTGAGTCTCTGCAGCCGGGTGTAGTCGGGGGCGTGGAGGTGCAGGTGTTCGGCGACGGCGTCCGCGAACTTTTCCTCAGCTTCGACCTGTTCGCCGACGAGCGTGATGATGTCGGTCAGGCGGGGCATGACGTCGCTTGCATAGTCGATGTCGCGGACGTTGTAGGTGATGCGGCGCAGCAGAGTGGTCAGTTGGGCGGAGAGACCGTGGACACTGAGTGTTCGACGGTCGATGGAGTCGAGGACTTCGTCGTAGTCACGGCGCTTGAGCATGCGTTCCGAGCGGTAGCGTTCCGCGGACAGGCGGTCGAAGGGGTCGAAGTCGACGAGGTTCTGGAAGACGTTGATGGCTTCGGGCGTGGCGCGCAGGACCGGTTCGCTGCTCTCGTCGTCCGCGGCGGTGGTGACGAAGGCGAAGGACTGCACCACGTAGTGGGCGTGGGCATTTTCGTCGGGACGGACGTAACGGTCCGTCATACGAGTCTGCCGTTCGCGTTCGTTGACCAGTAGGTCCATGACGGCTTCAGCGATCTCGCGATGGGTGGTCGGTGGGTCCTGGGGCTGTTGCCAGGCGCAGAGGCTGGTGACGTCGTCGAGGAGGGCGTGGCGTGGCCGGCCTCCGCTGAGCCGGTCGTTTTCGATGACCAGGTGGAGGGCTCCGAGCAGCACAGTGATGAGGTCGTAATCGCCCCAGCTGTGGTGGGTGCGACGCAGGGCGTCCAGGCGGACGAAGAGCGCCGCCTGAAGGCCCGCTGTACGGCGTTGGCGGGTCTGCCATTGGTTCAGAAATCCTTGGAGTTGCTGGCTGAGCTGTGTTGCCACGTTGACTCCTCCGCCGGTCACCTGGCGTTCGGACGCTTCGCTCACTTGCGCATTCGAGATGGCCGAGCGTTCTGAGCTCTCCCCCTGTGCCTTCCGCGCCATTCCTGGAAGTTAGACGCCGGTACTGACAACGCCTCCCGCGATGCGGGTAATGCAGCCGGAATTGGCCGTTGTTCGCTGACTCAAATCTGCGGGGCAGCTTGGTTCGGGAAGCAGGTCCTCCGACCCTTTTCAGGGACGTTCATCGCGGTTGCGGTGGGGACGGGGGCGTGCGGCGTTGGCCGCCCCACCTGCGCTGACAAGCGCATGGACGGCGTGGCGGTCCGAAGGGCCGCGAGCTGTGAATGCATCGGTCCAGCACTTTCTCGGCTGTCGGCAGCAACCGGATTCCGGTCAGTTCCTAGTAGGCGCCGCGATCTCTCACCCAAAAGGCACTCGAACATTTATTCCTAATGGGGGTTTTTGAGTTCTGGTGCTCGCTCAGGTCGCTGGTGAGGCTCACATCTGGCGCACTGCAGCCGCGGCGACGATGAGAGCCGCCCGCGGCGGAACCGGCGTCGTGGCTGGCGGCCGATGTGATCGCCGTGCCGGCGGCCCGGGACCGCATGGGCCCGGGCTCTGCGGCGTGGTCACCGATGGTGGACATGGCCCGCCCACCGCACCACTCAGACTTCGACGACACGAACGTATCGATGACCAGCCTTCGGTGACGGCGCTCAAGATTCGATGACACGGAACACGGGCCTACGCGACGGCATGAGTAGCTACCAGACCCCGCAAGAGGGTGTCCGTACGCTCCATGTACGGAACATGTACGTGATAAGTGTGTTTCGACGGCTAGGGTGTGCTGCCAGGAGGTGTTCCAATGTCGGAGCTGTTCGATCGGATCGACGCGCTGGTTGCTTCCCGGTCTGCGCTGCCGCAGCCGGCGGAGCGCAAACGGCTGCGCACGGCGCACGGCCTGACGCTGGATGAGGTGGCGGCCGCCCTGAATGTGCGACGGGCCACGGTCAGTGCGTGGGAATCCGGCAGGACCGAGCCGCGGCCTCCGGAGCGCGACGCCTATGCACGGATGTTGAAGCAGCTGACCGATCTCTATCCCGCTCAGTCCAGTGCTCCCCTGTCTTCCCCGGACGCACAGGCACTCGCGGCTTCACCGCCGGATCGTGCGGAGGCGCAGCGTGCATCCGCGGACCCGGACCCGGCATCCGGCTCCTGGCCTCCTTCTGCCGCAGCTGCTCAGGACGTGGCGCCGCGTCCTGCCAATACAGAAGCCGGACCGGAAGCCACGACAGAACAGCTGGCAGGCACCGTCGGCCGGTCGTCGGTCTCGCGCCGTCCAGCCGTGAAGAGGGCGGATCCTACGGGTGCCGCGGCTGTTGCCGACTCACGCTTCGCCCATGGTCCGCTGGCCGTCGTCGATATCGACGCCGACGGACAGGTCCTCGCCTACTGCGTCGGCGGCGTGATCCTGGACGTGCCCGCCAAGAGCATTCCGGCCCTGGTGGACTGGACACTGCGCGAGTCCCATCTGGGACAGTCGAAGCTGTCCGGCCCGGGCAAGGACGGGGACCCTCTGCTCGTGCTCACCGAGGCAGCACTGCAGCGGTACGGTCTGCCTGCCGCCCTCGCGGAGGACGAGCGGCTCGCGGGACGGATCCCGGAGGGCCACAAGGTCGTCAAGCAGTTGGCCCGCTCCGAGTGGAAGCTGACGAAGCGTGGATTTGGACCCTGGGCGCGGATCTACCGTCCCGCCCAGGGCTCGGAACGGGCCTGCGTCCAGTTGTGCATCCCCTCCTGGAATGCGCTCGACAGCCGTCACTGGGGAGACGCGGCCCAACTCCCGCCCGCCGAACTCGCCCAACTCCTGAGCGTGTACGCGCAGCGAGTGATGACACCGCGCGGTTCCACGGCCGTCACCGGACTGGAACTGATGACGGCGCTGCACCCGCCGACGCGGGCATCCGCGCCCGATGCTCACGGCAAGCGGCATTCGGAACACAACCCCGGCTCGCTGGGGAAGGATCCCGTGGACTGCGCCCCGTGCGAGGCCCCGGACGGCCACCCGGTGCTGAAGGACTTGCCGCGCTTTCATGTCCGGGGCCCCGGTGAGAAGTTGTCCGAGGAGGCATACGACTGGGCACGGCCGATGACCGACGCCGAGTGCGCCAAGCGGCATCTGGTCGGCATCGACGTGAACATGGCCTTCGCTGCCGGCACCAACGGCCTGGTCGTCGGTCTGGGAGCGCCGACGCACGTCAAGCAGCCGGTCTTCGACGCGAAGCTGCCTGGTTCATGGCTCGTGGACCTCTCCCAGGTCGATCTGTCCCGGGTGAGAATCGCGAAGGACAAGTGGGCGGAACTGGAAGGCGACTTGTTGCCCAATCCGTTCACGCCGAAGGGCGAGCGTCCCGAGGGACTTGCTTGGTATGCGACGCCCACCGTCGCCTACGCGACGGAGTTGGGCTACGAGGTGCGTCCGGTCGAGGCATTCGTCCGCTACGAGACAGGGCGTTACCTGGACGACTGGTACAACCGGCTGCGCGACGCCTACCTCGCCACCATGGCCGACCTCGGCGTGGAGGCGGACATGTCGCCGACGGATTTCCTGACAGCGATGGAAGGCTACCGCGAACGTGACCCGCAGATGTCGACTGTCGTTTCGGCAATCAAGGCGACGGTCAAGGGTGGCCTGGGCAAGCTGCGCGAGCGGCCCCGGGGCGAGGGCTGGCGGCCGGGCGAGCCGTGGCGGGCTCTGTCCCGCCCGACGTGGCGGCCGGACATCCGTGCGGCGGTCATCTCCCGCACACGGATCAACCTCCACAGGAAGATCGTGAAGCACGCGGCCTTCACCGGTGAGTACCCGGTCGCGGTCCTTTCCGACTGTGTCGTATACACGGCCGACGGGACATCGCCCCTGGACTTCTTGCCCTACCGGAACGGCAAGCCGCTGCCCGGAGGCTTCAAACTCGGCGTCAACCCGGGCCTGGTCAAGCACGAGGGCTCTCAGACTCTCCTGTGGGGCGAAGGGGTCCGTGAGCGGTTCAACGCCCCCGACCTCAACCTCGCCCGGTACATCAAAGACGGCACCGTCACCGACGTCGACAACGGATAGTAGGAGACCGCGATGAGCATGTTCGGGGACGGCCTGGACGCCGCGGTGCACAAGTCATTCACTCGCCCGGTGCCCAGGAACGCGGGCGCACAGATGCGCTACCTGGTCCGGCAGCTCAAGAGCACGAGAGCCGTCGCCCAGATGCTGCGCGTCTCCCAGCGCACCGTGGAACGCTACGTGAAGGACCAGATCAAGAAGCCCCGACCGGACCTCGCGGCGCGCCTGAAACATGAGGTCACACAGCGCTGGCAACCGCAGATCCGAGCCAAGGCGCGCCGGAAGGCGGCGACGACCGACGGCATCATCATCGACACCCGAGCCCGCATCGGTTACACCGCCCCGGTGGGGTCGACGGACCAGGACCGGATGCGGCACCTGACCGTGGCCCTGCCGCCTCAGTACGCCGCCCGCCTCTTCAATGCCCAGGAACAGGGCGCCAGCGACCAGGAACTGCAGGACATCGCTGCCGACGCCCTCAAGGAGGTGTATTTCCAGGACAACGGCCGCCGCGCCGGCAGCCTGGAGGAGGTGCGCTTCACCGACATCGAGCATCTGGAATTCGATCTGTAGACGCACAAAACACCGTCCAGTTACGAGCGAGTTTGTGACTGATTCCCAATGATGCTTGTCAACCAGTGAGCCGTAGGGTGCGGCTCATGGATTCGTTGATCACTGCCGTCCGCGAACAGGACGAGGCTGCCCGGTTTCTCGCCTGGCCGGGCGGCTTCGACCTGGACCGAGGCGACCATGTCGAGGAGGTCCACCTCGCCTCGGGGGCCGCGCTCGAGGGTTTCGCCGGCGACGGCGCTGGGGGCACGTACTTCTTCTGCGGTGAAGGCGGCGAGGAACGTCCAATCCTCTATGCCGACTCCGAAGGAGGTGCGGCGCTGGTTGCGATCGGCCTGCCCGAGCTCCTGCGGCTGCTGCTGGTCGCCCCGTGGTGGCGCGACTGCCAAGTGTTCATGGAGAAGGAAAGTCTCGAGCTCGCGGCCGAGTACCTGGAGGACATGCCGGATCTCGTGGCCCGGAGGGAACGGGCCGCCGCAGCCCTTGGCCTCGACCTTCCGGACCAGGCAGACGTCCTGGTCCGCTTGCGGGAGGTAGCCGTTGGGGTGGGAGAGAACTTCGTTCTCATCTTCACGCCGGAGGGGCATCCCTACGAACCTCTCATCAGGAACTGAGACGCATAGCAGGCAGCGGGCAGCACGCGCCGTCTCGGATCAACAGGGATCAACTCACGGCGAGACCGCGCTGAGGTGGTTGCGGCTCAAAGGTTCGCTGATCACGTATGAGGGCCCACAGGACGTCGAGGCGTCGGCGGGCGAGGGCGAGGACTGCCTGTTTGTGGCTCTTTCCCTCGGCTCGTTTGCGGTCGTAGGAGGTCTTTGAGGTGGGGCAGAAGCGGGCGGCGATCTGGGCGGAGAGGTAGAACACGCGCAGGAGTCGGCGGTGGTAGCGGTGTGGTCGGCGCATGTTGCCGCTGATCCGGCCTGAGTCCCCTGGGACAGGTGCGAGACCGGCGACTCCGGCGAGGCGCCCCGTACTGCCGAAGGCGTCCATGTCCCCTCCGGTGCAGGCGATGAACTCCGCCCCCAGTAACGGGCCCATTCCGGGCATGCTGACGATCACTTCCGCGTCGCGATGCTCACGGAAGCGGGCAGCGATCTTCGGGTCGATGTCAGCGATCTCCTCGTCCAGCGCCAGTACGGCCTTGGCCAGGGTGTGGACCACAGCTGCGGCCGTGCTCTCCCCGGCGACAGCGGTGTGTTGGGCCTGCGCCGCGGCGACGGCGGTGTCGGCCAGGGCCCGGGTGCCGCGCACTTTGCGGTTCTTCAACCAGCTCGCCAGTCGGCTCGGACCGATCCGGCGCAGGGCAGCCGGTGTCTGATAGCCAGTCAGCAGCACGAGAGCACCTTTGGACGCGGCGTAGTCGAACGCCCGCTCCAGAGCGGGGAAGTACTCCAGCAGTTGGGCCCGCAGTCGGTTGATGGCTCGCGTGCGGTCGGCCGCGAGGTCGTAACGGCGAGCGGTGAGGATCTTCAGGTCCACCGCGATCTGGTCCCAGTCCTGCAGAGGCTGCAGGTCCCGGCGCATCCGTGCCTGGTCGGCTATGACGTACGCGTCCTTGGCGTCGGTCTTGCCGTCGCCCCGGTAACTGCGGGAGGCATGGTGAACGGTACGGCAAGGATTATAGAGAAGCCGCTGGCCGTGACTGGTGAGCAATGCGATCAGCAGGGCGGCTCCGCCCGCGTTCAGGTCGACTGCCCAGGTCACCGGCTCATCCTCAGCCAGCGCGAGGACATCGCCAATCAGCTCCAGCAGTTCATCCTCGTTGTTCGGTACGCGGCGCGAGAGCACCTTCGTCCCGTGCGTATCGATCACCGTGCAGTGATGCGCGGCCTTGCCGGCATCCGTCCCCGCCCAGAGCTCGGGCACCCGAGCCTCCCTCGTCGATCGGTTGACTGGCCCTGCAGACGACCACGCCGACGTGTCCTTACGAAGCGATCTCTGTCCGCTCATCCCAATGAGTGGCCGTGTCGTCGCGGGGCACTGGGCGGCCTATCAGTCAAAGCCACACGTACGGCATGAGCGCTTTCAGCCACACCCAGGCCCCTGGGTCTCCCGATCGTACGAAGGACCGGAATCAACCCTGCAACAAGGCAAGGAGCGCCTCGGTTGGCGAGTTGAGCCCGCCTGTGCAGCTGTGTGCTGCTCCGGGCGCTGGTCCCACGGTGTGCGGCGCCGCTCGTGGTGGGTCCGTCTGATCAGGCTGTGCTCGTGCGCCGTCGGAGCAAACCGATAGTCCTCGTTTCCGTGTCCGGAGGATGATGTGCGCATGCAGTCGGGCAACGAACTTCCGAACGACCGCCGGGCCGAATATTTCGGCCAGTGCGCGGTGATGATACTCAACGCGCTCCGCCAAGAGGGTGATGCGGACCCGTTTTCCGAGGTCACCAGCGTCGACCTGTCCACGGAAACCGAGCCCGGGCACGAAGGGATCTACGACCAGGCCCTGTCCAACGCCCTGGCCGCGATCGTCGCAGCAGAGTGGCCAGGGGAGGAAGCGAATGGCCAGGGCCGTGTGCACTTTGCGAGGGTCCTGTTGAAGGTGATCGTCGAGAAGATTCCGCCCGACCCGACGACAGGCCTGTGCGTTATACCCGATCGCGACGCCGACGTTCGCTCCCGATGGGAGAAGGAAAACCGTATGCCTGAAGGCTTCTGGGACACCCGGATCGACGTTGGCCTCCTGACCACTGCGCTCGATGTCAGCGGTCAGGCCCGTCATGGAAGCGGAACGGGGCGCTTGCAGCGCCGTCACGTCCAAGCCCTGCTTGCCCTCGACCGTCACCCCACCCTGAGAACCCTCCACGGGGCCCAGTCTGACCGCGACGACGAACGGGCCCAGGACGAGGACGCGCGGTCGGCCGATCATGCGCGCGCTCTGCTGGAACTCATCGGTGATGAAGAGGCCACGCGCCGTGCGGAGTCAGCCGAGAACCCCAACGAGTACCACTCCAAGCACAACCCTGACGGCCACGACTTCGAGGAGTGCCCGGTGTGTGGGTACGAGACCTTCTGTGTCCAGGGCTTGGACATGTGGGGGCGGGTCGGCTTCGGGCAGTGCGTCGTCTGCTCCTACAGGCGCAGTCCCCGGGTCGCTGACCAGGAAGGCTTCGACGAACACCACGCATGGCTGATGGGAAAGGGCTGAAAGCTGAACGCTCAACTCGCCAAGTGTCGCGCTCACTCGCGAAGTGATGCGCTCAGCTACACCGGGCGGGCGCGGTGCTGTCCCTTTGGCATGACGGACGTGCACCGGATTGCCTACAGATCGAACTCCAGGTGCTCGATATCGGTGAAGCGGACCTCCTCCAGGCTGCCGGCGTGGCAGCCGCCGTCCTGGAAGTACACCTCCCTCAGCGCGTCGGCCGCGATCTCCTTCAGCTCCTCGCTCGGGGCGTCGAAGAGTCGGGCGGGTAGCGGGGCGGCAGGGCGACGGTCAGGTGCCGGATGCGGTCCTGGTCCGTCGTGCCGATCGGCGCGGTGTAGCCGAGTCAAGCGCGGGTGTCGATGACGATGCCGCCGGTCGTGGCCGCCCTCTCGCGGGCCTTCGCCCTGATCTGCGGCTGCCAGCGGGCCTTCACCTCGCGCTCCAGGCGGGCGACGAGATCGGCGCGCGGTTTCTTGATCTGGTCCTCACGTACCGCTCCACGGTGCGCTGAGAGACCCGCAGCATCCGGGCAACCGCCCTGGTGCCCCAGCTGCTTGACCAGGTAGCGCATCTGCGCGCCCGCGCTCTTGGGCGCCGGGCGGGTGAACGCCTTCTGCACCGCGGCGTCCAGGCCGTCGCCGAACAGGCTCATCGCGCTCTACCTACTCCCCGGTGTCCTGGTCGGTGACGGTGCCGTCCTTGATGTCCCGGGCGAGGTTGAGCTCCGGGCCGAATTTCGACTCGATTGAGTGGGGACGGGCCATGACCGCCCTCGCCTTCGCCGTACTCGCCCCGCCTCCTCCAGGACGGGCGCAGTCGTACGGACCGCGGGCCGCCGTGGGAAGAGACGTCACCACCGCGACCGGCTCGATCCGGACTCGCCGCCGTGTTCTCCCAGGTACGGGGTCACGACGTGAACTATCCATGAGTCCGGCTCCAGAACATCAAAGATCACCGTCTGAAACGTTAAGGGTTTCCGGTGCCAAGTACGCGTCTGCCTGCAGATTCAGGCACCACTGGTTTCCTATCAGGGGTCATCAGTTATCCCAGTGTTTTCCGATAGCCGGATCTGAGCGGGAGGCGACCAAGCGGCCGCACCGGAATTCGACACCCTCCCCGTACGACCGATCGGGGAACATGGACTCCGTGACCACCGAACTGACCGTGCTCAAGCGGGACATGGCCGTGAGCCAGGATGACACGATACGGATGCTGCTGGAGCAGTCCAAGCGCACCGGCCGTGCCGTCCTCATCCGGCGTGCCTTCGTCCAGGATGCCGATCCCGGCCTCCGCCTGGTCACGCGGCCCGGCCCGTTCTCCAAGATGCTGCGCAGTAACGAGCGGCTGGATCTCTTCCTCCTGATCCACTGCGTCACCGCGCGCGCCGACTGGGGCGTCACTCACCGGTTCGAGACCTGGGGCCGCGCCGCGGGGATCTCCTTCGCCACCAACGGCACGGCGAGTGCCGCAGTCTCTCGGCACCTGCACACGCTCAAGGAACTGAAGCTGATCAGCACCGAGCCGTACGGCCGGATGACGAAAATCACCAAGTTGCTCGAGGACGGCTCCGGCGACCCGTACACGCTGCCGTCGGGCGACAAGGAGGGCTCCCGCAAGAGCGTCTACTTCAAGGTGCCCTTCGAGTACTGGGAGCAGCACTACTACCGGTCGCTCTCGATGCCGGCGAAGGCGATGCTGCTCATCCTCATGAGCCAGCGCAGCCCGTCCTTCGCCCTGCACAAAGCCAGGGAGTACGCGCTCTGGTACGGGGTCTCCCCGTCAACGGTCGGGCGCGGCATCGAGGAGCTGAAGGAGAAGGACCTGCTGTACGCGTTCCTCTCCGAGCAGCAGTTGGACGGCTTCTCCGTCCTCGGGCAGAGCACGCACGTCCGCTGGGCTCTCGCCGCGCCGTTCGACCTGAACGTCAACAAGACGGAGCGCGAGGCGACAGAGGCCGCCTGGACTCCTGAGGGCGTCGCCCGCACCGCGCTGCGGATCGGCTCCCGTATCCCCGCGCTCTCGGGGGCCGCGATTCCGCGATGAGCACCGCCGGGGCGCTATGGCCCCAACCCCACGACTCCCGGCCCGGCACACACGGGTCGGGCGCGGCGCAGGCCGCCGCCCCGCAAACGGGCGACGGCCCCCTGTTCCAGCAGGGAGCCGCCCAGTGAAGAAACCGACAGCCACCACCTAAGGAGGCACCATCAGCATGCCCAACGAGCGTAAGGGCACCGACCAGCCGGCGTCGACCCGGCATCACCAGGGCAACGGCAAGCTGCGCAACATCTGGTCCGAGATCCGGACCCGTCTGCGGCATCTGCTGGACGGCGGCCTCCGCCGTCGCCTGCGCACCCTCGCCCGTACCGCGGGCTACGGCATCCTCCGCGGCGCTTCCGGCACCGTGGGCGCGAGCGGAACCGCGTGGATCATCTGGTGGTTCCAGCAACGCTGACCCGGCGCACCCGCTGATCCCACATCCGCCGACCTGGTGGTCCCGGTACCGAGCCCGGACCACCAGCAGTAGGCGCAGCAGGGCTGAGGAACGCCTCACCCCACGCACGAGCCCCCGGACCGTCAATGTCCGGGGGCTCGTGCCTTCAGGCGGTAAGTCGGTGCCAGATGAAGATGCAGCTCCCCAGGCTGGCGAGTGACGGCCGGCGCAGCACGGACCGGATCCGCTCGGGCCCACCAGAACGACGGACATCCGGGGTTCACGCTCCTGGAACAGGCTCCACAACGCGTAGACGTACTGCAGGGTCTCGGTCCGCAGCAGATGTGCATCGCGTACGACCACCACGGGTCAGGAGCGCCATGCGAGTTCGTTCTCGACAGCCTGCTGTGCGTCGGCCAGCCGTCGCGGCCGGACACCGAGGTGCAGAGCGGCGTGGAACGCGTCCAGGAGCACCGCGAGGTTGCCTGGTGCGGCGGTCGTGACCACGACGGAGTCGGCCCCGTCGCAGCGGCTGAGAGCGGCCTCCATCACCGCTTCGCCCTGGACGTTCTCCGGCGCAATGACGCAGAGCAGTGCGCGGGTCTCAAGGATGTAGCCCAAGTTCTCGGCAAGTGCGGAGAACGCTTCGCCGGACACGGCCGTGGCTACCTTGCCCATGGCCCCTCCCCTGGGAGCTGCGTACGGGACGCCACCCAGTCCAGCACGTTCGCGGACAACGGCGGAGACATGGACGTCATCACGACGCAGATTGACCGGGCCTGTTCGAGACGTGAGCGGCTGTGCCGGATCAGCGAAGCTCGGGACCCGAGCGACGGTTGCCGCGGCAGTCGTAGACCGCGAGTGACAGATCTTTCACCGCAGCTCGAGCACGTTCGGAGTCCAGGCCATCGTCAAGGACCTCCAGCGCGGCGGCCGCCGACACCCGAACGGAACGGGGCAGGCCGTCATAGGCAGAGAGGCGGTACGCGACGGTGCGACGGGCCTCCTGTTCCTCATCGCTCGCCCCATCAGAGGTCAGCGGGAAGATCGCAGCCTCGTACCTCGCGATACTCAAGAGGACCGTGTCGGCGATCCCTTCCGCATAGCCGTCGCCGCTGACGGCCTGGACGGAAGTCACCGCGGGCCGGGGGCGAGCAAGCATTCCGAATCCCGCGCCCAGGCCGGTGGTAGTCGCGCCCACCACGGCGCCCAGCCAGCCGTCCAGGACAAAGCCGAAGCAGGCTCCGCTACTCACCACGCACATCAGCAACGCGACGGTCATCCCGTACACACGGGTGCCGAGCGGGAACATCATGGCCAGCAGTATGCACACGCCCTCGGGGCCTGCGGTCGGCGCCTCGTGAAACTGGGCTGGCACCGCTGACCAGGGTCCTGTTGTCAGTGGTGCCGGGGACACTGGTCTCAAGCCTCAGCGCCGCAGCCTGAGGGATCGGCGTTCTTTGACTCGAAGGATTGGCACATGCTCACCGAAGCACTCATGGCCGTGGCCGGAACGGGCGGTGCCGCCGTCGTCCAAGCCGCCGGCACCGACGCGTGGACCGGCCTGCGGCAACGCGTAGCCCGTCTCCTGGGGCGCGGAGACGCTCAGCGCGAGCGAGCGGAACTGGAGCGCCTGGACCGGACCGTGCAGGCGCTGGAGGAAGCCGATGCGACCGGCGAGACGGAGCGGATGCACCTGCGCCAGGAGGCATCGTGGCAGACCCGTTTCGAGTCGCTCCTGGAGAACCTGGAGACCTCCGAGCAGCAGCAGGTCGCGAACGAGCTTCAGGCACTGGTGGCAGAGCAGCAGGAACTCGCCGCCAGCCAGGGCGTGGTCGGCAACACCTTCAACGGCCCCGCGGCTCTGCAGGTCGGCAACCACAACCAGCAGGAGAACCGCTTCAACATCGCGAGCTACCTGCCCGCTCCCGCAGGTCCCCGTGTCGTCCTCCAGGTCTCCAACTCCATCCCCGTCTACGACCTGCCCAACGGCAGTCAGGACCTGGGCGATCATTTCGTCAGCGTGGAGGCGGTCAATACCGGTGACCAGCCGATCGCCATCACCAGTTGGGGCATCGAGCTCCCCGGTGACCGGCACATGTTCGTCACGCGAGGCGAGAACTGGGCAACTCCGCTCCCCCACGTGCTCGCTCCCGGTGCCCCTCCCGCGCGGCTCCTGATCCGAGCCGATGAGCTGCGGCGGGTAGAGCGAGAGCAGCGCATCCCGTACACGCAGATGCGGCCCTACGTGAAGCTGGCCGACGGAACAGTCGTCCACGCCGACCGCACCGTGCCGTTGGCGTGACCGGCCGGAGCCACGAAGGAGCGGTCTGCCGGTTGTCGGCAGACCGCCCCTTCGTCTCAAGGGCATGGCGGCTGTGCGCCTCCACGATGAGTCTCATCTGCTCGCGCGGGCAATCCGACATAGTCGGTGCTCCGTCCTGACGCGTCAGCCCCCTGTCGGCAGTCCAGGCAGCACAACTCCGAGGTAGGCGGCGAGAACGCTGCCCAGCGCACCACTGGCGACGGGCGACAGGACGGCTAGAGTCTGGGCACCCCACCGCTGGAGACGGCTTGGATCGGGGTTAACGCTGGTGGCTTCCTCTTCCATGCGCGTCGCCAGTTGGGTGATCTCAGCGGCATCGTCTTCGGGCAGCCCCAGGATGGGCACGGCCTGGCGGAGTGCGCGGGCGGCCATGACGACCTGGGCGAGGTCGACGCCGCTGTGCGTGGTCGCGTTCAGCGTGAAGTCGCGGCTGTTCGCGGCGATGTTGCCCGTGTTCTGCCCGATGTGGATCGTGGTGTTCCCACCGGTGTTGCGGCGTTCGTACGCGCCGATGTCGCCCTGGTAGTTGTCCACGCAGTCTTCTCCTTCGGCGGTGATCTCGGCTTGCACGGGCCCGTCTGAGCTTGCGTTCCGGTCACCTTTGATCAGGCCCTTGGCGGTGAGATAGGCGGAGGCCCGGTCGATGTCCCTGTCGGTGAGGCGTTCGCCCTCGAAGAGGGACAGCGGGTCGTTCAGCACGTCCGCGACGGCAGGCAGCAGGATGTCGTCGTGTTTGCGGTGCCACAGCCAGACCAGCAGGCCCTTGCGTGCGGCGGCGGCCCGCGCGGCCGGGTCGGAGCGCCGGCGCCTGCGCTCCTCCATCCACTCAAGGCCTCGCGGGGTCAGGTTGGCTTCCGGGCCGTCATGGGTGGTGTCGCGGTCGCCCAGGAGCCGTTGGCCCTTGCAGAACTGCAGGAGCCGGTAGGTCTGGTCCTCGGTGAGGCCGTGCGACTGTCCGAACTCGGTGATCGGCACTCCGCCCAGTGGATCAGTTCTCGTGCGGTCGTAGACCCATTCCACGAGCGGTTCGTGCAGGGCGGAGAAGTCGGCGGACACAGGGTGCTCCCTTGCTCGGTACGACGGGCTTGCTCGTGCTCAGGGCTTTTCGATGAAGGGCAGTCCGACGGCGGCGAGTTTCGTCTGCAGGTTGATGTCCCTGGTGGCCACGTAGACGGCGGAGCCGGGGTGCCGGGACTGCAGCAGCAGGGTGGAGGCCACGAAGCGGTCGTCGGGCACGTCGAGGTCGAGCCAGTTCGGCAGCCCGTCGCCCTTGGGTTCGATGTGCTCGAAGACGGCGTGCACATCGCCGGCCACCCGTACGCCGCGCAGAACGTCGCCGTTGGTTCGCAGCCCTTTCAGGCGGCGGTCGGCCTTCTTCGCCGCATCGCGGATGTCGGGGTTGCGGCCGGCGAGCTTGTGGTCGTCCAGCTCCCGCAGGACAACGGGCAGCAGGTGGACCATGTACCGATTCCCGAGCTGCGGCGTGTAGACCGCCACGTCGGGGTCATCGAGCAGCACGTTCGTATCGACCGCCACACGCACCGCCCAGGCGTCATCCGGTAGGAGCTCGCCCAGCTTCCGGAGCGTGGCCACGGCCGCCCTGACCTTGCCGACGGCCTTGTCGATGCTGGCCGGCACGGTGGTGTCCCGGGGGCGTACAAGCCAGCGCTGCAACAGGCCGAGGGCCCCGTCGAGGCGCTTGGTGACCTCCGGCGTCGGGTGCGGGAACAGCAGCCGGAACAACGGTTCCCATTCCCGTACGCGCCCAAGGAGTTCCATCCTTCGCGTCTCGAGTTCGGGGCCGCTGGGTACCCAGCCCCACTTCGCTGCACCGAAGTGCACCATGCCGCTGGACTGGCGGTTCGGGTCGACGTTCCGGATCTGCGAGTCCGTGAGGACCTTCAGGAAATCCGCTTCGATCAGGTCCAGATCTGACCGAAGGCGTTCCAGGTACGTCGGCGGGGCTTGTGTGGCGGCCATCTGCCGATGATGCCGCACGCCACTGACATTGCCGTTCGCAGGCGGCTTGTCCGTCCGGCGTCGCGCGCGGCCCCGCCGTCGCGCGCGAGAGGCACCCGCGGCGCCCCGTCCCCTCGCCCGCCGCCCGGGGCCTGTCCCACCCACCCACTTCTCTGTTCTTCCTGCTGTGGGGCGTGGACTCGGGGGCGTAGAGGGGATGTCCGGCTCCCGAGTACGGCCGGACCAGCATGGTGACCTGCGGATTCGCGGGCAGGTCCGGCAGTGCTCGCGGACGGTTGTCGGCCGGGTTGTCGGCGGGGATTTGGGCCTGGTCCACGGAGGCGTTGTCGCTTCGTGACCGTGGTCGGGCCTTCGTGGTCGGGGTTCTGGTCGGGGCCGGCTGCTGCTGTGACCGGTACGCGCGGCGCCGGGCAGGACGGCGCCGCTCCGTACGGGAAGTGAGCGGATCCGTGATGATCGGCGTGGACGTGGGCAGCGGGGACCGGCTGGCGCTGGGCGTGCTGGCGCAGTAGCGGATGGCCACCACCGAGCAGATGCACCGGGTGATCGCTCCCTCGGTGCGGATCGAGCAGACCCGGCGGCGGCTGGCCCGGCTGCGCGTGGAGGGGCTGGTCGACCGCATCACCCTGCCGCAGGCCGGACGGACCGGGTGTGGTTCCCGACCTCGTACGGCGTGCAGCTCGCATCGGAGTGGCCCGAGATGCGCGGGCACTGGCTCTCCAGGACCGTGTCCGATCCGACCGCCGTGCGGCTGAAGGCCGGCCACACGCTGACCGTGACCGAGACCGCGCTCGCCTTCATCGAGGACGCCCGCCGCCGCGGCGACGTGTGCGAGCCGCTGGACTGGATCCCTGAGGTCCACCATCCGATCGGGAGCGGCGAGGCTACCGGCGCGGCCCCGCCGACGGGGACAACGGGGCGATGCTGCGGGCGTTCGTGGAAGTCGACCGGGCCACCATGGGCCCCGAACGCCTCGCCGCCAAGCTGACCGCGTACGAGCGCCTCCACCGCTACGTACCCCTGATCCCGGGGCGCCGGCCGACCCTCCAGGAACCGGCAGTTGAGGAATGGCGGCGGCGCTACCCGCTCTTCCCCCGGATCCTGTTCGTCCTGGACCGCACCGGACCCACCGGCGTCGAGAACCGGATCAGCGCCCTGCGCGCGGGAGCCGGGCTGCTGGCCCGCTTCCCGTACGACGTCCCCGTGCTCGTGGCGCCGCTAGCCGACCTGGTCCAGCACGGCCCCTCCGCACCCGTGTGGCGGCCCGTCCACGACCCCGGCTGGCGAGTCCGCTGGACGGAGTCCGGTCATCGCCAGACCTGATGCGCGGCCGCCGCAGACGCGGCACGGGTCTGTACTGCGCTTCGCCCGCAGACCCTCCGTAGCGAAGTAGTCGACCACCGGGGCCAGCGCGTATCCGCCCCTTGTCGATCTGGTCAGCCGCGCGTCCGAGAGCCAACGGCCGACCGGTCGAAGCACTACGAGGGACGCCAAGAAGGGCAATACGAGAAGCAACCGGCGGCCTCGCGGTCCTGCGGGGCGTCCACGGACCTCGAAGCCGTCGCCATGGCGATCAACAACCGGCCCCGCAAGGTCCTCGGTTGGCGGACACCGGCCGAGGTCTTCGAAGAGCAGCTACGCTCGTTGCAACAGCCCGGTGTTGCAACGACTGGTTGAACTCGCCCAGTACACCAGTCAGCAATTCGCCACTCTGGCAACGGAGTTCGGCGTCCGTCTGTCTGTCGGCCGCACCGGGCAGTGCTGGGACAACGCGCTCGCCGAGTCGTCCTTCGCCACCATCAAACGGGAGTTGCTCGACACGAGAACCTGGCCCAGCCGGGCCGTCGCCCGCACCGCGATCTTTGATTTCATCGAAGGCTGGTACAACTTGCACCGACTGCACAGCAGCCTCGGCTACCGCAGTCCCGCCGAATACGAGACCGCACTCGCAGCCTGACCACCACACCAATGGTGTCCGTCAAAGCGGAACAAGCTCAGGAGATCAGCGGCCAGGTGATCGCTGGCGCCGCTTCGTTCGCCGCGCGCGACGGGCGGCGATCACGCCGAGGTCGGAGCGCATGTGGGGCGGTACGACGAACTTCGGAAGGTTGAAGAGGACGACACAGACCTCACATATTGCGGGCACCAGGATGGCCAACAGAGCGGCTACCAGGATGTAGGACGACGTGCTGGCATCCGGGTCAAACAGCGCCAGCCAAACCAGGAGAGTGATCCCCCAGAGCGAGGCAGCCGTGAGGCCGATGGACCGCACCTCTCCTCGCTTGGCCTCCTTACCGAAGGGAATCCAGGTGAAGGAGGCCATGAAAAAATCGACCAGATCGGGGTTCCGCCAGAGTTGGACAGCCTTCCAGGTCATGAAGGGAGATCCGAGCGCAAAGAAGGCGAACAGGAAGTATTTCATTGCTACGACTTCTCCGTGAGGGGCTGGTGGGTCCCACTGCTGGTGGGCTGGGTGGCGCCGGGCGGGCTTCGAGGTTACGTCACTGTTCCTCGGTGCCCGCCCGGCACCGTATGTCCGACCGTCGATCAGTCGAACCAGCTGTTCCACTTCTTCGAAATGAAGTTATTGACGGCGCCTGTCGACATGATGCCTGCGACTGCTCCGGCGCCCGCCCCAATGGCACCGCCGACGACCGTTCCGACCGGGCCTCCGACGGCCGTGCCTATGGACATCCCGAGCGTGGAACCCAGCTTGGTCGCGCCCAGCACCACAGCGGTGTTGGCTGCGGTCTCCACCGCGGCCAGCGGGACGTCGCCCCCAGTGGATTGGTAGTTCGAGTATCCGGTGAAGACGACCCCCCCGCCTAGAAGTCCCCATTTCGCGTACCCCATCGCCCTGCTGTTTCCGATGGTGCCGATGCGTGCGATACCGGGATGGGTCTTCTGGGCTTTCAAGACTTGGGCGGACTGACGGTTGGACCTCATGTCTGCCTTGGCCTGGCCGGTAATGGCTCCGGCCGCGGTGAACCCCTCCTGAGTGTAAGCGCCGGATGTCATGAGCCCGTTGCCCGCGTTGCACAGGTAATTCCAGTCGGACTCGATACCGCAGTTGGCCGAGAAGGAGAACAGCGGGACCGGGTCGGGGCCCATCAGGAGCGGGGGCTGGGAGGGCGGTCCGTACACCGGCCCGCCGCACGCGGCCAGCGGAGGCACGCCACAGCTAGGAGGCCCGTAGACGATGCCACCGCTGGGGGGTCCATAGACGATGCCACCGCCACCGCCACCGCCACCGCCGCCACCGCCACCGCCACCGCCACCGCCACCGGGGATCGGGACACCGTTGCGGCATGGAACGAGGCCCTCGCGGCACTCGGGGACCTGCTCACCGGTCGGGTCCGCGAAGGTGGTGGGGTTGTTGTTGGCGTAGGCATAGCCGTTCAAGGACTGGCCCTGTTCGGTGCTGAGTTTGGGATCGGCGCTGATGAACTGGCCGATGCCGGGATCGTATTCGCGTGCGTCGGTGTGGGTCAGACCCGTGTTGGAGTCGTTCGTCTTGCCCAGGAACCCCTTGTCGTCCGGCCATGCACCACCGACGGAGGTGCCGCGTTCTGCGCCGAACGGGGTCATCCGGCGCTTGGTGACCGCCTGTGTGCTGTCCGAGGACACGGCCAGGCTCTGGGTGCCCTGGTGGTCGCCAGCGAGGTAGGAGAGCTTGTTGTTTCCCGACTCGTTGCTGCGGACGGCGATGCTCAGGCTGCCCGAGGAGTAGGTGCGCTGGGCCCAGGTGGACCCGCCTGCCCTGAGGTGGAGTTCGGTGTTGCCGGTGTAGAGGACGCGGTCGCCGTTCTCGGTCGTCCTGATCAGGAGCGTGCCGTCGGCGTCGTAGACGTAGTCCGTCTTCTCGCCGTTCTCGGTGACCTGGGCGAGCCGGCCTTCCGTTGACCAGCCGAGGTTCTGGCGGCCTTCGGGTCCGGGTCGCGCGGTGGTGTTGCCCGACTGGTCGTAGCCGTAGTCCGTGTCCGGAGCGGTGCAGTTGGCGGCCGAGCTGGTGCCGGACAGGGTGTGCGGGCGGTCCTCTGTGTAGCAGTAGGTGGTCGTGGCGTTGCCGGTCGTCCGGTGCCGGACCTCTGAGCTGCGCTGACCGGCCTTGTTGTAGGTGTAGTCGGTCCAGTACGGCGCGGGTCCTGAGAGGTTGCTGGCGCTGGGCGATGCCGAGCAGTCCTGTGAGGAGGGGGTCCAGGCACTGGTGAGGCGGCGGTTGCCGTCGTAGCCGAAGCACTGGGTCTCGGCGGCGCTCGTGCCGCCCATGGTGGCCGGGTCGGCGACGGAGGTGATGTTGCCGGCCTGGTCGAAGGTGTAGTTGAGGTCCATCAGCATGTCCGGGTGGGTCTGGTCCTTGACATGGCTGCGGGTCAGGCGGCCGGTGCCTTCCTCATAGGTGTTGTTGACGTAGACCTTTTTGTGGGCCTCGGTGTTCGCCGTTCCCAGGGTGTATTGCTGGGCTTGGCCGAGGGAGGAGTAGTGGGCGTCCAGGAGGTAGCCCGTGCTGCCGGTGATCGAGGTGACCTGGCCGAGCGGTGTGTAGCCGTAGCTGATGATCTCGGACGGCAGGCCGCCGAGTCCGGGCTCCTTGCTGTTGCTCAGCGTGCCGTCGATGCGGTAGGCGCTGGAGAACTCGATGGTGGCCGGTGCGCCGGCTTGGACCAGCGGGTCGCTGGTAGGCAGGGCCAGCGTGGTGGCTGTGGGACGGTCAAGGGAGTCGTATTCGGTGGCTGTCTTGGTGTACGCGGATCCGGACTTGCCGCCCACATAGCGGGTGTTGGAGGCAGGGTGGCCCTTCAACAGGGAATCGTAGGTGTAGGCGGTCAGCTGGTGGGCGTCGTCTTGGATACCGTCCCAGGTGGCGGTGATCCGGCCGAGCTCGTCATAGGCCGTCAGGACGCTCTTGTCGCGTGCGTCGGTGCTCTTGGTGAGCTGGTCGAGGGCGTCGTACGCCAGCCTGGATGTGCCCTTGTCGGGGTCGTCGATGGTGGTCTTGCGTCCGAACAGGTCGTAGCCGTACGACCAGACGGCACCGTCCGGTCCTGTGACCGAGAGCTCTTTGTCGTCCAGCGTGTGCTGGAACTTGGTGGCGCTGTACATCGTGCCCAGGCCGCCGCCGAATTGGACGTCTGCCGGGCTGGTGCCGGCGTATTCACGCTTCTCGACGTCCCGGCCTCGGGCGTCGGTAAGAGTGCGGGTTGCGGAGCCGCCCTGCAGCGCCGTGGTCGCGGTGGAGTCGCCGGTGTACGTCGTCGTGGTCGCCCATTTCTTCACGCCGTACACGAAGAGGGTGCTGACGGTGGCCCGTTCGGCACCGTCGTGGGCGGTTTCCGTCTGCTTCGGGGCTTCGCCGTACTCGGCCCGGGTGTAGGTCGAGTTGGGGGCGGAGGTGGTGTCGAAGATTTCCTCGTACTTCTCGTAGGCCAGGCCGCGGGAGTCGTAGCGGGTGTCGGTGAGAAGGCGCCCGCCTCGCGGGCTCGGTGACTGCTCTTGAAGGGGTCTCAGGAGGGCGTCATAGAGCGTGTACGTGGTGTTGTACGTTTCGCCGTCCGCCTTCAGGGAGGCTGAGGACATCCAGGATTGTTTGGTGGCGCTCAGGCCGTAGGCGAACTTCTGGTTGGGGCTGTACTCGGCTGCTCTGTTGCGGTTGGGCCGCCACACCTCGGTCAGCCGGCCCAGGGCGTCATGGGCGAGTTCGGTCTTCTTCAGGTTCGCGTCGTAGATCCGGATGTCGAGGCCGCGCCGCGGGTCCTTGAAGGTGGTGACCTTGTGCCCCTTGGGGTTGGAGACCACGGTCTTGGTCAGCGGACCGGCCGATTGAGGTGTGTAGGCGGTCGTCGTCGTGTGGTCGGCGGCGTTGGTGACGCCGGTGACACGCCCCAGGGTGTCGTATGCGGTGCTCTCGACGGTCTGCCAGCTGGGCGTGGTGGAGCTGTAGCCCTTGGCACGGCCGGTCCACGTCTTGAGGCCCTTGGTCGGTTCGGCGGAGGCCGACCAGGTCGCGCCGTCGTAGGCGGTGGCGGTGTCGGAGATGACGTCGCTGCGGCTGGACGAGTTGCCGGGCAGGTCCAGTTGGGCGTCGGTCACGTCACACGGCTTGGCCACGACGCGCTCGCGGGAGACCGGGTCGGACAGGCCGGTGTCGGTGTTGCGGGCGTACCAGGTGCGAGTGCAGGTCTCGTCGCCGCTCTTGGCGTCGTCTCCCCGGTCCTCGGACTGGGAGACCATGCCGTAGCTGTCGTAGCTCTTCTCCACTGTGCGGGTGCGCCACGTCTTCGGCGTGGTCAGATACGTGTGGGTGATCTCCGTCTTGGTCCGTACGAAGCGGGCGACCTGGTCGGCGGCGTCCGGCACGTCCTGCCGTGCGGTCTCCGAGGACCACGGTTCGCTGGACTCCGCGGAGACTGCATTCGCGCCGTCGTAGGTGACCTTCTGCCGCAGGTGTCCGGCGTACTGATCGCTGTCCTTGAGTGAGGCCAGACCAAGGACAGGGGTGCTCAGCGGGGCGACGCTGACGGACTTGGTCGTTCCGTCCTTCTTCTTGTCCCCGTCCATGCCCTGCAGGTAGAGGGAGACGCTCTTCGAGCGGGTCGTGTCCTTGGCGCCCTTGTAGACCGTGACCTGGCGGTAGCCACGCCAGTTGGACCAGGTCCGCTCGTCCTTCGGGATAAAGGGGTCGTCGTTGTAGTGCCAGGCGGCGCCGTTGTAGACGTACTCGTGCTCGACGGCTTCGTTCTGGCCCGCCGGATCAGAGACGGTGACGGCGAGGACCCGGTATTTGTGGAACCAGTCCACCGAGGCGTTCTCGGCGCCGTTGATGTTCCAGTACAGCGGGTAGCAGGATCGGGTGTTGGTGTCCTCCGCGGCTCCGGTGACCTCGTTGCGTACGCACTCCGGCCCGGACAGCGTCACTGTGGTGATCGCCCCGGTCTCCGAGGTGATCGTCGAGATCCGGGGACGGGTCAGCGGCAGGATGTCGTCCGTGCCGTCCACCCGGTTGGGCCGCATGTGGTGGGTGAAGGAGATCGGGTTCATCGCGACTGCGGTTCCGGCCTTGCCGGTGCGCTTGAGCGATTTGAGGGTCAGCGTGTGGTCGGACGTGTCGCCGATGTCGCCGCCGTCGAGGAACTGCTGGGTCAGTTCCCAGGAGTCCACCGGGTCGTAGGCGCTGGTGCCGGCGTTCCAGGAAAGGGTGTTGATGTCGGTCAGTCTTTTGCGGGAGAAGAACGAGGGCCCTACCGCCAGGCATTCGTCGTCACCGCTGGAGCAGATCGCGTCGAAGGGGACGTCCGGCCAGTTCTTGGCGGTCTCCTTGGTCAGCGATGAGCAGTCTGATGCCGTGCACCGCTCGGCATAGGTGAAGGTGGCCTTGGCGTCCGCGTCATCGGTGAACAGCGCGCCCTTGCGCAGGCCGTACTTGATCTCCTTGAGGTAGCCGCCGCGCACGTAGGAGGCGTTGGCGTCCTCTGATTTGTTCTTCCGGTAGTGGTTGGTCTCCTTGGCATACCAGTAGGTGGCCGCGTTGCCTTTGGTGTCCTCGACGTAGTCGAGGTTCCAGCGCCAGCCTTGGGTCAGCGACCGGTCGGCGAAGGAGTCGCCCTTGGAGTAGCCCGGCTCGCCGGAGTCATCTCCGAAGACCGGCGCGGTCCAGGTGGAGTTGGTGCGCTGGTCGGTGGCGCCGTCCAGTTTGTCGAGGCCGAAGACGTACTTGGTGCCGTCACCGGTGATGACGGTCCAGTGTTCGCCGTTGTCGTCGCCGTTGTCCGCGCCGGTGGAGCGGGTCACTTTGGAGGCGTCGTCGTTCTCCAGGCGCCACTGCCCCGATTCGTTGTCCTTGACGAGCAGTGACGACTTGCCGTTCAGGACGAGCGTGGCGTTGTCGTACTTCCAGCACTGGTCGTGAATGTCGTCGTGGCCGTCGTCGTCACAGCTGCCGTAGGCGCGCTCGATGAAGGAATCGGTGAGCGCGAAGCCCTCCCCGATCGAGTTGCCCTGGTTGTTGGTGGCCGCGGTCCGGCCGTCGACGCTGCCCGAGTCGTAGGAGAGCGACAGCGTCGGTGACGGGCCGGCTGCCGCTGGCGGCAGGGTGAAGTCGTACGACCAGTTGAACGAGCCCGAGCTGCCGCCCGATTCCCAGGTGGAGGACTCCGTGAGCGAGGTCGCGGTATAGTCACCGCTGCCGTTGGGAGACTGTCCCGTACCGGTCTCCGTGGCGGCGAGAGCGAGCACTGTCGCCGCCGAGGTGCTGGTGGCTGACTGCGTGGAGGCCCCGTTGCTCGCGGCGAGCGTGACTGGCGCGGTGAGTGTCTGCTTGGTGGTGCTGTTCTTCGTCGGGAGTGGAGTCTGCACGCGGCAGTGTGCTTTGGTGGGCGTGGTCAGTGCGCAGGCGGGCAGCTGCACCAGATGCAGCCGCTGGGCCCAGCCTGCGCCGATCGCTCCGGCCAGTTCCCGGTAGCCGACGCTCACTTCGGCTCGGCCCGCACTGTCGGCCTCGGCCGTGAACACAACGCCGGAGATTCCCGCAGCCTTCGCGGCAGCAGCCTTCTGCACCGTGAACCGGGTCTTGGTGCCCGGGGGCACGGCGTGCTTGCCCGCGGCCCGGACGCTCACAGGCAAGCCGCCTGGCTTGGCGGTGGCGGAAGCTCCGCTCTTCACGTCGACGGCCGCGGAACCCGTCTTCGGCCAGGTGGCGTGCTGCTCCCGACGGGCTCTTGCGGCCTGATCGGCATTGGCCTTGGCATCTCGGGCCACGTGCTCTCGGGCCTTCTTGGCGCCGAGCCCCTCGACCTTCTTGACCTTGCTGACCCGGCTGTCGGGCACATCCGGCCGGCCAAGGCCGCCGTCGGCCGCTTGAGCCATCGGGGCCAGCCCCACCGGGACGGTCAATGAGAGCGACACGATGGCGACCAGCGACCGTGTGCGGTGGTGTCGTGCTCTGTCGACTACGGACCTCGCCAAAGCAAGCGATCTGGATCTGATAGTGCGCAAGGACATGGCTGTCCGTCCCCACCCCTGAGTAGTTGGCGCGGCCGACCTTTGCGAGGTCGGCCGCGTGGTGAGCCAGGGGCGGACATCGGCCCGCCCCTGGGCTGTTCTCAGTCCCCGATGTGCGTGCTGATCTGCTCCGCGTCCGCGACCGCGCCGGCGAAGAGCCGGACGTCCCCGATGCGGGCAGGCACATGGTGGCCCCAGGTCCCGTTCGCGTATCCCTTGCCGACGGCGAGCTCGCCCGAGCCGATCACGGCAGTGAAGGGCTGTGCCTCACCGTTCGGGTTGTGTCCCAGGTACAGGCTGATCGTGCCGGTCACGGGGTCGTGGACACCGGTCAGCCGCACCGGGCTGTCGACTGCGGCGACCTCGTCGGAGACCACGGAGCTGAAGGTGCCGTCGGCTTTCAGGCTGCCGAAGTGCCATTTCCCGACCGGGACAGTGCGTTCCTCGAGTGTCTCTTCGTCGAGCACCGTGTCCTTGCCGGTCAGCTCGTACCAGAAGCCCCAGGAGCCGCCTTCGGCGCTGCGTTGGCTGAGCACACCGCCGACATGTCCGACGTCCTTCCTCGCGAGTGCCGCTCCGTCCAGCTCCGCCGTGGTGGTGACCGTGAAGGCTCCGGTGCCGTCCACCAACGGACCGTCCACCGTCGCCGCGTCGTCCACGCCGTCGAGGACCAGGGATTCTCCGTCCAGGGCGGCGCCGCCCTGCAGGGTCAGGCTCTTGCCATAGCCGGACGTGGCGTCGGGGATGGCGGAGCCGCTTCCTTCCTCCGGCCGCCAGTCCGCCACCAGCTCAAGTCCGGCGAAGCCCTGGGAGATGAGGAGCTGCGACTCGTCGGCGATCTCCTTGGGGGTCAACGCGCGCTGCCATACGGCCACTTCGTCGATGGATCCCTTGAAGGGATCGACGTAGTTGTCCCCGTACATCACCCGGCCGATCTCCATGTTCCCGTCAGCCGACCAGGGCGTGCCGGCGTCAACAGTCGCTTCCCGCTTGCCGTTCACATAGAGGTGGACCTTCTTGGCTGCCGCATCGTGCACGGCCGCCACGTGGGTCCACACGCCCTTGGGGTGGGACACCGAGGCTGCGGCTTCCCTGGCGAACGTGCCCTCGGTGGAGAACACCCGGATGCTCCACTTGCTGCCGTAGGAGATGACGAAGGGGCTGTACTTTTTCGTCCATGGGCTCACGGTGGTCGGTGTCTGGCTCAGCACCGAGACCGTCTTCGTCGAGGCCGGATCGACCCGCGCCCAGGCGGACACGGTGTACGAGGATCGGTTCTCCAGGACCGGGCCGTCGGTCGCCGCATATCCGGTGGCGCCGTCCAGCGCCAGGCCCTTGTCGGTGACCGGGGTGGCCAGCGGCTGCCCGTTCTCGTCATGCGTGATCAGACCGCGTCGGCCGCGGTCGTCACGCTGCGCACCGGTGGCGAGCGTCGCGTCGTCCTTGCCGTCGCCGGTGGCCGCGTCGAGTGCCGCGCCGCTGGTCTCGTCGAAGTGGTATCGGGCGACCGGGCCTGAGCCCGCGGCGACCAGGAAGTCCACTGCGTTCCACGCGCCGTAGCGGCCGACGTTGTCCTTGGCCCGTGCCCACAAGGTGTACGTGCCCGAACGGTCCGGCTCAACCGAGACGTTCGCGGTCGAGCCGTTCACCGTCGGCCAGGTCGACATTCCCGTGAGGTTGTACTGGTAGGAGACGATGTTGCTGTCCCCGGGATCGGGGGCGAAGGCGAAGGTGCCCTTGATGCCGGGGCCGCCGCCGGCGGCGCACGCGTTGGTCGTGCATTCCGAGTACGGGCTTCCGATGGTGATCTTCGGTGCCTTGGGCGCGGTCGGGTCGACCTTGAAGAAGCACCAGCCGGTCGTCGAGGCGTTGGACGGCCCGGCCAGGTGGCTGCCGCCGTTGTTGTAGTACGACTGCACCCAGGCCCGGTACCGGTACTGCTTGCCCTCCGTCAGAGTCGACCAGGAGATCGTTTGCTTCTTGCCGTCTCCCGCGTAGCCGGTCGAGGGCCTCAGATCACCGTTGCCCGCAGTCGTGTCCGACCACGTACCGTCGCTGTTCTTGTGGTCCAGGTCGAAGTAGATCCGCAGCTGGGCACCACTCTCGCCGCCCGGCTTCGTCTGCGTCGTCGCGGCCAAGGACGGCGTCGGATCAGAGACGATCGACGGGTTCGACTCGGTAGTGGAGCACACGGTGCCCGAACCGGTCACCAGACCGATGCCGGTGGGCTTGTCCGGCAGGCCGACGAAGTCGACAGCCAGCACAGCGTCGTTCTTGAACCGCTTCCAGGCGCTGGTGTCGGACTCGTCGTTCGCCCGGATCTCCAGGGTCAGCCGGGAGAACTTGCCGGCCGCGAAGTCCCGCACCGTGGGAGTGAGATTCTCGTTCGTCTCCTCCGGGTTGTCGTTGAACTCGATCGGCGCGTCCGGCGAGTCCGGATCGCACAGCGAGCCCCGGCCTGCCGACACGTGCCGGTCGCCCATCCAGTCCAGCTCCTTGGGACGGGAGGACCACGTGGTGGAGGAAGAGATGTTGTTGGTGCGCACCAGATCCACCCAGCGCGGTTCGCACTGGAACGCCCACGGTTCGGTCACCCGGAACGTGGTGTCCAGGACCTTCTTGCCCTTCAGGCTCGCCGGGGAGAACTCGAAGTACAGCCGCTGCACATACCCCGGACCGCAGTAGTAGTTGTTCCAGGTACCGCACTTGCCCGCACCCTTGCCCAGGCCGTCGTCCCCGTTGCCCCAGCCGTACGACTCGTAGCCGTCGCTGCGCAGCAAGGTCCGCTCCGACTCACCCCAGGTGACGGTCGGGTCGATGAACACCGGAAACGCCGACGCCTCGGTCTTGGACAGCATCTCCGCGTCCGGCACCACGGTCAGCGCATCCTTGGTGACCTGGACATCCATCCGGGCCACCGTGTCGCCCTGTCCCGGCTCCAGCCCCTTGCCGGACGGCGCCGACTCCGCCGGATCCGACGGCTCCCGCTCCTCCCCCGCAGCGGTCCGGGCGAGCTGGGCCTGTGGCTGCGGAGCAGCCTTGCCCGCCGAGTCCCACATCTGGGCGGTGGGGGCGCGGAACACGGTCCGGCCTGCGGCATCGACGGCGGCCAGGGCACCTCTGCTGTTCTTCCGGACTGTCAGTCCCGTCGCCTGCAGACCGAAGGTGAGCTTCCTGAGTTCGTCGCTCGCCGCTGCCTTGGGCGTCTTGACGACCAGAAGGTGCTGGAATCCCTCGACGGTCACCGTCACCTTCAGATCAACGTCGGGAAGCACCTCGCTGTAGACGGCGCTCGCTCCGTTCAGTTCAGGCGCGGGCAGCCTGCCTGGCCAGCTGAGCGCAAGTGACTGTCCACGGTCGGCGATCGACACCAGCGGGACCTTGTCACCGCCCTGGGATAAGCCGATCTCCACCGCGGCAGCCTTCGGCCCGATCGAGCCGTCCGCGTGACGCTCCAAGGTGGCGTCCGGCTGCTGCCATCCCCCACCCGGCTTCGGAACGCGCAGCGGCACAGACGACTCTTCCAACGTGAAGGTGTATCCGTCCGGGTTGGCGAACACCGTCGTGCGCTCGCCGCGCTCACCGATGACCTCGACCCTTTGGCCGGATGTCCTTGCCTCGGCCAGCGCCTTCTGCCCCTCGGAAAGTCGAGGCTCCTCCTCAGCCGTGGCTCCCTGCGCGATCGGCGCAGGCCCCACAGCGGTGAACACGAGCGCAAGACCTGCCACCAGGACCGCCCCCGGTCTTCCTCTCGATCTTCTACCCGTACCGTCGACACGGCCCCACCTTGAGTTCACAGCCCCACCCCACTGTCACGATCAAGAGACGCGACATTCTTGGGGGAAAACGCTTGCCATGGGCATGCCCTTGCACGTGATGTGATGAAACTGTGACTCCTGGTGAAGAAGTCGGCAAGCTGCGGCCCTGAACTCCGCACACGCACCGCCTTGACGACCCTGACACGATGCAACGAAAAGTGTCAGTCACCTCCGACCCGGAGCCGGGCTGCGGACAGCACCACTCAACGGATCTATCCAGTGATCACGTGGAGGCCGAGAACCGTCTGCGATCAGGCCGCGTGGCGCGCGTGGCGACGAAATCCCGCGGCGCCGTCGGTGCGTCTGGCGATACGGAATGCTCCGAATCGACCATCCGGCCGCCGCCGCTTCACGTACCCCCGCATCCACATCCCGCTCCAGCGGATCGAACGGGCGTGGGCTGCGGAAGTCCGGCCGTTGCCGGACCTCGGGGACTAGGGATACCGGATTGCCAAGGGCAGGCGCGGACTTGCACTGCGATCCGGGCAGGCAGTGTGGCCCGCCGTCACCAGCTGAAGGCAGCTTTGCGCAGTCGCGCCGGTGCAGCGATCACCGCAGCATCCCGGCCGGCACCGGAGGCCGATCAACTGCGAGGCAGTCACGGGCCGCCCAGCTCACCTCGGGGCGCGACCGTTTTCCGGCCCTCGGCTGCCGTTCGAGTGACCTGCGCAGAACAGGAGCAGCGCGTGACTCGCAGGAATATGCGGGGTGCGTTCGGTCAGGTAAGGGGCACGAGGTTTCGAACAGCGTTAGGTCCCAACGTCGAAGTCCGCGCGTCGGCCGTCTTGGGTCATCGCGCCGTCACCGCGCACGAAGCAGCCCAGCTTGAACACTTACGAGTGACGACGCGATGCGGAGCGCGGAATCAGCCCCTCTACTTCACGATGGAATGCCCCTTCGCCCTCCCCTTTCACGGACGTCACACAGGAGGTTGCAGGTCGCCCAGCTCGTTCGCCGCACTCGTCACTCCTTCCACTTCGCAACAGGGTTTCAGCCAGGGCCAGTTGGCGGGGCGAGTCTCCCTAGCCGCGCCCGAACGAGTGTGCCTATCGTGGCCGCCGCGTCCACAGGTTCACACCGACAGCACCTGTCGTGAGCACGAGGGAGCCAAGGGGGGAACGGTGTGCTGATTCGCATGCAGCGGGACACCACGCCGACTCACGCCCTGTGTCCGGTGGGCGTTGGTGATCGGGCACAAGAGCGGGCGGCCGGCAAGTCCCCGTGTGCGCCGTGCGTCCGCTGTCCCCCGGCGGCGCCGTGACACCATACGGCCCTCTCTGTGATGGCCCGGCCGCTCCCCTTCTGCCCTGCACATGTACCGCACCCCTTTTCGATCCAGGTAGGGAGTCACGGCAACATGTACTCACGCACCAAGAGCACGCCGCGCAGACGTGCCCGGTTACGTACCAGACGCATCGTGATCGCCTCATCAGCTGTCTTAGCACTCACCGCTTCGGCGATGCCGGCGATCGCCGCGCCGGACAGGCCGGTCTCGGCGTGGGGCAAGGACGGCGAGAAAGCGAAGATGCCGCCGGTCAAGGTCGGCACGACCAAGGCGCCGAAGACGGTCCCGGAGAAGGTTTCGGAGCAGTTGGCGCGGTGGCGTGCCGCGCAGGAGGACCGCGCCCGCACCGGTGAGGTGCCGCGTAACGCCAGGGCGGCGATCGAGGCGGTCGTGCCCGAGGGCCAGGGGCAGGTCCCGTGGCATCAGATCTCCGATGTACGGGTCGCGGACTCGCTCGTGGCGCGGGTGAACTACTCCAGCGGCAACCTGATGCTCGCCGCGACGGACTTCCAGGTCGCCGGGGTCGACAATTCGCTGCAACTGACGAGGACGTACAACTCGCTGGACGCCCCGTGGGGCAAGGTCTCGCAGCGCTGGTGGGCCAACTACGAGCGGTATCTGCAGATCGAGGCCGATCAGGTGGTGCTGTACGACGCCACCGGCGGATCGGTGTCCTTTACGAAGAAGGCGGACGGTACGTACGCGACGCCGAAGGGTTACCGTCTGGATCTGGAGAAGACGTCCGGCGGCGAGTACACGGTGACCGAGCGAGGCTCGGGCATGAAGGACACTTACAGTGCCTCCGGCACGCTGGTGAAGGTCTCCGACCGCAACGGCGGGCACATCCTCATCGACCAGCACGACGAGGGCACCGAGCACAAGGGCTTCAAGCTCACCGAGTCCCGCTCCGGCCGCAGCATCGACCTGGTCAAGACCGATGCGTCGCAGTGGCAGGCCAAGGACAACACCGGCCGCACCGTCATCTACGACCTGAATCCGGCCGGGGACTTGGCCAAGACCACCGACGCCGAGGGCAAGGCCACCTCCTTCGGCTACGACGCCGACCGGCGCCTGACGAAGATCACCACCCCGGAGGGGAGGGTCACGGTCTTCACCTACGACAGCACCAACCGCGTCACCTCCATGAAGCGCGCCACCGGCTTCGACGGCTCCGGCGAGACCGGCCCCACCCACACCTACGCCTACAGTGCCGACGCGCCGGGCAAGGCCGGGGTCACCACCGTCACCGACCCGGCCGGGAACCAGACCAAGTACACCCATACCGCCGACGGTTCGGTCACGAAGGTCACTGACGCTCTCGGCCGGAACCGGGAACGCACCTACGACGCCAACCTGAACCTCGAGACGGCCACGGACGCCATGGGCGCCGGTTCCGACCCGGCCAATGTCACTGCCTACGGCTGGGATACCCGTTCCAATCCCAGCAGCCTGAAACTGCCCACCGGCGCCACCGCCTCGCTGACCGGCTACCGGACGATCGCCGGGGCGGACGTCCCGGGGAAGATCACGAGCGCGGACGGGGTGGAGGTCAGCTACAGCTACGACTCCGCGGGCAACACCACCAAAGAGACCGTGGCCGGGGCGGACGGCGGCACCCGCACCTTCACCTACAACCCCGCCGACCCCACCTGCGGCGGCTTCAAGGGCCAGCGATGCGAGGTGAAGGACGCAGGCGGCAAAGTGACCAAGTTCCGCTACGACGCCAAGGGCAACGTGGCGAAGGCCACCCCTCCCGGCCCTCTGGGTGAAACGACGTACACGTACGACAGCGCGGGCCGGCCGGAGACCGTCACCGACGGCCGGGGCATCAAGACGGTGTTCGGGTACGACAACCGTGACCGGATCACCAAGGTGTCCAGTACGAACATGACCGTCACCTACGCATGGGACGGTGACGGCAACCTCAAGCAGCGCTCGGACGCCACCGGTATCACCAAGTACGACTTCGACCCGCTGAACCGGGAAACGGTCCGTACCCTCCAGGACGGCTCGCAGACCGTCCTCGAGTACACGGCCGAGGGCAACGTCGAGTCCTACACCGACCCGTCGGGCACGGTGGAGTACGCGTACAGCAAAACGCACAAGCTGCTGTCCCTCACCGATCCGCAGGACAAGAAGACGACGTACGACTACAACGCCAACGACGCCCGCACCAAGACCACCCTTCCCGCAGGCATCACGGAGACGGTCACGCGGGACAAGTCCAACCGGGCAACACGGATCACGGCGGCCTCCGATGCGGAGGGCACGATGATCGACCTCGCCTACAGCTACGCCTACACCAGCGGCGGCGAGACCGTGGATGGCACGCAGATCCGCTCCCGCACCGACCACGTGGACGGCTTGAAGCGGGCCTACGACTACGACTCCGCCGGACGCCTCAAGTACGCCGAGGAGACCGAGGGCTCGACGCTCAACAACAGCTGGCTGTACTGCTACGACAAGGCCGGCAACCTCACCTCCCAGAACGGCAACCTCCCGGTCGCCCGCAAGGCCCAGGCCGAGGACACCTGCCCCGGAGGCTCCACCTACACCTACAACGACGCCTCCCAGCTCACCGCCCGCGACGGCAGCACCGACGGCTGGTCCTACGACAAGGCGGGCAACGAGACCGCGGCGAACCCCACTGCGGACACCGCCCGCGCCGGCGGGCAGTGGAACGACTTCTCCCAGCTCACCTCTATCACCCAGGGCGGGGACGAGTACAAGGGAAGGTATGCGTCCACCGACCAGTCCGAGCGCACTCAGTTCGGCGACACGCTCTTCCACAACGGCCCGGTCGGTCTGTCCGCGCAGACGAAGGCCGGGGTGGACATGAGTTTCACCCGCGAGCCGTCCGGAAACCTCAACTCCTTCCGCACCAAGGGCGAGACGTACTACTACCTCACCGACGCCCTCGGCACGGTCGAAGCCGTGGTGAACTCCCAGGGCAAGAAGGCCAACTGGTACTACTACAGCCCCAACGGCATCACCGACGCCACCGAACAGGTCCCGCAGCCCTACCGTTTCGTGGGCGGCTACCAGGACCCGACCGGGCTGTACCACAACGAGGCTCGTTACCTCGACCCGAGCATCGGACGCTTCACCCAGCCCGACCCGGCCGGCCTCGAAGCCAACCCCTACCTGTACGCCTCCGGGGACCCCACCAACATCATCGACCCGAGCGGCCTCTTCGGCTGGGGTGATGTACTCGGGGGAGTAGTCACCGTCGCCGTGGTAGCCACCGTCACGGTGGTGACCGGAAATCCCATCCTGGGCGGGGCGGCGGGCGGCTGTGCCGGCGCTGCCGTGAATGAGGCCTACCAAGGCAACTCCGGGAAAGACATGCTCAAGGCGTGCGCTACGTACGGTGCCGTCGGCGCATTGGGCGGGCTCGGATGGGTCAAGCTGAGGCCGTGACGTAGTCACCGCTAGGTTCGAACTCGGGTGCCATAGGCTTCGCGCTTATGGCACCCGAGTCCACGGGAAGATCACACTTCTACGGAAAGTGAGGAAGTCGGTGGCCGGGTGGAAGCCATCCAAGGAATTTATTTTACGTGCGCGGGAAATTATATCCCCATGCGCGTCCTGGATAATTCTCTGGATATGTATTCGCTGGAGTTACCCGCTGGCCGTAGTTGCGCCTGTATTCGTCAGCGCAACTCTGCTAACTATTTTCCCCGTATTGCTTCGCTTCGCTGCGCATCTACGTCCACCTCGTCAAGATTCAAAAGTCGCTGGACGTACGAAACTTGCCTATAGCGTCACCCACTGGCTGACTTGGTATTTCTTGATACTTCCGCTCGCCGTAATCGCCATTCTGGACGGCACCCGGCCGGATTGGGGAAGAATGATCATTATTCCCTGCGTAGCGCTCGCCCCTCATCTCGCCATGACAATACGACACCGACTCCGCCCGGATGCTCGAAATACACGGTAACGAGCGAGAGCATCGGGAGCATCCTAAAGATAGAGTGGCCTATGCATCAACCAGACGGCACTTTGGCAGGCATGCCGCGTGGAGCAAGGCGAAGGGGGTGGCAAGCGAGACACCTGCTCGCCTCAGAGGGCCAGCCGAACACCCCCAGCTCCCTGCTTGGCGTACTCCACGAATGCCGTCAAGGGCGGCGGGCTGTACCGCTCGGTGATCGTCACCCAACTCGACGAGGTTGCCCGCCGTATCCAGGACGACGTCCCACCGAAGGTGAAGTCCCGGGTGTTCGCGGCGACCGCCGACAGAAGCTATGACTTCCACGTGCCTCTGAAATTCCGCAAGGAGACCGCCCGTTTCGTGACGGCGTTGTCTTCCTGACCCCTGTGACACCGTGGCGCGAGACGCCCCGCTGTCTCGCCAGCCCAAGAAGGCACGACAGGAGTACCTCCCCCGCATGCAGCTGAGAACCTCAACCGCAAACCTCGTAACGCAACACACGCCTCATTCTTGACTGGTCGACCTACGCGCCGATCTGCTCCTGCCGCCCTTCAGGGCACGGTCGTCGACGTAATAGTGCGGCGAAGCATGTCCCAGGTTGCCCAGGGCACAAATCCCTTCGGCCGATCCGACAGGGGGACGGAATGCACGACGCTGAGTCGCGGATACGGCGAGTGGCGAGGCGCGCGCTACGGAAGCGGCTGATTCTGTTGGCCGCACTGTGGCTGGCTTTGCCGCTGCTCGCCGTGCTGTACGTGTATGCCGTCGACACCACCGAGGGCCCCCTCTTCTACGCGCCGGTGACCGCGGCGTGGTGGACTGTGTACTACAGCGGGCAATCGTGGAAGGAGCGCAGCCGGGTACTGGCGCTCCTTGACGAGGGCGAGTCACCGGTCGAGGTGTTCCCGGCCCGCCATCCCCACACCTCAGCACTACGGCGCACGGTCCGTGGTTGCTTCGTCGTCCTCACCGAACGCCGGGCCCTGGTGTTCACGTACAACAAGATCCTCGACACCCCGACCGCCGTCCTGTGGGCGGCCGACCGGAGCAAGTGTTCTGCCGAGCTGCGGGCCGACGGACGGCTTCTGACAGTCACAAGCCAAGGCACAAGGACGGCGTTCGGCATAGCCAATCGACGCAGGAAGGCGACAGCACACTTCGTGTCCGCACTCGGCGCATGATGCGACAGGCCCGCACCTTTCTCCCCAGCCTGAGGGAAGGGCAGGACCTTGAGTATGAAGATTCTAGTCTTGGGCGGTACATAGTCCCTGGCAGGAACATCGTCGTGGAGGCACCTCGTCGCGGCTGAGGCGTGACGGCGCTCAGCTGCGGCCGGTCTGGGCAGGACGTACCAGGGGTATGGCCATTTCGCGGAGACCGGACAGAAGCGGCAGATCTCAACCGGCTTGCCGGCCAGGGACCTTGGGACGCTGTGATCGATACGTCGAGTTCTGAGTTCCCGCCTCGTGACGTGCGCCTCGCCTTTCGGCATACAACCAGGCAGCGACGGAGCGGGTCCACCACCGCCACTGGCGACGGGAGTTCAGCGACCTGAGGTTCCCGCGGCGGCAGCGTTCGAGTGGGGGTCCGTCGGAGCGGGCGCTCTCGGCGGCGAGGCCGCCTGCCTGGTCGTGGTCGACGTACTGCCCACCATCGTGATGGATGCCATGTGGCAGGCTCCTGGCACGTTGTCGTCGTAGCCGTTTCACGCACAGAAAGCCGAACCTTTTGCCCGCCACACCGCCTGCCAGCGCGAATCCGGCCTTCAGTATCCGCATCCACATCCCCGAACGAGCCCTCGCCGCTGTGGAAGCGGTCGCCGTAAATGCGCCGGGCGCTGTCAGCGCCCAAACTTGCCCGCCGGATGCCACTGGAGCGCATCGCGTGCTCCTGGACGCCGACAGCGGCTCGACATTGGCGTGGCTCACCAGCACTCTGCGGGAACGCCTGGGCGCAGACCTCCTCCTGTGCGAGGACCTGGTCTTCACCACCGCCTCCACCGGCAAGCTCAGCCAGCACATCAGCGCCTCGACAGCCAGCGATCACGACGTCGCGCTGCTGGATGCGGACGCCGACCGCCGGGTGATCAAGCACCTGGTCGACCACCCCGAACACATCAACCGCTACACCGGCCGTGCACATCGGGTAGCGCTTGTGTCCGACGCGAGCGCGGTCTTGGACTTCGATCACCTGCCCGCGTCCATCGCTCTGCCGGCGGTCGAGTCCCAGGCGGTCCATCTGCGCCGCACGACGGGCCTGGACATCCTGCCCCTGCCCGTCGCCGTAGACCGTGCCGAGGATCTGGCCGCCGCTGTGCGACTGCTCGCCCCCGGCATCATCGCGGCTGTCTTCATCCACACCCGCCTCGACCACGTCCATGCCGCTCAAGCCGCCCTCACGGACTGCCCCGTCCTGCTGCTGGACTCCATCAACGATGGTCTGGCCATCGCTGCGGCTGCCGCGGCATACACCACGCTGCGCCAGCACAACATCGACGTGCAGCAGGCCCGGGTGGTATGTGTGGCTCCCAACCGCGGCGGTGACCTGTGCGGCCTCCTCGTGGCCAGCGGCATCACCGACCTCACGCTCTACGATCCCCTCATCCAGGGAATCCACGTCCTCCACGAGCTGGCCGACCGTACCGACCTGATTGTCGACCTGTTCGGTCTGATCGCCCCTCCGCCCGGCATCCCCGTCCTCCACGCACGCCCGGAAACACCCCCGCCCTTCGCTGCGGCCACTACCGGCCCGCGGCCCCTGCACACCCTTCCCGGCCTGCTGGCCGCCGCAGTAGCCACCGGCAAACCGATCACTGCACACGCCCGCATCGCGGCCGTCCGCGCCCTCATCGAGCAGACGCGGCCAGGTCAGATCCTGCCCCCGCTGGATCACCCCGGCCTGACCCCTGCCGTCACCTCGGCCGTCGTCACCGCCCTCATGGGCAATTCGGGCGAAACCTGAGACGCGGCACTGCCCAGACCATGAGCCGCTTTGAACGGAACAGATCCGTTCCCCGCCCAGGATCGTCACCGTCACCGCTCCGCACCGGTTTGAGGTTCCCCCGGCGTGCGGGAAGTGCTGATCAGCTGGTCAGCTGGTCAGCTGGTCAGCTGGTCAGGGCGGGTTGACGGGGTTTCAGGTTCGTTCGTTCGGCCGTTGCCCGGTTGGCGTAGTGCTTCTCCTCGAACTCGATCGGGCTGAGGTAGCCGAGCCGTTTCTGGATGCGCCGGGAGTTGTAGAAGCTGTCGATGTACTCGAAGAGCGCGAGGTTGGCCTCGGCCCGGGTGGTGAAGGTGCGGCCGCGGATGCACTCGGTTTTGATGAGCATCCAGAGGTTCTCCGCGAGGGCGCTGACAGTCGTATGCGTCGCCGACCGAGCCGATGGAGGCTGCGATGCCGTCGCGGTCCAGGTGCTCGGCGAGCTTGAACAAGGTGTACACCAGTCAGCAATTCGCCACTCTGGCAACGGAGTTCGGCCTGTCGGCCCGGGCCAGCCAGCCCGACGACATCCGCGCCTGGCAATGGTGGAGTCTGCACGAGATGCAGGAGGCGACCCAGACGATCTATCCGCTTGGCCTCGCAGACCTCATCACCGGCTATCTCCGAAACGGGCCGCCAGCCACACCGCTCGAACTGACCGGTTAGGAGAGCGGGAAAAAACGTCGGAGGTCAGGCCGCCAGCGCGACGTCCTGGGGCGGGACTGGTGAAGCCAGGGTGCCTGAAAAGAATCTTGGGTGGGGTGTCATCAGAACGGCCGGCTCGCGCCTCTTCTGTGTGAACGGCCGTCGCTTCAGTCCGGAGCGCTCAAGGGCCGCACACTGAAAGGGAGGTCAGCCGTAGAGCTCTTCGACATGCTGGTGGTGGGGTTCCTGCTCCTAGCCAGTCCCGAGAGTCAGGAAACTGCTGGACAGCGTGGCGTACCGGAACCGGGCGCGGGGGAAGGCCGAGACTACTTCCCCGCCTTGAAGGTCATCGTCGGCTCAGACCACCGCATCCGAACTGTTCACATCGGCGACATGCTTCCCGAAAGCTATGTCTGGGCCAACCACCGGCTCGACGGGATGGCCCATTCCGCCTCCTTTGCGATAGTTGTTCGCTTAGGCCATATAGGGCACGGCCTACCCGTACGAGGCCATTCATGGCCAGTAGAAGCACGATGACGAAGATCAGGGCACAGGGCGAGATAGGGGCGAGCATGCGGGCATGCAGGTCGGACGCAGATACCGAGCGAAACCGCCGGGGGCCTCGTACGGACGCCGTGCACAACCGGGCCAGGATCCTGGCCGCGGCCCAGGAGTCGTTAGCGGAGCTCGGGCCGGAAGCCGCCCTGGATGAGATCGCACGCCGTGCGGCTGTCGGTAACGCCACGCTCTACCGGCATTTCCCCAGCCGGGAAGATCTGTTGGCTGCAGTGCTCGAGCAGGTCGCCGTGAACGGCGCCGACGCGGCGGAAGAGGCCGCCGCCCAGGAAGACGACCCGTATTCCGCCTTGTGCCACTTTGCGCGAGCCGTTGCCCTGCAACGGCTCGCCGCCCTGTGTTGTCTGTCGGGCGAGTTGATGGGCGCACGACCGGAGTTGTCCCTGCAGAAGGAGCGCTTCGTGCAGGCGGCCCAGCGGCTTCTGAGTCACGCACAGCAGGCCGGACAGGTACGGGCGGATGTGTCGCTGGAGGAGGTCATGGCAGCTCTCGCCCAGCTCAGCCGCCCGCTCCCTGGTACCAGTTGGTCGGCCGCCGACCAGGTCAGCCCCTTCACCGTGCAGATGTACCTGGACGGCCTCCTGGTGCGGGCCGATGTCTGAAATCAGTCCGACCGTCAGCCCTTCCATCTCACGCCCTGCACGGCCTTCTGGGGCAGCCCGGAGCGCGCCGCATGCGCGGTTCTCAGCGTGAGCGCAGGCCGTCGAGCAGGAGTGAGATGAGCTGTTCCGTCGGATCGGGACCGATGCCGCTCTGCTCGGCGGTCAGCGAGATAGCGTTGACGATCCGCAGGAGGGCCAGTTCATCGATGTCCGCGCGCACTGCCCCGGCCTCCTGTGCCTTGGTGAGCAGGTCGGCTGCCGCGGACCGGATGGTGTCGCGGCACCACGACCCCAGCTCCGCGCCCTCGTCGCGCAGCGCGATCACGAGGAGGCCCTTGAGTCCCTCGTACACGCTCATGCGGGACACCGCCATCCGTAGCCAGGATGCCAGCGCGTCCACGGGGTCCCTGGACAGCGCCAACGTCCTCGCGTGGTCGCTCAGCTGCTGGATCTCGTCGCGGTACACGGTTTCGAGGAGGGCCTCGCGGGTGGGGAAATGGCGGTACAGGGTGGCGTTGCCGACTCCGGCGCGCTTGGCGATGTCGTCGAGCGAGGTACCCGCGCCGTGCTCGGCGAACGCCTCGCTCGCCGCGGTGAGCAGCCGCTCGTAGTTGCGGCGGGCGTCAGCTCTCGTCGGCGGCTGCCGCGGGCCCTGCGGCCCCCCGCTCGTAAACGTCATGCACGCTTCCCTGCTGTGTAGCCCGGTCGCCCCGGGCTGATGCGACAGCCAGCGGACGAGCTGGTGGTGCTCGCTCGCGGTGTCCAACACCCATCTTACGTCCGCCACTTGAGAAGCGGGGACAGTCCCTGTATCTTCCCGGAGAGTTAAACGGGGACAGTCCCTGATTTTGCCTCGGCGCCGCGTACGCGCCCGCCCGCACTCCGGCACGAGAGTGCTCCCCCTACCGCTTCCCGGACCAGGTACAGAGTCCGCCGCTCTAGGAGAGAGATGACCGAGCAAGGCACCGTTGCCGACGGACGCCCCCCGTCCGGCACGATCGAGAACCAGGCCGGTACCCCGCAGACTCGGCACTCCGGCATCATTCTCGCGATCATCGCCGTCACCTACCTGATGATCAGCGTCGACGCCACCGTGGTGAATATCGCGCTGCCGAAGATCCAGGAGGATCTCGGCTTCTCACGCACCAGCTTGGCCTGGGTGATCAACGCCTACACCGTGGTGTTCGGCGGGCTGCTGCTGTTCGGAGGCCGGATCGGCGACATCCTCGGCAAACGCCGCATGCTCACCTTAGGCACCCTGATCTTCACCGCCGCCTCGCTGGTGGGCGGACTGGCGCAGTCCCCCGGGCTGCTCATCGCAGCCCGCGCCGTACAGGGGCTCGGCGCGGCACTGGCCGCACCGAGCACCATGTCCCTGATCGCCACCAACTTCGAAGAAGGCGCTCTCCGGACCAAGGCGCTCAGCGTCTACTCCGCCACCGCGGGTGCCGGCGGCTCCATCGGCCTGATCCTCGGCGGCGTACTGACCGACTGGGCCTCGTGGCGCTGGGTGCTCTTCATCAACGTCCCCATCGGTCTCGCCATCGCCGTGCTGGCGCCGCGCTACATCCGCGAGCCCGTCCACCAGCGCAACAAGGTGGACATCGTCGGCACCGTAACCGCCACGCTCGGCATGGTGGCGCTGGTCTACGCGTTCATCAGGGTGCCTGAGCACGGATGGAGCGACGGGCTCACCATCGGCTCGTACGTTCTCGCCGGCGTGCTGCTCGCCGCGTTCCTGGTGGTCGAAACCCGCGTCGACCCGCCCATCCTGCCGCTGCGCCTGTTCGCCAGCCGCAACCGGTCGGGCGCGTACCTGAACGTCCTGCTGCTCACCGCCAGCATGATGGGCCTGTTCTTCTTCCTGGCCCAGTACGTGCAGGACGTGATGGGCTACAGCCCCGCCAGGTCCGGCTTCGCCTTCCTGCCGATGACACTCGGGATGTTCGCCACCGTCACCCAAGTGGCCACACTCCTGAAGAAGTTCGGCGCCAAGCGCCTCATGGTCGCCGGGGCCGCGCTGATGGCCGGAGCCTTTGTCTGGCTCACCCAGCTCACCGAGACCAGCGCCTACTGGACCGGGGTCTTCGGGCCGCTGCTGATGTTCGGCGTCGGCATGGGGCTGAGCTTCATGCCGATGAACATGACGGTGCTCGCCGGAGTGGACCCCAAGGACGCCGGAGCCGCTTCCGGCAGCGTGCAGACCATGATGCAGCTCGGTGGCGCCCTCGGACTCGCTGTCCTCGTCACGGTGTTCGGCACGGCGGGCAAGAACGCCGCCGACGAACCGCGGGGCGGTGCCTCGCCCGTGGAGTGGGCGCACCACGTCTTCACCGAGGGAATGCAGAGCGCGTTCGTGGCGGGCACCGCATTCCTCGTCTTCGCGCTGCTGGTCGCCCTCGTCGTCATCAAGAGCCCGGCGAAGCGCAAGCAGTCGGCCTGAGCCGGCGAATCGGCCCGTCACGGGTTTTCCCGCTCTCCGGTTAGGGCTCAGCACGATCCGAAGGTCACTGGAGTGCCAGGCGACTTGACTGGTGCAGAGAAGCACACCAGACACTGAAGCCGACCTACGTGGAGAGCCCGTGTCCAGTCTCCGACCGAACGGCGGAGCAACGTCCTTGACGAGCCAAGCCTCTGGATCGACTCGTCAGAATCGACAACCTGCAACGAGACCGTCGACATGGACGGCGTGCTCACCGTCGGCCTCCGGTCTGGCTCGGACCACGCCGCCACTGTGACCATCACCATCACTGACGCCGGTGGCCAGGAAGACACTCGCATCGTCTCCTCCCAAAGCACCAAGACCATCGCCGTCCGCTCCGGCTCCAGGGTCCGGGTCACGTATGCCGCCGGCCCGGAAAGCCACGCAGCGGTCAGCTGGACCCGTCCGGACTTCGACCACGGGGTCGGAGAGAGCTCACGGGTGACGGTGAAGCGTCTGTCGTTGACCGCAGCGGTCCACACGCCGCGGCCGAACCACTTCGTGATATTCGGCCGCCTCTCGGCGGTGGTGCGCATCCCGCTCGCATGCGAGCGCCGCACCGCGAACGCCTCGGGGCCGCACCAGCGGTGGATGGCGGGCGCGACCGCCGACAAGGCCAGACGAGGCACACCCGTGCCGACAGCGGCATCTCCTGTGAATGGAAGTCACCGCGCACTAGCGTCGGCCTCTCGCTCAGGCTCTTCGGGGGTGTGCTCCTCCAGCGCGGGATTGTCCTTCGCCGGCTCTACAGGAGCCGGTTGCGCGAGCGGCACCGCAGGCTGGGCGGGCTGGTGTGGAGTGGCTCTTTCCAGGAACCGCAGCAGCTCGACCGGGAAAGGCAGGACGAGGGTGGAGTTCTTTTCGGCAGCGACAGCCACCACGGTCTGCAACAGCCGGAGCTGAAGCGCCGCGGGCTGGTCGGACATCACCGAGGCCGCTTGCGCGAGTTTCTTGGATGCTTGCAGCTCGGCGTCGGCGTTGATGACCCGCGCGCGGCGTTCGCGGTCTGCCTCTGCCTGCCGGGCCATCGACCGCTTCATCGTCTCCGGGAGGGAGACGTCCTTGATCTCAACGCGGTCGATGGTTACCCCCCATTCGACGGCAGGGCTGTCCATCATCAGTTCCAGGCCCTCGTTGAGCTTCTCCCGGTTGGAGAGCAGATCATCGAGATTGCTCTTGCCGAGGATCGAGCGCAGTGAGGTCTGCGCCATCTGGGAGACCGCGAAGCGGTAGTCCTCGACCCGGATGATCGCCTCTGCCGCGTCGACGACCTTGAAGTAGATGACCGCGTCCACCCGTACGGTGACGTTGTCGCGGGTGATGCCGTCCTGCGCCGGAACGGGCATTGTCACGATCTGCATATTGACCTTGTGCAGCCGATCCACCCCGGGGATCACCATGGTGAACCCCGGCCCCCGGATGTTGCGGCGCAGCCGCCCGAAGCGAAGGACCACTCCCCGCTCGTACTGCTTCACTACCCGGGCTGCCGCCGCCAAATACAGCACAGCGGCTGACCCCGCTACAGCTCCTGCCGTCAGCAGTTCCTCGACCATCACAGTCCCCTGCCTGCCGGAACGGATGCCATGTATGTTTTATGCCCGAATGATGACTGCTCGACCCTTTCTTGAGGGTGCTGTGGCCGGCCACAGGGGTAGCCCTGAGCAGGGTTTTCCAGGCTATGTGAAGCGGCTGGCGCTTCAGTCGGTGACGGTTCAGCGGGGCCAGCACCCAGGTGTACGCCCCCCCAGGGGACGGGCCTATTGTTCCTGGAGTGAGCAGTTCTGCATCGCGGTGCACCGAAACTCAGCGCCGCGGGCCCCGGCCGACCGGCATGAGGAACAAGTACCGCGCACGCCAGCACCCCGTCGGGAAACAGGGCGAACCGAGCCTCGCGGCGGCCATCGCGAACAGCAATGCTGCATAAACGTCAGGCCTAGAGTTTGCGGAGCCAATCGTCCGCCACCCCGTGCGGGGCGCGTTCGGTGAGCCGCAGATGTGCGTCGTCGTGACGGAAGGTGAGTTGGTCGTCGACGGCAACTACGCCGTCGATCTGGCGGGTCATGCGCACAGCGATCTCGATTTCAGTGCGGTGCTCGAGCTGCCCGGACAACGTCACTACGCCTTCCCGCACGGTGATGTCGACGGCTTGCGGAGGCAAGGACAGAGTACCGGCAATGACTTCGTCGATGACATCACTGCGTATGTCGTCGTCCGTCCGCAGGAAGATTTGCAGAAGGTCGCGGCGGGTCACCATACCCACGAGATGTTGCTCTTCATCCACCACTGGCAGGCGTTCGATGTGGTGCCTGGCCATAGTGCGGGCGGCCTCGGCGACATCGACATCGGCGTGCACCGTGACGACGGGGCGAGACATCAGCTGCTCTGCGGTACGAGCATGGGCCTTGGTCCTACGCTGGCGTGAGGCGGAGCTGATACGGGGCCAGTGAAAGCGGCGCGGAGGGCGGTAGGGGTCGTCGGCCTCGACCTGACGGGCCAGAAGATCCGTCTCGGAGACCACCCCGATGACTCGCTGGTTGACGTCGACGATAGGGAGACCGCTGATGCCGTGCTGGTTGAGGAGGCGGGCGACCTCCTTGAAGGAAGCGTCGTACCCAGCTTTGACGACGTTGCTTGTCATCACTGCCCCGACATTGCTGCGTTTCATGTCCTTCCCCTCTTTGATGAGGACGGAGATGTCGGACTGTCAGCCGACCCCTAACAGCACATTGAGAGGCAGAGCCCAGTCGCAACGGCGGTCCATCCAGATGGTTCAGGCCTTGGCCCTCGCACTATCAACTTGGCACGTCAGCGCCGCATGACGGGAATAGGCGACGTTTTTGTCTGAGATGTGCAACGCCACTTCTCTCACCCCACGACGAACCTCGGTGCCTCTCAAGCAGGAGCTGGCAAATCTCGGGGCCTCGGCGTCCCAGGGCGCGTGTAGCCCAACGCTTCTGGCGCGGCCGAACTTACGGCCCCGCCACAGCGTGGCGCCGCAAAGAGGAGGCGTCTATCCGTGGTGACACCCATATCCAGCGACCGGATCTCTATCGATCCATCAGGGCCTCAGCACGGTCCTGCTCATCGCCCCCGCACCATCGTGATGTGCCGACAGCTCGGCGTTCCCGTGGTGCCGTACTTGATTGCCGAGTGACGGCCTGCAACATCGGCGGCGGCACCTTGATCGGTGCCCCGCCCAACATCATGATTGTCTCCCGGGCGGAACTGTCCTTCGCTGGCGCCGACGGGCCGCGGTCCGGCATGCCAGATACACCAGGCTCACCGGCCACAGCACGATGAGGGCGGTCAGCGTGACGGCGCTGGAGAGCGGGTGGCGGGCGGTCTCCGACCGCCAGGCCGGGCTGCGCAGCAGCAGGCGGGGCAGGCTGTGGCCGATACCCACGGCGCCGCCCAGATATACGGCGAGGGCGCGGCGAGCAGCAGCGCAGTGTCCTGGCTCGTGATCGCCGCCCATCTGTCCTCGCTCATGCAGGTCCGACAGGGCCCTGGCCTTGGACCGTCTCCGTGGCCCCGTCCACTGAGGACACTGCTGCCGGGCGTGGCTCTGGCGGGGCGCGGCGCCGGGTGATCCAGGCGGCGGCCGGTTCGGTGTAGCGGGCGGTGAGCGGGCCGATGACCACGAGGATGAGCACGTATGCGGTGGCCAGTGGGCCGAGTGAGGGTTCGATGCCGGCGGTGACGGCGAGTCCGGCGATGACGATGGAGAACTCGCCGCGGGCCACCAGGGTTCCCCCGGCGCGCCAGCGGCCCTTGGTGCCCACCCCGGCGCGTTTGGCGGCCCAGTACCCCGTGGCGATCTTCGTCCCGGCGGTGACGACGGCCAGCGCGAGCGCGGGCAGCAGCACGGGCGGGATGCTGGCAGGATCGGTGTGCAGGCCGAAGAAGACGAAGAACACGGCGGCGAACAGGTCGCGCAGCGGGGAGAGCAGCCCGTGCGCCCCCTCGGCGACCTCACCGGACAGTGCGATGCCCACCAGGAACGCCCCCACGGCCGCGGAGACCTGCAGTTGCTGTGCGACGCCCGCGACCAGCAGAGTCAGGCCCAGCACGACCAGCAGCAGCTTCTCGGGGTCGTCGCTGGAGACGAAACGGGAGATGTGGCGTCCGTAGCGCACCGCGACCACCAGGACCAGTCCGGCGGCGCCGAGCGCGATGGCCAGGGTGGCGCTGCCCGCGGCGAGGCCGGCCCCGGCCAGCAGCGCGGTGATGATCGGCAGGTAGACGGCCATGGCAAGGTCCTCGAGGACCAGGATGCTCAGGATCACCGGGGTCTCGCGGTTGCCGAGGCGGCCCAGGTCGCCCAGGACCTTGGCGATGACGCCGGAGGAGGAGATCCAGGTGACACCGGCCAGCACGACGGCGGCGACCGGGCCCCAGCCCAGAATGAGGGCCATCGCTGCGCCGGGCAGGGCGTTGAGGGCAGCGTCGACAAGTCCGGCTGGGTACTGGGTCTTGAGGTTGGAGACCAGGTCGGTGGCGGTGTATTCCAGGCCGAGCATGAGCAGCAGCAGGATGACGCCGATCTCGGCGCCGATCGCGACGAACTCCTCGCTGGTGCCCAGCGGCAGCAGCCCGCCCTCGCCGAACGCGAGCCCAGCTAGCAGATATAGCGGGATCGGCGAGAACTGCAGGCGCCCGGCCAGCCTGCCGAGCAGCCCGAGGCCCAGGATGATCGCGCCGAACTCGATCAGGAAGATGGCGGACGAGTGCACTGTGCTCACTGCCTTCCGAGTATCGTCGCCGCCGTCTCGACGCCCTCTCGGGTGCCGATCACGATCAGGATGTCGCCGCCGGCCAGCCGGAAGTCAGGCGTCGGTGAGGGGATCGCCTGCGCCCGGCGCAGAACGGCCACGATCGAGGCTCCGGTCTCGGTGCGCATCCGGGTGTCGCCGAGGACGCGGCCGTTCCAGTGCGAGGTTGAGGACAGCTCGATCCGCTCGGCCACCAGGCCCAGGTCTGTGGTGGACAGCAGGTTCGGGCTGTGGTGTGAGGGCGCCAGCGCGTCGATCAGTGACGCCGTCTCCGGCTCCGTCAGACGCAGCGACTGCGCGCATGCGTCCGGGTCATCGGTCCGGTAGACGTTCACTGTCCGGGTCCCGTCCCGATGCGCGATCACCGACATGTGGCGGCGCTCCCGCGTGGTGAGGTCGTACTGGACACCGATACCTGGCAAGGGCGTGGTGCTCATCCGTGGAGCAGGCACAACCCCTCCCTCCATGTTCGTCGTGATGGTGGTGCGGCGCGCAGCCGAATCAATCCAGTGGTCCGGTGCGGCGAGGGCTCATGTTGCCAGCTACGAACAGGCCGACGATATGGGTGTCAGCACGGATGGACACGGTGTGCTCGCAGCGGTCAGAGTGAGGCGGGGCGGTGGGTCCTGCCGCAGGCCAGAGCCCTGCATGGGCCAATCGGCAACGGCGGAGGTAAGGATCACCGGGAAGAGAGCACACGATCATGTCGTTGTACTGGCGGATCTTCCTGCTCAATGCAGTGGTACTCGTTGTCGCAATCCTGCTGCTCCTGGGTCCTGTCACCGTCTCCACCCCGGTGCTGTTCGGTGAAGCGCTGGTCTTGATAGTCGGGCTGGTGGTGATGCTGATTGCGAATGCCGTCCTGCTACGGATCGGACTCGCACCACTGGCCCGCCTTACCCAAACCATGGTCACCGCTGACCTGCTCAAGCCCGGCAGTCGCACGACCGTCACCGGACACGGCGAGATCGCCGAACTCACCACCAGCTTCAACGCCATGCTCGCCCGGCTGGAGGCCGAACGCGCCACCAGTTCCGGCAGGGCACTGTCCGCGCAGGAAGCCGAACGCCGCCGCATCGCACAGGAACTCCACGACGAGGTCGGTCAGACCCTCACCGCCGTCCTGCTCCAGCTCAAACACGCGGCCGACCGCGCACCCCAGCCCGTACGCGAGGATCTGCGGCAGGCGCAGGAGACCACCCGCGCCGGGCTGGACGAGATCCGCCGCATTGCCCGCCGTCTGCGCCCCGGAGTCCTGGAGGAACTCGGCCTGTACAGCGCACTGCGCGCTCTGACGGCCGAGTTCGCCACCTCCCGTCTGAGCGCGACTGCATATATAACCCCCGGTCTGCCGCCCCTGGCCCCGGCAACCGAACTCGTCCTCTACCGCATCGCCCAGGAAGGGCTCACCAACACTGCCCGGCACGCCCGCGCCACCCTCGTCGAGGTCCATCTGCGTGCCCTGCCCAACGCCCGGGTGGGACTGCTGGTCCGCGACAACGGCCAAGGAATCGGCGTAGCAGCCGAAGGAGCCGGCATCAGCGGCATGCGCGAACGCGCCCTCCTCATTGGCGCCGACCTCGGCATCGGCCAAGGTCCCCACGGCGGCACCGAAATACGTCTGCAGGTCACCGGCAACACAGCCGACGACCGCCTCCAGGAGAACGCGCGATGACCACACCGGCCCGCATCCTGCTCGCAGACGACCACGCCCTGGTCCGTCACGGCGTCCGCCTCATCCTCGACGCCGAGCCGGACCTGACTGTCGTGGCCGAGGCCGCCGACGGAGTCGAAGCCATCGCCCAAGCTCAGGACAACGACATCGACCTGGCCATCCTCGACATCGCCATGCCCCGCCAGACCGGCCTGCAGGCCGCCCATGAACTGGCCCGCCTCCGTCCTAACCTGCGCACCCTGATGCTGACGATGTACGACAACGAGCAGTACTTCTTCGAGGCCCTCAAATCCGGCGCCTCCGGCTACGTCCCGAAGTCCGTCGCCGACCGTGACCTCGTCGAAGCCTGCCGCGCCGCTCTGCGCGACGAGCCCTTCATCTACCCCGGCGCCGAGACCACCCTCATCCGTACCTACCTGCACCGCGCCCGCACCGGCGAACAACTGCCCGCCCGCCCCATCACCGAACGCGAAGAGGAAATCCTCAAACTCGTTGCCGAGGGCCACACCTCCAAGGAGATCGCGCTCCTCCTCGTCATCAGCGTCAAAACCGTCGAACGCCACCGCTCCAACCTCCTCCAGAAACTCGGCCTGCGCGACCGCCTGGAACTCACCCGCTACGCCATCCGCGTCGGCATCATCGAGCCCTAACCCCGACATCGGACGCCCAGACCTCGGCCCGCGGGAGGAATCCGCACGTGCTACTACCGCTTGCCCTGCTTGCCGTGCTCTTCATCCTCGCCGTGAAATACACGCTCACGGCAGCCCGGTTGCCGGGCCTCCCGCGCTGGCGCAGGCTTCTGCCGTTGGCCCTTCTTCTGGCCGCAACCGGAGCCAGCCTGTTGCGGGCCGCCGACCTCCCTGAACCGGCCCGCCTGATCGCCTTCCCCTGCAACGTCGCCGCCATCGCCCTGGCCAGGCGAGAGATCCGCGCGTACCGCACCCGCACCGCGGCGACAGACTGAGCGTGTACAAAGACGTCACGTTGCAGTCGCCAACCGGCTGTATCACTGGAAGGAGTCGATTCGAGCCGACTCCTTCCGCTGCTGGTACTGCCCGTTCCAGACGTCGGCAAGCTCGCCAAGTGCGCTGTTGATGCGGCCGAGTTCCCAGAACAGGTAAATGGTGCCTACTGTAATTCTTCGGAGAAATGCTGCACGCCGACGAGCCCGGCCCGTGCCCACTACCGCACCCGCCCGCCCTCTGTTCAGAGCAGCCTGCCTGTGTCAGGAGGTGCCGGTCAGGTCCGCGGGTCGATGTCTCCGTGTTCGCCGAGCCAGCGGGCGAGTTTGCCGCGTCTGCCGATCGCACGCAGTCGCCGTTCGGCGGCGTCCCGGGTGTCCGGTGTGGTGATCAGCAGGAGTTCGTCGCCCGAGCGGAGCACGCTGTCGTGATGGGGAACGATGCTGGTGCCGTCGCGGATGACCAGGGTGACCACGGCCGGTGGGGGCAACCGCAGTTCGAAGATGGCGACACCGTGCAGTTGAGAGCCGGGTGGTACGGCGACGGTGAGCAGGTCGGCGTTCAACGGGTCCAGGGGTGCGCTCTCCACCTGCACGTCGCGCAGTGCGCCGGGTCTGGTCAGGCCGAGCCATCGGGCGGCGGCGGGCAGGCTCGGGCCCTGGACGAGGGTGAAGATGACGACCAGGACGAACACGATGTTCAGCAGGTGCCGTGCGCCGTCCACGCCCGCGACGATGGGGAAGGTGGCGAGCACGATGGGCACGGCGCCACGCAGCCCGGCCCAGGAGATGAACACCTGTTCGCGCCAGGGAGTGCGGAACGGCAGCAGGCAGGCCAGGACGGATAGGGGGCGGGCGATCAGCAGGAGGACCAGGCCCACACCGATGGCCGGGAGGACAGCGGAGGGCAGGTCGCTGGGCGTAACCAGCAGGCCGAGCATGACGAACAGGCCGATCTGGGCGAGCCAGCCGGCGCCTTCGGCGAACGAGCGGGTGGCGGCGCGGTGCGGCAGTTTCGAGTTGCCCAGGACGAGTCCGGACAGATAGGCGGCGATGATGCCGCTGGCGTTCACGGCTCCGCCGGCGGCGAAGGCAATAATGCCGAAGCCCACAGTGGCCAGCGGATACAAGCCGGTGGCGGGCAGCGCGATGTGCCGCAGGGCGGCGACCCCGATACGCCCGATGAGCAGGCCGAGCGCGGCACCCACGATCAGCTGGTACAGGACGTTGCCGGCGATCGAGACCGGGCTGGGCAGGTCGGCGGCAGCCGTGGAGAAGACCAGGACCAGGATGATGGTGGGAGCGTCGTTGAATCCTGACTCGGCCTCCAGCAACCCGGTGACCTTCTGTGGCAGCGGCAAGGCTCGCAGGACGGCGAAGACGGCTGCGGCGTCGGTGGATGAGACGATCGCGCCCAGTAGCAGCGCCAGGTGCCAGTCCATGCCGAGCAGCAGATGCGCTCCGGCGGCGGTGACGGCGACCGAGACTGCCACGCCTGCAGTGGCCAGTACCCCGGCGGGAGCCAGGAGTCGCCGGACATCTGCCCATTGGGTGGTGAGTCCGCCCTCGACGAGGATGACGGCCAGGCCCGCGGTGCCCAGGGACTGGGCGAGTTGGGCGTTGTCGAATTCCAGGCCGAGGACGTCCTCACCGACTATCACTCCCACGGCGAGGAACAGCAGCAGGCTGGGCAGGCCGAGCCGGTTGGCGGTCCGGGCCGCGGCGATACTGGCGAGGAGTACCGTGCCGCCGATGAGCAGCGCCAGGTACAGCTGCTGCAAGGTCATCCGGATGTCTCCGTACCGGCTCTGAAGGTCCCATGGCCGGTGTCATCGCGTGGATGGAGGGCCGTGTCGTGGGGGCTTTGCGCGATTGGGGTCGAACATGTGACCGCCGATGCCTGCCAGGACCAGCCCTGTGGCGATGAGTAGGCCTTGGCCGATGGCGATGCCAATGCCCAGGCATGTGAGGGCGATGGCGAGGACCAGCCAGGCCCGTCCGTGCCGGTACTCGCGTGGACGGCACGGGCGGCCGGATCCCAGTGCCTTGGCGAATCGGGGGTCGTCGCGGCGCATCTGGGCTTCGATGTCACGCAGGTGTTCGTCGTCGAAGCGGGCCACGGCTCCTCCTTCCCGAGGCTGATGCCGGGGTGTGGCGGCGGCAGGCGGTCGTTGCGGCGGGTTGGGGGTGTCATGGCTGTCTCCCCTTCCGTTGAGGCATCGTGATCAGGCCAGGGCGAAGTAGCGCAGCCACACGTAGAGAGCCGCCACAGTGACAGTGACGGCGGTCACGATCAGGCCGTAGCGGCTGAACTGCCAGAACGAGATGTGGTGACCGCTGCGATCGGCGATGCCGACGACGACGACATTCGCCGAGGAGGCGATGATCGTGGCGTTACCGCCCAGGTCCGCGCCCAAAGCGAAGGACCACCACAGCATCCCTGCCTCTTCTGTCCCGCCGGCCGAGGCGATGATCTCGGAGACGATGGGGCTGACGGATGCCACGAACGGAATATTGTCGATGACGGCCGAGGGGACGACCGATCCGAAAATCAGGGCCATGGAGGTACCGAGCAGTTCGCCCTCGGTGGCCCGGGCGGCAGCCTCGCCGAGGTCCCCGATCACGCCGGTCTGCACCATCGCACCGACCATCACGAACAGCCCGGTGAAGAACGCCAGTGTCTCCCACTCCACGTCCTTGACGACGTCTGCGGCGCTCAGCCGGGAGGCAGCAAGAAGCACCAGTCCGCCGATGATGGCCACCACCGAGGGCTCCAGATGGAGCGTGGTATGCAGTACGAAGCCTGCCATCACGAGCACGACCACCACACCACTGACGACGAGTAGCCGGACATCCTTGATCGCGTCCCGCTCGCGCAGTTCCATCACCGCATCGACCCGCTCGGGGTCGTACCGGAACGCCTTGCGGAACATCACCCGGCTCATCAGGACGAAGACGACCATCAGCACGACGACGATGGGCGCCATGTGCATCAGAAAGTCGTTGAAGGAGAGGTCGGCGCGCGAGCCGATCATGATGTTGGGTGGGTCGCCGATCAGCGTGGCCGCACCTCCGATGTTGCAGGCCATGACCTCGGCGATGAGGTAAGGGACGACCGGCAGCCCGAGCCGTGTGCACACCAGGATCGTCACCGGCGCGATCAGCAGGACGGTGGTGACATTGTCGAGCCAGGCGGACAGGAACGCGGTCGCCACCGTCAGCAACACCATCAGCCGGTACGGCCTGCCCCGGGCCCGTTTCGCCGCCCAGATCGCGATGAACTCGAAGACCCCGGTCCGTTTGAGGACAGAGACGATCAGCATCATGCCGAGCAGCAGGAAGATGACGTTCCAGTCGATACCGGCCTCTTCGGAGAAGAACGCGTGCTCAGCGTCCGTCGCCCCGATGACCAGCATCACCACCGCGCCACCGAGCGCCGCCGCGACGCGGTGCACCCACTCCGTCGCGATCAGAACATAGACGACGGCGAACACCGCCACGGCCAGCCACGCAGTGATATCCACGGGCGCTTCCCCTCTGAGCGGCGCTCACGGCAACCGCCGGCCTCTTCCCGCGCCCCGCCATCCCTCCCCTCCTGCGGGCATCCGTGCGTCAACCGGCGCCGCAGACGCCAGGAGCAGGGCCTGGCTTCAACGGTCACCTGGTACGCCGGGTCGGCACCATCCGCACCGACACCCATTCCCGGGGGTGGCGAACGTGTACGTGACATCGCTGCACGGGGGTGAGAAATGGGTGCCGGCCCCGATGGACGGAGCCTCGGACGCTCCGCCAGGCTGGCTGTAAGGCACATCAGTGGCTGCCAGCGGACGGGGGCCGCATATCTGCAGCAACCGGGCCGGACGGGCCATAGTGAGGAATGCCTACCGAGGAGGCCATACAGCCGTGTCCCTGTTCTGGCGGATTTTCCTGCTCAACGCCGCCGTGCTGACCGCGGCTACGGCCCTTCTCCTGCTCGGCCCCGTCACCGTCTCCACTCCGGTCCTGCTCACCGAGGCCCTGATCCTCACCGCAGGGCTCGCCACACTGCTCGTCGCCAACGCGGCCCTGCTCCGGATCGGCCTTACGCCGCTGGCCAGGCTTGCCCGGGCCATGACCACCATCGACCTGCTGCGTCCAGGTCCTCGCCCCATGGTCGCCGGACATGGCGAGATCGCCGACCTGATCAAGACGTTCAACACCATGCTCGACCGCCTGGAAACAGAACGCGCCACCAGCAGCGCCCGCGCCCTGTCCGCGCAGGAAGCCGAACGCCGACGCATCTCCCAGGAACTCCACGACGAGATCGGACAGAGCCTCACCGCTGTGCTGCTCGAACTCAAACGAGTGGCGGACCAGGCACCCGCACCCCTACGAACCGAACTGCACCAGGTCCAGGAAGCCACCCGTGACAGCCTCGACGAAATCCGCCGCATCGCCCGCAGACTCCGCCCCGGCGTTCTGGAAGAACTCGGTCTGGCAAGCGCCCTCAAGGCACTGACCACCGAGATCCCTGCCCACTCCAGGATCATCGCCCGGCGGCAGCTGGACACCGATCTGCCGCCTCTGGGCGAGGAAGCCGAACTGGTGGTCTACCGCGTTGCCCAGGAAAGTCTCACCAACACCGTCCGCCACGCCCACGCCCAGCGTCTCGACCTCACACTCCGCCGCAGCCCCACCGGAGTCGAGCTGCGCATCCGTGACGACGGCCTCGGCCTCCAAGGAGCCCCCGAGGGCTCCGGCATCCGGGGCATGCGCGAACGCGCCCTGCTCATCGGAGCCGAACTCACCCTCTGCCCCAGCCCCGAAGGCGGAACCGAAGTGCGCCTCACCGTGCCCACGCGATCCGGGAGCAACTGACCATGTCCGAGCCGACGAAGACCCGCATCCTGCTCGCCGACGACCACGCCCTGGTCCGCCGCGGAGTCCGGCTCATCCTCGACAACGAACCGGACCTGACCGTCGTCGCTGAGGCAGGCGACGGAGCCGAAGCCATCGACAAGGCCCGCGCCGAACAGCCTGACCTGGCCATCCTCGACATCGCCATGCCCCGCCTGACCGGGCTGCAGGCAGCACGCGAACTCTCGCGCCTCCAGCCCGGACTGCGCATCCTGATCCTGACCATGTACGACAACGAGCAGTACTTCTTCGAAGCGCTCAAAGCCGGAGCCGCCGGCTACGTCCTCAAATCCGTCGCCGACCGCGACCTCGTCGAAGCCTGCCGCGCCGCCATGCGCGACGAACCCTTCCTCTACCCCGGAGCAATCAACGCCCTCATCCGCAACTACCTCGACCGCGCCAAAGACGGCGACACCCTCCCCACCAAAACCATCACCGACCGCGAAGAGGAAATCCTCAAACTCGTCGCCGAAGGCCACACTTCAAAGGAAATCGCCGACATCCTCGTCATCAGCACCAAGACCGTCGAACGTCACCGCGCCAACCTGCTACAGAAACTCGGCCTGAAGGACCGGCTTGAACTCACCCGCTACGCCATCCGCTCCGGACTGATCGAGCCATGACCCCAGGCCTGTACTCCATCCACCGCTGGTCCACGTCCAGGCACGATCCGGGCGTCTTTAGGGACTGCCCTTCGCACCGGCCGTGGCCGACGCGCTGACCACGGCGCCCGAGGCCCACCGCGCGCGACCACGGCCAGCCGCAGCCGGGCCGTCCTGTCCCTGCCCACGCGGCCACCGGACCCGACTTCAGCCCAGCCTCTCGCTTCGCGGCGGTCAGCACTACGAGGGCTGATTGGTCAGGGATGCCACTACCCGCATCCACACGCCGAAGAGCCGGTACAGACTGGGCAGCGTGCCCTGAGCCTGGCCGGTTCGGGTGCCTGCCGCAGTGAGCGGAGTAGGTACGGGCTGATGGCATCGGCGCCGATGCCATCACGGACCAGGCGGTGGACCGTCTACTGCGGGCCAAGGGCCGCGGCCGCGCCATGTCGCCGGTGCTGGTCTCCTCCCGGGGCGCCCTGCGCGACCTGGTCACCGGCTTCCCCAAGCACGACCGGACCCTGGCGGAGGCGGGCTGACCCTGGTCGCTGGCGCGCGACGAGCACGCCGCGGGTAGGCATCCTCGACCTTCTTGACGATCATGCCATCGACGTCGGCCGATGACGCTATGGACGTCCGGTAAGTGCCACCGTCAGCGAGGTGGGTGAGGCGGGAGTGCGTTGAGGGCGGTGCCGTCGGCCTTGGCTGCGTCGGCAAGGGCCTCGGCAGCGGCTTCTGCAGCTTGAGCGGTGTCGTTGGCGGCCTGGGCAGCCATGTCGTCCGAGGGCTTCTCGCGGGTGGCTGGCGACTTGGGCAGTACCTCGGTGAAGGCGCGGGACACGTCCTGGAGTGCGGAGGTGATCTCGCTGGGGATCACCCAGAAGTTGTTGCCCGGGCCTTGCGCGAGTTGGGGCAGCGTCTGGAGGTACTGGTAGGCGAGCAGCTTGGGGTCGGGGTCGTTGCGATGCACGGCCTGGAACACCTCGTCGATGGCCCGGGACTGGCCCTCGGCCTGGAGGATCGCAGCGGTACGGTTACCCTCCGCGCGCAGGACGGCAGCCTGCTTGTCGCCTTCGGCGGTGAGGATCTGCGACTGGCGTTGTCCCTCGGCCCCGAGAATCGCGGCCCGCTTGTCCCGCTCGGCCCGCATCTGCTTCTGCATCGCGTCCTTGATGGACTGCGGAGGGTCGATGGCCTTGATCTCCACCCGGTTGACCCTCAGCCCCCACTTGCCGGTGGCCTCGTCCAGCACGCCACGCAGCTGGCTGTTGATGGTGTCCCGTGAGGTGAGGGTCACTTCCAGGTCCATGGATCCCACGACGTTGCGCAGGGTGGTGACGGTGAGCTGCTCGACCGCCTGAAGGAAATTCTCGATCTCGTAGAAGGCCGCTCGCGGGTCAGTGACTTGGAAGTACAGGACGGTGTCGATCTCGACGACCAGATTGTCCTCGGTGATGACCGGCTGCGGTTTGAAGGAAACGACCTGTTCCCGCAGGTCGATCACCGGATGAACGCGGTCAACGTAAGGAATGACGAGGCTGAGGCCGGGATTCAACGTCCGATGATATCGGCCAAGCCGCTCGACATTACGAGCGCGTGCTTGCGGCACGATACGGACCGCCCGCACCACGGTGAAGACCGCGATAAGCGCGACGATCAAGCCGGCAATCAAGAACGCCGAGGTTTCCATGGTTTCAGTCCCGGGGATAGACGATCGCGGTGGCGCCACTGATCTCCATGACGTCGACAGTCGTTCCAGCAGGAATCACCAGCGTCTCGTCATAGGCGCGGGCCGTCCATTCCTCGCCGCCGATACGGACCCTGCCGTCCCGGCCCGTCACCTCCGACACGACGTAGGCAGCCTTGCCAACCAGTGCGTCTATACCGAACCGCTCCACTTGAGGCCCGAGTACATGGCGCAGCGCAACGGGGCGCACGAACACCACGGTGACTGTGGCGACGACGGTGAACACCAAGAACTGGAAGGGCAGCGGCAGCCCGACCGCAGCGGACCCCGCCGTGACCAAGGCGGCCGCACTCAGCATTCCGAGCGCAGCAGTAAGGGTGACGATCTCCGCCACAGCCAGCACAGCTGCGATGATCAACCAGATCAGCCATAGATCCATTGTGTGCCTCTTCTGACCGGCGCGGGCGCGAAGGGCTTGACTCTCCCCATTGGACCCCGATACGGGACAGCCGCGATACCCCTGAGAAAGGGAAACCTTGCCGAGCGAGCAGGGGCGTTCTGGTGCCGCGTACCCCAGGCAACCACTTACGCATTTACATCAATTTTACCCGTAGGGAGAAGATCACTCTTTCCGCACAGAGGAGTCGTTCTGGCCTAGATCTTCCATGACGGGGCCGCCGGTCCGGCCGGTCCTGCTCTTTTCGAGCCCGCAGTGCCCCAGCACTTGGGGCCGACCTCTTCTGCTGGCGAATGCTCACAGGTCAGCACCCCTTCACGGGGCGTTCTGCGACCGAGCTCGTCACCAAAAGCCAGCCGCGCTTCGGACCGAGATCCCACACGTCACGCTCCGCGTAGAAGCTCATGTGACTTGCTCTAACGCGTTAGTTGGTGACACAAAGCACAGCGGACCCGGCAACGGTAGATGTCGTGGGTGTAGTCGCGGTCGGCGAAGAGTAGGGCGGCGCAGGGTGATGGGGATCTCTGAATTCGGCCAAGACTGCTCTTCACTTCACTCGGTGCGCCGTTCAACGGAGTGAGGAGTTTTAGCGAGCACCGCGTGTTTTCCGGCCGGGGTCATGTGCTCGAGGTAGCCGTCTACGCTCTCGGCATGCAGCACAGTGATGTCACGCGGGACGACGGCAGGTGGATAGGACTGTCCCTGGATGTACCGGACCGTAAAGAGCCGGGGCTGTGCGTGTTCAGCGCCGGGCCGCAACTGCTGGTCTCCCAGCTGTCGCGACCTGTGCTGCTCGCTGTCGTCGACGAGCATCTCCAGGGCGTGGACTTCTGGCGCACCAACGAGTACCGCTCGTTCGTCCCGCCGTTGCGCGCCGATGTGGGGCGCGCCCTGGCGGGAAGCCCGGAACGGTGGGCTCACCGTTTCGCGCAGTACCTCATCGACTCGCCGGACAGCCCGTTGCACGAGGGCCGGTGGCTGCTCTCGTGTGAGAGTCCGCTCCGGCGCTGGCGCCACCCCAGCACTTCGCATGCCGAGTACTGGAGCTCGATGCTCGTCGACGGTCATCCGGACGGATACATCGACTGGTTCGTCCATTCTGGGGCGTGGGAGGTCCTTCCGCTGCGGCCGATGCCCGATGCCGACGACAGCCGGGTCAAGGCGTACCGCAAACAGGCACGTGAAGGAACGCTCCCACCCGTCCTGTTGTGGTGGGTCAGCGGCCTGGACTGCCATCTGATCCTGGACGGTCACGCGCGGCTCGCTGCGGCGATCGCCGAGTCCGTCGAGCCTGCGCTGCTGCAGTTGCACCGCACGGTGCCGCGCGACGACCTGGCCGCACGCGTCGATGAAGCCGTGGGCTTCTACGAGGACGAACTGGCACGCTTCACCGAACTCCGCGCCGTCCACGGCCCCACCGTCCCGGACGGCGCCGCCACCGCCGGCCCACAGCTCGTCCGCCTCCTGCACGACCTGAACACCGCGGAACAGCCGACCTGGGCCTGGCCCCTGCCCGGCGGGGAGGACCAGTGGCGTCGCATCGCACGCGAGGTGACCACCGGCCAGGACTGGCCCCGCATCTGAACTTTGCCGAACCCCTCCCGTTGGCGGTCACGTCCAGTACCGCCAGTTGAGGACCCCGCCGGGGCAGGTGTGGTGTGGGGTGGGGAGATCCACTGAGCAGGTCTGGGGTCGCTGCTAAGCAGGAGATGGCCAATTTCAAAGAGCGCCATCAAGCGTGCATCGAGTGCCGCACAGTCGACGCGGCCTGGGCCCAATGTGCGTGACCCGCTGCGCCCCGGCCAACGCATCCTCCTCATGGCGCCCCCTGCGGATGACTGTGGATCCAGGACAGGCCGCCCAGGTCGAGCCGTTGACGGGTGCGGGTGACCGCCACGTAGGCGAGGCGTGCCTCGCTGTCGTCGATCGGTGCGGGCACCGCGCGGCCGGTGTCGTCATGTTGGCCACTGTCCCTGGGCGGGCTGAAGTCGTCGGCGATTTTCACGTGGGCCCATTCGCGGCCCTTGGCTTTATGGGCGGTGGAGACGGTCACCGTGGCCTGTTGTTCGGGAGCGAGTTGGGCGACGGCGGACAGAATGGCATCGGTGCCGTGGGTGTCGACGAGGTCGACCAGCGGCTGCAGATCCCGGCCGGCCGGGTCGTGGGTGGCGTAGTCCTGCAGCTCGCCCCAGGAGGGGAACAGGACCAGTTCGGGGTGGGTGGTGCGGCGGCCTTCTTTGAGGTCACGGGCAGCCAGGGCCAGGGCGCGCAGGCTGTCTCCTCCCCCGACCAGTCCCACCCGGTGTCCGGCGGTCAGCAGATCCATGACCTGGGCCATGGCGCCGACGTTGGTGCGGCACAATACCGCGTCGGGCCGGATGACAGGGCCGAGTTCGGTGGGTACGGAGGTGGTGCCGGTGAGGCGGATCGGGGCGTCGGCCAGGCGCAGCCAGCGGTTGGCCTCGTGGGCGAGGTGAGGGCCGAAGCGGAAGGACTGGGACAGGGTGAGGTGGGTGCCGTCGAAGCCGGTCATGACGTCTTTGGCGCCGCGCCAGTGGTAGATGGCCTGGGCGGAGTCGCCGACCATGACCAGCTGGGCGTGGCTGCGCTGGGTGAGGAAGATCTGCTCGACGACGGGGTTGGTGTCCTGGGCCTCGTCCAGCAGCAGGAAGTCGGCGTCGATTTTCGGGTTCGTGAGGGCCCAGATTTTCAGGTAGTGATCGTGGTCGAAGCGGACCGCGCCGTCGTCGGGGTGTTGCAGATCGGCCCAGGCCTTGCGGGCGAACGGCACAATGTGGTCGGCGAGTTGAGTATGCAGGGCACAGTCGTCCAGGCCGCGCAGGTGGGGGACGTGGTGCCGGGTGATCGCCTCATCGGCGGTGTGGCAGAAGCGGGCCACGGTGCGCAGGGTGGCGTTGGAGAGGGTTCTTTGGGACAGGCTGCGTTCGCCGATGCGGATGGCTTTGGTGATGCCGAGGGCCTGGCCGGTCTGCCAGGCCGGGCGGCGGGGGGCGTTCAGGCGGCGGGTATAGCGGTGGCCGACGGCCGCATAGGCCAGGGCATGAGCAGTCTTGCAGATCACGGTGGAGGGGAAACGGGAGCGCGCGTCTTGGGCGATGGTCCGGTTGTAGGCGAAGTAGCGGCCGCGGCGCTGTGTGGTGCGGGCGAGCATGTCCAGCGTGGTGGTCTTGCCGGCGCCTGCACCCGCCTGCAGTACCAGGTGGTCTCCGGCACGGAATGCCTCGGCCGCCGCTTTCTGCTCATCGGTCATGTTCAGCACTGCGACGCTCCGGGCGTTCTGGACAGGGCGCGCCCGAGGGCCGCCATGAGTTGGGGGGCGGTCGTGCACTCCAGCAGGCGCTGCACCGCTTGGTCGAGGCGGTCGGCCTCGTCGCGAGCGTGCTGGACCAGGGCCCGGTGGATAGCCAGTTGGAGGAACACGCGGGGTGTTTGTCCTGCGCCGTCGGCGGCGGCGCGGAGCGCACTGTGCGCAGCGGGTGGCAGGGAGACGTTGAGCAGGACCTGGCCGTCCGCGTCAGGGTAGTGCGTGGTGATGGCGTCGAGGGGCAGCCGTCCGTCTACCTGGTGGCGGAGTCGGCTAAGGGCCTTGCCCGGCGTCTTGGCGCGTACGACGGTCATCACGCGGGTGGCGTCGTGGTTGGCTGCAAGCGGCATCGTGCGGGCGGTCTGTTGGAGTTCGGCCGTGGTGAGGGAACGAGTCAGGGTGAGTTCCAGGGCGTGGTATGGCATCGTCACGCCCCTCTCTGGTGGCCGGTCTCGGGCCGCGGGAGGCGCGCGTGGAGGTGCTCCGCATGGAGGAGGGGGTCAAAGACCTCCCAGCCGGCCAGGGCGAGGTCGGCGACGCCGGGGGCGGCGGCATGGGTCGGGCAGCGCTGGGTGCGCCAGCGCAACTGTTCGCCGTAGGGCAGGCGGGTGAGGTCGTAGACGGCCATCGACCCGTCGGGCGGGGCGAGCTGGCCGTGATGCGGGTCGGTAGGCAGCAGCGTCCAGATCCCTTGGGGGGTGTGGGGGGCGAGGACGGGATGCGGACAGCGGTGACGGTGGCGGGTCTGGGCCACGCACCGGATGTCCTGCACCGGCCGGTCAGCGAGGTAGCGGCCCAGCAGCAGCTGCACAACGGGGCGGTCAGGACGGCCACCGCCGAAAGGGGGCTCATCGGCCGGGGTGAAGGCACCGGTGTCGATCAGGCGGCGAGCCCGGACGGCGAGTTGGCGACGCAGCGCCGCAATGTGCGGACCTAGCTGTCCGGCGAGGGCGTGGTGGGGGCAGAGCATGGTGTGCGGGATGCGGCACCAGGCGCTGCCGTCGCCGTGCGGGTGGGCGATGCCGCTGCTCAGGTGCCATCGGCAGGCAGCGGGCACCTGGGCGGCGGTCAGTTCCACCGGATGCAGGGCAATGAGCCGCTGGTCGGCGCGCGGGTAGAAGGCGATGCGGTTGCCGCACTGGCGGCAGCGGCCGCTCTGACCGGCGCGCAGCAGACGGCTGGGGCTGGGGACGGCCACTCGCAGCGGACGACGCCGGCACACGGTGCGGGGGCTGCCGTCCCGGTGACGGCCGGCGGAGGCGGGGTTGGGGCACATGACGGGGACCGTGCCAGGCGGCGCACCGCGGCGGCGAGGACAACGGCGGGTATGTCCCACGAGTAGCCCAGCCGCACCGAACGTGCGCACGAGTGGCCGTTTGTACGTTCGGGGCCTGCTCGCCGGTTCGGGTGATTCGCGTGCGACGCGCTGGCGGGCGCGAAGAGGTCAGGAGCTCGTCGGGCCGGGCGATGTGTGGTCGTCGCAGAGAGTACCCAGCAGGTGCTCGATGGGGACGTCGAAGGTGTGGGCGAGGGCGTGCCAGGTGGTGATGCTGCCGGTGGTGCGGCCGTGTTCGAGGTCGATGAGGGTGCGCCGGGCCAGGCCGCTGCGGTCGGCGAGTTCGTCGAAGGTCCAGCCGTGTTCGCCCCGCAGGCGCGCCAGCGTCACGCGCAGCGCGGTGAGGTCGGGGTCGGGCGGCAAGATCGTCACCCCACCATCCGACGGTGCAGGACCCTGCCCCGTCAGTGCAGACCTCTGCACTATTTGCTAGGGAAGGGGTGACATTCGACGGTGCAGGATCAGCACCGCAGCGTGCCTGGCTCCCGTTTCCAGACGTCTGGGACACGGAAGTTCAGCGGCACGGACCAGATCGGAGGACGACGAGCCGGATGAGGCTCTCCACGCATGACACGGTGCAGCGCATCTGGACCGTACGGCTGCACCCGCAGCCGGGAGGACCGCTGTTGAGCTGCCCTCACTGCGCACTTCACGGCTACCGGCTGCCGGCCTCCTCCGCCCGGTCGGCCGCGCTGACCCATCTGGCCCGCCATGCCCAACACGACGCGCTGCCGGGGCATTTGCGGACCTGCCAGTGCCGGGCGCGCGGCTGCTCATGGCACCCGCGCCGCCGCGGCTGCGCCGGCCCGGTGCTACTGACCCTGACCTGCGACCGCAGCGGTCGCATGTGGCGCCTTGCGGATGCCTGTGCCGCCTGCGCGGCCGCCACCAGTTACACCGCCGTCGTGCCCGACACACTGACCGGCCCGTCGCCCACGAAGTCGACGCGTCGGACAGTCCGGCGCAGCAATCCCCTTCACGGGCCGGGCGAGCGGCTGTGCGTGAGGGAAATGCTCACCTACCTTGCGGTGGCCCTGCCCCGTTTCTCCTCCCCCGCTGCCCGCCTGCTGGCCCTGCAGTGCGCGCTGCGCGCCGACCGTCAGGGGCGTGTCCGGCTCCCCAACGGCTTCCTGCGCGGCATGCGGCTGCGGGGCCGTACCGAGCTGTGGAGTGAACTCGAGCACGCCGGATGGCTGGCCCGCTCTGCTCCGCGGCACTCCCCCATGGAAGCGCGCCTGCTCGATGCCGCCATGCAGAGCCAAGCCTCCGGCCGCAGCACCCGTGCTCGCGCGGCCCACTGGGCATTGTGCCCCACTCCCCTGGCCGCGCCTCGTGAGATGGCTCCCTCGGTGCAGCTCACCGCGCTGACTCTCGCCGCCCACACCTGCGACAGCACCGGGAGCACGGAACTCGACCTCCTCACCCGCCTGTGCGGCCAGTCCCCGCAGCAGTTGGAGGACCTACTCGACCAACTCGTCCGCTCCCGCCTCCTGGACGGCTGGCGGCACATCGGCGACGAGGAGATCTCCTGGCGCTTGCCTCCCCAGATCGGGGTGGGCCGAGCGGCGGTTCAACGGTGACGACACAGCTGCCAGTTACTGGATGGCACCCGTATCTGCCGACTGTCCCGCCTTCACGGGAGAGTGACACATCACTCAGCAGGAACATCGGGTTCCGCTCATGCGTACTATCTCCAGACTCCTGCAGGTTGCCGCAATGGTGACCTGCAGGACATCCGGTCACCGCAGACGCAATGTCTCCCCCATCCACTGGCGCATACGGTTCCTGCTTTCACCACCGTGCTCGCGCACTGCAGAAAGGCCCATGTCATGTCTGAAATCCAGGCCAGCGGTACAGAACTGACGTCGCAGTACATCGCCCAGATCACAGGTGATCTGGAGCGAAATACCAAGGACCAGGAGCGCATCGGGGCGGAAGTCGAGGCCCTGCAGGAGCAGCTGCGCACTCTGCAGCATGACCACACCGTGTTGGTGAACATGCAGCAGGCGCTCGGCGGCGCGGGCCCCGCCGCCGAGGCGGACACCAAGGCCGCTGTGTCCGTGCCCCGCCAAGCTGCCGCCGAGCCCAAGCGCAGCAGGCCGAAGAAGACGGCCGCCGCGGGTGCGGGCAAGGCGGCGCCCAAGAAGCCCGCCGCCGAGGCCCCGTCCGCCAAGGCGTCCAAGGCAGCCGGCAAGCCGTCCCTGGTCGATCTGATCCGCAACCACCTCAAGCAGCAGAACGAGCCGCGGTCGGCCGCCGAGATCTCCTCCGCCCTCACCCAGGCCCACCCCGACCGCACCATCAAGACCACCGTGGTGCGCACCACGGTCGAAGGGCTGGTCGCCAGGAGCCACGCCCACCGCACCAAGCAGGGCTCATCCGTCTTCTACACCGCCACCACCGCCCCGCAATCCGCGGAGCCCGAGCCGGAGGCAGCAGCCAGCTGAGCAGCCGCGAGAGCACCCACGGCTCAACCAGCAGGCCCGGTTCCGATGTGGCCGGGCCGGAGTCAGCGTGACGGGGCCAGGCGGCGGTCCGGGACTGCACGGGTGCCGAGCACACCAGGTAGCGGATTTTGCGCGGGTCCTGTCCCATGACCTCGGCGGCAGCGGAGCTGCTGTAGTCGAGCAGGCAGTGCAGCACCAGGGCGTCGTACTGCACAGGGCCGATCGGCCCGCCTCGCCGCAGGACGACGCTGCGGGCCGAATTGCTGCCCAAGCAGAACGAGGTGGGACGGCCCAGCGGTTGGTCTTCCGAGGTGTCACGAGCGATGGCGCAGCCCGGTGTCTTCGCGAGCGGCGGATGCAGGTTCCAGGGCGTCCAGGGTCCTTCGCAGCCGGGCGATCCTCCGTTCGAGTTGGGCAGCGGCGATCTCGACAGCGGCGTCCGTCGGATCGTCGTCGAGCTGCCTGTACAGCGCTTGGGCGTGGTCCTCAACGGCCTTGAGCTGTGCGGAGATTTCGGCGAGCACTCTGTCAGCCCCGTGCCGGTCGTCCTGCTCGAAATGCAGCCTCAACAGTTGCGCTTGTTCTTGCAGTCGGCGGCCTTTGAGGTGGAGGTCGACGAAGACGGAGACCTTCGCGCGCAGTACCCAGGGATCGAACGGCTTGGAGATGTAGTCGACCCCGCCCGCCGCGTACCCGCGGAAGGTGTGGTGCGGGCCGTGGTTGATGGCGGTGAGGAAGATGATCGGGATGTCCCGGGTCTGTTCGCGCCGTTTGATGTGCTTGGCGGTTTCGAAACCGTCCATGCCCGGCATCTGGACGTCCAGAAGAATGACCGCGAAGTCGTCTGTGAGCAGTGCTTTGAGCGCTTCCTCCCCAGATGATGCCCGAACCAGCGTCTGACCGAGCCCAGAGAGGATGGCCTCCAGCGCCAGCAGATTCTCCGGCCGGTCGTCAACCAGAAGAATCTTGGCCTTTTCCTCGCTGTCCTGCGGCAGAGGAAGGGGGGCAGCCTGGGTCTGCTGTGGGCCCGGTTCACCGCGCGGTTGCGAGGGCACGGATCCGGGCTGGGGCGCGCCACGTAGATCGTGCTTGATCTTCTCCAGTCCGGCGCGGGAGTCGAAGATGTCTCCCAGCGCCTGTCCGACGGCGGCTTCGGTTTCCTCCAGAACGCGCTCCAGGGCGTCCTCGTGCTGTGTGGTGGCGTCGTCAGTCATCGCTCGCCTCCCTGGTCGCCGCGGCAAGTCGGGCACGGGCCTGGTGAATGAGGTTGCGTACCGTGCTGGTCGAGACCTCCATGTCGGCAGCGGCCTCGGCGGTGGTGCATCCGGCGATGTGCACCAGCACCAGCGCCTGGCGTTGCCGCTCGCTCAGTTGGCCGATGGCTTCCATGATGCCTTGGTAGGTCTCCTTGAGCACTACATGATCCTCCAGCAGGACCCGGCCGTCCATGTGGCCAGCCTCCTCCAGCGGCACGCTGCCGCGATCGCGGCGGGCGAACAGCACATGTCTGACGGCTACTTGGATGAGCCATCCGCGCCAGTTGCCGACCTGTTTCGCCCGCGGGTTGTGCAGGTTCTCCCAGGCCTGGATGAAGGCGTGCTGCGTGCCGTCCCAGGCGTCCTGGGTATTTCCTGCGGCGGCCAGTGTGGCCTTGCGCAGGACCACCAGGTGGAAGGCCGCATAGAGTTTCTCCCAGGCGGCCTCCAGCCGCTCGGGGCCCGGTGGTGGTTCGTCAGCGGCTGTGCTCATCGCCGCCTCCGGCTGTTTCGGGAAGGGTGATTTCCCATTCTGTTGTCGCCCTCCCCTGGCCGTCCCACGCCTTGAAACGCACCTGCGTCCCGCACTGTCCCCGCCTCAGCACGGCGGTGACGGCCTTCCAACGGGCCCGCTCCCGCAGCCAGTAGGCGACCGCACCCACCATCGTGCCCAGCAGGGGCAGCAGCGTGAAGACCACCAGCCACACATGCTCGTCCATCCCGATCACCGCTCCTCGCCTCCGCAACTCCGTACGTTTGTTAGAGCGTTGAGGGACCGTCATCGTCTAGGCTGGCGCTACATCCGCTGCACGGGCAGGACCAGCCGGGCCTTCTGGAGTGGCAGGACGGCGTCGGCCTCGAGAGCGGACGCCTCGGCGACGTGCTCAGTTCTGAATCGCCGCACTCGCTTGACCGGGGTCCTCCCACGGGCCAGGCGGCCGCTCTGAGACACACGGCAGCACCGCTCCCTATCCCGGACGTAACCCGAGCCCGGGTGAGACGGTTAAAAGGACGTGGACAACGCCTCTCTCGACGAGATTCTCGAGCTCACCGGCACCGACTTCGCCCCGGCAGAGGCGTTCGCGGAGCGCCTGCCCGTTCTGACCCTCGAGGAGGCGCACGAGGTCCTGGAGATTCTGCTGCATGTCGGCATGGGCACGGACAACCAGGCCGAGTCCGCGCGACGGCTGGCCCACGAACTCGCCGCGCGCATCCCCTCAGCCGCCTGACCGACGGAGAGTAAGCGGGACATATCCATAGGCTGTCGGCAGCGGTAGGACCAGTTTCGGTCATTCCCCGGCGAACGCGCTGAGACGCCCCGGGACACCGGCGGACACACTGAGACACACCCGGACCCGTTAAGCCCCCGTCCGGCTGGCCGAGTTGCGGCCTCCTCACGTTTCGCACTGCGGACGATGCGCCACACTCCCTGGCATGGGGAGCTTTCAGCAGCGGAAAGCGATAGGCGACGAACACGAGGCATACGTCAGCAACCGTCTCACTCAGCGCGGATGGGACGTCAGTCAATGGGGGCAGGGCACGCTCACGGGCAACGTCCGTCGCGTCCTGCGCTCGACGGACAGCTCGATTCGCTGGATGCCCGACCTCATCGCAGCGCGAGGTGACGTTCTTGCCCTGATCGACTGCAAGAGCCGCATGACGAGCACCACAACGAACCGGCATGCGGTCGAACGGGCGGCAGTGCGGGCGCATTTGCAGCTCACCGCCTGGACCTATCTTCCGGTCTACTACGTCTTTGACAACCTCGACGTGCTCACGCCGCACGACATCCTCACCGAGGGCCGCACAGGCCCGCGATCCCGGGCGGGATCGGGCTCCGCGTACTACCTGGTCGGCGTCGGCACCGGCCGGTCCTTCGACACCGTCTTTGGCCCCCTTCACCACCACGCTCCTCTCAGCAGCGCAGCCTGACGAGGAGTTGGCACGGCCCTGTGCCAGGTGCGATGTCAGCGGGCCCCTGGCCTGGTGCGGCAAGGGGCTCGGTGCCCTGCTACCGGGCCAGGGTGACCTCGATCAGGACGTCCGGGCAGCGGGTCAGTGCCTCGGAGAGCGCAGCTTCCTCGGCGGGGTCGATGGCCAGCTGGTAGCGGGTCTTGTCGGCGACCCAGTCAGTGACGTACTGGCAGCGGTAACCCTCAAAAGGAGGCAGCCAGGTACTCGGGTCCTGATCGGACTTGGACCGGTTGGACGAAGCGGAGACAGCGATCAGCGCGCGGGCGTCGTCGAGGTCGTTGGCGTACGCCTCGCGCTCCTTCGCACTCCAGCCGGAGGCGCCGCTGTCCCAGGCTTCGGCGAGCGGGACGAGGTGGTCGACGTCCAGCTTGCGGGCGCTGTCGAAGGAGGTGTCGTCGTAGGGCGAGTACCAGGATCCGCCGGTGAGCACGCAGTTCGCGCCCTGGTCCGGGGCGTTGACCGCTTCCACGATGAGGACTTCCATCCGCGTGTTGCAGCTGTCGCGGTCCGCGTCGATCCAGTGCCGGAACTTGGAGCGCTCATAGCCTGCCCGGCTCTCCTCCTGGATGGGCAGAGCGTGGAGGGCGTCCTGTACCGGCAAGGTCACCGTGTCGCCCGGAGCGGCGTGCGCAGTAGTGGTGGGAGCGAGCAGCGCAGCCGGTACGGAAAGCGCGACAGCAGCAGCACGGAGGGTGCGGGCGAGACGCAAGGCAGGTCCCTTCGAAGACCACGAACAGTTCGTGATCTTCGTACCGGGTGACGCCCACAACCCGCCCGCCTTACCGCCCCAGGTTCACCCACGTGGGCGGTAAGTCACACCAACGCCCACTGCCATGCCGTTGACCGCCCGCGGCGACAAGCCCCCGCCCATCCCCCGAGCCAGATGGGAACGGTCGCCCACGTGGCAAACGGCCCCATGAGGCCTCAGCCAGCGCCACCGTGCCCAACACATCTCCTCAGTCCGTGGTCGTACCGCAGAGAGATGATCTCCGCTGCGGTCAGATTCCACGTAACTGATAGGTGGGTGGTGGAAAGGACGCTCAGCTGGCTGATGCGCTCGCGTCGCCTGGTGCGCGACTACGAAACACTGCCGGCCATGCACGAGGCCATGGTGCTGTGGTCGATGACCATGCTCATGAGCGGTCGCCTGGCCGGACGCCGCCCGGCCGGCTTCAGACGGCCGGCACCGCGAGAGCGGTGAGCACTCCCGGCCGCACCTGGAGTGCCCATCCCCGCTCCACTAGGCGTTTCGCCTTCGATCGCAGTCCCTCGACCTTCGCCGGGACGGCCTCCAGTCCCAGCGCGAGGGCCAGTTGCTGGCAGCGCATGCCCTCCCGGCCCGCTTCCGACTCCAGTACCGCCAAGATCCGCTGGTAGTCCGGCGCGAGGGTTGTCGCCGCCATGTCCGTCTCCCGCCGGGGCACCGTCGAACCCGCCACCGCGCTGCCCGTCGGCTCCGGGACCACCGAAGGCGGCCCGGCCAGCACCTCGGTCACTGTCACCGCGCATCCACCAGCCGCTGGAGCTCGCGTTCCGCCTCACCGAGCGCGGCCTGCACCCGCTCGGCTTCCTCCCGCAATCGCGCGATCTCTTCCCGGACCCTCTTCTCCCTGGCCTCCAGCAGACCGAGCACCGACGCCACCAGCGACCTCCACGAGCCAGACGAGCGGACGAACCACGCCCATCTCTCCCGCCACGTATGGGAGTTCATGCCCACCCACCCGAACTAAACGATCACGTTCGGAAAGCGGATGGCGTCTCAGAATGCGACACACGGCCCAATGCAGGACCCCGCTCCCTCACGGCATCGGGCACGGCCTTTGGCGCTGCGCAGGATGCTGACTCCCGCATCATTCACCGGCATTTGTGTGAGGAGCCCGGCGGCCGAAGACCGCCGTGGGTACCTGTCGTGCACCGGGCAGCGCGGCCAGGAGCTGTGCGAGGACGGCGGCGGCAGCGTGCCGGCGCGCGGGCCGTGCGGACCAGACCGCCGGCAGTACCACCCCCGCGAACACGAGCAGGAAAACGGCGAGTGCAAAGGCGGGCAGACTGCCGGGGATCCAGGACATCGATGCTCCTTGAAGGCGGACGGACACTCGGTCAGGTCCGACAGTGGCGCAGCGCGGGTTCAGGGAGGTGTTTCACCGAAAAGTCCGAAAGACCTGGTCAGTTGATGCAGGTCAGACCATACGCTGCCAGGCGTTGCGCCGAAACAGGGTGAAGGACGGGGTGAGGGATGGCAGCGCGGGAGCCTTCGCAGCCGGTGGTGAGCTTCTGCAGGCTGCTGCGGCGTCTGGTGCGCGAGTGCGGCATCGCGCAGAGTGATGTGGCGCGAGCTCTGCACCGCAGCAACGCCGCCGTCTCGGCGCTGCTCAACGGGCAGCGTTCCACGCCACCGTCCTGGGAGGGCGTGGCGCGCATCGTGGACTACTGCGGGGCCCGCCGTGCCGATCCGCCCGCCGGTCTCAGTCTCGACCTTCGTTGGTGGCGGCTTCGGCACCACGAGATGGAGAGCAGTGCCACAGAGCCAGACCGGCCGCGCACCAGAAAGGCTGCGGCACCGCTACCACCGGAAGAGGTGCCTGACGATTTCGCCAGTGCCGTCGCCGTGCTGGCCGCCGGCCGTGAAGACTTCGAGGGACTCGCACCGGAGTTGCTGGAACCCCTGGCGTTGGGCGGCGCCGTCACCAACAGCCTCCAGGCCGCACTGGAGGGGTTCGGCGACCGGGTCCGCTCCCGTCACGGAACCCCTCGCACCGCGCTGCTGACGGCAGTGGACCGGGTGGTCCTGGTGACCGCATTCTGCGAGGCCGTGGCCAGCTCTGGGATTCACTACGGGCCCGAACTCGGCTACCAGCAAGGTGACATCACCACCCAGATCGTGGCCGATCTGGAACAAGTGGTGCTCGGCTCGTTCCGTGTCAGGGGCCCCGCGGAGCTCCGCCATGAGATCACGGCCGCTTACACGTACGCCGCCGGTCTCGTGCACGGCGAAGGCAGCCCACAGGACCAAGATCCCGAGGACCTGGCCCATCAAGCGTGGCGCCGCTATGAAGCTCTGATGGCGTCTGTGACCTGGCACTGCCCCGAGCTGCGCCTGACCTCCAACACTGAAGACCCTCCCGAGGCCGCCGACGACACGCCAGAGCCGTTCCCGCCCGGCTCATCGCTGCAGGGACTGTCCCGGTGGCTAGGGCAGTTCGCCGCCGGCAATCACGCCCCAGCACGACACTACAAGCAGTTGCTGCGTGCCCCGATCGCTGCGGCAGAGGAATCCGGACTGGCCATGCCCACGCTGGAGGCCGGATACGTCGATCCCGCCTTCCGTCTGGCCCACCGCCACTCCACCGGCTGGCATCTGTCCCGCGACGACTGGTGGGGCACACAGTCGCTGCGGGAAGACTTGGATGACTTCCTGGCGGCGTATCTGCTCACAGATCACGCCGCCTGCGCTCCCCTGGTCATCCTCGGGCATCCCGGCTCAGGGAAATCACTGCTGACCAAGCTGCTCGCCGCACGACTGCCGGAAACAGAGTTCTTCTGCCAGCGCGTCGAACTACGCCAGCTCTCCACCGACTTGAGCATCCAAGAACAGCTCGAGGAATCGCTGCTGCGTTCCACCGGCCGGCGCACCGCCTGGCCCGAGGCCACCGACCCTGACTCCGGCATTGTCCGGGTCGTCCTCCTGGACGGCTTCGACGAGCTCCTGCAGGCCGCAGCCGACCGCTCGGATCCCGCCCACCACTCCAACTACCTTCACGATCTGGCAGAGTTCCAGCAACGCGAGAGGGAACTCGGCCGTCCCACCATCGCGATCGTCACCAGCCGCACTGTCGTCGCCGACCAAGCCCCCACCCCCCGCCTCAGCACCGTCATCCGTCTGGAACCCTTTGACGACGACCGCATCAGACACTGGCTGCAAGTCTGGAACACCGCCAACCGCCGCTACTTCACCTCACGCGGCCTCGACCCCTTGGCCTGGGACGTACTAAAGCCCCACCGCGAGCTGATCAGCCAGCCGCTGCTACTGCTGATGCTCGCCCTCTACGACGCGTCCGGAAACGCACTGGGCCGACTCCAAGGGGAGGACATCGGACGGCTCGGCCTCTACGAGCGCCTCCTGACCGAGTTCATCCGCCGCCAGGTCACCAAACACCACGGCGCCCTGCCGGCCACAGCCGAAGCTACCGCCGTTGAACACGAGCTGCATCGGCTGGCCGTGATCGCCATCGGCATGTTCAACCGGCGGCGTCAGGGCATCACCGCGTCCGACGCGCAAAGCGACCAGGCGGCACTTCTCGACTCCGGCCTCACTCCCTCGCCTCTGCTCTTCGGCCGCTTCTTCTTCATCCACGAAGCCCAAGCCGTCGTCACCGGCGAGGAAAGACGGTCCTACGAGTTCCTGCACGCCACCTTCGGCGAGTACCTCCTGAGCCGCCTCATCACCGACGAACTGCAGCAGTTGCTGGCAACCCACACTGACCATCAAGCCTCCGTCCCTGACGACGGCCGGCTGTACGCCCTGCTGTCCTACGTGCCGCTCACCGACCGGGCCGAAGTAATACGCAACATCACCGACCTGCTCAGCAACCGGGCCCAGCCGCAGCGCAGCCAGCTCGCCACGCTCCTGAGCCGCCTGTTCAAGGCGACCTTTGGCGACACCCCGCACCGCACCCGCCCGCCCTACCAGCCCGTCCCCGCCCACCGCACAGAGCAAGACGCCGTCTACACCGCGAACCTGTTCCTGCTGTCCGTTCTGGCCACAAACCGCATCCGCGTCTCATGCCTCCTCGGCAAACGCAGCACCGTCGACTCCTGGCGACGCCAAACGCAACTATGGCGATCACAGCTCAGCGAGACCTCCTGGACTGCCCTGACCAGTGCACTCACAACCGAACCGTGTACCGACCCCGACAGTCAACGCCAAGATCTGCAGGTGAGCCTGACCACCCCGGATTCCGTGAACCGGCTCGCCTGGTCAGTGCACCCGGGCAGCAACGACTCATCTGCACGCACCTTCCGGCACAAAGAAGAGACCAACCCCGGCCAGATGTACCGGACGGCGGCTTTCATGCACGACACCAGCGCTCTGCACGTCCTGCACGCTCTGGCCCCGATGATGCAGCAACTGCCTGCCACGCTGGAGACCTACCGCCTCCAAGACAACCAGAACAGTCTCTCAGCCGCGCACGCCCTCATCGCCTTACTGGGCCGTCCCACCCCCACCACGGTTGCCGCTCCCACCGACCTTCTCCCTCTCCTCAACGCCCTGCCGGCACAAGAACGAGCAGCCGCAACGGACATCCTCGCCCTGCACCTGCTCCACGCCCGCGCTCACCTGCCCGTCGGCGTCGTTACCGACGTCCTCGACCAGCTCACCTCCCCCCAGTTCACCCGCTCGCACGGCCTGAGCGCCGAAACCTGGCTGGTCCTCGCCCAATGCACACAGGCCCTCATCGGACATCCGGACGCGACACAGGCCCAACTCAACGCCATAACCGGCCGGTTCGGCCCTCACGCCCCACCGCTCGACGGCGCCGGCCCTCTGGACAGGCTCCTGTGCCTGCTCACAGAAGCCGACACCACGGCCATATGGAGCGGCGTCGAGCGCCCGCCGGCCACGACCGCGCTCACCGACGCCCTTGACCTCCTCCACCAGATCCCACCGGCAAACAGACCACCCCACGCAGTCGTCGGCCTCCTCCGCCTGGCACGCGACCTCGACGCAGACGACTGGCTCACAGAGCATGCCGAGCCCCTACTGAGAACACTCACCCCCGAGGGGCTCCTCAGACTCCGCCCCACAGACATCAACTGGCTCAGTCCCGTCGTACGCGACGAACGGCTACTCACGGACCTCGACCACATCCGCCGCCGCTGGCACCAGACGTAGGCCACCACGCACATGCGGAGAGCCAGCGCAGCAACCTGGACTCGCATGATGCCACCGACAAGCCCCACTCAGGGGGACCCACACTTGACCCCACCATCCGACGGTGCAGGACCCTGCCCCGCCAGTGCAGATCTCTGCACTATTTGCTAGGGAAGGGGTGACATTCGACGGTGCAGGATCAGCACCGCAGCGTGCCTGGCTCCCGTTTCCCGACGCCTGGGACACGGAAGCCCAGCGGCACGGACCAGATCGGAGGACGACGGGCCGGATGAGGCTCTCCACGCATGACACGGTGCAGCGCATCTGCACCGTACGGCTGCACCCGCAGCCGGGAGGACCGCTGTTGAGCTGCCCTCACTGCGCACTTCACGGCTACCGGCTGCCTGCCTCCTCCGCACTCCCCCAGGCCCACCCCGACCGCACCATCAAGACCACCGTGGTGCGCACCACGGTCGAAGGGCTGGTCGCCAGGAGCCACGCCCACCGCACCAAGCAGGGCTCATCCGTCTTCTACACCGCCACCACCGCCCCGCAATCCGCGGAGCCCGAGCCGGAGGCAGCAGCCAGCTGAGCAGCCGCGAGAGCACCCACGGCACACCCAGCGGGCCCGGTTCCGGTGTCGTCAGGTTGGAACGTCAGCGCACAGGGGCCAGGCGGCGTGCCGCGGTCCGGGACTGTACGGGTGCCGAGCACACCAGGTAGCGGATTTTGCTCGGGTCCTGTCCCATGACCTCGGCGGCAGCGGTGCTGCTGTATTCGAGCAGGCAGTGCAGCACCAGGGCGTCGTACTGCAGAGCGGGACAGTCACTCAGCGGTGGTGGGGCCGGGCGCTGGGTGCGGATGCGGGCGCTCAGCAGGGTCCATGCCCGGGCGGCGGGGTTGGGGTGGCTGACGATGTGAGGCCACCTGACGGCCAGTTCGCCCAGTGCACTGCGCACGGCACGTCGCGCATCCGACTCGGGCAGATGAGCGCGTGCGTAGTCGAGATAACAATCACGGTGCAGGGCGCAGAAAGCCTCAAAGGCGGGCGGCAGGGCTGGAGTCAGCGCGGCCGGCGGCCGGAGCGCATGCGGGGATTCGCTGCGGGAGCGCGGAGCTGCGGTACTCGTGGCAGTGGTGCAGCGTGGCTGCACGGGAGTGTGTCGTGTCATCCGAAGGCCTCGGCAAGCAGGCTGTGAGGAGGAGGGCTTACGGTCGGCAGCGGTGGCGGGCCGGCCGCGGCGGCACGGGCGGCGTCCCACACGGGGCGCAGAGATGCGGCTTCGGCGTGCAGGGCGGTGACGAGTTCTTCGACGGCCTCCCAGGGAGGCAGAGCGGTGCCATGCAGCATGGCCGTGATGTCACCGGAGCCGAGGCGGGTGTGGTTGCTGATCGCTGTGGGCTTCGGCCGGGCGGCCGACAGGTGCAGGCCGCGCAGCGCGGCCTGCAGGCTGCTGCGCGGGGCGGGCGACTGCCCGCGGGCCGCTGCCCACAGCGGCTGGATTTCCGCGGGGTCGCCGTCACACGCCAAGGTCAGTGTGCGGGCGACCTTCCAGGAGGGGCAGCGTTCGCCGCTGAGGACGCGGGAGACGTAGGAGGCGGAAATGTGTGCCTCCTCGGCGAGTTGGCGGAACGGTTTGGCGCTCGCGCGCTGGAGGTGTGAGAGGGCGCGGGCCAATACCGCTGCCGGGCCGACGCTGGGTGCATGCCGGTCCGGCTCACGGGCCCTGGCCGGGGTGGCGTCATCACGGCCGGCGGGCCGACGCTGGCGCGGGATGCGGATGGCGGCCAGGGCGGTATCGGTGTCCGGGGCCGGCCGTAGGGGCCGGTTGCGGGGCTGGCGTTCCCGGTTGGCCATCCGCCGCCGGACGGCCTCGGAGGACAGTTTGCGGGTCAGCTGATCGGGCGGCAGGTGCAGGGACCGCGCGATCTCGGCGTTCTTCTCCCGCTGGTCGCGGGCCTGCTGCACCAGTGCAGCCTTCAGGTCCTCGAGGTCGCGCTCGACCGCCAGGATCTGACTCAGGGCGTCCAGCGGCTGATGTGCCCGGGCTAAGCGGCGCAGCTGCTCGACGTCGTGGACCAGGTCGTCGGCGACTTCATTGGCATAGGAGTTGTGGGCGAGCGTGTCGGGGGTGGGGTGACGCTCGCGTGCCCTGCGGTAGGCGCGGCCGCAGGCGTCGTTGCAGTAGTGGCGCGGGCGGCCGGAGCCGGTACTGCGGCCGATCGGCTTGCCGCAGTCGGGGTTGAGGCAGTAGGCCGGGCCAGGGTCCTTCGGACTCATGAGAATGTCGAATCCCTCTCGGGCAAAGTGCTACCGGGAACTCATCGCGGAAACTGGGAGATTCGTCAGCTGACGCAAGCAAATCCCCCGGCGTTTCCGCGCGGGTGACGAGGTGCGGGCGCGGGCCGGGCGGCCGCCGCCGGAAAGACGCTCTCCTCCCGGCGACGGCCTCCGGGCCGTCAGGCGATGCGAAGCCGCCGGTAGCGCAGGCGCGAGCGCCGGGTGGCGGCCAGCAGCGCGAGGAACGCCGCGGCGGAAAGCTCGTACACCTCGGGCCTGAAGACCAGCACGATGCCCAGGACCGGGGCCGCAATGAACGCCCCTACCTGCATGTTGACTTCCCTGTCACGCAGATCACGTGTTTCAACCACGCCTGCCTGCGGGATGTTACGGTCAAGTCGCTTCTCCCGGCTCCGCTTGAACCGCCGGTGGAAGCCGATGTTTCGGTCAGGGGGCATACCGACTCCTTGATCGATGAACTGAGTTGAGTCGGGCCCCGGTCTGGTATCCCGCCGTGCCGGGGCCTGCTCGTCTGTCGGGACGCTACATGCTCACTCATACGGATGCCTATCACTACGGTGCGTAAATGGCATCATTGCGGTTACCGGCGTTCACGACCGCGAATTCCTGTCAGATTCAATCGTCTGCCGATCGGAACCGGTCACATCCGCCGCAGAAACGGCCCGCGCCCCCGGCTTGGCCCGACAACGAGTTCAGGGCACGGCCCTACCACGCATCCCGCACCCTGCCGCCCCGCATCCCACTGCCGAAAGCCGGCAGCACTCCCCCCTGAGCCGCGCCGGACACGCAGAGAAGCGATCCGCTGCCGGCCTGGCTGCCCGGCGGCCGCTGAACAGCACAATCCCGCGTGACCAGCCGTGCTGCCGCACGCGGTTGGACAGACGTAACCCGGGCGCGGGCAGGGAGGTTGAAGGAGCCGTGGACGACACCTACCTCGACGAGGTCTTCGAGCTCACCGACGCCGACTTCGCCCCTGCAGAAAACCCCGCGGAGCGCCTCCCCCTCCTGACCCTGGAAGAGGCACACGAGGTACTGACAATTCTGCAACATGTCGGCAAGGGCACAGACGAGCAGGCGCAGCCGGCACAACGACTCGTCCGTGAACTCGCCGCGCGCATCCCCTCAACCGACCGACCGGTGCTGTGACAGATTCCGCGTCGCGCCATGCCCCTGGCCCCGGTGTGGCCGTGGTGGGGGCGGCTCACCCTGGTCGGGGGCTGCCGTCGGTCGGGTGGATCATCTGTCAGCGGTTCACCTCGTGGTGGGTGAGCCCCATCAGTGCCCGCAGCAGATCGCAGGAAGCCGATCACCCAAGGCGCAGGCGAAGCCGGGAACTGTCCATGCCGACCTGTTGGATGATCTCCAGCGTGTTCTGGCGCCTCCGACCGGGACGAGTAGGCCACCGAGCGTCCACACCAGCCCCTGTGGACTGCCGCTTTCAGAATGCGCAGCCCTCATTCAGCACCCGCCCATCTCGGTCAATTCCCTTACGCACCATGGGGGTTGACAGTGCATGAGATGGCGTCGGCGCGTTCTGACACGCGCAGGAGTACGTGAAGGTGTTGTGTGCCGGCGGCCGAGACATGCGCATATGCCGCCCTTCGTGAAGGTGGCGTTTCGTCCGGGTCGCCGGACCTTCACCGGAGCGACGCCGCCTTTGCCATATCGGCACTTATGCCCCCTGGCGTCATCGAGTCGCCGACCCTGCACATGCCAGAACAGGCACCTTGTCGCGTCCATGACTCGGCTCATAGCGTGTCCCACCGTCAGACCAGACGCAGTGGGGGACACGCGCCTTTCGGTGGCCCTCCGCACCCATGTCCGCGACCGGAAGGTTGGGAAGAACGTGCAGCGAAGAAGAGGGTTAACCCGGGTCCGCCCGCTGGCCGCGGTGACCGCCGTGGCAGCCGCGCTCGCGATGGCGCTCGGCGGCACCTCGTCGGCAGCCGCGGCACCGGCGGACTCCGGCAGCCGCGCCGACTCCGGATCCGCATCCGCCACCGACACCGCCCGGAAGGGCGCCGACCGCACCGCCGAGGCCACCATGCGCGAGGTGCCGGTGGAGAAGCTGGTCACCCGCACCCCGGACAGCAAGGGCAACCTCAAGGTCCTGCTGGAGAACGGGAAGACCGCTCAGATCCCCGCCTCCGCCAAGGACCGGGTCACCAAGGCCCTGGCCGCACGCGACGCAGACGATGACGTCAGCACCAAGGGAACCGTCTACGGCAACTGCGGCAGCTCCTACGTCACCCTCCACCAGAAGTCCAACGACTATCCGGTCCGCATGCGCACCGGATTCGATCTGAACCAGCCGGCCGTCGGCTACACCTGGGTCGCCGCCCTCACCGGTCCCGGCTTCGCCGACGACTACGTGAGCACTGGCAGTCTGTTCTTCCAGCGAAGCTGGGACGGCGAGTACAACAGCGACGACGACGAGTCCGAGGGCACGTACTTCGCCGCGGTGGCCCCCGCCGCCGCCAACGCCGTGCTGTGGAACGGCAACGTCTGCACCAGCGGCGGCCCGACCGAGCTCGAGTACCTCACCGAGCCCAAGGCCGCCTGCCTGGAGAACGTGCCCTCCGGCACCGAGTCCGCGGGCGACGGCTGGATCCGCAACACCAGCGTCGGCGTCGACCACCGCAACAAGACCACCACCCCGCAGGACGGCCCCGGCCAGCGCGCCTCTGCAGCCACCGCCTGCCTGACGCAGACCGGCGGCGGCAACGCGGCCCGCGGCGACATCACCGGCTGGCGCGACGCCCAGATCTTCCGGGACGCCAACGCCCCCGGAGCCATCCTGGCCCGCTGCCACCTGATCGCCAACATCCTCGGCGGCAAGGGCCAGTCCGCCCGCCACCAGCAGACGAACCTCGTGCCCTGCTTCCAGGTCGGCATGAACACCGGCGCCAACAGCATGCGCACCTACGAGTCCATCGTCCAGAACGCGCTGGCCAACGATCTGGGCCGCAACGACGCCGTCTCCTACAGCGTGACGCCGCTTTATCGGGACGCGACGAGCACCATCCCGTCCTCGGTCATCATGAGCGCCACGCTCCAGCGCGCCGACGGCAGCTCGCAGTCGCTGTTCTGGTTCCGCATCGTGGCGAACACCGGCCCGGGTAGCGTCAACCTCGGAAACTGATCCGGAGCAAGGCGAGCAACGCGTCATCAGGGAGCCGGAAATGGGAACCACCCTGCACCGCACCACCCCGCCGCGGCCGTACGACGCCGCAGCAGTCGTCCCCGGCCTGGCTCCCCTGGCGCGCACGGCGACCCGGCTGCACCCGCGGCCCGGGTCGCCCACCCCGCGCGACAGCTCGATCGGCGGGCCGCTGCTGTGGCCCGCCGACGAGCCCTGGCCCCACTGCGAGGGCCCACACGAGCCGGACGGCCGCCACATCCCGACGCCCGACGACGTCCGCATGCTGCGCCGTCTGCGCGCGGCCGCGGCCGGGCGCGCGCTCACCCCGCAGGAGCAGGACCAGCGCGAACGCGCGCGGGCGGGCCGCGCATGGCCCGAGCCGGGCGAGCCGGTGGCGATGCTCCCGGTGGCGCAGCTGTACGCCGCCGAGGTCCCCGGCCTGCACCCGCCGCACGGCGCCGACCTGCTGCAGCTCCTGTGGTGCCCCTTCGGCCACCCCGGCCAGGCCGAACCCGCCACCCGCCTGCACTGGCGCACCGCCGACGCGATCGCCAAGCCGATGCAGGAGCCCGCCCCGCAGCCCTGCGCCGTCCAGTACGAGGGCTGCCTCCCCGAACCCTGCCTCCTCGCCCCCGAGCAGGTCACCGAGTACCCCGACCCCATGGAACTGGAGCCCGACCTCGCCGCCCGCCTCGAGGACCCCGACACCTGGGACGGCGACGAGCTCGCCTACCTCAACGACCTCTCCTACGCCCCCGGTTCGAAGGCCGGCGGCTGGCCCGCCTGGGGCCTGACCGACTCCGAACCCGTCCCCTGCCCCGCCTGCGAGGCGCGGATGACCCCGCTCCTCACTCTCGCCTCCACCGAGTGGACCGACGAGTCCGCCTCCTGGACCCCCCTCGAAGACCACGGGTCATCCCCCACCCCCGCAATGCTCCAGGTAGCCGACGCCGCCACCCTCCAGCTGTACGCCTGCCCCACCGACCCGCACCACCCCCACCAGGCCCGGGTGCAGTAACCGCCACCCCCATCCCTCAGCCGCCCTCGCGCGGGAAGTCCGCCGTCCCCAGCACCAGCCCGACCTGGGTGTCCGCCCCCCCCGTTATGTTTTTCGCGGTCCTGCAAGAGGGCCGCTGGCCTCCGGGCCCGGCATGACTGTTCCCCCCTGTCGAAGGCATGACCTGGGGG
>NZ_JBIRTJ010000023.1:0-118471 GCF_044334695.1 Streptomyces sp. NPDC020747 | reverse complement strand
GCGGCGGGGGGGCGCGGGGGCCCCCCCCGGGGGGGGGGGGGGGGGGGGGCCCCGGGGGGCCCCCCGGGGGGGGGGGGGGGGGCGGGGCGCCCCCCCCCCCCCCCCCCCCGGGGGGGGGGGCCCCCCCCCCCCCCCCCGCGCCCCCCCCCCCCCCCCCACCGCCATGCCCAGGCCGCGATCTCCACACGGTTCCGCAGCTTCAACTTGGCCTGGATACTCGCCATATGGGACTTGACCGTGGAGAGCGAGACGAAGAGCTCGGCACATATCTCCTGGTTGGTCCGCCCGTCGGCGACCAGCCGGACCACATCAAGTTCCCGGCCCGTCAGCGGGCTTGACGACATCTCGGCCCGGACGGTGGGCCGCTGCTCGCCGATCCGTTCCAGGAGCCGTACCGTCACGGCGGGCGAGACCAGTGCGTCACCGCGCGAGGCCGCCCGTACGGCCTCCACCAGCAGCCCGGGTCCCGCGTCCTTCAGCAGGAACCCGCAGGCGCCGCCGTGCAACGCCCCGTAGACGTAGTCGTCCTGGTCGAAGGTGGTCACGACCACCACGCGCAGCGGGTCGACGGCCTTGGGACCCGCGAGCAGTCGGGTCACCTCAAGGCCGTCGAGCTTCGGCATCCGGATGTCGACGAGGCACACGTCGGGGCGCAGTTTCCTGGCCAGCTCCACACACTCCGCGCCGTCGGCCGCCTCGCCCACGACCTCGATGTCGGGCTGGGTATGGAGAATCAACCGGAAGCCGGTGCGCACCATTTCCTGGTCGTCGGCGATCAGGACCCGGATACGTCTAGCTGATCCGCTGGATCCACTGGACCTGTCGGCATCGGTCATTGGATCGGTCATGCGGGGGATCCTGTCACAGCGCCGCGCAGGGGGAACTCCGCGGTCAGCCGCCAACCGCCGTCCTCGGCCCGGCTCGCGTGCAGCGTGCCGCCGACGGCCTCGGTACGTTCGGTCAGCCCGACGAGGCCGAGCCCGCCACGCCCACCGAGCGGTTCGGCGTTCGGCGTCGCCTGCCGCGGCGGCGAATTGTGCACCTCCACCCGAAGCCGCCGTGCGGCCGCGTCGCCGTCGTCGCCCGCCATGCCGACCCGCACGGAGACGGACGGCGATCCCGGCGCATGACGGCGTACGTTCGTCAGCCCCTCGCGTACGACGTTGCGCACGGAGGTCTCCACCTCGGGGTCGGGCCGCGTCTGCCGGGCCTCGGCCGCGACCTGGAGGGTGGCGGGGGCATCGCGCTCCGCGAACGCGGCGACCAGTTCGCCCAGTTCGGCGAAGAGGTCCCCCGGCCGCACCGCCCGTACCTCGTCCTCACGCAGCACCAGGACCAGCTTGCGCATCGACTGCAGGGTCTCGGACCCGGCCTGCTCTATGTGGCTCAGCAGCGAATCCACCTGCTCGGGCGCGCTTTCGCGGATCGCACGGGCGGCCTGGGCCTGGACGATGATGCCGGTGACGTGGTGGGCGACGAAGTCGTGCAGTTCGCGGGCGAGTTCGAGGCGTTCGCTCTGACGGATGTCGGCGACGGCCCGCTTTCTGCGATGGTCGCGGCTGCGCAGATAGCAGCCGAGGCCGACGGCGCCGCCCGTGGGGAAGGTCAGGAGCAAGGAGAAGACGACGCTGCCGTCCCAGTCCAGCCGCATCGGTGCCGCGATCACGGCGACACCGAGCGCGGTGCCCAGCGCGGCGGCCGTCCAGGGCTGCGGTATGTCCTTCGTCGTGCGTATCAGCAGGAGCAGCAGACACAGCGTCTCCAGCAGACCCCAGTCGGGGTACTCCGGCGCCACCGACCTGAGAAGGGCCGCGGTGATCGCCCAGGAGGCGACCACCGCGGCACACGGACCCCAGGTCAGTGCGGGAGGCCGGCGCGGGAGCAGCAGCGCGCAGGCGGCCACGAGGCCCGGGGCCGCCCTCCACCACACGCCGTTCCCTTCGATTCCGGCGGTGGCCTGGATGCTGGCCGTGTCGAACACCCACAGCAGCGCCATGACCACGGCCAGCGTGGTGAGGGCGGTACGGCGGGACAGCTGGGAAAGGGGATTCTGATCGTTTCGGTCTCGCACAACTGGCAGCGTAGGCGCGGCCCCCGCGCCGCGGCCTCGGCCGAAAGGACGACGCGGCCGGGCAGAACCGACCGGTCGGCCGAGGCGAGGGGCCCTGCCCGGAAGACAGGTTGGAGGACATGAACCCCACAACGCCTGCTCCGCCGCCCATGTCGAACGGCCCCGTGTCGAACGGCCCCGTGCTGAACGGCATCGGTCTGACCAAGTCCTTCGGGTCGACCCGCGCGCTCGACGCGGTGGACATAGCTGTCGCCGCGGGCGAGTCCGTGGCCGTGATGGGCCCCTCCGGGTCGGGCAAGTCGACGCTGCTGCACTGCCTCGCGAACATCGAGCGCCCGGACAGCGGCGAGGTACTGCTGGCCGGTGAGCGCATCGACCAGTTGCGCGAGCCGCACCGCAGCGAGTTGCGCCGTACCCGCTTCGGATTCGTCTTCCAGTTCGGCCAGTTGCTGCCCGAACTTCCGGCGGTGGAGAACGTTGCGCTCCCGCTGATGCTCGGCGGGATGTCCCGCCGCGAGGCACAACAGCGTGCGGCCGGCTGGTTCGCACCGCTGGGCCTGACGGGCAAGGAGGACAGCCGTCCCGGTGAACTCTCCGGTGGCCAGGCACAGCGGGTGGCTCTCGCCCGCGCACTGGTCGCGGGCGCACAGGTCGTCTTCGCCGACGAGCCGACGGGAGCCCTCGACCAGACGACGGGGCAGGAGGTGATCCGGCTGCTGGTGGAGGTCACCAAGGCGCAGAACGCCGCCCTGGTCGTGGTCACCCACGACCAGTCGGTGGCCCGCTGGTGCGACCGCACGGTGCAGGTTCGGGACGGCCGGATCGTACGAGAGACAAGCTCCTCGTCCTCGTCGCGTGACTCCGCGGACGCCGGCATCGGAGTCACGCGATGAGGATGACACGGACCCTGGACCGTACGACCTGGACCCTGACCTGGCGGCTGCTGCGGGGCGGCGGCAGGCACGGCAACCTCGGAGTGGGACTCTCCGTGGCGGCCTCGGCGCTCTGCACCACGCTGCTGTTCCTGTGTGTCGGAGCCAACCTCGGTTTCGGCGAACGCGCCGCACACGCCGACTGGCGCACCCCCGCCGAGGCCGACCGCTCGCACGCGGTGGCCGTACAGGCGGTGGGCACCACCTTCGTCGACGGGGAGCCGGTGACCGTCGTCGACGTCGCCGCGCTGCCGGGCAGGCAGGGCGAGGCACCCGCGCCCCCCGGCATGCCGCGCTTCCCCGAGCCGGGTGAGGTGTGGACCTCGCCGGCACTCGGCAAGCTGCCGGGCAAGGCCACCACCACCGGCACGCTCGGCCGCGCGGCACTGACCAGGCCGGGCGAGAAGGTGGCAGTCGTCGGACACCGGGCCGGCGACCTCACGATGACGACGAAGCGCGGCACCGACCCACGCCGCCCGGGGGACATCGTGACGCCCACACCCGTCGCGGACTTCACCGGGAAGCACACGACGGACGGCATCGCCACCCAGTACCAGGACCTGACGAAGCTCGCCACGGTCCTGGTGATCGTGCCGCTGCTGGTGCTCGGCGCCTCGTCCGCCAGGCTGTCCGTCTCCCGGCGTGACACACGGCTGGCCCAGCTGCGGCTGGTGGGCGCGGCGCCGGGGCGGATCGCGGGGATGGCGGCGGCCGAGGCGATGCTGACGGGCGCGGCCGGAGCGGTCGCGGGCGTGCTGGGATACGTGGCGCTGTTGCCGCTCGCGGCCAAGATTCCTGTGGCAGGGGGCAGTTGGTACGTATCCGACCTGTGGGTGGGCACGCCCGTGCTGCTCGCCGTACTCGCCGGCGTGGTGCTGATGGTGACGGTCAGCGCGCTGGCGGGACTGCGTCAGGTCGTCGTGGGCCCGCTCGGTGTCGTACGTCGCTCACGTGCTCCCCGCATCATGGCCGTGCGCGCGCTGCTGTTCGTCGCCGTACTGATCGGCTACTGGCAGATCACCAAGAACAACCAGATCGGCATCAACACGGTGGTGTACAGCTGCGCCGCGGTCTTCGCGGCGATGTCCGTCATCGGCCCCTGGGTGGTCGGTGCGCTCGGCAGTCTCGTCACCGGACTGGCCAAGCGCCCGACGACACTCCTGGCAGGACGCCGACTGCTCGACGACCCCAAGTCCGTGTGGCGCGCGGTGTCGGGCCTGACGCTGGCGGGCTTCGTGGCAGGCTTCTTCGCCCTGTTCGGCATCGCCGGCGACTCTCCCTGGGGCAGCCCGGACCAACTCGCGATGTCCGTATCGAAGGAGCGGGTCGCGGTAGTACAGCAACAGGCCGAGGCCCGCCTGAAGCACGCGCACATCGACGCCACCACCGGCACGAACACCGAATGGGTCGCCACGGGTACGGGGGAGGACGGCGCAGTCCAGGTCACCGCGACCATCACGAACCCGGATCAACTGAACGCGGCCCGCGCCGCACTCACCGGCCTCGTCCCCGGCCAGTACCCGATCACCGGCACGGACGTCGCCTGGCAGTCGCGCCAGTTCGATGACGACTTCCACCTCTCGACCCTGGCCGTGCTCGGCGCGAGCTTCGCCATCGCCATCGCCTCGACAGGCATCACGGCCGCCTCATCCGTCCTGGACCGCCGCCGCGCCTACGGCCTCCTGCACCTGGCGGGCACCCCGCTACGGGTCCTGGACGCGGCCAGGCGCACGGAGTCGGTACTCCCCGGCGTCGTACTCACGAGCGGCGCGGTCCTCACCGGCCTGTTCTGCGCGGCGCCGCTGACGTTCGCCGGAGGTACCCCGCAGCTGGACGCCCGAGGTGTCACGCTCCTCGTCGGCTGCCTGGCGCTGGGCTTCACCGGTCTGGCCGGCGCGAGCGCGGCGAGCCGCCCGCTGTTGCGCAGGATGGTGAAGGACGCGGGCCCGCGCCCGGACTGAAGCATGCCTCCTCGGCCGACCGGGCAACCGGGCAAGGCAGTCCAAGGGACCGCGCCCTTCCCCGCGCCCCTCTCGGGGCGCGGGGCGCGTCGGCTCATGCCATCGTCAAGAACCTCTGCACCAGTGAGGCGAGCAGCAGCGCCAGCAATGGCAGTGAGAACCAGAAAGTGCTCTGCAGCCACTGCAGTTGACGCACGCTCGGGCGTACGGCCACCCGTACCACCTCGCGGGTCGTCAGCAGGAGGATCAGGGCGATCGCCGCGAGGCCTCCGACGACCGACCAGGGTGTCCAGGTCACCTGGGGGCCGATCGGGCCGGGGTCGGGCTTGGCGACCTTGCCGGCGGGCTGTTTGCGCAGCGTGTAGATGGTCACGTCACCGTTGGTGAACGCCTTGCGCAGCTCCGGCCGGGCGTCGAGGTTGTGGACGAGCCGGGTGTCCCAGGTCTTGGAGTAGCCCACGTCCAGTTGGAGATAGGTCACCTGGCTGCGGTTGACCATGAGGAACGAGTTCGGACCAGCGTCCTTGAGGGACTTGACCAGGCCCGACACCAGGACCGGATCGGGCGGCGCCAGCGTCGGCAGGTACTCCACCTTCTCCATGTCCCTTGCGCCCCACGGCATCGCGGGCGTCACGTTGTTCACCGTGTCGTCGCTGAGCCACAGCAGCCGTACGGTCGGCTTGTCGTGCGCGTACACGTACTCCATGCCGGCGACCTCGCCCGGCCGGATCCGCTCGAACGGCTCGTTGCCCCAGCGTGCCACCAGGAAGCCGCCCATCAGGACGAGACCCGCCATCAGGGCGGCGAGCGGGGCGAGGCTCACCCGGTCCTTGTCCCGTTCCTTCGCGGTGACACCGGTGCGCGGGAAGAGGGCGAGCGCGGCGAGCAGGGCCGCCCCCGGGAGGGCGAACATGAAGACGCGCAGCGCCATTTCGCCGCCGTACGACTGCATGCCGAAGCCCAGGAACGGGACGAAGGTGAGGACCAGCAGCGACCGCTCGCGGTACTTGTGGTCGCGCCGCCGCCACCAGCCCCAGCAGGCCAGCGCCATCACACCGCCGGCCAGCACGACACGCGCGTACAGGACGAGCTTGTGGGTCGAACTGCCTTCCCCGATACGGCCGGAGACCGACGAGGACACATTGCTGCCCACGCCGCCGACCCCGCCGAACAGCTCGTCGAAGTGCCCCGACCAGTACGGCTCGGCGAGGAAGCCGATCCACACGGAGACCACGACGGCGAACAGGATGGGCAGGCCCCGCAGTTCGGAGCGGCCGACCAGGACGAGCACCGCGAGAACGCCCAGCATCACGAACGGCGTGAGCTGGTGCGCCGGGACGGTCGCCATGAACAGCCCGATCAACACCATGAGCAGCACGGCCCGTTGGCGCCGGTCGGTCGGCTCGACCTCCAGCTCGCCGGGCCGCGCCTTCGTCCACAGCACCCGTGGTGCCCGGAACCACACGAGCAGGATCGCCACGAAGACGAGATAGAGGAGGTACGTGAAGCCCTGCGGCGAGAAGTAGTCCTGGCCGACCCAGCCGCTGAGCACGAAGATCCAGATGCCGGTCCACTTGGCCCGCCAGCTCGCGCGCATATGGCGTACGAGCAGGAACAGCGGTGCCAGATAGAGGAGTTGCATGGCCGTCGGCCACCAGCGGATGACCTCGGTGAGGTCGTTGACCCCGCAGGCCTTCGTGACGAACGCGGCCACCGCGAAGAAGCCGGGCCAGCTCCAGCGCGCGTCCAGGTCGGGCACGGCCGACCCGGTCCGGTCGATGTAGTCGATGAACCCGAGGTGCTGCCAGGCCGTCGCGAACCGCGGCTCGGTCTCGATGACCGCGGGCAGGGCGTGCAGTGACACCACGGTGGCCAGCAGTGTGACCAGCAGCAGGGCCCGGTGCTCGTGGCGCAGCCAGAGCAGCGAGGCGAACACCGTCACCAGCAGACCGGCCCCGACCAGCGTCGGCGTCGGCAGCACGGAGACCAGGCCGAGCCCGCCCATCCGGTCGAGATCGCGCTCCCCGAGTCCGGCCGCGGGCACCCAGTACAGGACCAGCGCGGCCGTCAGCAGTCCGCCGAGCACCACCCCGAGCCGGGTCGGCCGCAGCCGCTCCCACACGGACACCGGCGGCGCGGACGGACCGGACTGACCGGGCGTACCGGACGATCCACCCGCTTCGAGCGCGAGCGGCGAAGACCCCTTCCCGCGCACCGCCCCCGACGCGCCGTACGCGCTCCGTTCGCGGGAGCCCTCCGACTCGTACTCGTCGCCGGCCCTGCTGCCCACCGACGACTCGAAGGGAGCGTCCACCTCGACCTCGGACGGGCCGAGGGAGGTCTCGGAGCCGGGTTCCCGTTCCTCGACGGGCAGGCCCACCTCCACGCGGGGGGCGGGTAGTTGGAGGGGCGCCTTGAGCGCCCAGGTCGGCCGGTGGTCAGGACGCGGCTCGCTCCGGTGCTCCGGCCGTTCGACCTTCGGCGTCCCGACGGGCGGGGTCCCAGGACCGGGCCGTACGTCCGGGCGCCGCTCCAGGTGGTCGAAGTCCAGCTGCACACCGAGCGCCAGCGTGTCCGTGTCGAGCCGCTGCGCCCAGGCCGGGCCGCGCCCCTTCTTCGGCGTGCTCTGCTGCGACACGGGCACCTCGCGGGCACCCAGGTCCGCCAGGTCGCCGTCGGGAGCAGCGCCCTCGGGCACGGCGTCGGCCGGCGCGGTCCTGACGATCCGGTACAGCCTCGGCGCGGCGAGCGCCACGATGACCGCGAGGCTGGAGATCTCCGCCACGCCCGCGCCGACCAGGCCCATCCGGGGCAGCAGGATCACCGTGAGGCCGAGTACCAGCAGGCACAACAGGCCCTGCAGCCAGGCGAGTCCGGAGGTGCGGCTCTGGGCGCGCAGCACCGCGAAGTACGTCTCCATGACGACCCGCAGCACCGCGCCGACCGCGAACCAGCGCAGCAACGGCGTCGCCGCGTCCGCGTACCCCTGGCCGAACACGCCGAGTATCCACGGCGCCCCGAAGAACAGGACGCAGGCCACCGGCAGCATGATCCGTGCCATCCGGCGCAGCGCGGCCCGGGTGTTGGCGGCGAGCCGCGCCGGATCGTGCGAGCCCTCGACGGTCAGCGAGGCGCCCATGTTGATGGCGAGCAGGTTGACCGTGCCGCCGATGGTCGTGGTGATGTAGAAGTACGCGTTGTCGGTGGAACTGACCTGCGCGGCGACGATCACCGGGACGAGGTACACCACGGCGAGCGAGAACAGCGAGCCGGTGTAGTCGCCCGCGAGGAACCGCCCGATCTCCCTCGTGGTGGGCGCCTCGGTGTGCTCCGCGGTCGCCTTCACATGCCGCGGCACCAGGCGGCGGAACACCAGCCAGCCCAGCGGCAGCACGGACACCGCGATGGCCGCGACCCACGACACGAAGACGCCCATGGTCGGGACCGCCGCGGCGAACGCCACCAGCAGCACCAGCTTCACCGCCGAGAACACGGTGTTGCCGACCGGCACCCACAGCGCGCTGCGCAGCCCGGTCAGCACCCCGTCCTGGAGCGTCAGCACCGACCAGGCGACGACGGCCAGCACGAAACCGACGGCGATCGGCGGGCTGTGCAGGAAGCGGTACGAGGAACCCCAGAGGCTCAGCGTGAGCAGGAAGACGCCCGCGGCCAGCGCCACGACCACCGAACTGCCCGCGTACGTACGGAAGATCAGCCGTCCGGTGCCCCGCCCCGCGACCGGGATGAAGCGGGCGAGAGCGCCCGTCAGCGTCACCGCGGTGAGCCCCGCGAGGAGCTTCATCGCGGCGATCGCGGCGGAGCCCTGGCCGACCGCGGACTCGGAGTAGTACCGGGCGGCGGCCAGCCAGAAGCCCAGCCCCAGTACGGCGGAGATCCCGGTGTTCAGCATCAGGGCGTAGGCGTTCCGGAACAGCGGGCTGCCTCCGGACGACCGGCCGAGGCCGGGCAGGCGAAGGCGGCGCCCGGACCGCTCGGGTGCCTCGGGCGTGGGAGTGTCGGCCTGGGCCGTGGTCGTGTCAGACACGGGAACGGATGGCCTTCCGGCGAACCTGTCGTGCTCTGCGGACCATGGCGTACCCCTTGGTGAGGGCCCGGTCCCTGGCGAAGGTACGGGCGATCGCGCGGCCCTCCACGAGCCGCTCGAACTCCTCGATACCGGTGCTGCGGCGCACGGTGACCCGCCGCAGCGCGTACGGCCCCTGGCGGCGCCGCGCGAGGCCGTTGCCGACGGCGAGCGCCTGGGCGAACCCGGCCTCGCGCACGATCCGGCGCACCCGGCCGCTGGAGTAGCCGTACGGGTACGCGAACGACGCCGGACGCGCGCCCAGTTCGCCGGCGACGATCTCCCGGCAGCGCAGCAGCTCGAACCGGAGCGCCTCGTCGGTCAGTTGGTCCAGCTGCGGATGCGTGTGGCTGTGGCCGCCGATCTCGACGTCCGCGCCCGCGAGTGCGCGCACCTGGTCCCAGTCGAGCATCTCGTCGAGGGCGCCCCCGCTGTCGTACGCCCCGCGCAGCCAGCCGGTCGTCACGAACAGCGTGGACGCGAAGCCGTGCTCGGCGAGCACGGGCAGCGCGTGCCGGTGCACGCCCTCGTAGCCGTCGTCGAACGTGATCAGCACCGGCCGGCTCGGCAGCGGCTTCGACGCACGCCAGCACTCCGCCAGAGCGGCGGTGTCGACCGGCGTGAACCCCAGGTCGCCGAGGAGCGCCATCTGTTCGGTGAACGCCTCGGGCGCCACGGACAGCTCCCGGGTCGCGTCGTTCGGCGCGGTGGCGACGGAGTGGTACATGAGAATCGGCACGCGCGCGTCACGCGGGTCACGCGGATCATGTGAGTCACTCATCGTTCGGCCCCCTCGATCTGCACGACCGAGAACGTGGCCCCACCCCTGCGTGCCCGGACGCTGCCGAGTACGTACCCGCCCGCCGCCGTCACCACTCCGGTCACGATGGCCGCCGCCCGGCCCGCGCCGCCGGGGCGGGCGAGCAGCGCGTCGCGCAGCCCGCGCGCGACCCCGGCGGGCAGCACGCGCGTGGTGTACCGGCGCTCGGACTCAAGGCCCTTGCCGGCGCCCACACTCCGCGCGACCAGGGCCTTCGACAGGCCCTCGGCGTACGTACGCGTACGGAAGTACGCGAAGTGCTCGCGCGCCTCGGGCACCCGGTGGTGGATCACCGCACGGTCGTCGATCAGCAGGATCGCCTCCGGCCGGGCGTGCGTGAGGCGGATGCACAGCTCCGTCTCCTCGCAGCCCAGCGGACGTTTGTCGCCGTCGCGGCCGATGCCGGTCGCGAAGCCGCCCGCCGCGTCGAAGGCGCTGCGCCGGAACGAGGCGTTGCCGCCGAGCACGTTGCGCACCTGGACCCGGCCGGGCGGCAGGCCCTTGTACGTGCAGCCCACGACCCAGTCGAACTCCTCGGGGAACCAGGCCGGCCGGCGGCCCGACGCCCAGATCGGCACCGTACGGCCGCCGACGGCCATGACCAGCGGATCCTCGTACCCCTCGGCGAAGTGGAGCAGCCAGTCGCGCTCGGCCACCGCGTCGTCGTCGAGGAAGGCGATCACGTCGCCGTACGAGGCGGCGATGCCGGTGTTGCGGCCCGCGGAGAGGCCCCGGGGGCCCGCGTTGGCGAGCACCCGAACCCCTTCGGTCTCCTTGTACTCCTTCGACAGCCGGTCCAGGAGCGCCTGGTTGTGGTCCACCACCAGGAGCGTCTCCAGGGCCGGCCTGGACTGCGCCCGCACCGAGGTGACCGCCGCGAGGATGTCCTCCCAGCGGTCCTCGGTGTAGACGCAGACCACCACGGAGATGTCCGGAGTTCTCAAGACACCTCTCCCGGACCGGAGTTGAGTGCCACGGCGTGCGGACGACGGCGCAGCGAGCGCCGGTTGGAGCGCTCCTTGAGGATCACCTTGAGCACCCGCAGCCCGTCCCGCACGGCCCGCAGATTGCTGGAGCCGTGGATCCGGAGGTACTCGTGGCTCGGTATCTCCTGGACCTTGAGCCCCGCCTTGACCACCCGGATGTTCATCAGGGTCTCCACCTCGAAACCGGTGCAGTCGAGGTCGATCTTGTCCAGGCAGTGCCGCCAGAAGGCGTTGTAGCCGTAGCAGAGGTCGGTGTAGCGGGCGCCGAACTTGGCGTTGACGGCCGCGCACAGCACATGGTTGCCGAGCTTGCGGATCGGCGTCATGTCGGAGGTGCCGCCGCCGTTGGCGAACCGCGACCCCTTCGCGAAGTCAGCCCCGGAGACCAGCGCGGAGACATAGCTGACGATCTCGTGGCCGTCGGCCGAGCCGTCCGCGTCGACCATGACGATGATGTCGCCGGTGGACGCCTCGAACCCGGTGATCAGGGCGTCTCCCTTGCCCTTGCCGACCTGCTTGACGACCTTGACGTCGGGCCACAGTTCGCGGGCGACCTCGACGGTGTTGTCGGTGGAATTGCCGTCGACGAGAACCACTTCGTGGATCCATCCCGGCAGTGTCTTGAAGACGTACGGGAGATTCTCCGCCTCGTTCATGGCGGGAATCACGACGCTCACCGGAGGCGCTATGGCCAGGTGAGTCGATATGGGCCGGTACTTACTGGCTGTGAGCGGATCCTGGCCCGAAACCGCCGGGCGCACAACAGAACTCATGAGTCTGGTCCCTCTCGTCCGGTGGACCGCCCGCCCCTGGGCGGTCCGGCATTTTGTCCGGTTCGAAAGGGGGGTTTTGTCACTTACGGCATGCCGAAATCGATCTCCGTGCAAGCCGGGTGAGCTGGCAAAGCTGGCCGACTGACTGGGTCGGTCGCGCGGCGGCACTCGGCACAAAAGCGGTTACCGAGCACGGCACCCCCCTACCGCGCCCCGCGCCGGGCCCTCTTCGCGATCCTGAGCCCTCCCCTGAATCGCATGTGCGTGATGGTCCGATGCGGGTGGATGTACGACGGTATTGATGATTGAGACGATATGGCAAGACCTGGAACGTGGCCTCACGTTTTTGTTGGTTTGGACGTTACCTAACGGCCCGAGCGGATCTTCCCCATCCGCTTGAGCGCTTTGTCGGCCGGCTCGAACAACTCCGGCCGCGACAGCACCACGTTCCGCAGTGCCCGGACCGGGGCGCGACGCGCCCTGTGCCCGAGCGCCACGGGATGGCGGCGCGTGACCAACCCCTCGGACACGGCGAGTTCGCGTGTCTTCAGGGAGTCCTTGTATTCCTTCTGCCCCCGGCCGAGATCCAGATAGGCGATGCCGTCGGCGGCAGCCGCCTCGGCCATGCGCAAATGCAGGACAAGGCCGGGGGAGTACTTGGAGAACGCCGGGTCGTACGCGGGGAACCAGCACGCCAGGACGCGCCCGGAGCGCAGCCCGAAGTGCGCGGCGATCGGCTTGCCGCCCGCGTAGAGCACCGACAGGATTCCGGCGAACGGCTCGGAACGGGTGTGGAAGAGCTGGTGCGTCAGCCGGGTGATCCACGGCTGCGCGAAGCGGTCGCTGCGTCCCGTCCTGCGGTACTGCGCCGACTTCCACCCCATCAGCGTGAGCAGCGCCTCGGGATCACGCTCGTCGTGCACATAGCGCACCTCGCCGTGATCGCGGCCGAGCCTGCGGTCCTTGGCGAGCGTGGTCCGGGTGAACTTCGGTGACCGGGCCCGCAGTTCGGCGAGATACGTCTCGTAACCCCGGTCGACGTCCATGACCGGGGAGGGGAAGGTGCCGGAGGCCTCGGCCTCGAACGGCTCCTGGCCCTCCACCAGATGGTCGAACTCCCACACCGCGAGCCCGCAGGCCCGCAGCAGCTCCCGTGCGTCCCAGGTGAAGCCGGGCCCGTGGACGAGGCCCTGACAGTCGGAGACACCCAGGCCGACGGCCCGGCCGACGCCGGCGGTGGTTCTCTGGAACGGGAAGAAGGCCACCGGTTCGCCGCGCTCTCTGACCACGGCGATCCGTACGCCGCGCCGGCAGCGTCCTACGGCGAGCGTGAACTCCGGTGACAGGAACGGGTTGGCGAGTTCCGGCGAGCCGTGCAGATGCGCCTTCGACTGGAGGGCCGACCACGCCGCCCGGTCGGCGGCGGTCAGTTCGCCTGGGCGGTACACGCTGATGTTCACGTCAGGATGCCCGTCTTCTCACCGTACGGCCACGGAACCGCCGTACCAGGACCAGCAGGAGAATGAGGGAGCTGAGCGCGGCCACGGCCGCGATTCCGCCACGGACCGACCACCGGTGCACCGCGAGCATGCCTTGGGCGACCAGGAGGTTGAGAGCTACTGCTGCTGACAGGGACGCCACGGTACGGCCGAACGGTTCCATGCCGCGCAGTGCGATTCCGACCGCGGTTCCCGGAGCGGCCAGCAGGAAGAAGAGCGCGAACGGGGCGCGCAGTGGCGAGTCCACGTCGGTGAGGGCCAGCACGGCTCCGACGCCGGCGATGGCCACGGCGGCGCCCGCGAGCAGGGGGAGCAGGTCCCTCCCCGGATCCTGGTCCAACCGCTCGTCACCACCCGGTGGAGATGGGTCCGATGAAGATGGCTTGATACGTAAGGTCTGCATTGGCGACTTTGCCCCCCGACGCGCCGGATGCCGGGCTTCAATGTGGCCCAGCGCGGCCCGGGGCGTCAAGACGAGGGCGCCGTTGATGTTTGGCCGCGGCGTCGTTGTGGCTGGTCGCGCAGTTCCTCGCGCCCCTAAAAGCTAAAAGATTGCGCAGTTCCTCGCGCCCCTAAAAACCAAAAGACTGCGCCGTTCCCCGCGCCCCTCAAGAGGGGCGCGGGGAACGGCGGCTTGCGTGTTACGGGACGATCTTCAGGAGGCGGTTCGGGGAACCCGTGCCGGGGCTGGTCACCACGCCGGTGGTGGCGCCGTTCACGAGGGCCGTGGCCACCTGGGCCGGGGTGGCCGAGGTGTGGCCGGCCAGGTAGACGGCGGCCGCGCCCGCGACGTGCGGGGTGGCCATGGACGTACCGGAGATGGTGCTCGTGGCGGTGTCGCTGGTGTTCCAGCCCGCCGTGATCGACGAACCGGGGGCGAAGATGTCGAGGATCGAGCCGTAGTTGGAGTAGCTGGCCTTGGCGTCCGTGCTGGTGGTGGCGCCGACCGTGATCGCCGTGGCGACGCGGGCCGGGGAGTACGAGGAGGCGTTGGCGCTGCTGTTGCCCGCCGCGACCGCGTAGGTCACGCCGCTCGCGATGGAGCCGGCCACCGCGTTGTCCAGCGTGGTGGAGGCGCCGCCGCCGAGCGACATGTTGGCGACCGAGGGGCCACTGTGGTTGTCGGTCACCCAGTCGATGCCCGCCACGACACCCGCGGTGGTGCCGGAGCCCGAGTTGTCGAGCACGCGGACCGCCACGATGTTCGCCTTCTTGGCGATGCCGTAGGTCGAGCCGGCGATGGTCGTGGCGACGTGCGTGCCGTGACCGTTGCCGTCCGAGGCGGTGGTGTCGCCGTCCACGGCGTCGTAGCCGTAGCTGGCCCGGCCGCTGATCTGCGAGTGCGTGATGCGCACGCCGGTGTCGATGACGTACGCCGTCACCCCGCTGCCCGCCGTGTCCGGGTAGGTGTACGTGCCGGAGAGCGGGAGTGCCGCCTGGTCGGAGCGGTCCAGGCCCCAGGGGGCGTTGGACTGGGTGGTGTCGGTGACGTGCACCGTCTGGTTCTGCTCGACCACGGCCACCGACGGGTCGGCTGCCAGTCTCTTGGCCTCGGTCGCGGACAGAGTCGCCGTGTAGCCGTTCAGCGCGGCGCCGAAGGTCTTCTTGACCGTGCCGCCGTACTCCTTGATCAGGCCCTTGCCCTCGGCCGACGAGGCCTTGAAGTCCACGCCCTTCTTGAGCGTGACGATGTAGCTGTCCTTGACGGCGGTGGGGGAGTCCGCCGCGAGGACCCGGCCCTCGGCCGGTGCGGCCTGGGCGGGAAGCGCGGTGACGGCGCCGAGCAGAGCGGCGGTCGCCACGGAGGTTATCGCGGCGATCCGGATCTTCTTGCTACGCAGCTGTGCCATGCGAGGGAGTCCTCCTCATAGGCGGCGTGCGCCTGGGTGGGGCGCACGTCTGTGGGGGATGCGCGCGTGACCGCACGCACAACCAGGAGCGTCGCGTTCCGCTACCGGTTGAGACATCAGCGTGATCGATCCACGGGTGCAGCTCAAGGGAGTTGACGCTTTGTCACGCGTCTGTCATGAACACGCAATCGAACTCACAGTGAACACACAGCGGGGGTTCCGGTAGGTCCTGAAAAGTCTTGGCATGGACACTTCCTGTCAACACGCGTAGCTGCTACGAAAGTTACGGCAGAGATCCTGCTAAAGGGAGGTTCCATGAGACGTTCCCGACTTACGGCATACGTGACCTCGCTCCTCCTCGCCACCGCCTTCGCCCTCACCGGCGCGACGACGGCCCAGGCGTCCCGGCAAGCCGCCGCCACGGGCTATGTGGCCCTCGGCGACTCCTATTCGTCCGGTGTCGGCGCCGGCAGCTACATCGGCTCCAGCGGCGACTGCAAGCGCAGCACGAAGGCCTACCCCTACCTCTGGGCGGCCGCCAATTCACCCTCGTCGTTCAGCTTCACGGCCTGCTCCGGCGCTCGTACGGGTGATGTTCTGGCGAACCAGCTGGGCCCGCTCGGCTCCGGCACCGGCCTCGTCTCCATCAGCGTCGGCGGCAACGACGCGGGCTTCTCCGACGTCATGACGACCTGTGTCCTGCAGTCCGAGAGCGCCTGCGTCGCCCGCATCAACACGGCGAAGGCGTACGTCGACTCGACGCTCCCCGGCAAGCTCGACTCGGTCTACTCGGCGATCAGCGCGAAGGCCCCGGCCGCCCATGTGGTCGTCCTGGGCTACCCCCGGTTCTACAAGCTGGGCGGCAGCTGTCTGGCCGGCCTCTCCGAGACCGAACGGACCGCCATCAACAACGCCGCCGACTACCTGGACAGCGCCATCGCCAAGCGCGCGGCCGACCACGGCTTCACCTTCGGCGACGTACGCCCCACGTTCACCGGTCACGAGATCTGCTCCGGCAGCGCCTGGCTGCACAGCGTCAACTGGCTGAACATCGGCGAGTCGTACCACCCGACGGCCTCGGGCCAGTCGGGTGGCTATCTGCCCGTCCTCAACGCCTCGGACTGATCACCGCCGAGGCCTGACCGCTCCGTTCGGCGCGAGCGCCTACTGAGCGTCCGGGGAGGAGGTCCCGCCCGTCGGGACCTCCGTCTCGCACGTCACCGAGAAGGCCACCTGGTCCGAGTTCGTCTCCACGGGGCTCCGGACCTCGACACCGATCTTGTTCTCGTAGGTCCCCGACGCGTCGTACGTCGTCACGATGACCGTGTTCTGCTTGGTGTTCCCGCCGTTCGCGGGGAACGAGAGCGTCTTCCAGGTCGAGTCCGACACCTCACCCTTCTCCGTCACCCAGCGGTACTCCACGTCCGCCGGCACGACCGCCACCGTGAACGTCGCCGTGAAGGTCGGCGCCTCGGCTTCGGGCGGCGGGCAGGCGCCGGTGTAGTCGGTGTGCGAGCCCGAGACCGTGACCTTCACGGACTGGGCGGGCGGCTTGGTGGTCTGGCCGCCGCCGGTGGTCGAACCGCCGTCGCTCCCGTTCGAGCCCGAGCTCTCGGTGGCCGTGCCGCCGTCCGTGCCGCCCCCACTGCTCCCGTTGCTCCCGCCGTCGTCACCGCCGCCCGTCGAGCCGCCGGTGCTCGACCCGCTGTTGGTGGTGTCGTCCCCGCCGCCTCCGTCGTCCCGGTTGACCAGGGCGTACGTCAGTCCCCCGAGCGCGATCGCGAGCGCGGCCAGACCCGCGATCACCACGATCGTCGCGCGCCGCGGATGGGCGGGCCCGGTGGTCGTGGTCGTCGCGGACGGCGCCTGCCGGGACCCGTAGGAGGGCTGTGTGTAGGCGGGCTGTGCATAAGCCGGACTGGGGGTCGGCGGGGTCGGGGCGGGCTGCGGCAGCGCCGCGACCGTCGGCGCGTAGGCGGCGCCGCCCGTACGGGGTGTGTCGCCCGCCGCGACGAGCCGGAGATCCCGTTCGGCGTCCTCCGCCGACACCCGGTCCGCCGGGTCCTTGCGCAGCAGGCCCTCGATCACCGGAGCCAGCGGCCCCGCGCGCAGCGGCGCCGGCAGCTCGTCCTCGACGACCGCCCGCAGGGTGCTCAGCGGGGTGTTCTGGCGGAACGGCGAGTTGCCCTCGACCGCCGCGTAGAGGAGCACACCGAGCGACCACAGGTCGGACTCGGGTCCAGGCGTACGCCCCAACGCCCGTTCCGGGGCGAGGAATTCGGGCGAACCGATGACCTCACCGGTCATGGTGAGCGCCGAAGTGCCCTCCACCGTGGCGATCCCGAAGTCCGTGAGGACCACCCGGTCGTCGTTCGACAGCAGCACGTTGCCGGGCTTTACGTCCCGGTGCAGGACCCCCGCCTCGTGCGCGGCCCGCAGCGCGGCGAGCACCTCGGCGCCGATGTGCGCGGCGCGCTGCGGCGACATCGGGCCCTCGGCGTCCAGAAGGTCGGAGAGCGCGATCCCGCGGATCAGCTCCATCACGATCCACGGGCGCCCGTCCTCCGTCGCCACGTCGTAGACCGTCACCACATTGCGGTTGGCCACTCGGGCCGCCGCCCACGCCTCGCGCTCCAGCCTCGCGTACATCCGCTCGGCGTCCGGGCCCGGCAGCCCGCCCGGGGCCCGTACCTCCTTGACGGCGACCTCGCGGTGCAGCACCTCGTCATGGGCACGCCAGACCGTCCCCATCCCGCCCTCGCCCAGCGGAGAGAGCAGACGGTAGCGCCCCGCGATCACTCGTTCACCAGCTGGTTCCTCAGACACGGGCGCCCCCCATCAGCATCCGCACGATTCTGAACAAAAGTAGCTCAACCGAGCACGGTTGCCGCCCCCCTGAACACCAATCCAGCCCCAAGGGCCACCACGACGAACGCGGATCCGATAGGCACGGTCCGCCGGAGCAGGGCCGCGGTCCGGCCGCCCGACCACCGGGCGCCGTTCTCGATGGCCTTCGCGACCCGGCTGCCGATCTTGACCACGGCGAACCCGGCCGCCGTGAGCGTGAGCGCGAGCCCCGCCCCGAAGGCGAGTACGAGCAGCAGCCCGAACCAGGCCTTGCCGAGCGCGGCGGCACCGACGAGCACGACGACCGCGGAGGGACTCGGTACGAGCCCGCCGGCGAAGCCGAGAAGAAGGGTGTCCTTGAGCTTGAGAGAGGGGGAGTGGGAGTGGGTGTGCGGGTGGGGATGGGAGTGGTGGCCGTGACCGTGATCGTGGGGGGCGTCGTGGTCGTGGGCGCGGGAATCGTCGTGGTCGTGGGTGTCGGACGGGCCGTGGTCGTGGGACGGCGCGTGATCGTGGGTGTGGGACGGGCCGTGGCCGTGCGTCTGCTTGTCACCGTGTTCGTGGTCGTCCCTGTGTGTGTGGACGCCCTTGTGGCCGTCCTCGTGCCCCTGCGCATGCGCAAGAACAAGCGCGCGATCCTGACTGTGGGCGTGAACGTGGCCATGGCTGTGGCTGTGCCCATGGCTGTGACCGTGACTGTGTCCATGGCCGCCGTGGGAGTGGCTGTGCCCCTGTCCGCGCTGCCGCCAGGCCCGTCGTGCGAGGGTCGCGCCTGCCAGCATGACGATGACGCCGCTCGTCACGCCCAGCCAGGCGATCACCGAGGGCGCGGCGGCCGAACCGGCGGCGACCAGGATGCCGAGGGCGACCACGCCCAGCGTGTGGGTGACGGTCACGGACATGGCGAGCGGCATCACGTCGCGCATCGTGGCGTTGCCGCGGGCGGCGGCCGTGGCGGCCATGATCGTCTTGCCGTGACCGGGCGCCAGTGCGTGCATCGCGCCGAGCAGCACGGCGATGCCCAGGGCGAGCGCGGCGAAGCCGAGGGTCAGGTCCTGGCGGGACACCAGGTCGTCCAGCGCGCGGGTGAAGCGGTCGGCGCCGCGCGGCAGGATGGACGAGCCGGGCGCCTCCGAGTTCTCCTCGACGAGCGCGGGACCGCCGGGGCGGACGCGCAGCGAGGCCGTCGCCGTGTCCGCCGGGGACGACAGCAACTCCTTGGGGTACTCGGTCAGTTCGTGCGAGACGGACTTCGTCGGTACGTCCGAGGCGGTGAGCGTCATCCGGTCGCCGCGTGCCGTGACCTCGCGCCAGCCGGGGCCGTCGTCCACGGAGGCGTGGAAGCGCACGGACACGTGCTTCTCGGTCTTCTCCGGCAGCTGGGCCGTCCAACGGCACTCCACCCGGAGGGTGTTGAGCCCGGCCTGACCGGGCCGCACGTGGGCGACGCTCTTGCCGACGGTCAGCGCGACGGCCTCCCCATCGACGGTCACCCGGCTCTTGTCGGCCGCCGTCGCGCACCGCTCCCGGGCCCAACTCTCCATGCCCGCCTCGTCGATGGCGGGCTTGGCCTGGGTCGCCGGGATCTCCGCGAGGTCCTCCACATGGTCGACCCGCACCTTTTCGGGACCGATGACGAGTCCGTCGTACCGGTTGACGGTGAAGTTCCCGAGCGGATGCGCCGACGCGGAACCGGCGGGGACCAGGACGAGCGCGCAGGCCGCCACCAGGACCGCCGCACCGGACGCGAACACGCGGCGGCGCAGGGCCACTTGCCGGGCCGGCCGGACGCGGAGGCCACGCGCGGGGACGGTGCTCACTTGGCACCGCCCAGCGCCGTCAGGGTCTTCTCGGCCAGCTTCGCGCCCACCGGCGAGAAGCCCCGGTTGAGCTTGAGCGCGGCCGACAGACTGCCGCGGGCCTCCTTCTTGTGGCCCGTGGCCTGTTCGATCATGCCGCGGTGGTAGAGGAACGTCGCGTCGCGGTAGCCGGTGGCCGTGGCGCGTCGCGTGTAGGGAAGGGCCTCGTCGTCGCGGCCGTTGACGTGCAGGGCCCAGGCGAGCGCGTCCGCGGTGTGGACGGTCTCCCGGCGCTCCCACTCGGCTTGGGCGGCGCGCAGGGCGGCCTTGCGGTCGCCGTGGTCCGCCGCCGCGAGGGCCGTGTCGAGGTCGGCGTTGACGCCGTTCGCCCGGGCCAGCGCGGTCCAGGCGTTGACCAGGGCGTACTGGGCGCGGGCCTTCGCCTTGTCTCCCTCGTCCCCGCGGGCCTCGTACAGCTCGCCGAGGACGACCAGCGGGCCGGGGAGCGGGAAGCGGGCCACGACGTCCTCCATGCCGGTGATCGCGGCCTTGCGGTCGCCGTTCGAGGCCTGCGCCCTGGCACGGCCCTCCATCGCCGGGAGGTACACCTTGTCGGCCCGCAGGGCCTGTTCGTAGTACGTCAGCGAGGTCTTGTACTCGCCCTCGCGCCAGGAGAGCTGTCCGAGCGCCGTCGCCACGTACGCGATGTCGCCGGGGGTCGAGGCGCTGGCGAGCGCCTGCTTCAGCACACGCCGCGTGGCCGTGACGTCGCCGCGCAGCTCACGTACGTAGGCGTAGCGGGTGAAGACCGGGATGCCGGGGCGGCGGGCGTCGGCCTGGTCGGCGGCCTTGGACGCCTCCTTGTAGCGGCCGAGTTCGACCAGGGCGTCGATCCGTGTCGACAACGCCCGCTCGTTGTACGGGTTCTCGTACAGCGCCTTGTCCGCGTACCGCAGCGCGTCGGGGAAGTCGTGCCGGGCCGCGGCCAGCGCCGAACGGCCCGCGAGCGCCGGGTCGTTGTCCGGCATCAGCTTCAGTGACCGGTCCAGCGCGCGTTCCGCCTGCGGATAGCGGGACGGGTCGCCGTTCGTGCGCGCCTGCTCGATGTAGGCGGCACCGAGTGTGGACCAGCCGCCGTAGTCCTTGGGCTGTGCCTTGAGGTGGGTCTGCAGTGCGGAGATGCTGGAGGCAAGGCTTCCGGTGGCCAGCAGTTCAGGAGCGAGACCGGGCGCGGACGCCACCGTACGCACGCCGTCGTCGTCCTTGTTGCCCAGCACCACGGCCCCGGCGGTCATCGCGACGGCGATGGCGGCAGCGCACGCGCCGAGCCGCAGCATCCGCGCCCGCGGGGACTCCGGACTCCGCTTCGGCCGGTCGGGCCTCTCGGACCGGTCGGGCTGTTCGTGGCTGTCCTCGCCCTCGGGCGGCGGGGTCACGTCCGCGCGATCGTTCTCCGGCGCGTCCTCGTTCGTACCCGGGGCCATGCCCTCTCCTCAATCTCCTTGATGGAAGCGGTGGTTCGGGGGGAGCGGCGCGGCCCGCGCGCCGTGGGGGACGGATACGCGCGGGCCACGCCAGTCGGAGTGCGGGTCAGTAGGCCCGGCGGCGGCTGCGCCACCACAGGAGACCCGTGCCGATGAGCAGGAACCCGGCCGCGCCCGACGCCGCCGAGACGGCGATCAGGGTGGTGTCGTTCATGCCGGCCACGCCACCCGTGGTGCCCGCGGGCTGCAGTGCGTCACCGAGCTGGTTGCGGACGTCGTTCGTGCCCGTCGTGCCCTTGGCGAGCGGACCGCGCGAACCGGAGGTCGGCAGTGCGACGTACGGGAACGCCTTCTCGAACTTCTGGTCGTTCTTGTCGACCGCGTCGCCCAAGTCGTTCTTGGCGCCCACGAGTTCGCCCTCGACGACCTGCAGCGCGATGTCCAGCACGTCGTCGCCGAGCCGGCGTCCGTTCGGGAAGCCCGCGTTGTCACCGTCCAGCACGCCGAGCCGCTTCTCCTTGGCCGCCGGCTTGATCGAGGTGTTCAGACGCAGCATCTCCGAAGGAGTCACGTGAGGCGGCTGGTTGAGCTCCGGCACACCCTTCAGGAACACGTCGACCAGGTCGTTCCTGGGCTCCTTCGGGGCCGGGATCTTGTAGATCGCCTCGATGAGCTTCGGCAGCTCGGGGTTGGTGACGTTCTCCAGGAAGTCGGCGTCGTACTCGGGCTCGGACGCGTTGAACTTGTCCTTGTCCTTGATCGGGTTGACGACCTCGTTCACCAGCGGCATACCGAGGCGCGAGACCTGCCGGTACTCACCGCTCGCGCTCCTGCGCTGGGTCGTCGACCAGATGCCCACGATCGGCTGCTCGGCCGACTCCTGGATCATGTCGCTCGGCAGCTGGAGGGCAACGGAGTTGACGTTGTACTCCTTCAGCGTGTCGTTGCCGACCTCGGACAGGTTGCCGCCGTACAGCAGGTCGAAGACGCGCAGGTCCAGGAAGAACGGGTCGTCCGCCTGACCGGCGAACGTCTTCGCCCCGCCCGGGAGTTCGTGCACGGCCTGCTCGCGGAGCTTGGCGTAGTCCGGCATGGACGCCTGGCCGACGTTGGACGGGGCGACCGGCACGTCGTCCGCGTACGTCGACTTCTTGACCAGATGCCCGCCCTTGCGCTGCAGCAGGTCGATGTCGTAGGTCTGCGTGATGTTGAGGTCCGGGTCGTCGAGGCTCTCGACCGGACCCGTGTTGTACAGGAAGGTCTTGTCGTTCTTGACGTGCGTCTTGAACGTGTAGCGGAAGACCAGGTCTTCCTTCGCGTCACCGTCGTTGTCGATGTTCAGGTCGTACTGGGCGTCCTCGGCGAACGTGAAGAAGTTCGGCCCGCCCGCCGGTTCCTCGAACGGGATCCAGTTGGCCACGAGCGTCGTGGTGTCCGGATGGTCCGGACTGACGAACGCGTACACGTCCGTGTTGTCGAACTGCGGCTGCCCCGAGATGAGCGGAGCCTCCCGGTGGCTGGACGCGCTCGCCGTCCCCGGTCCGAGCGCGGTCACGCCGACGGCCGCGAGCCCGCCGGTGGCCAGCGCACCGCAGACAAGGGTCGCGAGGCTCCTGCGTCCCACGAACCCGCTGGTGAAAGGTGTCATGCCGTCCGTCCTCTGTCCCAAAGCTGTGTCCCGGCGGTGATGTCCGCGAGGAGTGACCCGTCGACTGGTCTCTCCCGCTCTCGTTCCGCGTCGGTTGGTGTTGCCTGATGCACGCCATTCGGAGCGGTCGGTCGGAAGGATTGGTTCGGGATTCACCCGCGTTTTCGAGCAGTTGATCCGTAACCCCATCCGAAGGCGTTCCGGCGCCGAATACGTGAGGATGAGACGGGCCGTTCAATGGCCGGAGAGGGGGAAACAAGTGGAGGCGGACGAACTTCTGGTGCTCGTGGCCGGAGGAGACCAGAAGGCCTTCGAGGATTTGTACGGGTTGGTGTCCGGGCCGGTGTTCGGGCTGGTACGCCGCGTGGTGCGGGATCCGGCCCAGTCGGAGGAGGTGGCCCAGGAGGTGCTCCTCGAACTCTGGCGGTCCGCCGGACGCTACGACCCCGGCCGCGGCAGCGCGTTGTCCTGGGTCCTCACCCTTGCGCACCGCCGGGCGGTGGACCGGGTCCGCAGTGCCCGCGCCGCCGGGGAACGCGAACTGCGCATGGCCCGGCGTTCGAACGGTCCCGCCTTCGACCAGGTCGCCGAGGAGGTCGAGGCAGGCCTCGAACGAGAATGGGTGCGCCGCTGCCTGGACCGGCTCACCGCACTGCAACGACAGTCCGTCACCCTCGCCTACTACGACGGCTACACGTACCGTGAAGTGGCCGAACGGCTCTCCCTGCCGCTCGGCACGGTCAAGACGCGCATGCGCGACGGACTCACGCGGTTGCGCGACTGCCTGGGAGGTGTCGCATGACCAGCCTCTTCCGGCGGAGTGATCTGCACTCCCTGGCCGCCCCCTACGCCCTGGACGCTCTGGAACGTCATGAGCACAAGCGTTTCGAGAAACACCTGAGGCGCTGCGACAGCTGCGCCGCCGAGGTGCGCGCGCTGCGCGAGGACGCGGTCCGCCTCGCCTGGTCCACGGCCGCCCCGGCACCGGCCGCGATGCGCGACCGGGTCCTCATGGCCGTACGGACGACCCCTCAGGAACCGGCGGCCTTCGCCCAGCCACCGGCTCGGTCGATCACGGACCGGTACGAGGAGCGGGCGCCGTCGCGGGCCCGTCGCTCGTCCTTCTCGCCGTTCCTCATCCCGCTCGCGTCCACCACGGCCGCGGCCGCCCTTGTCGTCGCCGCGCTGTTCGGCATGCAGGCGGCCCGCACCCAGGACCAGCTGGCCCAGGAGCGGGCCCAGTCACGTGAGATAGCACACGTCCTCGCCGCGCCGGACGCCCGCGCGAGCACCGGACGCGACGCGAACGGACAGGGCATGAGCGTCGTCGCGTCCGCCTCGCAGCGCACCGCGGTGGTGACCGCGGCAGGACTGGGTACACCTTCGAACGGAAGGGTTCACCAGCTGTGGCTCATGCGACCGGAGGAGAAACCGCGTTCCCTGGGACTGCTCGACGGCGACACGCCCTTGATTGCCACCGGGCTGAACACGAACGCGACATCACTCGCTGTCACCGTCGAGCCGTCGGGAGGTTCAGTGCAGCCAACAACCGCACCGGTTGTCCAACTCGCCCTGGAATCAGTTGGATTCGGAGAGTAACCGTCAACACCCTTACCGGAAAGGTGAATCCCGCGCCCGGGATACACGGGTGTGGAGAGGGAGCGATAGGGTTAACCTGCCCGGGCCGGGTGCCCTCGTATGGGTGGGGAGTGACATGGAACAGATAACAGTGCGTGGCAGGGCGCGAGTCCCTGCGATCACGTGTGGCAGCACCGCGACCAGTTCGCGTCTCGACCGCCATCTCTCGGTGATGGGTGGCCCAGCCATCCCTCAGCGCGAGGCGGCAGAGGCGACGGACCTGATGCGCGAGCTCACCGCACGTGACACCGCGCACGACCGCACCGGCAGGGGCGCGCGAGTGAGGCGAGTCTCGCTCTTCGCACCGCTGCGCCGGCTGCGCCGTTCCCTGTTCGGCGGCCGCTGAGCGGCCTCGGCCGCTGACAGGCGGCCGAACCCGAGCAGGACCCCGACCCGCGCTCAGGCGGCCACACCGTCCCGGCGCAGTGCTGCGATCTCATCGTCCGTCATCCCCACGGCACGCAGCAGCGCCCCGGTGTGTTCCCCGAGCGCGGGTACGGGCCCCATCCGCGCCGATTCCCCGCCCGGCAGCGTGATCGGCGGCAACAAGGCCCTCAACGGCCCGACCGGCGAACCCACTTCCCGCCACCGGTCCCGCGCCGCCAGCTGAGGATGCTCCGCGACCTCCCGTACGTCCCGCAGCCGCGCACACGCGATCCCGGCCGCCTCAAGACGCGCCACCGCCTCGTCGGTGACCAGCGCCGCCAGCGCCTTGCCGACCAACTCGTCGGTGTGCTCCCGGTGTTCGACCCGCGCCGCGTTCGTCGCGTACGCCGGGTCGTGCGCCAACTCCGGCCGCCCAAGCACCTGTTCGGCCAGCCGCCGCCACTCCCGGTCGTTCTGCACCGACAGCAGCACCCGCCCGCCGTCCGCCGTCGGATAGGCGTCGTACGGGGCGATGACGGCGTGCGCGAGACCGGTACGCGCCGGGGGAGTGCCGCCGTGCATCGCGTGGTGCAGCGGATGCCCCATCCACTCGGCCAGCGCCTCCAACATCGACACCTCCACCGGCCCGCCGCGCCCCGTCGTGCCACGCCGCACCAGCGCCGCCAGCACCCCCGAGAACGCGTACATCGCCGCCGCGATGTCGGCCGCGGGGATCCCCGCCTTCACCGGCTGGTCGGCCGTCCCCGTCACGGACACCAGCCCCGCCTCGCACTGCACGAGCATGTCGTACGCGCGCTTGCCGGCGTACGGACCGAAGGCCCCGTAACCCGAGATGTCCACGGCGATCAGCCGCGGGTCCGCCGCGCACAGCGTCGCCGCGTCCAGGCCGAGCCGCGCGGCGGCCCCCTGCGCGAGGTTCTGCACGAAGACGTCGGCGTCCGCGACGAGACGGCGTACGACGTCAAGGCCGCGCGGGTCCTTCAGATCGAGGGCGATGGACTCCTTGCCGCGGTTGCACCACACGAAGTGCGAGGCGAGACCGGCGGCCGCGGTGTCGTAACCCCGCGCGAAGTCACCGCCGTCGATCCGCTCGACCTTGACGACCCGGGCGCCGAGGTCGGCGAGCTGTCGGGTCGCGAAGGGCGCCGCGACGGCCTGCTCGACGGCGACGACGGTGATGCCCTCCAGGGGCAGGGGAAGCGGCTCCATGCGAGGGATCATGGCCCGTGCGCCAGGGCTTTGTCATGCGGGGCCGGGCGACACGGCCCTGGGGGCGAGCGGTCAGCGGCCGCCGTTCGCGTACCGGCGCACCGCGAGCGGCATGAACACCGCGATGAGGACCGCGCACCAGGCCAGTGACCCCGCGACGGGGTGCGTCACCGGCCAGGCGCCGTCCGTCGGCACCGGCGCGTTCCCGAACAGGTCGCGCAGGGCCGTGGTCACCGCGCTGATCGGGTTCCACTCGGCGATCGTGCGCAGCCAGCCGGGCAGGTTGTCCGTCGGGATGTACGCGTTCGACAGCAGCGGCAGGATGAACGTCGCGCCGCCCAGCTGCCCGGCCGCCTCCTCGCTCTGCGAGGCCAGGCCCAGCAGGATCCCGATCCACGTGGTCGCGAACCGGAAGAGCAGCAGCAGACCCACCGCGCCGGCCGCGTCCAGCGCGGAGCCTTCCATCCGCCAGCCCACCGCGAGCCCCACCAGCAGCACCGGCACCGTGCCCACGGCCGTGACGACCAGGTCCCCGGCCGCCTGCCCGAGCGGTACGGCGGCCCGGCTGATCGGCAGCGTGCGGAAGCGGTCCATCACGCCCCGGTGCGAGTCCTGGGCGGCCTGGAACATCCCGGTCATGATCCCGTTGGCCGCCGTGGCGACGAGCAGCCCCGGCACCAGGAAGGCCCGGTACTCCTCGCCGGGCATCGCGAGTGCGCTGCCGAAGACATAGCCGAAGAACAGCAGCATCGTGATCGGCATGGTCTGGGTGAGGATCAGCAGCCCCATGTTGTGCCGGATCCGCCGCAGCTGACGGCCCAGCATCGCGCCGCTGTCGTACGCCAACGCACTCATGTCACAAGCTCCTTGCTGTCGGTGCGGCCGCCGGACTGCGTGTCGGCCCGGTCGTCGGTCCCGGCTTCGGTCGAGCTGCCGGTCAGGCGGAGGAAGACGTCGTCGAGCGTCGGCGGGCGCAGGTTCACGTCCAGCAACGGCACACCGGCGGCGTCGAGTTCGCGTACGAGGCGGGGGAGGGTGAGCGTCGGGTCGGTGGTGACCGCGCCGACGGCGTGCCGCTCCTCGTCGAAGTCGGGCCTGGAGCCCGTCAGTTGGTCGAGGACGGCGGCCGCTCCGGCCATGGCGTCCGTGTGGGCGACCACCGCCTCCGCGTACGAGCCGATGAGCGCCTTGAGTTCGGCGGGCGTGCCCGAGTGCGCGACCCTGCCGCGGTCCACGAGGGCGATGTCGTCGGCGAGTTGGTCGGCCTCCTCCAGATACTGCGTGGTGAGCAGGACCGTCGTGCCCTCCGCCTTCAGCGCGCGCACGGTCTCCCAGATCTGGTTGCGGCTGTGCGGGTCGAGGCCCGTCGTCGGCTCGTCGAGGAACAGGACCGCGGGCCGGGTGATCAGGCTCGCGGCCAGGTCGAGGCGCCGCCGCATGCCGCCGGAGTAGGTGGATGTGGCGCGGTCCGCCGCGTCGGCGAGTTCGAAGCGGTCGAGGAGTTCGTCGGCGCGGGCCGTCGCCTTCGGGAGGCGGCGCAGCTTCGCGAACAGCCGCAGGTTCTCCCGCCCCGTGAGGTCGCCGTCGACCGAGGCGTACTGCCCGGTGACGCCGATCGCGCGGCGCACCGCGTCCGGCTCGCGGACGAGGTCGTGCCCCGCGACACGCGCGGACCCGGCGTCGGGCCGCAGCAGCGTGGTGAGCAGCCGCACCGCCGTCGTCTTGCCCGCGCCGTTCGGCCCGAGCAGCCCGCAGACCGTGCCCTCCGCCACGGCCAGGTCCAGCCCGCGCAGCGCCCGGACGTCCTTGAAACTCTTCTCCAGACCTTCACTAAGTACAGCGTACGTAGTCGTCATGGTGCGACCATACCTCACTACGTACGCTGTACGTAACTACGATGGGGGCGACAGGATCCACCGATGGCAGGACTGACGACACCGATGGCAGGACGCGCCGACGTACCCGAAGTGATCTGGGCCCGACCCGAGCGCACGGGACGCGGGCCGCGGCCCGCGTTCACCCGGGCCGACATCGCGGCCGCCGCGGTGCGGATCGCGGACGCGCAGGGGCTGGACGGGGTCTCGATGCGACATGTCGCGGCCGAGCTGGGCTGCGGCACGATGTCGCTCTACAACTACGTGCCGCGCAAGGAGGACCTGTACGAGCTGATGGTCGACGCCGTCGGTGGTGAGCACGAGTTGTGGGAGCCGGCGGGGGACTGGCGGGCCGACATGCTCCGGGTCGCCCATCAGGCGCGTGCGCTCATGCTCCGGCATCCGTGGCTGCCGGCTCTCATGTCGCCGGTGTACGGGTTCAGCCCCAACGCCCTGCGCTATCTGGAGCACTGCCTTACGTGCCTGGACTCCTTCGAGGGGACGTACGGCACGAAGTTCGAGCTGATCGCGATGGTCAACGGGGTGGTGACGACGTACGTGGGGAATGAGCTCGCCACGGTCGAGCGGGTGCGGGCGTTGCCGTGGTCGGAGGAGCGGGAGAACGCGGTGCGCGGGGCGTATCTCGGTGGGCAGGTCGCCACCGGGGCGTATCCGCGGATGGCGGCGGCGTTCATGGAGGATGCGGGGCCGATCGACATGGAGGCTGTGTTCGAGCGGGCGTTGGTGCGGGTGCTCGACGGGTTTGACCCGTCTCGCTGAGTGTCGGGGAGAGGTGGGGATGGGGATGGTGGTGTTGAAGGTGCGGGTGGGCCGTGGCTGGTCGCGCAGTTCCCCGCGCCCCTTTGGGGGCGGCCCTCTCTCAGAGCAGTGCGAACTGGCCCTCTGGGCCCTCCTCGTGGTGGTCCAGGACCGATGCCGGTTTGCGGGATGTGTCCGGGGGTGGCAGGACGCCCGCCTGGTGTAGCTCGTTCGGTGTGATGGGGGACTCGATCGTCAACTCGGCCTGCTGCGGGCGCAGTTCCGCGAGCAGGGACAGGACCGTGATGACCTCCAGCAGTTCGGATGTCCAGGGCTGGGGCCAGGTGGTGGGGCGGATGGACTCCAGGGTGCCGGGATCCGGGCGGGTGGTTCGGGTGGTGAGCCACTGGTCCAGGACTCGGACGCCGCCGACCTCGAAGTCCCAGGCGGCGGGCGGGACGGGGGAGATGCGGCCCTCGTCGAGGTACAGGGTCTCCTCGTCGCGGTCGTAGCGGAGTTCGAGGGGGCGGGAGGGGAGTGGGGACCGTACGTAAGGGCGGCGGCCACCGGGGAGTTTGGGGCGTTCGCCGTCGCGGTGCATCAGCCACAGCATGCGGTGGCCCAACTCGGTGCCGTGCGCCCAGAGTCCGGGGTCCGACGTGAGTGGAACCGTGCAGCCGCGCGGCCCCGGGCGGGCGACCGCGATCGTCCAGGCGAGGACGTCCAGCGGGGTGGGGGAGTGGCCCAGGCGCTCGGCCAGGAGGTCCAACAGGCCCGGCGCCAGGTTGGGTTCGCGGCCCTCGGGACGCCGGTACAAGGGGTGGATCCGGCCCGGCCGTGCGGTGGGCACGGTCTTCGACTGCGGGAGGACCACCGGCAGGGTCGACGTGACGAGGAGCGGCGGTCCGTCGGGTGCGGGGGCCTGCTCGACAGCGAACACCTGTCGATCGTCGGCCACGCGCCACAACTCCGGCCGTGCCGCGTCGATCAGCCGGTGGTCGGGGATCAGCCACTGCTCGTCGAACGGCCCGTGCAGGACCCGTACCGGCTCCGCGCAGGGGCCCGACGCGCGGGCCAGCCGGACCGTTCCGGTGGACTGGCCCGGCAGTTGACTCACCGCCGAGTGCAGCGTCCGCGCGCGCGTGACGCCGAACAGCGCCTCGCGGTCGGGCCCTTCGGCCTTCACGAGGGCGTCCCAGCGCGCTTTCAGGGACGCCGGGTCGGGCGCCGCCGGCCACCCGCGGCCCAGCCGGGGAGGTGCGACGGACCACGGCATGAGGTCCGCGAGCAGCGGAGCGTCGTCGTGCGGCACGCTCGGCATCGTACGACGTGGGCTCTCGGAGGCGACCTGGTCCCGCATGCTCAGTGGGCGTCGAGGGTGACGGTGAAGGAGAAGCGGTCGCCGCGGTACTTGATGCGGGCCACGTCGAGCGCCCGGCCGTCCTCGCCGTGCACGACGCCCGTGTAGTGCAGGATCGGGCTCAGCAGCGGGACCTGGAGCAGCCGCGCGGTCTCCGGGTCCGCGAGCCGGGCCTCGACGGTGTCGGTGATCTGGCTGATCCTCGCCCCCGCGACGTCCCGCAGCACCTTGGTCATGGGCCAGCGGACCAGGTCCTCGGGGTCGATCAGGGCCGCCAGTTCGGGCCGTACGTAGTTGCGGGCGTGGTTGGTCGGCTCCCCGGTCTTCTCGTCGCTGCGCAGCCGGTGGTAGGTCGCGACCTCCGTCAGGTCCGGGAAGTGCTCGGAGAGCTCCGCCGACACGGGCTCGGTGCCGTGGTCAAGGAGCCGGGTCGTCATGCCCGACTGCTGGGCCACGATCGCGTCGACCGAGCCGAGCAGCCGGACCGGGGCGCCCCGCGCGGCGCTCGGCTCGATGAACGTGCCGCGCCTGCGATGGCGGGTGATCAGCCCCTCGTCCTCCAGCTCCTTGAGCGCCTGCCGCATGGTCAGCACGCTCACCCCGTAGTGCTCCGCCAGCTGTTCCTCGGTGGGCAGCCGCAGCGGATCCTGCGCGGACCGCCCGAGTATCGAGGCGCGCAGGGACTGCGACACCTGATACCAGAGCGGCAGCTTGCGGTTCAGGACGATCGAGTCCGGGGCGAAGGAGGTCACGAGGGTATCCGTACCGTCCGCGGGCGCCGCGTGCAACGGGCGGTCACGGCCGGTCCCGGCCGGTCACGGTCGCCGCACCGGCCGGAAGTGCCGCTGGAGGCCCCGCCACACGTCGTCGTACGCGCCCTGGAGATGTTCCGCCCCGGCGGCCTGCGCGGTGGCGGTGACCGGCCAGCGGGTCTCGAACATGAAGGCCAGACCGTCGTCGATCCTCTGCGGTCGCAGCTCGGCGGTGCTCGCCCGGTCGAACGTCTCCCGGTCGGGACCGTGCGCCGACATCATGTTGTGCAGCGAGCCGCCCCCCGGCACGAAGCCCTCCGCCTTCGCGTCGTACGCGCCCTCGATGAGCCCCATGTACTCGCTCATCACGTTCCGGTGGAAGTACGGCGGCCGGAACGTGTCCTCGCCCACCAGCCAGCGCGGAGCGAAGACGACGAAGTCGACGCCGGCAAGGCCGGGGGTGTCGCTCGGCGAGGTCAGCACCGTGAAGATCGACGGGTCCGGGTGGTCGTAGCTGATGGTGCCGATCACATTGAACGCGCGCAGATCATAGGCGTACGGCACATGGTTACCGTGCCAGGCGACGACATCCAGCGGGGAGTGGTCGTAGGTGGCCGTCCAGAGGTTGCCGCAGAACTTGTTCACCACCTCCACCGGGCCCGCTGTGTCCTCGTCGTCCTCGTACGCGGCGACGGGCGCCCGGAAGTCGCGGGCGTTCGCCAGACCGTTGGCGCCGATCGGGCCGAGGTCGGGGAGCTGGAAGGGCGCCCCGTAGTTCTCGCACACATAGCCCCGGGCCGTCGGGCCCGGGTCGTCGTCGGACGCGGCGTCGAGCAGCTCCACACGGAAGCGCACCCCACGAGGGATCAGCGCCACATGTCCCGGCTCCACATGCAGCAGCCCGAACTCGGTGCGCAGCAGCAGCCCGCCGCGCTCCGGCACGATCAGCAGCTCGCCGTCGGCGTCGCTGAACACCCGCTCCATCGACGCGTTGGCGTGGTAGAGGTGCACGGCCATGCCGGTGCGCTGCGTCGCGTCGCCGTTGCCGCCGAGCGTCCACAGGCCCGCCAGGAAGTCGGTGCCCGGGGCGGGCTCGGGCAACGGGTTCCAGCGCAGCCGGTTCGGGTCGGGCACCGTCTCCGTGAAGGGTGCCGTGCGGACGGCGCCGTTGTCGGTTCGGGTGAAGGCCGGGTGCGCGGCCGACGGGTGGATCCGGTACAGCCACGACCGGCGGTTGCGCGCCCTCGGCTCGGTGAACGCCGTACCGCTCAGCTGCTCCGCGTACAGCCCGAGCGGAGCCCGCTGCGGGGAGTTGCGGCCGTGCGGCAGGGCACCCGGCACCGCCTCCGAGCTGTGCTCGTTGCCGAACCCGGTGAGATACGTCAGCGCCTCGACGGTCTTCCGCCGTGCCTCGGCGGTGATCCGCCCGTCCCCGCTCATGATCGCTCCCTCGTTCCTGATTCCTATGTATCACCGTAGGATTCGCGAAATCCGTGCGCAAGAGGGAGATGCCCGTGCCCACGGGGGCGACCGCACGATCGCGCCAAGACCGCCGGAGTACCCGAGAACCAGACTTCAGAGGGATCCGGTTGTCAGAGCGGTGCTCTAATCTCCCCGGCATGTCGTGGACGCGCGTACTCCTCACCGCGCTCGCGGCCTGTGCCATGTCCGGCGCTCTGCTCGTCGGAGCGACGGGCTGCGGGTCCGGCGAAGCGCGCGAGGACGACGGAGTGAAGCCGTCGCTGGTGGGCAAGGTGCTGGAGGACACGGACGAGGAAGGACGGCACTACCGTGAGATCGACAAGAAGGACGCACCGAAGGTCGACATCGAGATACAGCCCGACGCCGACAGCGGTGGCTGGGACGTACGCCTGACCGTCCACGACTTCCGCTTCTCGCCGGCCGGTACGAGGAAGACGGCCGAACCCGGCCGCGGGCACGCCCTCCTCCGCCTCGACGGCCGCCCCCTGTCCTTCCTCCGCGGGCCGACCCACCACATCGCCGACGCCCTCGTTCCGCGCGGCACCCACCAGGTCACCGTGCGCCTGCACGCTGACGACGACACGGTGTGGGCCGTGGACGGCGAGCCCGTCGGCAGCACGGCGGACATCACCGTGTCCGATCCCGGGCCGACGGACACGGAGTCCGCGAAGGCGAGGACGAAGGTGAAGACGACGGCAACGGCGACGAGCGGCCCGGGCGCGCACAAATGAGTGGCATGAGCATCGAAACCCGTACCGAAGGGCAAGGTTCACCGGACCCCGGCGGAAAGGCATCATGAAGCCCGTGCCCCCTGCGACCTCGCTGCGCCGCGCGCCCGTTCAACGCCGTAGCGCCGAAAGACTCACCCGCATCCTCGACGCCTGCGCCGATCTCCTCGACGAGGTCGGTTACGACGCCCTCAGCACCCGCGCGGTCGCCCTGCGCGCCGGCGTGCCCATAGGGTCCGTCTACCGCTTCTTCGGCAACAAGCGCGCCATGGCCGACGCGCTCGCCCAGCGCAACCTCGACGTCTTCACCGAGCGTGTCGCCCTCCGCCTCCAGGAGACCGCCGGCGCGGGCGGCTGGCGGGCGGCCATGGACGCGGTCCTCGACGAGTACCTCGCGATGAAACGCACCGCGCCCGGCTTCTCCCTCGTGGACTTCGGCAACCAGATCCCCGTCGGCACCCGCGACGCCGAACCCAACACCCGCGTCGCCGACCGCCTCACCGACATGCTCTCCTCCGTCGTGGGCCGCGAACCCGACGAGGACCTGCGCCGCACCTTCCTCATCGCCGTCGAGGCCGCCGACACCCTCGTCCAGCTGGCTTTCCGCCTCGACCCGGCCGGTGACGAACGGGTCATCGACGAGACCCGGGAACTGCTGCGGGCCTATCTGGCACGGTCGCTCGACTGACGGAGCGGCCGGGCGACGGCGTTGCCCGGCCCCCTCCCGGCCCGTCCCCGCCCGGCGCGGACACCCGTACGGCGCGTGAATTTCCGACGTGACCCCCGTGACCCCTCCCCACCGTCCATACCGGTCGGTATGCTCGGCCGGGTAAGCGCGCCATCGTCGTCGCCATCCCCTCCGGGAGGACCCGTGTCCACCACCGCCGACTCCCGAACAGCTCTGCGCATCTGTCCTCTCTGCGAGGCGACGTGCGGGCTGACGCTCACCATCGAGGGGACCCGGGTGACGAGCGCGCGCGGGGACCGCGACGACGTGTTCAGCCAGGGGTTCATCTGCCCGAAGGGCGCCTCGTTCGGGGCGGCCGACGGTGACCCCGACCGGCTGCGGACGCCGCTGGTACGCAAGGACGGCGAGCTGCGCGAGGCCACCTGGACGGAGGCCTTCGACGCCGTCGCGGCCGGACTGCGGCCGGTCGTCGAGCGGTACGGGCCGCACGCCGTCGGAGCCGTCCTCGGCAACCCGAACGTGCACACCATGGCCGGCGCCCTCTACCCGACCGTGCTGCTCGCGGGCCTCGGCACCCACAGCCTCTTCACCGCGTCCACGCTCGACCAGATGCCCAAGCACGTCTCCAGCGGCCTGCTCTACGGCGACGCCAACGCGATCCCCGTGCCCGACCTCGACCGCACCGACCACCTGCTGCTGATCGGCGCCAACCCCCTCGAATCCAACGGCAGCCTGTGCACCGCCCCCGACTTCCCCGGCAAGCTCAAGGCCCTCAAGGCGCGCGGCGGCACCCTGACCGTCATCGACCCACGCCGCACCCGCACGGCCAAGCTCGCCGACCGGCACGTGGCCATCCGCCCCGGCACCGACGCGCTGCTGCTCGCCGCCATGGCGTACGTCCTCTTCGAGGAGCAGCTCACCGACCTCGGGGAACTCGCCGAGCTGGTGCAAGGGGTCGACGAACTCCGTGAGGCCGTACGGGACTTCACCCCGGAAGCCGCCGCCGAGGCCTGCGACGTCGACGCCGGCACGATCCGCGCGCTCGCCCGGGAACTGGCGGCCGCGCCAACCGCCGCCGTATACGGCCGCATCGGCAGCTGCACCGTCCCGCACGGCACCCTGGCCAGCTGGCTGGTCGACATCCTGAACATCCTCACCGGCAACCTCGACCGGCCCGGCGGCGCCCTCTTCCCGCAGGCCGCCACCGACCGGACACCCCGCCCCGCAGGACCCGGCCACGGCTTCGCGCTCGGCCGCTGGCACAGCCGCGTGAGCCGCCACCCCGAGGCCAAGGGCGAACTGCCGATGGCCGCGCTCGCCGAGGAGATCGACACCGCGACCCGCGAGGGCGAGCCGATCCGTGCCCTCGTCGTCATCGCCGCCAACCCCGTCCTGTCCGCGCCGGACGGCGACCGGCTCGACAAGGCCCTCGGCTCGCTCGACTTCATGGTCAGCGTCGACCCGTACCTCAACGAGACCTCACGGCACGCCCACGTCGTGCTGCCGCCGCCCCCGCCCTCGCAGAGCCCGCACCACGACTTCGCCTTCAACACCCTCGCCGTACGCAACCAGGTCCGCTACACCCGCGCCGCCGTCCCCCTGGAGCCCGGCCGCATGGCCGAGACGGAGATCCTCGCCCGGCTCGTCCTCGCCGCGACCGGCATGCACGGCGCCGACCCCTCCGCCGTCGACGACCTGGTCATCAGCCAGACCCTCGGCAAGGCCGTCAAGGAAACCCGCTCCCCGGCGCACGGCCGCGACCCGCGCGAGCTCGCCGCACAGCTGACCGGCGAGACCGGCCCCGAGCGGCGCCTCGACATGATGCTGCGCCTGGGCCCTTACGGCGACGGGTTCGGCGTACGCCCCGAAGGGCTGACCCTGGAGAAGCTGCTCGACCAGCCCCACGGCATCGACCTCGGACCGCTCCAGCCGCGCCTCCCGCAGCCCCTCAAGACCCGTAGCGGACTCGTGGAGCTGCTTCCGCAGCCGCTCGCCGATGACCTCCCGCGCCTGCGCGACGCACTGCGCCGGCGCCCCGAGGGGCTCGTCCTCGTCGGCCGCCGCCATCTGCGCTCCAACAACAGCTGGATGCACAACATCCCCGCCCTCACCGGCGGCACCAACCGCTGCACCCTGCACATCCACCCCGACGACGCCGACCGCCTCGGCGTCACCGACGGGGCGCCGGTACGGGTGAAGGGCGCCGGAGGAGAGGTCGTCGCCCCCGCCGAGATCACCGACGCCGTACGCCGTGGGGTCGTGAGCCTGCCGCACGGCTGGGGACACGACCGTCCCGGCACCCGGACGAACCACGCCGCCGAGAACCCCGGCGTCAACGTCAACCAGCTCCTCGACGGCAGCCTGCTCGACCCGCTGTCCGGCACGGCGGTACTCAATGGCGTACCCATCGATATCGCGCCAACAGGCACAACGCCCTGACCTGGAGTTTTGCGCTTATTGCTCGCGTGTCAACATCTTGTTAAGCCTTACGTGGCCGACCTAACGTCACTCGAACCGCTGTCCCTGGTGGAAGTTCAAGGGCGAACGTTAGGTATCCACTCATGCTGACCATCCTCGGCTTCACCATGATCGCGACCTTCCTGGTCCTGATCATGATGAAGAAGATGTCGCCGATCGCGGCGCTCGTACTGATCCCGGCACTCTTCTGTGTGTTCGTCGGAAAGGGCGCACACCTCGGCGACTACGTCATCGAAGGGGTGGGCACCCTCGCGCCCACCGCCGCGATGCTCATGTTCGCCATCGTGTACTTCGGCGTCATGATCGACGTCGGCCTCTTCGACCCGATCGTCCGAGGCATCCTCAAGTTCTGCAAGGCCGACCCGCTGCGCATCGTCGTCGGCACGGCCCTGCTCGCCTCGATCGTCTCCCTCGACGGCGACGGCTCGACGACCTTCATGATCACGGTCTCGGCGATGTACCCGCTGTACAAGCGCCTCAAGATGAGCCTCGTGGTGATGACCGGCGTCGCCGCCACCGCCAACGGCGTCATGAACACGCTGCCCTGGGGCGGCCCGACCGCCCGCGCCGCCACCGCGCTCAAGCTCGACGCCGGCGACATCTTCGTCCCGATGATCCCGGCGCTCGCCGTCGGCCTGGTCGCCGTGATCGCCCTCTCGTACGTCCTCGGCCTCCGCGAGCGCAAGCGCCTCGGCGTGCTGAGCCTGAACGAGGCGCTCGTCGAGGAGAAGAAGCCGGCCGAGGAGCCCGAGACCGAGACGGTGCTCGTCGGCGCCGGTGCCGCCGCCTCCGGCGGTCCGGGCGACGGCAAGGTCCGCATGACCAAGACCACCGGCGGCGCGGGCTCCGGCACCGACGCCACCGACGACGGCGACGACGAGGAGGAGGACGACGTCCGCCTCCAGGGCCTCGACCCGAACCGTCCGACGCTGCGCCCCAAGCTGTACTGGTTCAACGCACTGCTCACGGCGACGCTCCTGACCGCCATGATCATGGAACTGCTGCCGATCCCGGTCCTGTTCGTGCTCGCCGCCGCGCTCGCCCTCACGGTCAACTTCCCGCACATCCCCGACCAGAAGGCCCGCCTCGCCGCCCACGCCGACAACGTCCTCAACGTCTCCGGCATGGTCTTCGCCGCCGCCGTCTTCACCGGCGTCCTCCAGGGCACCGGCATGGTCGACTCCATGGCGAAATGGCTCGTCGACGGCATCCCCGACGGCATGGGCCCGCACATGGCCCTCGTCACCGGCGTCCTCAGCCTCCCGCTCACCTACTTCATGTCGAACGACGGCTTCTACTTCGGTGTCGTGCCGGTCCTCGCCGAGGCGGGCGCTGCCCACGGGGTCTCCCCGCTGGAGATCGCCCGCGCCTCGCTCGTCGGCCAGCCCCTGCACATGTCGAGCCCGCTCGTCCCGGCCGTGTACGTCCTGGTCGGCATGGCCAAGGTCGAGTTCGGCGACCACACCAAGTTCGTGGTCAAGTGGGCCGCCCTCACTTCCCTCGTGGTACTCGGCGCCGGGATCCTGTTCGGCATCATCTGAGCCTCGGCTCCCGGGAGTCCGGCCGGGGCCGGACTCACCCCGTTCGTCCGCTCCATCCGTCCATTCGCCCCGTCCATTCGCCCAACGGAGGGTGTCACTGTGAGGCCCGGTGGGAACCGCGGCTGGCTGCTCCGCCTCGTCATCGCCTTCAGCTTCGCGCAGGGGGCGGTGTCGATGGCGCGGCCCGCCGTCTCCTACCGGGCCCTCGCGTTGGGCGCCGACGAGCGAGCGATCGGCGTGATCGCGGGCGTCTACGCGCTGCTGCCACTCTTCGCCGCCGTACCGCTCGGCCGCCGGACCGACCACGGCCGGTGCGCCCCGCTGCTCCCGGTCGGCGTCGTCCTCATAGCCGGGGGCTGCGCCCTCAGCGGTACGGCGAACTCCCTTGCCGCGATGGCTGCCTGGAGCGGAGTGATGGGCCTGGGACACCTCTCCTTCGTGATCGGCGCCCAGTCGATCGTGGCCCGCCAGTCGGCGCCGCACGACCAGGACCGCAACTTCGGCCACTTCACCATCGGCGCCTCGCTCGGCCAGCTCGTCGGACCGATCGCCGCCGGCGCCCTGATCGGCGGCCCCGACATGGCGGGCACCAGCGCCCTCGCCCTGCTGGTCGCGGGCGCCGTCGCCGCGGTCTCGTTCGTCTCGCTGTGGCGCATAGAGCACCGCGACCGGCCCAAGTCCCGTACCGGACGCGGCGATCGGGTCCCCGTGCACCGCATACTGCGCACCCGGGGCGTACCCGCCGGCATCTTCATCAGCCTCGCCGTGCTGTCCGCGACGGACATCCTCACCGCGTATCTGCCGGTCGTCGGCGAGCACCGGGGCATCGCGCCCTCCGTGATCGGCCTGCTGCTCAGCCTGCGCGCGGCGGCGACCATAGCCTGCCGCCTGGTCATGACACCCATGCTGCGGCTCCTCGGCCGGGCCGCGCTGCTCGCCACGACGTGCCTGCTGGGCGCCCTCCTGTGCGCCGGGATCGCGCTGCCCGTGCCGGTCTGGGGCCTCGCCGTGATCCTCGCCCTGCTCGGCTTCTGCCTGGGTGTCGGCCAGCCCCTGTCCATGACCACGGTCGTCCAGGCCGCCCCCGACGACGCCCGCTCCACCGCCCTCGCCCTGCGCCTGACCGGCAACCGGCTCGGCCAGGTAGCCGCGCCCGCCGCCGCGGGTCTGGTCGCCGGAGTCGCAGGAGTGGCCGCGCCGTTCGTCATGCTCGGAGGGCTGCTGCTGATCGCCTCAGGGCTCGGACTGCGACAGGGGCGTACGGGCGCCGCCGGGCCCGAGCCGACGGAACGTAGAGGGCGTACGCCATCCGCACCGGAGCCCGAGAGACACTGAACAGGCCTCTTTCACACCGGAGTTGGCCGAAGCCCGGGTTTCACGAGGAGGCCCTCCCCACGATCCGTCCGATTCCGCCGCAAGTCTTCCCCGGGATGTGCGCGGTCCGTTAACTTCCGTGACCCATAGGTCTCGTACGACCCGCGAGACCTCCGATCGCGGAGCGCCAGCGCCCTGTGAGCCCCCGGGGGTCACGTCCCATGTCACGCGCCATCTCCCTTCGACAGGTCAGCAAGTCCTACACACGCGGTGTCTTCGTGGTGGAGAGGTTGTCGCTCGACGTCGCACCCGGCGAGTTCCTGGTGCTGCTCGGGCCGTCCGGCTGCGGCAAGTCGACCGTGCTGAGGATGATCGCCGGCCTCACGGACCCCACCGAGGGACAGGTGCGGCTCGACGGCGAGTACGCCAACCATCTGGAGCCCGCGGACCGGAACATGGCGATGATCTTCCAGAACTTCGCGCTCTACCCGACCATGAACGGCCGCGACAACATCGGCTTCCCGCTGCGCATCGAGACGCCTGGCCAGGACCCGCGCTCACGCGTCGACGCCACCGCCCGGATGCTCGGCATCGAGGAACTCCTCGACCGCTTCCCCCACGAGCTCTCCGGCGGCGAACGCCAGCGCGTCGCGATGGGCCGGGCGATCGCACGGCACCCCTCCGCGTTCCTGATGGACGAGCCGCTGGCCAACCTGGACGCCAAGCTCCGCAACCGGCTGCGCGCCGAAATCGCCCGCCTCACCAGGGGGTTGGGCGTCACCACGGTGTACGTCACCCACGACCAGGCGGAGGCGATGTCCCTCGGCGACCGGGTCGCGGTCCTGCGCGGCGGTGTCCTCCAGCAGGTCGGCACCCCGCGCTCGGTCTACGCGCTGCCCGAGAACGTCTTCGTCGCCGCCTTCGTCGGCACCCCGCGCATCAGCCTCCTGCGAGGCGTCGTCCTCGCCCCGCTCGACGGAGCCATGTCGATCGGCCTCGGCCGCCAGGCCCTCGTCCTGCCCGAACCCCTGTGCCTGGACCACCGGTTGCTCCGGGTGCACCAGGGTCACGAGGTCATCGTGGGCCTGCGCTCCGAGGCCGTACGCATCGCCAAGCCGGGGGAGGCCCGGCCCGGCGAGGTGGCGATCAGCGGGCTCGTCGAGCACGTGGAGTTCCAGGGGCACGAGGTCCTCGTCCACTTCAACACCGGCTCGCAGCCCGCCGTCGTACCCGACCTGGAGGCACCGCGCCCCGTGCCCCGGCCACCGCGGCGCCGCCGTCCCGTGGGGCGCGTCCTGGGCCGCCTGCGGGACCGGGCGGGCGCACTGCGGGCCGGACCCGTCGTGGTCCTGGAGGACGCCGCCGACCCGGACCGGACCGAACTGCCGCCCCCCGAGGGCCGGTTGCCCGGCGACCTCATCGTCCGTACGACACCCGACCACGAACTCCACCACGGCATGCAGGTCCCCCTCCTCGTGGACCTCGCCCATCTGTTCGTCTTCGACCACGAAGGCGTACGGATCTCCCCGGCTCCGGCGCGCCTGCCCGACCTGGAGGACTGAGGCCCGCTAGGTATGCGTTCATGATCATGAACACCACGCGTACCCGCCTCGCCGTCGCGACGGCCTCCGCCCTCCTCTTCGCCGGCGCCCCGGCCGCATACGCCACCCTCACCGACGCCGGGACCCGGCCGACGACTTCGACAGCCCCGACAGTCCCGACGGCCAGGGGTGCGGCGTACGTCGAGACCCGTCTCTTCTTCGGCACCGAGCGCCCCGACGGAGGCCCGGCCGTCACCGACGGGCACTTCATGGACTTCGTCGACCGGCAGGTCACCCCCGCCTTCCCGGACGGGCTCACCGTGCAGGACGGCCGCGGGCAGTGGCGCGACAGGAACGGCGTCATCGAGCGCGAGCGGTCGTACGAGCTGATCCTGCTGTATCCCGTGGGGCGGGCGAAGGCCGCCGATCCCGGGATCGAGGGGATCCGGGACGCGTACGAGAAGGAGTTCGGCCAGGAAGCCGTGGCCCGGCTGGACGAACCGACGCGCGCGGACTTCTGAGGTGTTCCTCCCGGTGGGCCCTGTGCTCGTCCTGCTGCCCCTGCTGCCTCCGGTGTCCCTGGTGCCTCTGGTGCCCAAAAACTAACACCGCTAGTTTGGGGTCTCGGACGACGGCTAGGTTGGGCGGCGGAGACGACGCCCCTCCCGGGAGGAACGCATGAAGGCACACGACGGCATGTACATCGACGGCGAGTGGCGCCCGGCCGCCGGGACGGACACGATCGCCGTCGTGAACCCGGCCGACGAGCAGCTCATCGCCCACGTCCCGGCCGGTACCGCCGACGACGTGGACGCCGCCGTACGAGCCGCGCGCGGAGCCCTGCCGGCCTGGGCGGCCACACCGCCCGCCGAGCGGGCCGCGCGGATCGCCGCACTCCGGGACGTCCTCGTCGCCCGCAAGGACGAGATCGCCGAGACGGTGACCGCCGAACTCGGCTCACCGCTCAAGCTCTCGCAGGCCGTGCACGTCGGAGCGCCCATCGCGGTCGCCGGTTCGTACGCCGAGCTGGCCGCCTCGTACGCCTTCGAGGAGAAGGTCGGCAACTCGACCGTCCATCTGGAACCGGTCGGCGTGGTCGGCGCGATCACCCCCTGGAACTACCCGCTGCACCAGGTCGTCGCCAAGGTCGCCCCGGCCCTCGCGGCCGGCTGCACGGTCGTGCTGAAGCCCGCCGAGGACACCCCGCTGACCGCGCAGCTCTTCGCGGAGGCGGTCCACGAAGCGGGCCTTCCGGCCGGGGTCTTCAACCTCGTCACCGGACTCGGCCCGGTCGCGGGCCAGGCGCTCGCCGGGCACGAGGGCGTGGACCTGGTCTCCTTCACCGGCTCGACGGCCGTCGGCAGGCAGATCGGCGCGACCGCGGGCGCGGCCGTCAAGCGGGTCGCCCTGGAACTCGGCGGCAAGTCCGCCAACGTCATCCTGCCGAGCGCCGACCTCGCCAAGGCGGTCAACGTCGGCGTGGCCAACGTGATGTCCAACTCCGGCCAGACGTGCAGCGCCTGGACCCGCATGCTGGTCCACGACTCGCAGTACGACGAGGCGGTCTCGCTGGCCGCGGAGGCCGCCGCGAAGTACGGCGAACGCATTGGACCCGTCGTCAACGCCAAACAGCAACAGCGCGTGCGGAGTTACATCGAGAAGGGCGTCGCCGAGGGAGCGCGACTGGTGGCCGGCGGTCCCGAAGCCCCGCGCGAACAGGGCTACTTCGTCAGCCCGACCGTCTTCGCGGACGTGACCCCCGACATGACGATCGCCCAGGAGGAGATCTTCGGCCCGGTCCTCTCCATCCTGCGGTACGAGGACGAGGCCGACGCGCTGCGGATCGCCAACGGCACGGTGTACGGGCTGGCGGGGGCCGTGTGGGCCGGCGAGGTGACGGAGGCCGTGGCCTTCGCGCGGCAACTCGACACCGGACAGGTGGACATCAACGGCGGACGCTTCAACCCCCTCGCCCCCTTCGGCGGTTACAAGCAGTCGGGGGTCGGCCGGGAGCTGGGCTCGCACGGCCTGTCCGAGTACCTCCAGACCAAGTCCCTGCAGTTCTAGTTCAGGAGGGGTGTACGACATGGCTCGTGCGACGCACACGGTTCGCGCCGCGGTCCTGCCCGCCGTCGGTGCTCCACTGGAGATCACCGAGATCGAGTTGCCGGAGCGGCCGGGTCCCGGGCAGGTGAGGGTGCGGCTCGCCGCCGCCGGGGTCTGCCACTCCGACCTCTCCCTGTCCGACGGCACCATGCGGGTGCCGGTGCCCGCCGTGCTCGGCCACGAGGGGGCGGGGACCGTCGTCTCCGTCGGACCCGGGGTCGCACACGTGGCGCCCGGGGACGGTGTGGTCCTCAACTGGGCTCCCTCCTGCGGCAGTTGTCACGCCTGCTCGCTGGGCGAGGTGTGGCTGTGCGCCAACGCGCTGGCCGGGGCGGGGGAGGTGTACGCGCGGCGCTCCTCCGACGGGGCCGAGCTGTATCCCGGCCTGAACGTCGCCGCGTTCGCCGAGGAGACGGTGGTGGCGGGTGCCTGCGTGCTGCCGGCGCCCGCCGGGATTCCGCTGACGGAAGCGGCGCTGCTCGGCTGCGCCGTGCTCACCGGGTACGGGGCCGTCCACTACTCGGCGCGGGTCCGGTCCGGGGAGACCGTGGCCGTGTTCGGGGTGGGCGGGGTCGGTCTCGCCGCGATCCAGGCCGCGCGGATCGCGGGCGCCTCGACGATCGTGGCCGTGGATGTGTCGCCGGAGAAGGAGTCCCTGGCGCGGGCGGCCGGGGCGACGGAGTACGTCGTCGCGTCCGACACCACCGCGCGGGAGATCCGGGGGCTCACGGGCAAGCAGGGGGTCGATGTGGCGGTGGAATGCGTGGGCCGGGCCGTCACGATCCGTACGGCCTGGGAGTCGACCCGCCGAGGCGGCCGTACGACGGTCGTCGGCATCGGCGGCAAGGACCAGCAGGTCTCCTTCAACGCCCTCGAACTCTTCCACTGGGGCCGCACGCTCTCCGGCTGCGTCTACGGCAACTCGGATCCGGCCCGGGACCTGCCGCTCCTCGCCGACCACGTCCTCGCGGGGCGCCTGGACCTGGGCTCCCTGGTGACCGAACGGATCACCCTGGAGGACATCCCGTCGGCCTTCGACAACATGCTGGCGGGGAAGGGCGGCCGGGCGCTGGTGGTCTTCTAGCCCACCAGAGGCCTTTCCTCGCCCCCGCCGCCCCTACCCGCGCCGGCCTGGGGGTCTCCCCCCACCACCCCCCACCTTTAATTACCCCCCCTCGGGGTTTTGTGGAGCGGGGGTTCGGGGGCGGGCCCCCGAAAGGGACGGGAATGGGTAGGGGCGGCGGGGGCGAGAAGAAAACGCACCCGGGGCCCGCCTAGGCCTGCTCGTGCGCGGTGGCCGCCCCGGCGGCACCGGCAGGCGCAACGTCCGCCGCCACGGCGGTCGTTCGCGGGCGCGACCGCGAAACCGCCACCCCCGCCAGACACACCAGCCCGCCGACGAGGGTGATCCAGCCCGGCACCTCGTCGAGCGCCACCCAGGACATCAGCACCACCAGCGCGGGCACCGCGTACGTCGTGGCACCCATCTTCCCGGCCGTCGTACGGGCCAGCGCGAACGCCCAGGTGGTGAACGCGAGGGCGGTCGGGAAGACGCCCAGGTACAGCATGTTGAGGGTCGCGGACAGCGGGGCGTCGGCGGCGTCGGACACCAGCTGCCCCGCGAACGGCAGACAGGCCACCGCACCGATCGCACAGCCGAACGTCGTCACCTGGAGCGCGGAACCGTGCCGCAGGGCCGGCTTCTGGGCGACCACACCTCCCGCGTACGCCACCGCGGCGAGCAGACAGAGCAGCACGCCGAGCACGGAGGCGCTGCCCTCGCCCGACATCGACAGGCCGACGACCGCCGCTCCCGCGAACGACACGGCCATTCCGGCGAGCAGTCGTGGCGGCAGCCCCTCCTTGAGCAACCACCCCGCGAGCAGGGCCATGATCAGCGGGCCGACGTTCACCACGAGGGCGGCGGTGCCCGCGTCGACCTTCTGTTCGCCCCAGTTGAGCACCACCATGTAGAGCCCGAACCAGAGCAGCCCGGACACCACGATCCCCGGCCAGGCGGCGCGCGGGGGCAGCCCCTCCCGGCGTATCAGACAGATCACGCCGAGGACGAGCACCCCGGAGAGGAGCCGGCCCAGTGCCAGCGCGCCGGGCGCGTACGCCTCGCCCGCACTCCGGATGGACACGAACGCGGAGGCCCACAACAGCACGGTGACCGTCGCGGCTCCGGCCGCGAGCAGTTCCGTACGGGGGAGGGAATGGAGAGACTTCATCACGATCCAGAGGCTAGGTGGGGTGACGGGAAAGGGCTCGCGGTTTTTGGACCGGGCGTCGAGCTCCGCCGGATACCGTCGTCTGTCTGCGGGCCGGTGGGGGCTGGTCGCGCCCACGCGGCGGAGCCGCACGTCGATACGGCCCCGCGCCCCTCGAAGGGGCGGTCAGCGCAGCGTCTCCGACTGGATTCCCAGCAGCTCCGCGAGCGCTCGTTCGCCCTCGGCCGTGACCTTCACGGCTCGCTCCGAGCCGATGCGTACGCACCAGCCGGCGTCCAGGGCGTGCCGGCACAGCGCGGCTCCCGCGACGCCGGCGAGATGGGGACGGCGTTCCGTCCAGTCCAGGCAGGCCCGGGCGAGCGGGCGCCGCCCGGTGTGTACGAGGGGGACGCCGAGGCCGTCGAACCAGCGCACTCCTTCGTCGGTGAGCGCGAACCCCGTGTCCTGCCGGAGCAGTCCGAGGCCGGTCAGCGCGTCGGTGACGGCGATGCCGAGGCGGCCGGCCAGGTGGTCGTAGCAGGTGCGGCCCCGGGCCATCGCGCTGCCCGCGCCGGCCTCACGCAGGGTGCGCGGCCGGACGGCGGCCGCCGGCGCGACCTGGGCGGTGAGGTCCTCGACGAGCTGGGCGACCCTGGCGTCGGCCAGCCATACGTACCGGTGCCGTCCCTGCCGTTCCTCGGCGAGCAGCCCGCCCGCGACGAGCTTGCCCAGGTGTTCGCTGGCCGTCGACGCGGCGACCCCCGCGTGCCGGGCCAGCTCCCCGGCGGTCCACGCCCGCCCGTCGAGCAGGGCCAGCAGGAACCCGGCGCGCGTCTCGTCGGCGACCAGGGAGGCGAGGGCGGCGAGCCCGGCGGCCTCGGCGCGCGCACTGCTCGTACGGCCCGTACGTGAGGAGGTCATGCATCCAGCATGCGCGACGCACACTTCGGCGAGCGCCGAACGATGGGGCACCGGCGCGGAGCGCTCACACCCCGCGCAGCCCCTCATACTGCAGCGCCAGCCCGTCCAGCAACGCCCTGAGGCCCGTCTCGAAGGCCCGTTCGTCGATCTTCTCCTGCTGTTCGGCGAGGAGATGGGCCTGCCCGAGATGCGGATAGTCGGCGGGGTCGTACGCGTTCTCGTCGTCCACGAAGCCCCCGGCGAACGATCCCAGCGCGGAGCCCGTCACGAAGTACCGCATCAGCGCGCCGATGGACGTGGCCTGCGCCGGGGGCCACCCCGCCTCGACCATCGCACCGAAGACGGCGTCGGCGAGCCGCAGTCCGGCCGGGCGGCGGCCGGGGCCGCGGGCCAGGACCGGGACGATGTTCGGGTGGTCGCGCAGGGCGGCCCGGTAGGAGAGGGCCCAGTCGTGGAGCGCGGTGCGCCAGTCGCGCCCGTCCTCGAACATCGACAGGTCGACCTGCGCGCTGACCGAGTCCGCGACCGCCTCCAGGATCTGGTCCTTGGTCCGGAAGTGGTTGTAGAGGGACGGACCGCTCACCCCCAGTTCGGCCGCGAGCCGGCGCGTCGAGACGGCGGCCAGGCCCTCGGCGTCCACCAGCGTCCGGGCCGCCCCGACGATCCGGTCGGTGCTGAGGAGGGGCTTGCGCGGTCTGGCCATGGCGCACATAGTAGGGCCGCGAACCAGAAACTAGCAGTGCTAATTTAATGCTGCAGCAGTCGATGTTGCAGCAGTCGTGTCGCGGCCGTCACGTGGCCTTCGAGGGGGAGTACTCGTCATGTACCTGGGGCTCAGCGAGGAGCAGACCGCCGTCCGACGGCTCGCCAGGGACTTCGTCGACCGGGAGATCGCCCCGCACGTCGTCGCCTGGGACCGGGCGGAGGAGGTCGACCGCTCGATCGTGAAGAAGCTCGGTGACATCGGCTTCCTGGGCCTCACCATCGACGAGGAGTACGGCGGATCCGGCGGTGACCACCTCACGTACTGCCTGGTGACGGAGGAACTGGGCCGGGGCGACTCATCGGTCCGCGGCATCGTCTCCGTCACCCTCGGCCTGGTCGCCAAGACCATCGCGTCCTGGGGGAGCGAGGAGCAGAAGCGGCAGTGGCTGCCGGGGCTCACCTCGGGCGCGTACGTCGGCTGCTTCGGCCTCACCGAACCGGGCACCGGCTCCGATGCGGGCAACCTCACGACCAGGGCGGTCCGCGACGGTGGCGACTACGTGATCAACGGCAGCAAGATGTTCATCACCAACGGCACCTGGGCCGACGTCGTGCTGCTCTTCGCCCGCTCGACCGACGCCGCCGGCCACAAGGGCGTCTCCGCGTTCCTCGTACCCGCCGACACCCCCGGCCTGACCCGCCGCACCGTCCACGGCAAGCTCGGGCTGCGCGGCCAGGCCACCGCCGAACTGGTCCTCGACGACGTCCGCGTGCCCGCCTCGACGATGCTCGGCCCCGAGGGCAAGGGTTTCTCCGTCGCCATGTCCGCGCTGGCCAAGGGCCGGATGTCCGTCGCGGCCGGCTGCGTCGGCATAGCCCAGGCCGCGCTGGACGCCGCCGTGACGTACGCGACCGAGCGCGAGCAGTTCGGGAAGACCATCGCCCACCACCAGCTCGTCCAGGAACTGCTCAGCGACATCGCCGTGGACGTCGACGCGGCCCGGCTGCTCACCTGGCGGGTCGCCGATCTCGTCGACCGGGGCGAGCCGTTCGCCACCGAGTCCTCCAAGGCCAAGCTCTTCGCCTCGGAGGCCGCCGTGCGCGCCGCCAACAACGCACTCCAGGTCTTCGGCGGCTACGGCTACATCGACGAGTACCCGGTCGGCAAGCTGCTGCGCGACGCCCGCGTGATGACCCTCTACGAAGGCACCAGCCAGATCCAGAAACTGGTCATCGGCCGTGCGCTGACAGGGATTTCGGCCTTCTGAGTACGCGTCTGAGTACGCGAGCGGATGTGGCTGCGGCCACGTCGGCCGATTCTGGTCCGCATGAGTGAGACACCGGTCAAGCAGCAGAACACCGCCGCCTTCTACGGCCAGGCGGTCCTATCGTTCGGCGTCGCCGTCGTCGCCACCACCATCGGCATCTTCAAGCTGGAGGCCGACACCTGGGTGCGGGCCTTCCTGGGGATCGCCGTCCTCTACCTCGTCACCTCCGCCTTCACCCTCGCCAAGGTGATCCGTGACCGCCAGGAGGCCGGGCAGATCGTCAGCCGGGTCGACCAGGCCAGACTTGAGAAGCTCCTCGCCGCACACGACCCCTTCGAGAAGCTGTGAGGTGCTGAGCAGCACCGAGCGGGTTTTCCATGCCTCTGATCGGGCATTCTAAGCGCTCGCTCAGTATCGGAGGTATGGTGTTCGTTCTGCCAGTGGAAGGGGCGAACCAGCGATGAGTACGGCGGAGGAGACGGCCGGCGCGGAGATGCCGCCGTGGGCCGAGGTCACCCCGGACGCGGCCCGGCGGCTGCTGGTCGCCGCGGTCGAGGCCTTCGCCGAGCGCGGGTACCACGCGACGACGACCCGTGACATCGCGGGCCGGGCGGGGATGAGCCCGGCCGCGCTCTACATCCACTACAAGACCAAGGAAGAGCTGCTCCACCGGATCAGCAGGATCGGCCACGAGAAGGCTCTGGACATCCTGCGGACGGCGGCCGGGCGCGAGGGCAGTGCCGCCGAGCGGCTCGCGGACGCCGTGAGCTCGTTCGTCCGCTGGCACGCCGGGGGCCGCACCACCGCGCGGGTCGTGCAGTACGAACTGGACTCGCTCGGCCCGGACGCCCGGGCCGAGATCATCGCCCTGCGCCGCCAGGTCGACGCCGAGGTCCGCGGCATCATCCAGGACGGCGTGGCGGCGGGCGACTTCGACGTCCCGGACATCCCCGGCACCACCCTCGCGGTCCTCTCCCTGTGCATCGACGTGGCCCGCTGGTTCAACGTCAACGGCGCCAGGACGCCGGAAGACGTGGGCGCCTTGTACGCGGACCTGGTCCTGCGGATGGTCGGGGCGGAGCCCCGGTAGGGGCGCGGGGCTGTGGTGATCCACGGCTCCGCCGCGGGGCGCGACCAGCCACGACGGGCCCCGCGGCCCACGCGCGACCGGCGTCTAGATGTAGTACCGGGACACGGACTCGGCCACACAGACCGGCTTGTCGCCCCCCTCGCGCTCCACGGTGAACCCGACGGACACCTGCACACCGCCAGGCACCTCGTCGACCCCCGTGATCCTCGCCGTGGCACGCAGCCGCGACCCCACCGGCACCGGAGCGGGAAAGCGAACCTTGTTCGTCCCGTAGTTCACACCCATCTTGACGCCCTCGACCTTGATCAGCTGAGGCCCGAACAGCGGCAGCAGCGACAACGTCAGATACCCGTGGGCGATGGTCGTCCCGAAGGGGCCCGCCGCGGCCTTCTCGGGGTCCACGTGAATCCACTGGTGGTCCCCTGTCGCCTCGGCGAACAGGTCGATCCGCTTCTGGTCGACCTCCAGCCAGTCGCTGTACCCCAACTGCTCACCCACCGCCGCCTTCAGTTCGTCGACGGACGTGAAGATCCTCGGCTCTGCCATGTCCCTGGCCTCCCGCGTAGCAATGTCTGAGCGACTGTATCTAAGCAACTGCTTAGCATGATAGGGCGAGGGTTCTCTGTCAACGGACCGGCGGCGTGACGCGTGACGAGGAGGCCGGGTGAGCCCGGCCGACGGCATGGGTAGGCTTCGAGGGGTGCCCCAGATTCCCGAGAAGATCCACGAACTCACGGTCGGCCAGCTGTCGGCCCGCAGCGGCGCCGCCGTCTCGGCCCTGCACTTCTACGAGTCCAAGGGCCTGATCAGCAGCCGCCGCACGACAGGCAACCAGCGCCGCTACCACCGCGACGCGCTGCGCCGGGTCGCGTTCGTACGGGCCGCGCAGCGCGTCGGCATCCCGCTGGCCACGATCCGCGACGCGCTGGCCGAGCTGCCCGAGGAGCGGACTCCGACGCGCGAGGACTGGGCCCGCCTCTCGGAGGCCTGGCGGTCCGAACTCGACGAGCGCATCAAGCAGTTGGGCCGCCTGCGCGACCACCTCACGGACTGCATCGGCTGCGGCTGTCTCTCGCTGGAGACCTGCGTACTGTCCAACCCCGACGACGTCTTCGGCGAACGGCAGAGCGGCTCCCGCCTGATGGTGGAACGCCCGGGTGCGGGTGCCCGGCAGCAGCGCGACCAGCCGGAGAAGGAGCCCAGGGGCTGCGGCTGAAGCGGCCCCTGAGCTCCTGAGGCCCGGGGTTTCTGAGACCCCGGGCCCGGCCCCGCCTCACTCGTACTCCGTGCCGCCCTTTCGGGTCAGATACGCCGGGCTGACCGCCTTCGCGACGGCTCGGCCGCCCGTGACCGGGCTGTACCGCTCGGTGGCGGGCCTGATCACGACACCCTCGCGCAGATGGAGGCCCCGCCCGGAGACCGTCTCGGGCCCGGAGGCGAACTCCAGGACGCGGTCGACGTCGTACGGACCCTCGTAGAGCCGTGGCACGAGCGGCAGTTCACCGGTGAGCAGCTCCGCCGCATCCAGCCAGCGGACCTCGCCGTCGATCTCCGCGGACACGTCGAACACCGCGTACCCGAGCGTCTCGCGGCGGCCGTCGGCGCCGTAGGTGAGGTCCTGTACGCCGGCTCCGTACACCTCGCCGAAGACGCCGACCCGGCGTGCCCCGAGCCGTTCGGCGAGCCGGGCCGCGGCCGCCGCGACATCGTGGCCGTGGACCGCGCGCCAGTACAGGTTGCGCGGGTCCTCCGTCAGGGCCAGGTACTTGGCGCCGAAGCCCTTCGAGGAGACCTGGGCGCGGCCGTCCTCGGCGAAGTACGTGAGCAGGCAGGCCGAGCCGTGCAGCTTCTCGGTCAGGACCACATCCTCGCCCGGGGCGAAGATGTCCGGGTAGCGCTGGATGTTCTCGATGTCGACCCAGGGCAGCAGACCGGGCGCCGACTCGACCTCGCCGTCCATCGTGGGCGGTATCGGCGGCACCCACTTGGTGATGCCGAGCCGCTCCGCGAAGTCCGTGCCGTCCGCGGCGGCCCGCGCGAGGTCGACGCCGGCCAGCGCCTTCGGCCGGCAGACGATCCCCTGCGACAGCTCGCCGCGCAGCCGCACCGCCTTGACCCGGTCCGACCTGCTCCCCGCGAGGCGTCCGGTAAGCCCCAGCTCCTCGATCAGCTCCTCGGGCAGCACGGACTGCTCGGGGATGTAGACGGCGGTCTCGCCGGTGCGGTACACGCCCTTGGCGACGACTGCTCGGTACAGGCCCACCTGGGCCAGTTCGAGCGCGTCGGCGTTCGGATGCTCGTGGATGGTCAGCACTTCGGCGGTGACGCGCAGCGTCGACATGGTGGGACTCCTCGGGTTCCTCAGACCGGTTTCATCGCCTCCAACTGTCCGTACGGGAAAGGGGTGGAGCGAAGGGTTTTGGGACTGGTATGTGCTTGGCCGGAACCGGAGGCCGGGTGGTCAGAGGGCGTGCCGCGCCCTCTCGTACTGGACCAGCCCCTCCGCCACCAACTCCGCGTTGGACACCGCCCGTTGTCCGTCCGGCAGGACCAGCGTGTCCTCCAGGCCGATCCGCGTCGCGAGCCCGAGGCGTCCGGCGAGCCGGAGGACGGGCCAGGTGCCGCCCTCCTCGCCGTGCAGCAGGACGGGACGGCCGTGAGCCGTGCCGAGCGAGGCCAGGAGCTCCCGGGCGGAGTCCTCCGCCGTGTCGGGATCCGGGTCCGTCGCCTCCGCCAGGACGCGCAGGACCCGGGGGCCGAGCGGTGACGCCGCGAACCGCGCGGCCCCGTCCGTGCCGGACCAGATGCCCGCCTCCACGGCCACGCCCCGCTCAAGGAGCGCGGCGGCGACCCGCTCGGCCCCCGGCTCGTGCCAGTTGACCGAGGCGTGGTCGGGCAGGACCGTCCACTCGCGGACGCGGGCGACCCGGGCCGCGGCGTCGGGCTCGGCCCAGGCGCCGGTGGTCACGCCGACGGGAACGCCGACACGGGAACGTATGTGCTCCAGCGTCGCTGCAACCGCTTTCGGCGACAGCGTGTCTTCTCCACAGGGGGACTTGGGATGCACATGGATGTCCGACGCCCCGGCCGCGACGGCCTCCGCCGCGGAGTCGGCCATCGCCCCCGGCGACAACGGAACGAGAGCACCGTCGCCGGACCCGCGTCCCCCGTTCACACACACCTGCACCATGTTCCCGATGGTGCCAGGCGCCACTGACAACCGGAGATCGAAGGAGGAACAGGCGATGAGCCTGGCCATCTGCTCGCTCAAATGGGAAGCCGCGCACACGGGGGCGCAGACGATCACGTACGACAGCGACGGGTACCACCTCGTGCGCTTCCCGTACGTCACGGGGGAGGAGCAGTACGACCCCTGGAACATGCACGACCCGGCGAAGGGCGGCGACAGCGCGTCGACGTTCCCCGACGCCCGCTCGGGCCTGATCTGGCCCAGCCACGACGGCTGGGGCGTACTGTCCGCGATGGTCTTCTGGGAGGCGGACTCCGCCGGACTCGAATACCGGGCGCGCTACGTCCGGGACCCGCTGAACCTCTCGACGGGCTACAACTCGACGGCCACGACGGACATCGCACCCACCCGCGGCGGCCAGTACCGCACCTACATGTGGCAGATGTTCGTCCACCCTGAGACGCCGCTCGGTCTGAAGATCTCCGTGCGCGGCGCGGGGGACGTGAAGGTCTCCACACCGCTGATGCTCGCCGAGTTCAAGCTCGCCGTCCACACCGACGTCAAGACGCCGTAGCCGATCGCCCGGGGGTGCGGTTCCGCCGGCGCACCCCCGGTACGCCTAGCTCGCCACGGATACCAGTAGGCGCCCTCTTCTGGCTTCTGCCAGGGCCTCGGGCGTGAGAACCGGCCGCGGGACCACGATCCCGCAGGCCGTGCAGACCGGGCCCGTGGACGGTTCGTGGGCCAGGTCGTACTTCCAGGTGAGGCGCTCGCCCGAGCAGACCGGGCAGACGGTGCCCGGCTCGCGCTCCAGGGCGGCGATCAGCCGGCGCAGCACCTCGGCCATCGGCTCATGGGGGTGGACCCGCGGGTCGTCGCACCAGGCGACCCCGAAGCCGCCCCAGGTGAGCCGGTGCCAGTCGTCCACGCTGCCGGGGCTGCGCAGACCGTCGTGCTTCTCCTTCTTGCGGCGCTGTGCGAACTCGACCTCGTAGGCGAGCCATACGGAGCGCGCCTCCTCCAGTTCGTCCAGTGCGGCCACGAGCCGCGCTGGATCGGGGGACCGGTCCTCGGGGCCGAACCCGGCCCGGGAGCACAGATGGTCCCAGGTCGCCCGGTGACCGTAAGGAGCGAACCTCTCAAGGCACTTGCGCAGTGAATAGCGCCGCAGTGCCAGATCGCTCCTCGGGTCGCGCACCTGTCTCGCCAGACTCCGAAAGCCGGCCATCGCCCTGCACCTCCGTCACACCTGCACCTGTACTTCGGTCACTTCGGCGTCGTCGAAAGGACGTCGCCGAATAGACGTATCGACACGCGATTCGGCTCCATCTGTTTTTCCGCGACCGTTATAAAGCCGCCAATCGGGCGCTTTCGGACTGCCCGCCAGACGGTTCTCGGCCGTCCGTCGTCTGCTTCTCGCCGTCGGCCGGTGCGGCCGGTGGCGCGTCGGGGATCCTCCGGCCTCTCCGACGCCAAAAGTGACGCATGTTCATCTTCAAACTCGGGGATACCGGCGGTAACGTCCGGCTCACCCCCGTCGCGAGGAGCCAGCCATGCCCCGGCGTACCCCACGCACCATCCTCGACAGACAGAGAACTCCCCGCAGATTCACCAAGTTCCTCAAGGGCGCATCCATATGCGTGCTCGTTGCCGGTCTTTTGTCACCTCTTTCCCAAGCGACCGCCGCGCAGCCCGCTCAAGCGACCGCCGCGGCAGCGGCCAACGACTACTGCGGCGGCCGGTGTTCGGACATCCTCCCGGCGGGCCAGAACGGCAACGCGACCCTCGCCGAGATCCTCCTGAACCAGGCCTTCGGCAGCCAGCCCGCGCACGCGGACGACCAGCTCGCGCCGTACGGCAACCTCGCGTCGGGCTACTCCGGGCTCACCGACGCCAAGATCAACGACTTCTTCAGGGACGCCTCGTTCGGGGTCCCCGCCGACCAGGTCGAGTCGACCATGAAGCCCGCCGGACGCACCGACGTCACGATCGTCCGCGACAAGAAGACCGGTGTGCCACACATCACAGGCACCACCCGTTACGGCACGGAGTTCGGCGCCGGGTACGCGGCCGCCCAGGACCGGCTGTGGCTGATGGACGTCTTCCGGCACGTCGGACGCGGCAAGCTGACCCCCTTCGCCGGCGGCGCGCCCTCCAACCAGGGCCTTGAGCAGGAGTTCTGGCGCCACGCCCCCTACACCGAGGCCGATCTGCAGGCCCAGATCGACAGCGCCGTCGCCACGAACGGCGCCCGCGGCCAGCAGGCCCTCGCCGACGTCAAGGCCTACCTCGCCGGCATCAACGCGTACATCGACGCCTCCGACAGCGGTCGCTACTTCCCCGGCGAGTACGTCCTGACCGGCCACAAGGACTCGATCACCAACGCCGGGACCATCGAGCACTTCAAGGAGACCGACCTGGTCGCCCTCGCCTCGGTGATCGGCGCGCTCTTCGGCTCCGGGGGCGGCGGCGAGGTCAACAACGCCATCTCACTCCTCGGCGCCCAGTCCAAGTACGGCGTGGAGGAGGGCACCAAGGTCTGGGAGTCCTTCCGCGAGCGCAACGACCCCGAGGCCGTGCTCACCGTCCACAACGGTGAGAGCTTCCCGTACGCGACCAAGCCGGCCGCCCCCCAGGGCGAGGCCCTGCCCGCCGCGGGCTCGGTGGCCGAGGAGCCCCTGGTTTACGACCGCACGGGCAGCGCGGCCACCACCACGGCCACCGGCACGTCCGCCGCGGCGACGTCGAGCGCCCTCAGCTCGGCGAAGCGCGGCATGTCCAACGCCCTCGTGGTGAGCGGCGAGCACACCGCGAGCGGCAACCCGATCGCCGTCTTCGGACCGCAGACCGGCTACTTCGCGCCACAGCTGCTGATGCTCCAGGAGATCCAGGGCCCCGGCCTCAGCGCCCGCGGCGCCTCCTTCGCGGGCCTGAGCATGTACGTCGAACTCGGCCGCGGCCAGGACTACGCGTGGAGCGCCACGACCTCCGGCCAGGACATCATCGACACCTACGCCGTCGAGCTGTGCCAGGACGACACCCACTACCTCTACCGCGGCACCTGCACGGCCATGGAGAAGATCGAGCAGACCAACGCCTGGAAGCCCACCACCGCCGACGGCACCGCGGCCGGCTCGTACCGCATGCAGGTCTGGCGCACCAAGTACGGCCCGGTGACGCACCGCGCCACGGTCGACGGCAAACGGGTCGCGTACACCACCCTGCGCTCCTCCTACATGCACGAGGCCGACTCGATCATCGGCTTCCAGATGCTCAACGACCCCGACTACGTGAAGAGCCCCCAGACCTTCCAGTCGGCGGTGCAGCACATCAACTACACCTTCAACTGGTTCTACGCCGACTCGCAGCACACCGCCTACTACAACAGCGGCGACAACCCGGTCCGCGCCAACGGTGTCGACGCCGAGTTCCCGGTCTGGGCGCGGCCCGCGTACGAGTGGAAGAACTGGACGCCGACGACCAACACCGCCGACTACACCCCGGCGTCCGCGCACCCCAACTCCATCGACCAGGACTACTACATCTCCTGGAACAACAAACAGGCCAAGGACTACACCACGGCTCCCTGGGGCAACGGCTCCGTCCACCGCGGCAACCTCCTGGAGGACCGGGTGAAGAAACTGGTCACCGCGGGCGGGGTGACAAGGGCGTCGCTTACCAGGGCGATGGCCGACGCGGCGCTGGCCGACCTGCGCGCCGAGGACGTACTGCCCAAGCTGCTGAAGGTGGTCAACAGTTCGCCGGTCACCGACTCGGCCGCCGCGGCGGCCGTGACGAAACTGTCCGACTGGGTGACGGCCGGCGCCAAACGCAAGGAGACCTCGGCCGGTTCGAAGGCGTACGCCAACGCCGAGGCGATCCGCATCCTGGACGCCTGGTGGCCGCTGCTGGTGAAGGCCGAGTTCGAACCCGGCCTCGGCAGCGACCTCTACACCGCCATGACCGCCAACCTCCCCGTGGACGAGGCCCCGTCGGCAGGACACGGGCCCACCGGCTCGCACGCCGGAAGCTCCTTCCAGTACGGCTGGTGGAGCTACGTCCACAAGGACATCCGGGCGGTGCTCGGCGAGACCGTGGAGGGCGGACTAGCCAAGCCCTACTGCGGCGGCGGCAGCCTCGCTGCCTGCCGGACCATCCTGATCAACACCCTCAAGGAGGGCGCCGCCAAGACCGCCGCCCAGGTCTACCCGGGCGACGACCTCTGCTCGGCCGGCGACCAGTGGTGCGCCGACTCGGTCAACCAGCGCACGCTGGGCGGCATCAAGCACAACAAGATCAGCTGGCAGAACCGGCCGACGTACCAGCAGGTCGTGGAGTTCGCCTCACACCGGTGACGACAGGCACCAGCGGGCGGCGGGTCACCGGATACGGCCCGCCGCCAGCACCACCTGCGCCAACTCCCGGTGACAGATGTCGCTGTGGGCCCCTGACGGGGCTCCGCCGCGCTTCACCACCGCGGACGCGTCGATGTTCACGCACCCCGACACGGGCAGCTTCGCCCGCAGTGCGTCGGCGAGCTCGAACGCCTTCGTACCCGCCACCGCCTGCACCCCGTCGAACCCCAACGCCCCCCACTTGCCGCCCAGTAGACGCGGCAGCCGCAGGTCGACGGCGGAGTCGCTGTCGCCCGCCATCCGGGAGGCCATCGGGTAGACCGTCCCGAGCGCCGAGTCGAAGCGGGAGAAGCAGCAGACCAACGGGCCGTCGACACGGTCCTGTTGACCGTGCAGGACGCCCTTGCCCCGCGCGTCGTGCGGCAGCCGCGCCGCGAACGCGTAGTGGGAGAAGGCCGCTTGGAGCAGAGTCACCGACTTCACGTTCCGTACGCCCTTGGGCAGCCCACGCAGCGCGAACGACACCAGGCGCCCGCCGAAGCTGTGCCCCACGAGATGCACCCGCAGCCCGGGCGCCACCTGCGAGAGCCGCCCGACCAGCGGGCCAAGACCGCGCTCACCGACCGTGCCCGCGCGCCGCTTCATGGCGAAGTACGTTGCCTGCCGCAGCAGTTCATGCGCGCCGTCCCAGACCCGGGGAAGCCCGAACGAGGCCTGGACCCCCTCGGTCCGGACCCCTGTCCCTGTGCCGGCCCCGACGCCGACCGCGAGCTCGCCGTCGGCGCCGGCCCGGTCCTCCGCCAGCGCCCGCGCGAACTCCCGGCACAGTCGAGCCGTGTCCCCGAGGAGCATCTCCGGGTCGCACTGCGGCCCGGCCTCCGCCACGGTGTCCGCGGCGAACACCGTCCCCGGCGCCTCGGGACGCAGCTCGACGAGCAGCCGTACGAGCCGCCCGAACTCCTCCAACGCGGCTTCGTCGTCCGGCTGTTGGTCGAGCATCCGGGCGATCTGGTCGACCAGGGTGGCCCGGCCTGGGAAGACCTCCAGCAGGCCGCCGCGGGTGCCCTCGTCCAGAGCCGGACCCACGGTCGCCGCCGTCACCGTCCGCTCGAAGTCGGGGATCGGCTCGTCCGAGAACCGCATCGACGGCCACACCACGCCCACGAACCCGAGCCGGGCGTTCGGCGCGAGCCCGGGGAACGGTTCGAAGAACCGGCTGTAGAGCCGTGTCGCCCCCGACCGGTCGCTGTTCCAGCCGTGCGCGAACACGATCAGATCCTTGACGCCCCGCTCCGGCGCCTCCTTCAGCAGCCGGTCGCGCTGCTTGGCGTTCACATCCCCGTCCGCGTCGAACGTCAGCTCCCAGTAGGGAGTCACACCCACTTCCGGCTCCGTCATGACGAGCCCCCTTCGGCCCCCGCAACCCGCTCATACAGGGGCATCGTCCCGCCGGGGAGGGGAGTTGGCCATACGCCACGTGGGGTCCGGCGGGACCGAACTCATTTCTCAGCGATACCGGGGATATTGGCGATATCAGCGATAGAGGAGGTACTTCCCGCGCATCCGGCGGAAGGCCGCCAGCTCACCCTGCCAGGCCGCCACGACCTCGTCGGCACCCGCGCCCGCGTCGATCATCGTGCGGACCTGCGTCGAGCCCGTCAGCTTGTCGATCCAGTTGTCGGAGCGCCAACCGAAGCCGCTCCACACCTTCTTGGCGGTCACCAGCAGCGCGACCCCGGTGCGTACGGGGTCGTACGCGGCCCGGTCGTGGACATGGAGCTGTACGCCCCCGACGGTCTTCCCCTGGAACTTCGAGAAGGTGGGCGCGAAGTACGCCTCCCTGAAGTGCACACCGGGCAGCCCGAGTCGGCCGACCTCGGCGGCCCACCGCCGGTCGATCCCTTCCGCGCCGAGCAGCTCGAACGGCCGGGTCGTGCCGCGCCCCTCCGACAGGTTCGTCCCCTCGAAGAGACACGTCCCCGAGTACACGAGCGCGGTGTCCGGCGTCGGCATGTTGGGGCTCGGCGGCACCCAGGGCAGGCCGGAGGCGTCGTAGAAGTCCGACCGCCTCCAGCCCGACATCAGCACGGTGTCCAGCGGCACCGGCGCCGCGAGGAACTCCTTGTTGAACAGCCGCGCCAGCTCCGCCACCGTCATCCCGTGCGCCTGCGCGATCGGCTCCCGGCCCACGAAGGTCGCGAACTCCTTGTGCAGCACGGGCCCTTGGGCACTCCGGCCGGTCACCGGGTTCGGCCGGTCGAGCACCACGAAACGCTTCCCGGCGAGCCGGGCCGCCTCCATGCAGTCGTACAGCGTCCAGATGTACGTGTAGAAGCGGGCGCCCGCGTCCTGGATGTCGAAGACGACGGTGTCCACGCCGGAGGCCGTGAAGATGTCGGCCAGCGGCTGCCCGCTCTTGAGATACGTGTCGTAGACGGGGAGGCCGGTCGCCGGGTCGTCGTAGCGGCCCTCGGAGCCGCCGGCCTGGGCGGTGCCGCGGAAGCCGTGCTCGGGGCCGAAGACGGCCACCAGGTTCACGCGGTCGTCCGCGTGCATGACGTCGACGATGTGGCGGACGTCCCGGGTGATGCCGGTCGGGTTGGTGACGATCCCTACGCGTTCGCCGTCGAGGACGGTGTAGCCGTCCGCGGCGAGACGCTCGAAGCCGGTCCGCAGGCGGCGGGCGCCCTTCGGTTCCTGGACGGCCGCCGCCGTGGTGGGCGGGTTCGCCGAGAACGCCGCCGCGGCGGTCGTGGCGGCGAGGAGACTCCGTCTGGACAGGCGGCGCATGTGGTGACCTCCGTGATTGCGGAAGGCTGGCACGAGCACGCTAAGGGCTCCGCCGGTTGTTCGTAAGCTGTGGGTGCGTTGTGGCTTGTCGCGCCCACGCGGCGGAGCCGCGGACGACACAGCCCGCGCCCCTCACAGGGTGCGCCGCTGTCGCCCTTCCCCCTTACATACCGACTGGTTAGTCTGTGTGTGAAGTGGAGCCGAATCTCGTCGTGTCGAAGGAGACCGAACGTGGAAGCCGTGCAGGGTGCCGGAGTGGTTGTCACCGGAGCCGGAGGGGGCATCGGAGCCGCGCTCGCCCGGCGGTTCGCCGCTGAGGGGGCCCGGGTCGTCGTCAATGATCTGGACGCGGGGAAGGCGAAGGCCGTCGCCGAGGAGATCGGGGCGATCGCCGTTCCGGGGGACGCCTCCGCGATCGTGGCCGAGGCCCGGGACGCCCTCGGCGGCACGGTCGACGTCTACTGCGCCAACGCCGGGCTCGCCTCCGGCGGCTCGGAGGCGGCTCCCGAACAGGTCTGGGAGCTCGCCTGGGACGTGAACGTGATGGCCCACGTCCGCGCGGCCGACGAACTGCTCCCCGCCTGGCTGGAGCGCGGCAGCGGCCGTTTCGTCTCCACGGTCTCGGCGGCCGGCCTGCTCACCATGGTCGGCGCGGCCCCGTACAGCGTCACCAAGCACGGCGCGTACGCCTTCGCCGAGTGGCTCTCCCTCACGTACCGCCACCGCGGTCTGAAGGTCCACGCGATCTGTCCGCAGGGCGTGCGCACCGACATGCTCGCGGGCACCGGCAGCGCGGGCGACCTCGTGCTCAAGCCCACCGCCATCGAGCCCGAGGACGTCGCGGACGCCCTCTTCGCCGGGATCGAGGAGGACCGCTTCCTGATCCTGCCGCACCCCGAGGTCGCCGACTACTACCGGGCGCGGGCCACCGACCCCGACCGCTGGCTGACGAACATGAACCACATCCAGCAGAAGTGGGAGGCGGACGGCCGGTGACCACCTCCCTGTACGCGGCGCAGCCGTGGCTCGCGCTCCTGAACGACGTCCAGCGCGGGCCCATAAGCCCCGTCGACTCCCCGGTGCACGCACTGCGCCGGGCCGTCGCCGAGGCCCCCGACCGCACCTTCCTCACCTACTTCGACGGACGGCTCACCTACCGCGAAGTCGACGAGCTGAGCGACTCCGTCGCCGGGCACCTCGCCGCCCGCGGCCTGGAGCGCGGCGACCGGGTCGCCGTCCTGCTGCAGAACTCCCCGCTCTTCGTCGTCGCCGTCCTCGGCGCCTGGAAGGCCGGCGCGACCGTCCTGCCCGTCAACCCCATGTACAAGTCGGGGGAGGTCACCCACGTCCTGCGGGACGGCGAGGTCACCGCGCTGATCTGCTCCGACCGGGCCTGGGAGTCGTATCTGCGCGAGACGGCCACCGACTCGCCCGTACGCGTCGTGCTGACCGGCTGCGAACTGGACCTCCAGACGCGGGGCGACGCACGCGTGCTGAACTTCGAGCGGCTGCCGCAGGCGCCGGACGCCGACGACCTGCTCACCGTCGCCAGGGCCGGACACAAGGCCCCGGAGGGCCGCGCCCCCGGCCCTGCGGACGTGGCGCTGATCAGCTACACCTCGGGGACCAGCGGCGCCCCCAAGGGAGCCACCAACACCCACGGCAACATCATGTACAACGCCGAGCGGCAGCGGACCGGCCTCGCGCTGCCCGAGGCGCCGGTGTACTTCGCGATGGCGCCGCTGTTCCACATCACCGGGATGGTCTGCCAGTTCGTCGCGTGTCTCAACAGCGCGGGCACGCTCGTCCTCGCGTACCGCTTCGAGTCGGGCGTCGTCCTCGACGCGTTCGCCGAGCACCGGCCCCACTACACGGTCGGCCCCTCGACCGCCTTCATGGCGCTGGCCGCGCACCCGTCCGTCACGCCGGACCACTTCTCCTCCTTCGTCAACATCTCCTCCGGCGGCGCGCCCGTGCCACCCGCGCTCGTCGAGAGGTTCCGCGCGGGCTTCGGGCCGTACATCCGCAACGGCTACGGACTCACCGAGTGCACCGCGCCCTGCGCCTCCGTGCCGCCCGGCCGCGAGGCCCCCGTCGACCCGGCCTCCGGGACGCTGGCCGTCGGTGTGCCGGGGCCCGACACGGTCGTCCGGATCATCGACGACCAGGGCGCTGAGGTGCCCTTCGGAGAGCAGGGCGAGATCCTCGTACGCGGTCCGCAGGTCGTGCCCGGCTACTGGCGCCGGCCCGAGGCCACCGCGGAGACCTTCCCGGACGGCGAGCTGCGCACCGGCGACATCGGCTTCATGGACGCGGACGGCTGGCTCTACGTGGTCGACCGCAAGAAGGACATGATCAACGCGTCCGGCTTCAAGGTGTGGCCGCGCGAGGTCGAGGACGTCCTCTACACCCACCCGGCGGTCCGTGAGGCGGCCGTCGTCGGCGTGCCCGACGGATACCGCGGCGAGACCGTCAAGGCGTACATCAGCCTCCGGCCGGGCGCCGATGAGGCCCCGGATACGTTCGCCGCGTACTGCAAGGAGAGACTGGCCGCCTACAAATACCCGCGCCAGGTCGAGATCCTGGCCGACTTGCCGAAGACGGCAAGTGGGAAGATCCTCCGTCGGGAGCTGCGTTCCCGGTCGCAGGACGGTCAGTAGACGGCCGGTGGGTGACCGCCGGGCGGCCGGCGGACCACGTACACAGAACTGCACATTGAACACTGGAAGGCAGGTGGCGGCAGTGCCCAGAACGACGGACGGGGACGGTACGCCCGTTCCGCGGCGGCTGTTGGCGGCCGCCACCCGGCTCTTCGCCGAGCGCGGCTACGACCGCACCTCGGTCCAGGAGATCGTCGAGGCGGCCGGAGTCACCAAGGGGGCGCTGTACCACTACTTCGGCTCCAAGGACGACCTGCTCCACGAGGTGTACGCGCGTGTGCTGCGGGTTCAGCAGGAGCGGCTCGACGCGTTCGCCGGTGCGGACGCGCCTGTGGAGGAGCGGTTGCGGGGGGCCGCCGCCGACGTCGTCGTCACGACGATCGACAACCTCGATGACGCGGCGATCTTCTTCCGGTCCATGCACCACTTGAGTCCCGAGAAGAACAAGCAGGTACGGGCGGAGCGGCGCCGGTACCACGAGCGTTTCCGTGCGCTGATCGAGGAGGGGCAGGAGGCCGGGGTCTTCTCCACGGCCACCCCGGCCGACCTGGTCGTGGACTACCACTTCGGTTCCGTCCACCACCTGTCCACGTGGTACCGCCCCGACGGCCCACTCCCTCCACAGGAGGTCGCCGACCACTTGGCGGACCTGCTGCTGCGGGCGCTGAGGCCGTAGTCGGGGGCTCCGCCCCCGAACCCCCGCTCCTCAAACGCCGGAGGGGCTAGATTTTTCGCGGCCTGGGCCGACACTTTCAGCCCGTCCGGCGTTTGAGGACGAGCGCGCCAGCGCGATACGGGGGTCTGGGGGCAGAGCCCCCAGGGACGGGACGGGTAGGGGCGGCGGGGGCGAGGAAAACCCTGCCCGCCCCGGCGGGTCAGACGTACCGCTTCAGTTCTCGGCGGGCCAGCGACCGCTGGTGGACCTCGTCCGGACCGTCGGCCAGCTTCAGCGTGCGCGCGCCGGCCCAGAGCTCGGCGAGGGGGAAGTCCTGGCTGACGCCACCGGCGCCGTGCAGCTGGACCGCCTTGTCGATGATGTCGACGACCGTACGAGGCGTGGCGATCTTGATGGCCTGGATCTCGGCGTGAGCGCCCTTGTTGCCGACCGTGTCCATCATCCAGGCCGTCTTGAGGACGAGCAGACGCAACTGCTCGACAGCCACCCGCGCGTCCGCGATCCAGTTGTGGACGACCCCCTGCTGCGCCAGCGACTTGCCGAACGCCGTACGGGACACCGCCCGCCGGCACATCAGCTCGATCGCCCGCTCGGCCATCCCGATCAGCCGCATGCAGTGGTGGATCCGGCCCGGACCCAGCCGCGCCTGCGCGATGGCGAACCCGCCGCCCTCCTCACCGATCAGGTTCGAGACCGGAACCCGCGCCCCGTGGAAGACCACCTCGGCGTGACCGCCGTGGGAGTGGTCCTCGTACCCGTAGACCTGCATCGCGCGCTTCACCTCGACACCGGGCGTGTCCCGCGGCACCAGCACCATCGACTGCTGGCGGCGGATGTCCGACCCGTCCGGATCCGTCTTGCCCATCACGATGAAGATCTTGCAGTCGGGGTTCATCGCGCCGGAGATGTACCACTTGCGGCCGGAGACGACGTACTCGTCTGTGCCGTCGGAGGCTCGCTCGATCAGCGTCGTGATGTTCGTGGCGTCGGACGAGGCCACCTCGGGCTCGGTCATCGCGAACGCCGAACGGATCTCACCGGCGAGCAGCGGCTCCAGCCACTGCTTCCGCTGCTGGTCGTTGCCGAACTGGGACAGCACCTCCATGTTGCCGGTGTCCGGCGCCGCGCAGTTCAGCGCGGTCGGCGCCAACTGCGGGGAACGGCCGGTGATTTCGGCGAGCGGCGCGTACTGGAGGTTCGTCAGACCGGCCCCGTACTCGGAGTCCGGGAGGAAGAGGTTCCACAGGCCCTGGCGGCGGGCCTCCGCCTTCAACTCCTCCACCACGACCGGGGTGTCCCACGGCGAGGCGAGCTGCTCGCGCTGCTCGTGGGCGACGGCCTCCGCCGGATAGACGTACTCGTCCATGAAGGCGAGCAGCTTGGCGCGCAGCTCCTCGGTGCGTGCGTCGAATGCGAAGTCCATGGCCGGTCAGCCTTCCTGAAGAGTGGTCAGGCCGTGCTCGATGAAGACGGGGACCAGGTCGCCGATACGGTCGAAGCCCGCGCCGACGGTCTGGCCGAGTGTGTAGCGGTAGTGGATGCCCTCCAGGATCACGGCGAGCTTGAACCACGCGAACGCCGTGTACCAGGCGACGGCGGACACGTCGCGCCCCGAGCGCGCGGCGTACCGCTCGATCAGCTCGGCCGGCTCCGGATGCCCGGCGGCCCTGGCCGTCGTGGAGACCGGCGAGTCGTGCAGGCCGAGCGGGATGCTGTACATCACCAGCAGCCCCAGGTCGGTGAGCGGATCGCCCAGCGTGGACATCTCCCAGTCGAGAATCGCCTTGATCTCGTCGTCCTCGCCGATCAGCACGTTGTCGAGGCGGTAGTCGCCGTGCACGACGGTGGCCGTGGGGGAGTGCGGCAGCTCGCGCCCCAGCGCTGCGTGCAGCTCGTCGATCCCCGCCAGGTCACGGTTGCGGGAGGCGTCCAACTGCTTGCCCCAGCGCCGCAGTTGCCGGTCCAGGAAACCCTCCGGCCGGCCGAAGTCGGCGAGGCCCACCTCGGCGGGGTCCACCGCGTGCAGCTCGACCAGCGTGTCCACCAGACCGAGTACCGCGCCGCGCGTGCGCTCCGGGCCGAGCGGGGCGAGCTGCTCGGCGGTCCGGTAGGGCGTGCCCTCCACGAAGTCCATGACATAGAACGGCGCACCCAGCACCTCCACGTCCTCGCACAGCAGGCGCGTACGCGGCACGGGTACGGCGGTCTCGTACAGCGCGCTGATCACCCGGTGCTCGCGCTTCATGTCGTGCGCGGTCGCCAGGACATGGCCCAGCGGGGGCCGGCGTACGACCCACTTCGAGGTGCCGTCCGTCACCGCGTACGTGAGGTTCGACCGTCCGCCCTCGATCAGCCGGCCGGTCAACGGGCCGTCGACCAGTCCGGGCCGCTCGCTGTCGAGCAGGCCGCGCAGCCGGTCGAGATCGAGACCTGGCGGGTGGTCTGAACTCATCGTGTTTCCTCCGTACGCCGGAAATCAGGACTTCCCCACATGATGCCGACCGGTCGGTATGCAGTCCAGTGCGGGGACAAAACGTGATCGGCGTCTCGGTCACGAAGAACCCCCCGAGTCGTCGATGGCGACTCGGGGGGTTCTTGGTCTTCCGTGCCCGGCGGTCGCCTAGTGGTCGTCCCAGTGCCCGTCGTGCTGGGCGTGGCGATGACCGTCATGAACGTAGTCCACGTGGTCGCCGTGCGTCACGGCCGGGTGCCCGCAGTCCGCGCCGTGCTCGTGGCCGTGCTCCTCGTGGGCGACGTGCCCGCCCGGCTCGCACTCGTCCCAGTGTCCCGAGTGCTGCCGGTGCAGATGTCCGTCGTGCGCGTAGTCGACGTGGTCGCCGTGCGGCACCTCGGCGTGCCCGCAGTCCGGGCCGTGGGCGTGCTCGTGGGCGGTGTGTTCCTGGTGGAGGGTGGTCATGGTGCTCACCTTCGGAGGAGGTGCTGAGTGTGACGCCGGTCAGGCTAGCCACATGAAAGCCAACATATCCGTCTAAATCGGTGCGCGTGTTGTCCGGATGTCCTGGAGGGGTGAGCGGGCGGGGTGCCTCAGCGGGGCGTCTCAGAGGACGAGGGCCACCGCGCAGGCCGCCAGCGCGACCGTGCAGAGAACGGCGGCGGTGGCGTGCCTGGGTGTGAGCGTGGTGGGCTCGCCGCCCTCGGCCAGTACGCGGATCCGGCGGTGTGCGACGGCGAGGAATCCCAGCCACAGCGCGCAGCAGAGCGCGGCCACCGCGATGCCCGCGGCGTCCGCCCCGCCGTGCAGTGCCGACTTCACTGCCAGCACGGCTGCCACGGTTCCCGCCAGGGTCGTACGCCGCCATGCCAGCCGTGTGCGTTCCGGCTGCAGGCCGGGGTCCCGGTCGTCCGTTGTGTCCTGATGGGGGTTCATCACCCCTCCCACCCGAACAGCACGACCACGATCATGGCGACGGCCACGACGGCCACGCCGATGCTCAGCAGTGCGGGAAACCGTGACACCGGCAGGTCCTCGCCGCGTCGCATCGCCTGCTCGCAGCGCACCCAGTGGTTCACGGCCCGCAGGGCGCACAGGACCCCGGCGCCGAGCAGGCCGAGCGCCAGGCCGGCACGCCAGGCCCACCGCAGATCCGGCAGGAACTGGTCCACGGCGAAGCCGCCGCCGATCAGTGCGAGTGAGGTGCGCAGCCATGCCAGGAACGTCCGCTCGTTCGCCAGCGAGAAGCGGTAGTCCGGCGTGCTGCCGTCCTCCTTGATCCGCTCAGGTGCGAACCACAACCGGATGTTCCGCCTGAAATCGATCACGCGGAGGACCTTACCCATGGCTGGGGTGGCGCCTGTTGTCGGTGGTGGGTGGGGCGGGGCCGTGCCGGTATGTCACGTTCGCGACTTCCGGGCGTACTGCCCTGAGTGCCATCGGCGGGCGTTCCCAGCGGGAGCCGTACGTCGCGAACGCTGACATACCGGCACGGCCCCGCCCCGCCTGCGTCGGCGGCTTGCGGCCCGACATTCACACAGTCGCCGACGAGGGGGGGCGGGGCCGGATCTCCCGTCGCGGCCCCGCCCCTCCACGGGGCCACAGGCCCACAATCGTGGTCCGCGGATGGACGGCGACCCCAGCCCCTCCCACCCAGGGGCGCGGGGAACTGCGCACCCAGCCTCCACCTGCCCGCAGGTGACACTCAGCCCCGTTCCCGCAAAGCCCGCAGCCGCGAATACGCCGCCAAGCCGTCCGGCACCCACTCCCACTCCGTCAAGCGCCGCCGTACCTCCGCCTCCGGCAGGAAGCCGTGCCAGGCGACTTCCTCGGCCTGGGGGTCCACCGGCAGGTCGCAGCGCACCTCGTACACCGCGGACCACCAGGTCCGCCCCGCCCCGTCGTCGTACAGGAACTTGAAGAGGAAGGTGGGGCGGGGAAGCCCGGAGACGCCTAGTTCCTCCTCGGCCTCCCGGAGCGCCGCTTCGTCGTACGTCTCGCCCGCGCCCACGACTCCGCCGACGAACATGTCGTAGAGGGAGGGGAACACCAGTTTGGTGGGGGTGCGGCGGTGGATGAACAGTCGGCCTTGTGCGTCTCTGACCTGGATGAAGGCGCAGCGGTGGCGCATTCCCTGTGTGTATACGTCCCCGCGTCTCGCCTGCCCGACTACCTCGTCGTTCGCGTCCACGACGTCGAGGATCTCGTCGGCGGAACTCATGCCCGGACCCGGACTCGTTCCTTGGGTGCCGCACCGCTCGGCATCGCGGGATGCATGCCCAGCAGCACCACGCCGACCACGATCCCGGCGAGGCCCAGGATCTCCCAGGTCAGAGCGCCCGCGTCGGCGCGCAGCCGGTCCCCGAGGAAGCCCACGCCGCAGGCGATACCGGCGAGCGGCTGCGCCGCGGTGAGCGCGGGCAGTGACATTCGCAGGGGTGCCGTCTCGAACGCGCTCTGGACCAGTACGAGTCCTGTGATGCCGAGCGCCACGACCCCGTAGACCTGCCATCCCGTGGCCAGCGCGAGCCATCCGCCGTCGGAGAACCGCTGGCCGCTCACGCGGGTGAGTGCGTCCTGGACGCCGTAGAGGAGTCCGGCTGCCACCCCGAGCAGTACGGGCCCTGCGCTCAGCAGGGAGCGCTTGGCGTAGGTGGTGAGGAGCAGGGCGAGACCGAGCACCGTGCCGATGATCAGCCACTGGCGGAACGGGTCCGTGCGGGCGTCGCCGCCCTGTGGCTGGCCGGCCACGATGAACGCCGTCACGCCGCCCGCGAGCAGCAGGAGCCCGGCCCAGCCCTGCCGTCCGAGCGGCTGCCGGGTCTGGCGGCGGGAGAGTACGAGTGCAAATACCAGGTTCGTCGCGAGCAGTGGTTCGACGAGGGAGATCTCGCCGTTCGCGAGGGCGATCGCGCCGAGCACCATGCCGGCGACCATCAGCCCGATGCCGCCCAGCCAGCGAGGCACCCGCACCAGGTCGAGGAGCAGGCGGGGGGAGAGGAAGTCGCCCAGTGGCGCGCGCGAGGCGGCGTTCTGCTGGAGGACGAAGCCGAAGCCGAGACAGCAGGCCGCGCCGACGGCGAGGAGGAGAACCGGAACCGACACGCTGCGTACCTCGGGGATTTCGGACGGTGGCGGGCGGGGTGCGGGTATCGACCGACTGTAGCCCGAGTGTGCGGAGCCCGGCAGTTGACTGGGTCACTCCGTTGCCCAAGGATCTGACCGACCAGTAACAAGCCGAGGAGGACCTGCTCATGGCGTACGACGCAGATGTGATCGTGATCGGGGCGGGCCTCGCCGGGCTCGCGGCGACCGCGGAGCTCGTCGACGCGGGGCGCAAGGTGATCCTTCTCGACCAGGAGCCGGAGCAGTCGATCGGCGGCCAGGCGCACTGGTCGTTCGGCGGGCTCTTCTTCGTGGACTCTCCCGAGCAGCGCCGGATGCGGATCAAGGACACTCACGCGCTGGCTCTCCAGGACTGGATGGGCACCGCGGGCTTCGACCGCCCGGAGGACCACTGGCCCCGGAAGTGGGCCGAGGCGTACGTCGACTTCGCGGCCGGTGAGAAGCGGTCCTGGCTGCACAAGCAGGGCGTTCGATGGTTTCCCGTGGTGGGTTGGGCGGAGCGGGGCGGATACGACGCCAATGGGCACGGCAACTCCGTGCCTCGGTTCCACATCACCTGGGGTACGGGGCCGGGGCTTGTCGCGCCCTTCGAGCGGCGGGTGCGGGCCGGGGTCGCGAGAGGTCTCGTGCAGTTGAAGTTCCGCCACCGGGTCACCGGGCTGTCGCGGAGCGCGGGTGCCGTGGACACCGTGAGCGGGGAGGTCCTGGAGCCGTCGGACATCCTGCGGGGTCAGGCCAGCGGACGTGGTGTCACCGGGGCCTTCGAGTTCAAGGCTCAGGCCGTGATCGTCACGTCGGGTGGTATCGGGGGCAACCATGATCTCGTGCGCGCCAACTGGCCCGCGCGGCTGGGGACTCCGCCTGAGCGGATGATCTCCGGGGTGCCCGCGCACGTGGACGGCGAGATGCTCGCGATCGCGGAGGGTGCGGGCGCGCGGCTCATCAACCGCGACCGCATGTGGCACTACACCGAGGGCATCCAGAACTGGAACCCCATCTGGGAGAAGCACGGCATCCGCATCCTGCCCGGGCCGTCGTCGCTGTGGCTGGACGCGCGGGGTAAACGGCTGCCGGTCCCGCTCTTCCCCGGCTTCGACACCCTCGGCACGCTCGAACACATCATGAGGACCGGGTACGACTACACGTGGTTCGTGCTCGACCAGAAGATCATCGGCAAGGAGTTCGCGCTCTCGGGATCGGAGCAGAACCCCGATCTGACGGGCAAGTCCGTCAAGGGTGTCTTCCAGCGGGCTCGGGCCGATGTGCCGGGGCCGGTGCAGGCGTTCATGGACAAGGGCGTCGATTTCGTGGTGGAGAAGGATCTTGGCGCGCTGGTGCGGGGCATGAACGCGCTCACCAAGGAGTCGCTCATCGACGAGGCTGCGCTGCGGCAGGAGATCACCGCGCGGGACCGGGAGATCGCCAATCCGTTCACCAAGGACCTCCAGGTCACGGCCATTCGCGGGGCCCGCGCCTACCTCGGCGACAAGCTGATCCGGACGGCCACTCCGCACCGGATCCTCGATCCCAAGGCCGGGCCTCTCATCGCCGTACGGCTCAATATCCTGACCCGCAAGACGCTCGGCGGCCTGGAGACCGACCTCTCGTCCCAGGTGCTCACCGAGGGCGGCGACCCGCTGTCCGGGGTGTACGCGGCGGGGGAGGCGGCCGGGTTCGGTGGCGGTGGAGTGCACGGATACCGGTCCCTGGAAGGGACGTTCCTCGGTGGCTGCCTCTTCTCGGGGCGTACGGCGGGGCGGGCGGCGGCGAAGGCCGTCGGCTGACGGTGGGGCGAAGGAGACCTCAACTCGGGGCCCTTGACGAGTTGTTGACGCGTGTAAAGCGCTGTCCGGGCTTGACGCGAACCGTTGGCTGGGGGTTGTCTGTCCGTAACTGGACCCTGACAGAATCCAACCTCAGGTAAATGTCAACCAGTTGCACAGAATGCCCACAGAATTACCGCGTCGTGTGAGGAAGTTCCGCGGTGTCTCCACCCCCACCCCCCCTGGGCCGCGGCCGCAAGCGCGCGGCTCAAGCCTTCGACGCCGCGCTCGACGACGCCGAACTCGTCGCCGCCCGCGCCGCGTTGGCCCAGGGCCGGTGGACGGCTGTACGCGGCCTGCTCGTCGCGACCGGCGACGACTGGGACCGCCGCGGTCATCGCCTGACCACCCTCGCGCAGGAGTCCAGCACCCAGGCCTGGGCCCGTGACTGGCTGGTCGCCGAGCCGGAGTCGGGCGACGCCTCCGTGCTGCTCGCCCTCGCCACCGTGCAGCGCGCCCTGAACGGCAAGGACAAGCCGGCCCGGGCGCGCGAGGCATGCCGGGTCGCGGCCGGACTGCTGCCCGCCGACCCCACGCCCTGGCTCGGGCTGCTGATGCTGGAGCGCGTGCTCGGCGGCGAGCAGGACGTGGTCCAGCTCTTCGACGAGGTGCGGCACCGGTACGCCGACCACCACCACGCCCACCATCTGATGGTGGCCCGGCTCGCCGAGCGAAGACCCGAAGCCGGGCAGGACCCGCTGCACGAGGTCTACGACTTCGCGACCTGGTCCGCCGAACAGGCGCCCGCCGACTCGCCGTTGGCCATTCTTCCGGTCGTCGCGCACGCCGAGCGCTATCGCGTCCTGGCCGCCGCCGGAATCGAGCCCGCCGATCCCGTGGCCTCCGGGCACTGGGTCGGGCGCCGGGCCCGCCAGGTGATGAAGGCCGCCTTCGACTGGTGGCTGGAGTGGGAGCGCGACGACCATCCGCGCAGCCAGCTCGACCTCAACTTCCTTGCCCACGCCAAGTTCTGCGAGGGCCGGGGCGCCGAGGCCGCCGCCCTCTTCCACCGCATCGGAACGTACGCGACCCCGGTGCCGTGGTCATACCCCGACCGCGACCCGCACAAAGCCTTCCGTACCGCACGCGACAGCGTGCTCGGCACGGTCTGAACAAACGCCCACACCGCAGCCACTGGAACATCCGAAAGGACAACCCCGCCATGACGACGGGCAGTTCGCATACCTCAAGTGCGTCGAGCACGAGCAGACAGACCGCCGCCGACAGCGGCATCAGCACCTTCAAGGGCCAGGACCGGGCCCTGCGTTCCGACCGGCTCGGAACGGGGGGCCTGCTGCTCTCCGTTCTCGCGGCGACCGCCCCGCTCATGGTGGTCGCGGGTGTCATGCCCACCACATTCGCGGTGATGGGCATCGTCGGCCAGCCGCTGCTCTTCGTCCTCCTCGGCATCGTGCTCCTCCTCTTCAGCGTCGGGTACGCCGAGATGAGCCGCCATGTCCACAACGCGGGCGCCTTCTACGCGTACATCTCCCGAGGCCTCGGCGGCACCGCGGGCTCGGGTGCCGCCGCGGTCGCGCTCGTCGCGTACAACGCGATGCAGATCGCCATCTACGGCATCTTCGGCTTCGAGGTGTCCGGCCTCTTCGCCACCTACCTCGAAGTCGAAGTCGCCTGGTGGATACCGGCGTTGGTGGCCGCCCTGGCCGTCGGAGCGCTCGGCTGGCTGAAGATCGACGTGAACGCGTGGGTGCTCGGCGTGCTGCTGGTCATCGAGGTCGCGCTCGTCGTCATCTTCGACATCGCGGCCGTCGCCGACCCCGCCAAGGAGGGCCTGTCGCTGCACGCCTTCAACCCGGACACCCTCACCGGGGCGGGCCTCGGCACCGCCCTGTGCTTCTGCATCGCCGCGTTCCTCGGCTTCGAGCAGGCCCCCGTGTACGCGGAGGAGACCAGCCGCCCGCACATCCTGGTCCCGCGCGTGATGTTCCTCGCCATCGGCTTCGTCGCCGTCTTCCTCGCGGTCAGCTCCTGGGCGCTGACCGTCGCCGCGGGGCCCTCCGCGATCGTGGGCGCCTCCCAGAAGCAGAGCGCCGGACTGCTGTTCTTCCTCACCGACGAACGGCTCGGCGGGACGTTCACCGACGTGCTCCATGTGCTGTTCGTGACCGGCATGTTCGCGGCGATGCTCAGTTTCCACAACGTCGTCGCGCGGTACGCCTTCGCCATGGGCCGCGAGGGCCTGCTGCCCTCCGTCTTCGGCCGGACCACGGGAGCGAGCGGCGCGCCCGGCACGGGATCGCTGCTGCAGACCGTCATCGCCGTGGTCGTCGTCGGGGCGTTCGCCGTCGCCGACGACAAGCCGACCGGCGACCCGACCACGCCCGTGCTGCAACTGTTCACCTGGGTGGGCAACGTCGGTGCCCTCGGCATCATCCTGCTGATGGCGACGGCCTCGCTCTCCGTCGTCGTGTTCTTCGCCCGCCGGGGCGCCGCGGGAGCCCAGGCCTGGCGCCTCGTGGCCTCCGTGATCGCCGGTGTCTCGCTGCTCGTCATCGCCGTCTACACCGTCAAGGACTTCGACGTCCTCGTGGGCGCGGGCCCCGGCTCCTCGCTGAGCTGGGTACTGCCCGGCATCATCGTGCTCGCCGCGGTGGCGGGCATCCTCCAGGGCCAGTACCTGAAGGCCCGCAAGCCCGAGGCGCACGCCAGGATCGGGCTCGGCAACGAGGCGTTCCAGCTGGAGAAGGCGGCCGAGGGCGACGTGTGAGCGGCTCGGGCAGCGGCATCCTGCCCGTTGGGCACTCGCTCTCGGCGCTCGGCCCACGGGTGCCGCGGTTCTGAGAAAGCCGTAAGAAGTGATTACGGAACTCTGACGGACACCCTTGGCCCCTGGCTTCCGGGGGCCAAGGATGTTCGAATCAGTAGGTGAACACGGAACAACCGACCGCTTCGGATCCGGAGGGGAGCGGCACCCCGGTGGGGCGGCGGCTCATGCTCGGGATGCTCGGACTCGGCGCACTCGGCGTGGCCACCGCGCCCACGCTCCAGAGCGGCCTGGAGTCCTTCCTGGGCAGCGCCGCGGACAAGGACCCGACCGGGCTGACCGGCCTGCTGCCCAACGGCGGCGGCTTCCGCTACTACTCGGTCACCTCGTCCGTCCCGCACAAGAACGAGGACAACTACCGCCTCAAGATCGACGGCCTGGTCGACCACCCCGCCACGTACACACTGGCCGACCTGCGTGCTCTGCCGCAGACCCGGATGGTGCGTGACGTCCAGTGCGTCACGGGGTGGAGAGTGCCGGACACTCCCTTCGAGGGCGTACGGCTGTCCCAGCTGCTGGACGCCGCGGGGGTGCGGTCCTCGGCCGGGGCGGTTCGGTTCACCTGCTTCGACGGTGCGTACTCGGAGAGCCTGACCCTGGCCCAGGCCCGCCGCGCCGATGTCCTCGTGGCTCTGCGTATGCAGGACAAGGATCTGAACCACTCGCACGGTGGTCCCGTCCGTCTCTATGTCGCCCCCATGTACTTCTACAAGTCCGCGAAGTGGCTCTCCGGTATCACCCTCACCTCGGACGTCCGGCCCGGCTACTGGGAGGACCGGGGGTACGACGTGGACGCCTGGGTCGGCCGATCGAACGGACGGGACGATGACGCGACCTGAGACCGAGGTCCCGGACGCGCCCGACCGGGCGGCGAACACCGGGGAGCGGTTCGCGAGTTCGGTACGGGTGCCGCGGTTCTCGCCCGCCGAGCGGTGGGTGCACCGGGCGACGGCGGTGCTGATGGGCGTGTGCGTGGCGACCGCTGCCTGTCTCTACCTGCCGCAGCTCGCCGAACTCGTCGGTCGGCGCGAGCTGGTCGTGCGGGTGCACGAGTGGTCGGGGCTGTTGATGCCGGTGCCCGTCCTTGCCGGGCTCGTCTCACGGGCCTTCCGGAAGGACCTGCGGCTGCTCAACCGGTTCGGGGCGCACGACGGGGTGTGGCTGCGGGCGGCGTTGCGGCGTGACGCCCGGCCCGAGTCCCGGCCGGCCGGGAAGTTCAACGCCGGGCAGAAGGTGTACGCGGCGTGGATCGCCGGGGCCGTTCTCGTCATGCTCGGGACGGGGTTGCTGATGTGGTTCACGCATCTCGCGCCGCTGGTCTGGCGTACGGGTGCGACCTTTGTACATGACTGGCTCGCTCTGACCATCGGCCTTGTTCTCGCGGGGCACATCGGGATGGCCATGGCCCGTCCGGAGGCCCGGCGGGGGCTCCGGACGGGGTCGGTCAGTAAGGAGTGGGCTGAGGAGGAGCATCCGCTCTGGCGGCCGTAGCAGGGGCTTCCCCGCGCCCCTTGATGGCGCTCCCCGATGAGAAGAGTGTGCCGCTGAAGGGGCGCCGCCTCCCGCGAGTTGTCAGGCTTCGGGTGTTCCGAAGTCCAGGAGTACCTTGCAGGACTCCGCGCGGTTCGCCGCCAGGGTGAAGGCCGATTCCGCCTCGCCGAGCGGGACCACCGCGCTGACCAGGTGGTCGAAGCGGGGCTCTCGGGCCAGGAGCGCGAGGGCGTCGTCGAACTCCGTGTCGAAGCGGAAGGCTCCCCGGAGCTCGATCTCGCGGCTGACGACGAGGTTGCCCGCGAAGGGGGACTGGCCCGGAGGCAGCATGCCGAGTTGGACCACGACCCCGCCACGGCGTACGAGGCGGAGGCAGGTGTCCAGGCCGGCGGCGACGCCCGAGGCCTCGATGGCCGTGTCCACCTCGGAGGGCCAGGCGGGAGCGGACGGGTCGTCCGCGCGCAGCGCCTCGTCCGCGCCCGCCGCCACCGCGTACTCCAGGGCGCGCGGGAGCAGGTCCGTGACCGTGACCCGTGCGGCACCCGCCGCCTTCGCCGCCGCGACGACCAGGCAGCCGATGGGTCCGGCACCGGTGACGAGTACGTGCTTGCCGGTCACGTCGCCGGCCCGTCGTACCGCGTGGAGCGCGACGGAGAGCGGCTCCGCCAACGCTGCCCGGCGCAGGGGGAGTCCGGCGGGAATCGGACGCAACTGCTCGGCCGGGACGACGACCTGGGCCGCGAAACCGCCCTGGACGTGGGGTGTGCGGGCCGCGCTGCCGAGGTAGCGGGTGTCGCGGCACACGTTCCGGCGGCCGTCGGAGCACTCCGGGCACACCCCGCACGGTGTCGCGGGGTGCACGGCAACGGGCGTACCGGGTGCGGGGCCTGACGGGCCGTCACCGTCGCCGTCACCGTGGAGAAGTACCGTCCCGACCACCTCGTGGCCGAGGACCATCGGCTCGCGGAGGCGGAAGTCACCGACGCCGCCGTGCCGCCAGTAGTGGAGGTCGGATCCGCACACACCGCCGTAGCGCACGGCGACGAGGGCCTCGCCGGGGCCGGGGGAGGGGACCGGGAGTTCGTCCACGCGCAGGTCGTCCTGGCCGTGGATCACGCAACCGAGCATCAGTACATACCCTTTCGGGGAACTCAGACTTCCGGACAACTCGGACTTTCGGACAGCTCAGGCATTCGGGCAACTCAGGCTTTCGGGCGACTCAGGCTTTCGGGCGACTCAGAGAACGCTGGTCATGCCGCCGTCGACGTACAGGATCTGTCCGCTGACGAAGTTCGCCGCCGGGGAGGCGAGGAACAGGACTCCGCCGACCAGGTCCTCCGTACGGCCCCAGCGGCCGGCCGGGGTCCGTCGGCGGACCCAGGCGCTGAACTCCGGGTCGTCCACGAGGGGTTGGGTCAGCTCGGTCTCGATGTAGCCGGGGCCGAGGCCGTTCACCTGGACGCCCTGCGGCCCCCAGTCGGCGCACATGCCCTTGGTGAGCATCTTCAGCGCGCCCTTGGTGGCGGCGTACGGCGCGATCCCGGGCCGTGCCACCTCGCTCTGCAGGGAACAGATGTTGACGATCTTGCCGTGACCGCGCGCGGTCATGCCGCGGGCGGCCTCGCGGCCCACCAGGAAGGCGCTGGTGAGGTTGGTGTCGAGGATGCGGTGCCAGTCGGCGTCGGCGAACTCCAGGAGCGGGGCCCGCAGTTGCATCCCGGCGTTGTTGACGAGGATGTCCAGCGGGCCCACCCGCTCCTCGACGTCCGCTATCCCGGCTGCCACCGACGGTCCGTCGGTGACGTCGAAGGCGGCCGTGTGGATGTCGCCGGGCAGTTCCGCGGCGGCCTTGGTGAGCCGGTCGGTGTCGCGGCCGTTCAGGACCACCGTGCAGCCTGCCTCGGCGAGGCCCCGGGCCAGCGCGAGGCCGATGCCCCGGCTGGAACCGGTGACCAGCGCCGTACGGCCCCTGATGTCGAAGAGAGGGTGAGTCATCGTCGTACTACTCCCGGAGAGCGAGCTAGATCACTAGGGACAGGAGGAGGACCAGGGCGCCGGCGACCACCGAGATGATGGTCTCCATGACCGACCAGGTCTTGATGGTCTGGCCGACGCTGAGGCCGAAGTACTCCTTGACCAGCCAGAACCCGGCGTCGTTCACATGGGAGAAGAACAGTGAACCGGCGCCGATGGCCAGCACGAGCAGTGCGGCGTGCGTGGTCGACATGTCGGCCGCGAGCGGGGCCACGAGACCGGCCGCCGAGATGGTGGCGACGGTCGCGGAACCGGTCGCGAGCCGGATCGCGACCGCGATCAGCCAGGCGAGCAGCAGCGCGGGTATCGACCAGTCCTTGGATATGTCCAGGATCATCTGGCCCACGCCGGAGTCGATCAGCGTCTGCTTGAAGCCGCCGCCCGCGCCGACGATCAGCAGGATGCCCGCGATCGGGGCGAGGGACTTCTCGACGGTCGAGGAGATCCGGTCCTTGGTGAACCCGGCCGCCCGGCCGAGGGTGAAGATGGCGACGAGCACGGCCGCGAGCAGGGCGATCAGCGGCGAGCCGATCACGTCGAAGACACGCTGCACCATGTTCTCGGGGTCGTCGACGACGATGTCCACCAGCGCCTTGGCCAGCATCAGCACGACCGGCAGCATCACGGTGGCGATGGTGACACCGAAGCCGGGACGCTTCTCCAGGTTTTCGGAGGCACGCTGGGCGGGGGTCTGGGGGGAACCCCCAGTTGAAAGCAGCATCTTCTCCGGCGCCGGTACGTCGACCCAGCGGGCCGCGTACCTGGAGAACACCGGGCCCGCGATGATCACGGTCGGGATGGCGACCAGGATGCCGAGGGCGAGGGTGACGCCGAGGTTCGCCCCGACCGCGTCGATCGCGACCAGCGGGCCGGGGTGCGGCGGGATCAGCCCGTGCATCACGGAAAGACCCGCGAGCGCCGGGATGCCGATCCGCATCAGGGAGTAGTTGCCGCGCTTGGCGACCATCAGGACGACCGGGATCAGCAGCACGATGCCGACCTCGAAGAACAGCGGCAGACCGATCACCGAGGCGATCAGCACCATGGCCCACGGCATCGAGCGTCCGCCCGCCCTGGCGAGGATCGTGTCGACGATCTGGTCGGCGCCGCCGGAGTCCGCGAGCAGCTTGCCGAGGATCGCGCCGAGCGCGATCAGTACGCCCACACCGGCGACGGTCGAACCGAGACCGGCCGAGAAGCTGGCTATCGCCTTGTCGAGGGGTGCTCCGGCGAAGGCGCCGAGCGCCAGCGACCCGATCGTCAGGGCGAGGAAGGCGTGCAGCCTGAACTTGGTGATGAGCAGGACGATGACGGCGATGCCCGCCAGTACGGCGATGCCCAGCTGAGCGTGGCCCGCCGAGGTGATCGGCTCGACCGGATCTGCTGCCAGCATCTCGACGCTGAGTCTGGTCACGGTGGTTTTCCTTGAGGGGGAGGGAAAGTCTGTGGGGGTTGAGCGTGGGTCCGTGGGGGGTTGCTCGTCGGGCCGCGGGAGTTAGTCGCGGGAATTACCGGTCGAGGCCGCTCAGCGCGGTCACGGCCCTGTCGGTGATCTCCTCGGGGCTGCCGGAGACGTCCACGGCGACCCCCGTCTCGTCCGCCTGGAGCGGCTGGAGGGTGGCGAACTGGGAGTCCAGGAGCGCCGTCGGCATGAAGTGGCCCTGGCGGTGCGCCATCCGGTCCTCGATGAGCTTCCGGTCACCCGTGAGGTGGACGAAGACGACTCCGGGAGCGGCCGACCTGAGCCGGTCCCGGTAGTCGCGCTTCAGCGCTGAACTGCTGACCACCCCGCCGAGGCCGGCCCGCCCGTGCGCCCAGGCGCCGATGGCGTCGAGCCAGGGCCGGCGGTCCTCGTCGGTCAGCGGTGTCCCGGCCGTCATCTTGGCGACGTTGGCCTCGGGGTGGAAGTCGTCGCCCTCGGCGTAGGGAACGCCGAGCCGCTGGGCGAGCAGGGGACCGATGGTGGTCTTGCCCGTGCCCGCCACTCCCATGACCACGACGACGTGGGGGGTGTTCATCACTGCCTCGCTGTCTTCCTCGACACTCGGATTCGGCTTCCCTGTGTCGACATCTCGATGCCGGATGTACGTCAGGTGCCGCATCCGTCACGACACTGAAACCCATAGGTCAGATGAATTCAAGAGTCTGTGACGTATAAGTCTGACTTTTTGTTCCCGCCGTTCGCCTCGTAGGCTGCACCTCATGAGCACACCGGGCCGGGGGCTGCACGGCCGTGTACTGGAGAGCCTCGGTCCCGCCATCACCGCGGGTGAGTACCCGCCGGGCAGCGTGCTGCGCACCGACGAGCTGGCGCAGCGTTTCGAGGTGTCACGTTCCGTGATGCGCGAGGCGGTCCGGGTCCTGGAGTCGATGCACCTCGTCGAGTCCCGTCGCCGGGTCGGCGTCACCGTACGTCCCGCGAACGAGTGGAATGTCTACGATCCCCAGGTCATCCGGTGGCGGCTGGCCGGCACGGACCGGCCGCGGCAGCTGCGCTCGCTGACCGTGCTGCGCTGTGCCGTCGAGCCGGTCGCCGCGGGGCTCGCCGCCAAGCACGCCACCGCCGAGCAGTGCGCCGAGCTCACCGAGTGCGCCCTCGGCATGGTGGCCAACTCGCGCGGCCACAGGCTGGAGGGGTATCTCGTCCACGACGTGGCCTTCCACCGGATCGTGCTGAACGCGTCCGGCAACGAGATGTTCGCGCGGCTCGGTGACGTGGTGGCCGAGGTTCTCGCCGGTCGTACTCACCATCAGGTCATGTTCGAGGACCCCGACCCCGCGGCGGTCACGCTCCACGTTCAGGTCGCGGAGGCGATTCGTGGGGGCGACGCGGTCCGTGCGGAGGAGTTGACCCGGGAGATCGTCGTGGGCGCGCTTCAGGAGCTGGACGTTCTGAGCCCGGAGGCCTGAACTTCTGGGCTTCGGGCGGGAGTTGTTCGGCCGCGGGTGCGTTGGGGCTGGTTGCGCCCACGCGGCGGAGCCGCAAATGTGCACAGCCCCCGCCCCTGTCGGGGCACTACTTGCTGATGTCTCCGTCCACGTACACCCACGCCCCCTCGACCCGCTCGAAGCGGCTGTGCTCGTGGAGCGAGCCGCCGGTGTACGACGCCCGGAAGGTCACCGTTCCGGTGGTGTGGAAGGCCGACCCCTCGCCCGTATCGAGGATCTCCAGGCCGGTCCAGCGCATGGCCGGATCGAACTCGACGCGGGGCGGGCGGGTGCGCGGATGCCAGGTCCGCAGCAGGTACGCCTCGTCGTGCTTCACGAATGCGCAGTAGCGCGAGCGCATCAGTGCCTCGGCGGTGGGGGCCGTGCCCTGACCCCGATGAAATCGGCCACAGCACTTTTCGTACGTCTCCGTAAGACCGCAAGGGCAGGAGGGGTTGTGCGCGGGGGCGGAACGGCGCTGGTTGCGGGATTGCGGGGTGCGTCGGGACATGCGCTCCATTCTGCTGCACCACGGGCTGTGGGGGATCCGTGAATCAGCCGTCCCGACACGAGTACATCGTGTGCGAGCTGTGCGCCGTGCTCTTCATCGAACCTCCTCCAGGCGTGGCGTGAACCTGCCTTGCATACGCAACTTCCCACACAGCACGGTGGATTGAGCACTTGAGCATCAGGAGTCACAAGCGTGCTGCTTGACCCCGGACGGCCGTCCGACCGGGGCACTGACGGGGGAAAGCTGATGCGGTGCCGCGGCCCGGAGCGTTCACGCGTGTCCGGAGGCCTCCGCGTGCGCCGTGAACGAGACGTCTCCCTCTGCCGCCTCTTGGTGCCTTTCACCCGGTGCCCGAGAACGGATTAGGAGGGGGAATGCCGATGACCGCGGTGAACACTGCCAGGCCGACGTATCCCGGCGTCTACGTCGAAGAGCTTCCCAGCAGCGCCCGGACCATCTCGACCGTCACCACCTCGGTGACCGCCTTCGTGGGGCACACCCGGCGCGGCCCGCTGAACGAGCCGGTTCGCGTCACGAGCTTCACCGAATTCGAGCGCCGCTTCGGCGGGCTGAGCTCGCAGAGCGCCGTCGGCTACGCCGTGCACCAGTTCTTCGGCAACGGCGGCACGGTCGCCGTGATCGTCCGCGTCGCCAGGGCGGGCAGCGGCAAGGCGGCCTGCGTCACCCTGGAGTCCACCGAGGGCCACAGCGAGAGCGCGGTCCTCGAAGTGCACGCCAAGGAGCCGGGCGTGTGGGGCAACGGCCTGCGCGTCGCCGTCGACTACGACACGCCTTGCCCGGACGAGACGTTCAACCTGCGGGTGTACGACGCCAAGGGCGAGGCCCGCGAGAGCTTCACCCGTCTGTCCATGGACGCCTCGCACGGCCGGCACGCGCCGACCGTGATCAACGCGGGGTCGCGCCTCATCCGCGTCGAGGCCGTGGGCGAGGGCCGCCCCGACCCGTCCGGCACCGTCTCCAAGCCGTTCGGACACGAACTGCCCGACCTCGCCGTCGATTTGACCGTCAAGATCGGTGAGGTCGAGCGCGAGTTCACGCTGTACGACCCCGACTGCGACGGCGAAGCCCCGTCCAACGTCGCCGAGTTGGCCCTGCTGCTCGAACGCAAGCTGCGGGCACTGCCCGACGCGCCCGGCAAGCACGCCTTCGCGGGCGCCGAGGTCACCGCCTTCGGCAAGCGCCTCCAGGTCGTCGCGGGCTCCACCGACCCCGAGGACGTCGTCCGTTTCGTCGGTGAGTGCGCCAACGACCTGGGCCTTGAGGCCTCCGTCAACCCGCCTGTCTTCCCGCTGGAGGGCGGCGAGGACGGCGAGGCGCCCGGACCGCGCGACCTCATCGGCGGTGAGGCAGACAAGACCGGCATCCAGGCGCTGCGCGGCGTCGCGGACGTCAACCTGCTCGTCCTGCCGGAGCTGGCGGCGTACGAGTCCACCGAGGACGCGATCACCGTCGTCTCGGCGGCCCAGCGGCTCTGCCAGGAGCGGCGGATCTTCCTCCTCGTCGACGCGCCGGGCACCTGGGTCAGCGTGGACACCGCCCGCGCCGGACTCGCGGCCTTCGACGCCGTACGCGGCAACCACGCGGGCCTGTACTTCCCGCACCTCCAGCTCACCGACCCGCTCACTGGCCGGCTGCGCTCCTTCCCGCCGTCCGGCGCGGTCGCCGGGGTCTACGCGCGCACGGACTCCGAGCGCGGGGTGTGGAAGGCCCCGGCCGGCACCGAGGCACGGCTCGCGGGCGTGCACTCCCTCACGGTCGACCTCACCGACCGCGAGACCGGGCTGCTCAACCCGCTCGGCGTCAACTGCCTGCGCACCATGCCGATGGTGGGCCCGCTCGTGTGGGGCGCGCGCACCCTTGAGGGCTCGGACGCGCTCGACAGCGAGTGGAAGTACGTGCCCGTGCGGCGGCTCGCGCTGCATGTGGAGGAGAGCCTCCAACGCGGCCTGCAGTGGGTCGTGTTCGAGCCCAACGACGAGAACCTGTGGCAGCAGATCCGCCTCGGCGCCTCCTCGTACCTGCACACGCTGTTCCGTCAGGGCGCCTTCAAGGGCGGCACGCCGCGCGAGGCGTACTTCGTCAAGTGCGACCACGACACCACGACGGACGAGGACATCGCGAACGGCGTCGTGAACGTCCTGGTCGGCATCGCGCCGGTCAGGCCCGCCGAGTTCGTGATCGTCAGGATCCAGCAGACGTCCGGGCAGTTCGAGCTCTGAGTTCGAGTTCCGAGTTCGAACTCTGAGTTCTGGCTCTGAGATCTACGACGGAGAACGTGAAGGAAACCGATGGCTGAGTTCACTGTCAACGCCCAGCGCTTCGACCCGTACAAGAACTTCAAGTTCCTTGTGCTGTGGGACGGTCGTACGGTCGCGGGCATCAGCAAGATCAGTCCGCTGAAGCGGACCACCGAGGTCGTCAAGCACCGGCACGGCGGCGACCCCAGCTCCCCGCGCAAGTCGCCGGGGCGCTCGGAGTTCGAGGGCATCACCCTGGAGCGCGGGGTCACGCACGACCCCGAGTTCGACCGCTGGGCCAACAAGGTCTGGCAGGTCGGGGCCGGTCTCGGCTCCGAGGTGTCCCTCGCCGACTTCCGCAAGGACATCGTCATCCAGGTCCTCAACGAGGCAGGGCAAGTCGCCGTCTCGCACAAGCTCTACCGGACCTGGCCGAGCGAGTACCAGGTCCTCGGCGAGCTGGACGCCAATGCCAACGCGGTGGCCATCCAGTCGCTGAAGCTGGAGTGCGAGGGCTGGGAGCGGGACTACGAGGTGCCCGAGCCGGAGGAGCCCTCGTTCCTCAACCCTGCCTGAACGGCGGCAAGTTGAACGACAGATGGGCCGCGGGGGCGGCGGGGCGGGTACGGAACGGGGGCGGGCATGACTAACACTCGGGCGGCTGAGCTGCTCACCACCTGGGAGACCGGGCTTGCCCAGGCCCCGTCCGGACGCGCCCTGTTGCTGCACCGAGCCGCACGCCCCGACACCGGCGGCGAGACGCTGTCCGCGTTGCCGGTCGGCGAGCGGGAGGCGGACCTCTTCACGCTGCGCCGGGCTCTGTTCGGCGAGCGGATGCAGGTGCGCCTCCCCTGCTCGGCCTGCGGCGAGGACATGGAATTCGACCTGGACGCAGGGGAATTGGCCCGGTCGACAGGCGCTCCCGCCGAGCCCTCGGTGCAGGTTGCCGAGGACGGCTGGGAGATCGAGTTCCGGGTGCCGGGCGTCGCCGACCTGACGGCGGCCGCCCGGCACCCGGATCCACGGCGGGCGTTGCTCGCCCGCTGCGTCGTCTCGGCGGTGCGCGACGGGGTGGACGTCCCCGCCGACGCGCTGCCCGAGACGGTGCAGCGGCGGCTCGCCGAGGCGGCCCAGGAGGCCGACCCGGGCGCCGACGTCACGCTCAACGTCAACTGCCCCGAGTGCGGCGCCGCCACCCGGGCCGAGCTCGACATCGCCTCCTACCTGTGGACCGAACTGGACGCCTGGGCACGGGACGTGCTCCTCGACGTCCACCTGCTCGCCACCGCCTACGGCTGGAGCGAGCCGGAGATCCTGGCGCTCAGCCCGCTGCGGCGCCGCTACTACCTGGAGCTGTGTGCGGATGTCTGACTCTGCGGGAGGACACCCCGTGAAGGAGGGGGACGTGGGGGCGCCCCGCGCGCCCGACTTCCTCGACCGGCTGCTCGCCCGGCACACCCCGGCCGCCGCGCCCCGCCCCGGTGTGGCGCGTGTACGGCCGCGACTCGCCGGACCCTTCGAGCGGGTCGAGGCGGTACGGGCCGGCGCACAGGAACCGGAGACGGCCGAGCCGCTGTGGCCGACTTCCGCCCAATCACCCACGTCCGACGGCGACTTGGCACGCCCGGCGGTCCGCGAGGTCCAGTTCCGTACGGAGCGAGAGCGGACCGTCGTACGGCCCGAGCGGACGCCGTCGGACGACCTCGCGCCCCAGTCGCCCGTGGCACGGGACCTGCCCGAGGCGCCGCTGCTCAGGCCCGCTGTGCCGGTGGCGCCGGGGCCGCGGCCCGTCCCCGACACCGCGCGGCGCTCCACCGGGCGGGGCGAGCCGGAGCGGTCCTCCTCCCCGAGCGCGGTGTCCGTGCCCCTCCCCTCGGGTGCGGCCACCGCTTCCCCCGCCGCCCTGTCCGCCGCGCTGCGACCCAGCTCGGCGGACACGGCGGCGGCCCGGGACGCCGTACGGCAGGCCGCGGGCCGACGGTCGGGCCGCGGGGGCGAGCAGGTGGTGCAGGTGCAGATCGGGCGGCTCGAAGTGACGGCGGCGGGTCCCGCGACCGCGGGCGGCGGGAGCCGGGGCTCCGCTGCCCCGGCGCGGCAGGGGGCGACGGTGAGCCTGGCGGAGTACCTGGCGAGGGGGCGCGAGTGAGGAACGTACGACGAGACGACCGCCGGAGCACCGAGGGCGGACCTGGTGGGACCGAGGAACTTGGGACTGAGGAACTGACGTCATGAGCAACGCACTTGCCATCGCCCACGTCACCCAGGCCCTCGCCCTGCTGATCGAGGCGAATCTCCAGCCCGAGATCGACATGGCCGTCAAGGTCGAACCGCGCAAGCCGTCGGCCGATCCGCCGGCCGAGCCCACCATCACCGTGTTCCTGTACCAGGTCACGCCCAACACCTCGCAGCGGAACAACGACCTGCCGACGCGCGCCTCCGACGGCACGCTGCTCAAGCGGGCCGCCGCGGCACTGGACCTGCACTTCCTGATCAGTGCCTACGGCGAGGAGCCGGAGCTGGTCGGGCAGCGGCTCATCGGTTCCGTGGTGCGCACGCTGCACGAGATACCCGTCCTGCCGAAGGACATCATCGAACTGGCCGGGGAGAAGCCCTACTTGGCGAGCAGCGACCTGGCCGAGGCGGCGCAGCGGGTGCGGTTCTCACCGACGGTGATGGACATCGACGAGACCTCGAAGCTGTGGGGGATGCTCCACCAGACCCCGTACACGTTGTCGGTCGTGTACCAGGCCGCCCTCGTCTTCATCGAGGGACGCGAGGTGCCGGTTCCGGCGAAGCCGGTGGAACGGGCTGGGGTGCGGGTGTTGCCGTTCGGGGCGCCGGGAGCGCCGGTTCCGCCCGGCGCCTCCGCGAATGGATCCGCGTCCCCGGAAGGCGGGGCTTCCGAAGAGACGTCCGGTGAGGCGAGGACGAAGGCTGCCGCCAAGACGCCCGCCAAGCCTGGAGCCGAGGCCGAGGCCGAGCCTGCCTCGAAGGCCGCGGCCAAGACACCGGCGAAGGCTCCCGCGAAAGCACCGGTGAGGGCCGCCGCCAAGGCGCCGGCTCGCGCCCGTAAGGAGGGACAGCCCAACAAGGCTGCCCAGTCGGGCAAGTCGGCCCAGTCCGGCAGGTCGGCGCGCGGTGCGGCCAAGAGCACGGGAGCCGCGACCTCTGCGTCAACCGGGTCCTCCGCGGATGCCTCGACGGTCGGCGAGGGCTCCGAGGGCCACGAGGGCACGGAGGACTGAGGCGGCGTGGGAACGACGGGGGCAGGTGAGGGCATGAGGACGAACGAGGCGGGCACACCCGGCACGGCCGGCGGCAGCACGACGCTGACCGCTGAGATCCGGCGCGTCCTGGCCCGTGTCGACGCCCATGCGGCCCGGGGGGCGGCCCACGCGGCTCATGCGGCCCGGGCCACCGAGTCGGGGCCGGGTACGGAATCCGGTCCGGGTACGGAATCCGGCTCGGGAACCAGTTCGGAGGCGGGATCCGGTCCGGGAGCGGGCTCGGCGCCAGAGTCCGACGACGGCTCCGGCCTCGGCTCCGAGCCCGGCTCTGGCTCCGAGCCCGGCCCCGGTGGGCCGGTGGACGCCGGTCACCCCGTACAGCACCCCGCGGGCCCCGCCACCGCGCCCCTCGACGCGCTCGTCGCCTGCTTCGGGCTCAGCGCCTTCGAGCGGGACCTCGTACTCCTCACCGCCGCCTACGAGTTGGACGCCACGGCCGCCGCCCGGTGTGCCGCGGCGAGCGGTGACCCGGAGCGCGCGTACCCCACGTTCTCGCTCGCGCTGGCCGCTCTCGCCGAACCGCACTGGAGTGCGCTGACCCCGGTGGCGCCCCTGCGGCGCTGGCGGATCGTGGAGCTGGACGACGACTCGCGGCTGACGCTGTCCCGGCTGCGGCTCGACGAGCGCATCCTGCACTTCCTGCTCGGCTCGCCCTACCTGGACGCCCGCCTGCACGGCCAGTTGCGCCGCACGCCGGTGCCGGACGAGCTGCCGCCGTCGTACGACCAGGCCGCGAGCCGCGTCGCCACGGGCTGGACGACCGGCGCGCGGCCGGACGCGCCCCTGCTCGTCGAGGTGGTCGGCGGCGATCTGCGCAGCCGCGCCGACATCGCCGCCGCGGCCGCCGCCCGCTCCGGGCTCGGGCTGTACGCGATGAGTGCCGAGGACATTCCCACGGACCCCGCGGACCGCGACCGGCTGGCCCGGCTGTGGCAGCGCGAGGCGATCCTGCTGCCCGCCGCCCTGCTCGTGGAGGCCGGTGAACTCGACCGTGACCAGCACGCGGCCACCGACGCGTTCCTCGCCGGAGCCGCCGTCCCCGTCGTCGTGTCGAGCGCCGACCCGCGCCAGACGGACCGGCCGCACGGCGAACGGGTGGCCGTGCCGCGACTGGACGACGAGGAGCAACTCGGCCTGTGGACAGGCGCGTTCGAGGGCGTCGCCGAGATCCCCGAAGGCGAACTGCGGTCACTGGTCGCCCAGTTCCAGCTGCCGCCCCATGTCGTACGTGCCGCTGCCGCCGCCGTACGACGTGATCTGCCCGGCGAGGACGAAGTGGACGCCGGTCGACTCGCCTGGCGGGCCGGAATGAACGAGGCCCGTGTCGGCATGGACGACCAGGGCCGCCGTATCGAGCCCGAGGCGGGCTGGGACGACCTCGTGCTGCACGAGCGGCAGACGAGTGTGCTGCGCGAGATCGTCGCGCACGTGCGGCAGCGGGCAACTGTCCACCAGGAGTGGGGATTTGCCGCGACTCTGCGCCGAGGGCTTGGCGTGACGGCCCTGTTCGCGGGCGGTTCGGGAACGGGTAAGACGCTCGCCGCCGAGGTCATGGCCAAGGAACTCGGCCTCGACCTCTTCATCGTCGACCTGTCCCAGGTGGTCAGCAAGTACATCGGTGAGACCGAGAAGAACCTGCGCAAGGTGTTCGACGCCGCCGAAGCCGGTGGCGCGCTCCTCCTCTTCGACGAGGCCGACGCCCTCTTCGGCAAGCGCAGCGAGGTCAAGGACAGTCACGACCGGTACGCCAACCTCGAAGTCAGCTATCTGCTGATGCGGATGGAGGCCTACCGGGGGCTCGCGATCCTCACCACCAACATGAAGAAGGCCCTGGACACGGCGTTCATGCGCCGGATCCGCTTCGTCGTGGACTTCCCCTTCCCGGCCGAGCACGAGCGCGCCGAGATCTGGCGCCGGGTCCTGCCCTCGCGGACCCCGACGAAGGGCATCGAGCCGGAACTGCTGGCCCAACTGACCGTCGCCGGCGGCTCGATCCGCAACATCGCCCTGTCCGGCGCGTTCCTCGCGGCCGAGGAGGGCGACCGGCTGCAGATGCGGCACATGCTCGCGGCGGCCCGCACCGAGTACCTCAAGCTGGAGCGCTCCCTGACGCCGGGGGAGGTCCGCGGATGGGTGTGAGCAGGGACGCGGGCAGCGGCACCAGCAGGGACGCGGGCAGGGAACCTGGCGCGATCCGGGTGAACGTCGGCGAACTCGTCCTCGACGGCTTCCGCGTGGACCCGGACCGGGTGTCGGCCGCGTTCGAGCACGAACTCGCCCGGCTGGTACGCGAGCGTGGCGTACCGCTGGCGGCGGACGGCGCGATGAGCGTGGACGCACTGTCCGGGCTGCCGCCGCTGCCCGCCGGGCTGTCCGCGCGGCGGCTCGGCCAGGAGTTGGCACGCGCGGTGCACGCGGGACTCTCCGGCCGTGGGGAGGTGACCCCTTGAGCGGCAACTCCCGGACACAGCACGGCCGTTCGGAGCAGGCCGCCGAGGAGCGTCGCCGCAAGCGCAAGGAGCGTGCGGCCAAGGCCCGTACGCCCGAGCCGAAGGACATCGTCAGCGGCGCCGGACAGCCTCTCGACGTCGGCGTACGAAGGGAGTTGGAGGAACAGCTCGGCCACGACCTCGGCCGCGTACGCCTGCACACCGGGCGGGACGCCGGGCAGTTGACCGAGCTGCTGGGTGCGGACGCGGTCGCGGTCGGCCAGGACATCTTCTTCCGCGAGGGCGCCTACCGTCCCGGCACCGCGGACGGCCAACGCCTGCTCGCCCACGAGCTGTTGCACACCGTGCAGAACCCGGACGGCCTCGGAGCGCTGCGCGCCGGCCGCGACCCGGGCGCGGTGAGCCTGCCCCAGCAGGCCATCGAGCGCGAGGCGGAGTCGGCCGCCCAGGATCTCGTACGTCCGGCCGCCGCTCAGGAATCCGCGCCGGAGGTGGCGGAGGGCCGGGCCACACCCGGCTGGCTGAGGTACGCCACCGTCGACGCCGACCGGAACCGGCTGGAGCAGATCGACCCCGCCACCCTCGTCGACCGTCTGACGAACTCGGTCGTGCGCTCGCTGCGAGGCGACCCGGAGGACCGCTCGAAGCGCACACGCAGGCAACTCGCCCGGCTGCCCGAGGAGTTGCTGGACGGCGTCCTCGACCGCCTGGAGGACCGGCTGCTCGGTTCGGAGCACGACCGGGTGCTCGACCTGGTCGAGGAGATCGAGGCCGACGGGGATCTTCCGGAGGAGACGGACTCGTACGACGCCCCGGCCGTCGAGCCGGACGCGGCCGAGGAGTCGCGGGTCGAGCGGGAGAGCGAGCAGCGTTCGGTCGAGGAGGACCGGGCAGAGGAGCGGAAGCCCGGGGCGGCTCCAGGGCCGGAGAAGGAACCGGCCGGTTCGGAGGGAGCTGGTTCGGAGGGGGCGGCCGGGTCGACGCCGGAGAACTCGGCGCCGGGGAACGGGAGTACCGCACCGGGTGGTGATCGGGAGCCGAGCCCCGGTGCCGGTGCCGGTGCCGGCACCGGCAAGGAGAGCGAGGGCGCGGGGCAGCCTTCGGGCGGCGGTACGGCCGAGAGCGCGCAGCAGACCGGCGGGAAGACGACCGCGGGCTCCGCGCAGGGCGAGGCGGCGAAGTCCGAGCAGGGCAAGGGCGAGAAGAAGGCAGCCGGGGAAGGCAAGGCCGGCAAGGAGGACAAGGGAAGTCAGGGGGAGAAGGAGGGCAAGGGAGGCGAGGAGGCTTCGGAACGGCAGGAGGCTCCCGCAGCCGGCAAGGAGGAATCCGCGGCCAGGAATCGCCCGGGCGCGGTCGATGCGCTCGTGGCGAGCCAGAAGGTGAAGCCGCAGGACAAGGCCGGGCAGCCGAAGCCGACGGGTTCCCCCACGACGGCGGGCAAGGGCGGGCCGCAGTCCGGCCCGCTCAGCAGGCTCGACGGTGTGCGCAGCCAGGATCTCGAAGGCCCCGAGGAGACGGACGACGAGGACCCGTTCGGCTCCGGCAGCGAGTCGGAGGTCGAGGTCGGCGGCGGGGAGAAGAGCGCCTGGGACGTCAAGCTCCAGCCCGAGGACTTCATCCCGGAGCAGGATCCCGACGTATCCGGCGTACCGACCGCGGACGAGGCGGATCCGGCCTCCGCCGCCGGGGCTGCCGTACCGTCGTCCGCCGCGCCTCCGGCCACGAAGGCCGACAAGGTGCAGGCGGAGCGGGATGCCGAGGACGCGGAGGACGCGGCCTCTGAGTCCGAGTCCGAGGGCGACGCCGACCGGTCCGCCGACACGGAGGCCGCGCCCGAAGGCGAGGAAGCCACTGTCGGGGACGGGCCGCTCGGCGATCTCGCGCTGGAGAACGCCGCCGCCCCGCCTCCCGTACCGGGCTCGCTGTCGAAGGACCCGAAGAGCGGCGCCGACCCCAAGGCCGGGCCCGTGTCCGCGCAGACGGCGGTGCAGGAGGCGCCGGGCAGGTCCGAGGACGGTGGTGAGGCGCAGGAGACGGCCGCCAAGGAGGAGAAGGGCACGCCGGCCGCGGGCGACAAGTCGGCCGGTGCACAGGAGAAGGCGTCTCCGCAGGCGGGCGGCGCCCAGTCGGGCGGGTCCGAGGCCTCGGGCCGACAGGAGCAGAAGAAGTCGGAGTCCGGTCAGGCGACCGCGGCTGCGGGCGGGCAGACTCAGGGGTCCTCGCCGTCCTCGACCTCGTCGACCGGGTCGGCTTCCGGGGGTACGGCGGGCAGGAGTGAGCCGGCGTCGGAGGCTTCGAGTGCTTCGAGTGCTTCGGCCGCGAGGGACAGCCATGTCTCCGGCGGCTCGTCCGGAGGAGGCGCCCAGAGTCAGTCGTCGGGCGGGGGGAGTACGGGGAGTGCGGCTCCGCAGGCGCCGGCGGTGCAGGAGCCCGCGCCCGCTGCTCCGGAACCCGTCCAGGCCCCCGAGCCGTCGGCGCAGGAGGAGGCCGGCCCGGCCGCCGCGCCCACTCCCAAGGCCGCTGCGGCGCCGAAGGCGACCAAGTCGTCTCCCGCTGCCAAGGGTTCGCGCGGTGGCGGCGGTGGCGGCGGTCGTGGTGGCGGCAGCGCGGCCGTGCCGGCTGCCAAGGGCAAGGGCAAGAAGGACTCGGGCCCGGCCCCGAACCTTTCCCAGGTGGCCCCGGAGGCGGGCCTGTCCACGGCTTCAAGTCTCAAGCCCCACAAGGCACTTGAGGCCATGGGAGGCGTGGGCGGCTCGGTGGACCGTACCGTCGGCGACGAGCACAAGGCGCTCGCCGCCGCGCCGCCGTCGATGCAGCGTCCCGCCGGTGCGCCCCAGACGCTCCAGGGCAAGCCGAAGGCCGACGCGCCCGCCCAGTACTCCCAGGACGCGGCGCAGAAGTCCGAGGCGCCCGAGGAGGAGAAGGCCGAGGTCAAGGGCGCCAAGGAGCCCGAGGGCCAGATCGAGGCCGAGAAGGCGGAGGAGCCGAGCGGCTGGGACACGTTCAAGATGGCCCTCGGCTTCGGCATCGGCTGGATCGCGGACAAGCTGGGCTTCGAGGTGGACGCGCAGGAGCTGGCGGCCAAGTTCGCCGGGCTGCCGACGAAGGACGAGGCGCTCAAGCAGGCCCAGGCGGGCAACGCGCCGGGTGTCGAGCTGCAGGGCGAGGCGGACCGGACGGCGGGCGAACAGGGTGGCGCGGTCGACACCAAGGGCCAGGAGACCGTCACGACCGGCCGTGACGACGCGGCCCGCCCGATGGGCGAGAACCAGGTCTACCCCGACGCGCCCAAGGAGCAGCTGAAGGCGAAGGTGCCCGGCCCCGAGGGCGGCAAGGGCGGGGTGCCGGAGGGCGGCGCGTCCACGGGGGCCGTGCCCGCGGAGGCCGCGTCCGAGGTGGCGGAGCACGACCGGGGGCCGCAGTTCAAGGCCGCGTTCAGCGATGGCCAGAAGGGCATGTCCGAGGGGCGGCAGACCAAGGACCGCGACTTCCGCGACTCGCAGGCGAAGCACAAGCAGAAGGTCGACGACGAGGTCGCGGCGAACACCGAGAGCCAGAAGGGCGAGCGCGAGAAGGCCCTCGGCGATGTCACCGCGCAGCGTGCCGACTGGCGCAAGGAGCAGGACGAGGAGCTCAAGAACCTCGGTACGAAGAAGAGCGAGCGGCACGACAAGGTCCGTAAGGACGTCCAGGACAAGGAGAAGAAGACCGACGACGACGTCGACAAGGAGAAGGAGGACGGCGACAAGAAGATCCAGGACGAGAACACCAAGGCCGAACAGGACGCCGAGAAGAAGCGCGACGACAGCGTCAACGACTCGGGCAACTGGATCAGCAAGGCCTTCGACTGGATCAAAGAGAAGGTCATCGAGATCAAGAACTCGATCGTCCGCGTCATCAAAGCGGCGCGTGACGCGGTCGTCGGTTTCATCAAGAACTTCAAGGACACGGTCGAGCGCTGGATCAACGAGGCGCGAAAGTTCATCGTCGAAGCGATCAAGAACCTCATCGACGACCTGATCGAATTCGCCAAGGCGCTGGTCCGGGGGATCATCGAACTGGCGAACCGTATCCGGAAGTTCATCAGTGGGCTGATCTCGGCGGCGATCGCCATGGTGAACCGGCTGGCGAAAATGCTGAAGCAGATCATCACGGATCTGCTGCACGCCATCGGGAAGCTGCTGGGCAGCATTCTGAGCATCCTGAAGAAGATGCTGCTGGATGTCATCAAGGCAGTCGTCGCCGCGGTCAAGACGGTCCTGGAATACGCCTCCAAAATCCTGGGCGCGCTCGGCGAGTTCATGATGATCGCCGTCGATTTCCTCTCCGACCCGGGCGGTTGGCTGAGCGGCGCCAAGAACTCCGCCGTGGACGGGGCGAAGAACCATCTCTTCCGCGAGGTGCAGGCCGCCGTCAAGCAGTGGTTCCAGTCGAAGATCGAGGAGATCCTCGGCATTCCGAAGGCGATGATCGACAAGCTCATCAAGGGCGGCTTCACCCTGGAGCGCATCGTCAAGGAGACGTGGGACGCGATCGTCCCCCAACTCCCCTTCATCATCGGCGAGATCGTCATAACGAAGGTCATCGCGAAGCTCATCCCCGGCGCGGGCTGGGCGATGGCGGTCATCGACGCCATCCGCACGGCCATCGGCGCCCTCAGCGAGATCCTCCGCGCGATCGGCGCGGTCATCACCTGGCTGAAGGCGGTCCGCCAGGGCGGCGCGGGCATCCTCTTCGCGAAGGCGGTCGCGGCCGGCATCGTCGCCCTCCTCGAACTCGCCTACGAGTTCCTGCTGAACGGCATCGGCAAGTACGTCGCCAAGGTGGGCCGCCGCCTCAGGAGCGTGGCCATGAACCTGGGCAAGGAGAAGCCTGGCGGGGGCAGGAGCCCGGCGGGCCAGGGCTCGGACGACAGGGGCGGCGACAAGAAGACCCGCCCGCAGCCGGACACCGCGACCAGCCCCACCTCCGGCACACCGACCACGCGCCCGACAACCAGCCGTCCGGCAACTGGCCGCCCGACGACGAGCCGCCCGACGACCGCCGGGCCGCGCCCGGGTGGGACGCCCGCCCCGAAGAAGCCCGGGACCACCACCCCGGCGAGGCCCACGTCACCCGGCGCCCCCGCCAAGGAAGGCACCAAGCCCGGCCCTGGCGCTCCCAAGACCCCGGCCGACACCCGGAAACCCACGGGCAACGACAAGAACGGCCGCCCGAAGGACAAGGAAGACGACAGGCCGGACACCCGCCCGACCCCGTCCCCGAAGCCCAAGCCCCAACCGGCCCCCCGGCCGAAGCCGAAGCCCGAACCGGACACGAGGCCTCGCCCGAAGGACGACGCTCCGGGCAGGCCCAAGGAGGACGCGGGCTCCAACCCCAAGGCCGACGACAAGACGCCGGACAGGCCCAAGGAGCAGGACCCGAACGGGCTCACGGACAAGGACGGCGACAAAGACGGCTCAGGAAAGCCCAGCACGGACAAGGACGCACCCGGCAAACCGAAGTCCGACAAGGACGGCAACAAGCCCGGAAATTCCAAGGAAACGGACGGGCAGAATCCCAGGCACAGCAAGGAAAACGACGGGAAGCAGAAAGGAAAGGACCCGGACAGGGTCAAGCAGGAGAAGCAGAAGAAGAGGGACGAGCGGAAGCGGCAGGAGGACTCGAAGGAGTCGAAGGAGGAGCGTCTCGAGGAGATCGTCGCGAGGATACGTCGAACCCTCAGGCGGAAGCTCAAGGGCGACGGGATCTGGGAGACGCAGTTCCACGAGCTACTGAAGCAGCAGCGTCTGTGGTATCGCCTGTCCGCCCTCGAAGCGACCGGAAATCCGGACGTCGTGGTAACCGCTCGCCTCAACCCACAGGCTCTCGTCATCGTGGGTGAGCGGGTCAATCAAAGGGTCCAGCTCGACAAGGTGGAGGAAGACGGCCTGCCCGAGCCGGACTTCCCGACCTTCCATCAAGGGAAGGCGGATCACTTGGTGGCCAAGTTCCTGAGTAAACACGTAAAGGGAACCGGCCAGATCGCCAGCGCCGCAGAGAAGGGGAACCATCCGCACGGATGGAAGTATGTCAAGGACCACCGGCTGTCGGACAACACGGCCTGGGTGCGAATGCATCTGCTCCCTGAGGCCATTGGTGGTATGGCAACTGACAACAATCTCGTCCCTGCCCGAAACGTCATGAACGGCGATTTCAAGAACGGCGTCGAGCGGCCGGCGCATGATGCCGTCCCGCAACCGGAAGAGATGATCTGGTTCTCATCGAGTGTGAAGTTCCACACCGGCGGCCAACCCAACTCTGTCGACGGATACCCGGACGGTTTCCCCAGTTCGATGGAGTCGAGTTATGGCGGATATCGCAAGATAGCCGGAGAGCCTCGTCACAAGCGAAGCGCCTGGCTCCCGGAACGTGCAAAGCAGACGGTGCGGCGCAGTAATATTCCGCTTCCTGTCCAGGGTGAACACAATAAGCTTTTCATCAACCAGGCCGGCGAGGACGGTATCTATGTTGCATCGGGAAGAATATCGATGACCGTTGCACGCTACATCGCAGGTAAGGATGCCGATGGAAAGTCGATCGGCACCCGGCCTGTCTACAACAGCATCGCGGACATCGGCAGGACGGTCCTTGCTGCTCGTCCCCGTATGCGCCCCGACACCAAGAGGGATCTATGGCGATCGATCGTGAACCTCAAGAAGATGGAGAAGAACATCGATTGGCGGACCTTCAGGTGAGCAAGGAGTAGCGCGCTATGTCGACCAATGAAGGCTTTGCTGCACGCAGTGCCGACGCTCTAAGGGAACTGGGTGAGCTGGACGGGATTGAAATCGAGACCCGCCCGTCCGATCCCTCGATCGTGCTGCCCTCCGACTCGGCCGAAGTGCGGGCGGCTCTGTCGGAGTACATCGACCCATCGATTGCTGCGGGTCTACAGGAGTACTATTTTCCGGCGGAGGAGTTGCATGTCTCGTGGAATTCGACAGGCGATCCTCGTGTCGATGGAGAGCTCTGTCTGATCAATATTCACACCTGTTTGACGCGTTGGCAGCCGCCGCTCGAAGATGTCACGCTCACCTCTTCCGAGCAGAGCGTTCTTGCGGACTTGAAGGTGATGGACCAGGAACCTTTCGCGGGCACGGGACGGGCAACCGGTCTTCGCGTAACGAGCCGGAGCCAGGAACCGGAGGTGTGGTTCTACGACCTGTCTCGGTCGCGGCTGGACCGTCTCGACCTGGACTACGGCACATACATGGAAACCGCGCTTGTCATGAAGGGAGCCTTCGGTTGGCAGTACCTCTTTACGGACGTCGAACTGGAGCGGCCTGAATTCCATGAGATTTCCACTAATTTGACTGAGGCGCTCGCCCTGTTCTCGATGGCTTTTCCCGAGTATGCCTATGCGGATCTGCGGAACCGCCTGGAGGCCCGCCAATGACCCGCTACGCAGACATCCCCAAGCCCATCCGGTCCGGAATAGTCGTCGTCGATCCCGACCGAGGCACGCCCCAGCGAATTATCGTGCTCCAGTTCAACCCCGACACCCTCGAACGCAGTCTCAGCCCCCAGTCGGCGGGAGGCAGTGGGGACTCCGGTGGAGGTGGCAGTGGGACCGGGGATCGTAACGAAGCGCTCCGGCTCAAGGGCCCCGCTCAGGAGACCTGGAAGTTCACCGCGGAGATCGACGCGACCGACCAGTTCGAGGTCGCGGCACCTGACGGAATTCACCCGCAACTCGCCACCCTGGAAATGCTGGTGCAGCCCACGACCCAGCAGATACGGGACGCCTCGCGGCTCTCGCAGAAGGGGACCATCGAGATCAGCCCGATCGAGATGCCGTTGACGCTGTTCACATGGGGGAGCAAGCGGGTGATGCCCGTGCGGCTGACCGAGCTGTCCATCAACGAGTCCGCCTTCGACGTGAACCTCAACCCGATCAGGGCCTCGCTCGGCATCGGGCTCAAGGTGCTCACCGTCAGCGACCTCCCGGCCGGGCACCGAGGCGCCGACCTCTACATGGCCCACCTCGCCCAGAAGGAACGCCTCGCGGCGGCCGCCCGCCGGGGCAGCCTCGGCGGACTCGGCCTCACCGGCGGGGACATCGGCGGCACGGCGACACTGAGCGGAAGGGGCTGAGGAAGAAGCCATGGCCGACATCGAGCCCTACGAGAACGCCCTGGACGCGATCCCGGGCGCCCACCCCTACCCCCGCACCAGCCGCTACCACGACGCCGAGATCGGCATCCACCGCCAGCCCGACGGCACCGAAGTCCGTTACACCAAGCGCCGGTTGCTCCCACCCCTCGCCGAGACCGCGAGTGCGACCGGGAGCGGGCCCGGGAGCGACGACGAAACCCAGAGCCACACCGTCCGCAGCGGCGAACGCCCCGACCTCCTCGGGCAGCGCTACTTCGGCGACACCGCCCAGTGGTGGCAGATCGCGGACGCCAACCCCGTACTCGATCCGCGGGAGTTGACCGACGAGGCGGGCAACGTCATCGAAGTCCCCCTCGCCGGCGGCTTCCCGCGCGCGCACCGGGGAGACCGGCGTGTCTGAACTCCCCGTGGGCCGGGGCCCCGTACACATCACCCTCCAGATGGGACCGAAGCTCACCCGGCCCGTCCCCGCGGAGGTCACGGAAGCCCTGCTCTCCGCCCAGATCACGGCCACCGCGGGCGAACGCAGCGGCTTCCAGCTCGCCTTCGACCTCACCAAGAACGGGCTGATCAACCGCACCCTGCTCCCGGAGGGATTCTTCGACCCGAAGACCCGCGTCGTCGTCTCCGTGAGCGTGAAAGGCACGCCCGAGGTGCTCCTCGACGGCCTGATCGTGCGGCAGGAGGTCGGCGCCAGCAACCAGCCGGGCCACTCCACGCTCACCGTCACCGGCGAGGACCTGAGCCTCCTCATGGACCTGGAGGAGCGGACCGACCGCTACCCCAACCTCCCTCCCTCCCAGCGCGTCCTGGCCATCCTGCGCCGCTACTCCGACTACGGCATCCGGCCGGACGTCTACACGGAGAAGGTGTCCCAGCCCCCGCACCAGGACCTCCGCGTCCACTACCAGACAGGCACCGACCTCCAGTACGTCAACGAGCTGGCCCGCGCCAACGGCTACACCTTCTATCTGGAGCCCGGCCCCAACCCCGGCCAGTCGTCAGCCCGTTGGGGCCCCGAGGTCAGGCTCGGCATCCGCCAGCACGCGCTCAACGTCAACATGGACAACAACTCCACCGTCGACCAGCTGACGTTCGCGTACGACGGCACGGCGCGGGAGGAACCGCAGGCCCGCTGGCAGGACCCCGGCACCCGGCAGTCCACGCTCCTTCCGCAGCCGCCGATCAGCCCGCTGCGCCCGCCCCTCGGCAAGCGGCCCACCCCGGCGCTCAAGCGCCGGACCCTGGCCGGCACCGCCAAGCAGCAGCGCGAGCAGGCCGAGGCCGAACTCCTCGCCAGGGCCGCCGTGTCCGCCGACGTCATCTCGGGCTCCGGTTCGCTCGACGTCAACCGGCACGGATATCTCCTGCATCCCCGCCAGTTGGTCGGTGTGCGCGGCGCCGGACGGGCCTACGACGGCGACTACTACGTCAAGTCCGTCACGCACACCCTGCGCCCGGGCTCGTACCAGCAGAACTTCACCCTCTCCCGGGAGGGCCTCGAAGCCCGCAGCGCCTACGTCAGGCCCTGACCCGCCACAGCACGCACCGCCCGGCATACGCAGCAGTACTTCACCCCGCACCACCCAGCAACACCCCACAGAGCAGGAGCAGTTCAGCATGGCGGCACCCAGCAATCGCTACCTCGGCAAGTTCCGCGGCCGGGTGATCGACAACAACGACCCGCTGCACATCGGGCGGATCACCGTCGAGGTCCCGGACGTCCTCGGCGACGAGCCGTCGACGTGGGCGCTGCCCTGCCTGCCGTTCACCGGGCCGGAGGCGGGGCAGTTCGTGGTGCCGCCACCGGGAGCGGGTGTGTGGGTCGAGTTCGAGCAGGGTGACCCCAGTTTCCCTGTGTGGACGGGGTGTTGGTACGGCGAGCAGAGCGAGCTGCCGCCGGACGCGCGCCGCCTCGTCCAGCCCGCCTCGCAGGCCAAGCCGGTCGTGGTGCAGACGCCCGGGGCGCACAAGATCGTGATGAGCGATCCGCCGGGCGGTGACCAGGGAATCCTGCTCCAGGCCCAGGGCGGCGCCTACATCCGCATCACCAAGGAAGCCGTGGTCATCGCGACCGGCGCGGGCGCCGAGGTCCTGCTGCGCGGTGACCAAGTGACGATCAACGAGGGCCAGTTGACCGTGCTCTCCAAGCGATAGAAGACGGGGGACGAATCAAGTGTCCAGCGCAACAGGGGCATCCGGCGGTCTGCTCGGCACCGGTGCCGTGATCAGCTGCCCGCACGGCGGGCGTGCCACCGCCGCCACCACATCCACCTCCGCCGTGCTCATGGACGGTGTGCCCGTCGCCACGGCCGAGCACGGGTACGTCGTCACCGGCTGCCCGCACACCGTCGACGGGGTGCCCGTGCCGTGCGTCTCCGTCCGGTGGACGGTCGACGGCTCCGGCGTCACGGTCGACGGCGCGTCCGTGCTGCTCGACACCTCGGCGGCCGAGTGCTTCACCGCGGCCTTCGTGCCGCAGGGGCCGCCGGTCGTCCGGGCCGAGCGCCGAAGGGTGGCCGTCCGATGAGCCCACGCACCCGCCCCCGCAGCGACATCGCGTTCCCCTTCCGGGCCGACCGCCGTGGCCGCACCGCGCACGCCCGCCACGACGAGCACGTCCGCGACCTGATCGAGCAGGTGCTGTTCACCAGCCCCGGCGAGCGCGTGATGCGTCCCGACTTCGGCTGCGGACTGCTCGACCTGGTGTTCGCGCCCAACAGCCCCGAACTCACCAGCACCCTCGAACTCTCCGTGCAGGCCTCCTTGCAGCGCTGGCTCGGCGACCTCATCGACGTGGAGGACCTCGACGTGGTCAGCGAGGACAACGCCGTCCGCGTGCATCTCTCGTACGCCGTGCGCTCCACCGGAACGCGCCGCGACGACGTCTTCGAAGGGAGGCCCGCGGCATGACGAGCACGGGTACGACCACCATCTCCCGCCGGTCGAAGGTAAGGGCAGCCCAGCTCAACGGAGTTGACGCGGTCGAGGTCGGCGACGACGGCCGCACGCTCACCGTCACCTTCCTCGGCAAGGCCCCGCACGGCCTGTGCGCCGAGAACGTACGCATCGACGGCGGCCGCCGCATCACCGGCATCCAGGCGGTCGACTTGAGCGTCGAGCGCGAGGACGACCCCGAACTCGACGACCGGCTGTACGTCACCCTCGACAAGTCCGGCGACACCTCCCGTTACCGGCTTTCCCTCGTGGAGACCGACCCGTACGGACGCCCCGGGACCGAGCCGTACCGAGGCTTCGACCAGCGCTACCACAGCGCGCACTTCGCCTTCGGGCCAGACTGCCCGACGCCCTTCGACTGCGTGGAAGAGCCTCACGGGGCGCGGGAGTTCCCCGAGGCGCCCGTCGTCGACTACACCGCGCGCGACTACGAGACCATCCGCAAGCTGCTCCTCGACCGGCTCGCGCTCACCACCCCCGACTGGATCGAGCGCAACCCCGCCGACCTGGGCACGACGCTCGTGGAGCTGCTCGCGTACACCGGCGACCAGATCAGCTACCAGCAGGACGCGGTCGCCACGGAGGCGTACCTCGACACCGCGCGCCGCCGGGTCTCCGTACGCCGCCATGTCCGGCTCATCGACTACGCGATGCACGACGGCGCCAACTCCCGCGCGTACGTGACCGTGCAGACCGCGGGCGAGCACACGCTGCTGCCCGGCACATACCGCTTCGCCTCCGTCGACGTACGCACCCTCGACCCGCACGACCGCCCGGAGCCCGGCACGGTCATCGACGACGGTGAACTCGCCGAACTCGACGAGCGCGGATCGGTGGAGGTCTTCGAACCGGTCGTGTCCGCCGACCCGTTGGAGCTGCGGGCCGCCCACAACGCGATCCGTCTGTGGACCTGGGGCGGCGAGGTGTCCTCCCTGCCGAAGGGAGCGACCGCCGCGACCCTGCGCGACGAGTGGCGTGACGCGGAGACGTGCGAGGAGCGCCGACTCGATCTGAAACCGGGCGACTTGCTCGTACTGGAGGAGGTGAAGGGCCCGCGCACCGGCACCCCGGGCGATGCCGACCCCGCCCACCGGCAGGTCGTGCGCCTGACCTCCGTCACCCCGGCGGTCGACCGGATCGAGGACCAGCCGGTCCTGGAGGTCACCTGGTCCGCGGGGGACGCGCTCCGCTTCCCGTTCTGCCTCGCCACCCGCGGTGGACGCGACTGCGAACCCGTCGGGGACGTGACACTCGCACGCGGCAACGTCGTCCTCGTCGACCACGGCCGCTCCCTGAACTGGTGCGGCGACGGCCTGCCGGAGACGGTGACCGTGCCGCCCGTACCCGCCGTCGTCGGCTCCTGCGATCCCCCGGCCTTCGGCTGCCGGGACCGCGACGAGGGCAACGCGCCCGCCCGGCTCATCAACTCCCTTACGGACAAGGCCGAATGCGGCAATCCGCTCGCCCCGGACGACGTCCGTGAGCTGTTCGACGTCGTCGGCGAGGACGCGACCGTACGCGCCGGTCTTGGCCTGGAACTCGCCGGGCAGCGGCAGGAAAGGGTGGTGCCGGGCACGGCGTACGCGCAGGTCGCGGCCCTCAGGACCCTGCTAGCCCAGTCCGTCTACCCCGGTATCGCGGCCCGCTTCCGGCCGGTCCTCGGCCGCTCGCCCGTGGCGCAGACCGTGCCGTTCCCGGACCCGCGGACGGTCGCCGACGGCCAGGCCGAGCGGATCGCCGCCATCCCCGGACGGGTCAGGCAGCGCCTCGTCGAGCTGTGGCGCAGCGCCCGTGACCGGGACGGGCTCGGCGAGCAGGAGATCGCCGAACTCACCGTGATCTACGGCCTGAAGACCCTGGAGCACCTCGAACTCCACCTCCACCCGGTTCGCGCCCTGCGTGAACTCCTCTTCCGCAGCGACCAGTTGCTCGACACCAAGCTGCGCCGCGTCGAGGTGCTCACGGCACGGGCCCGGGCGGGCACGGTCCTCGACGGCCACATCGCCTGGGAGATCGCGCACAGTTGGGGACCGGCGTACGCGGCCGGACTGCACCCGGACGAACTCGTACTGCGCGGCCCCGCCTCGGCGGCGCTCCGCCACGACCCGCGCCAGGCGCTGCCCGCCGTACGTCTCCACGACAGCGACGGCGACGGCGACGGTCATCATGACGTGACGTGGGAGCCGCGCCGCGACCTGCTCGACAGCACGCCCCGCGACCGGCACTTCGTCGGCGAACTGGAGGACGACGGACGCCTCGCCCTGCGCTTCGGCGACGGCCGGCACGGCGCCCGTCCCACCCCCGGCGCCCGCCTCGAACTCCGCTACCGGCTCGGCGGCGGCACCGCCGGAAACGTCGGCGCGGAGGCCATCAATCACCTCGTCCTCTGCAATGACAGCGATGGCGGCGACCGCGCGGAGCCACCCGTGGCCGGCGTACGCAACCCGCTGCCCGCCGTCGGTGGCACGGAGCCCGAACCGGTCGAGCAGGTACGCCAGTTGGCCCCGCTCGACCTGCGCCGCACCCGCCTGCGCGCGGTCACCGCAGAGGACTACGCGGCCCTCGCCTCCGTCCTGCCCGGGGTGCAGCGAGCCGCCGCCGCGATCCGCTGGACCGGCAGCGTCCAGGAGGCCCACATCGCCGTCGACCCGTACGGCACCGGCGCCCCCTCGCAGAGGCTGCTCGCCGAGGTGGCCCAGGCCCTGGAGGAGTACCGGCGCATCGGCCACGACCTCGTCGTCGGGCCTGCCCGGCTCGTGCCGCTCGACATCGCGCTGAGGGTGTGCGCCAAGCCTGGCCACCAGCACGGGCAGATCCTGGCCGAGCTGCACCGCGTACTCGGCGGCGGCCGTCTCCAGGGCGGGCGGCTCGGCTTCTTCCACCCGGACGCGCTGACCTTCGGCGAACCGGTCCGGCTCAGCCGTCTGGTGGCCGTCGCGGCCGCGGTGCCCGGTGTCGAGAGCGTCCAAGTCACCCGGCTGCGAAGGCTGTTCCACGAGGACCGAGGAGAGAGGGAGGACGGCGTGCTGCGGCTCGGCCCGCTGGAGATCGCCACCTGCGACAACGACCCCGACCGGCCGGAGAACGGCCGCCTTGCGATATCCCTCGGAGGTGCCCGATGAACGACGACGACTGCACCTGCGGCGGCGCGTGCGGCGACTGCGGGTCCGGCGGTACGTGCGGCTGCGGTGGCGCGTGCGGCGGCCACGACGAGCGCCTCGCCCCCGCCCCGCTCCACAACCCTCCCGGCCGCACCGCCCTCGACTACCGCGTCGGCGAGTACGGGTCCTTCCTGGCCGCCCAGCTCGACCGGCTGGCCTCGCCCGCGTACCCGGCCCTGAAGGGGCTCACGGTCCGCACCCCGGACGACCCGGCGATCGGCCTGCTCGACGCCACCGCCGTCCTCGGTGACCTGCTCACCTTCCACTCCGAGCGGATCGCCGACGAGGCCTACCTGCGCACGGCCAACGAGCACCGCTCGCTCGCCCTGCTCGGCCGACTCGTCGGCCACCGGCCGCGCCCCGGTGTCGCCGCCTCCACTCACCTCGCGTACAGCCTCGAACGCGATCCGCGCGCCGAGACCCTGCCCGTGGTGATCCCGCGCGGGGCACAGAGCCACAGCGTGCCCGCGTCGGCCGACGAGGAGTCGCAGACCTTCGAGACGAGCCGCGATCTGACGGCCCGCTGGGACTGGAACGAGCTGAAGGTCCGGCGCCGCCGCCCGTCCCTCGTCACCCCGGCGGACCTGGAGCGACGCTCGGAGCTGTTCGTCGAAGGCACGGCCAACTCCCTCCGGACCGGCGACCAGTTGCTCTTCGTCTTCGGCGAACAGGCGCGCGTCGAGCCGAAGTTGCTGCCCGTCGCGAGGGTGCGGATCGACCGGGACGACGAGATCACCGCGATCGGCCTGGCCCGGTCGGCCCCGCCCACGCTCCGGGAACTCGTCGACGAGGTACGGCGCTGGACCTCCGAGCCCGAGGGGCCGGGCGACCCCGGCGACGAACCGCCCACCCCGGAGGTCCCCAACCCACGCCCGGTCAGCCGCCTGATCGAGGACGTCGACGACCAGGTCCTCGCCCCCCTGCGTGCCGACCTGGACGGGATCAAGACCCCGGAGAGCCTCGCGTCCCGCCTCGCCGAGCCCCTGGCACGCCTCGGTGAGGCCCAGATCCTCGCGACGCCGTACGAGGATGTCGCGGCGTGGTTCGAGCAGCTGGAGGCGGTACTCGCCGAACTGGCCGAGCGCGCACTGGAGTTGGCGCCCTCGCAGCCGGTGCCGCCGACGGACGAGCAGGCCTGGACGGCGGCCTCGGGCGACCAGGGCCCGGCGGAAGCCATCGGCCAGGGCCGGGCATCGGCCGCCCCGAGCCCGACTGTCCTCGCCACCCCGAGCCGGACAACCCTCCCCGCCCCGACGGCCTCCGCCACCCCGCCCCCCCTAGGCCCCCGCGAAGCCGCCCTCCAAGCCCTCGGCTCCGTCCTCCCCGCCCTCCGCGGCAAGGTCCCGGCGCCGACCACCGGCGCCGAACAGCCCCGGCGCCCAGGCGCGGACACGGCCCGGCTGCTCTCGGCCCTGAACCCTGGCCTGACCGGCCTGCACCGGGCCTGGCGGACGGCCGCAGTACCCGGCACCCCGCAACTCCTGCGGGAACTCCTCGCGATGCGCGTGACCACGGCCCCCTTCGGAGCCATGGCCCCGCTCAAGCCGGTCCAGGACGACCGGGGCCGCGTCATCCGCACCGCGGACTGGCCCCTGACCGGTGCCGCCCTGGTCAGCATGCGCGTCGTGTTCGACACGGCGGGCAAGGTCCCGGTGCGAGCGGAGTTCCAGTACGTCGAGGGCAGCAGCTCCGACCAGCGCGCGGAGAACCTGCCGGTCGCGGTGCCGGTCACCTTCCGCCTCGGCGCGGGCGAGGTGGACCTGTCCACCCGCGCCGGCCAGGACCGCGAGCTGAGCTGGCTCAACCGGCGCCCCACCGACTCCCAGGAACCCGGCGTCACCGCGGTCCTCCGCGAAGGGCTGCCCAACCGCACCCTCTTCGTGTCCCGCCCGGACGAGGACGGCCTGGTCCACGTGGGCGTGCACAACGGCACGTCCGAGCAGGTCGCCCTCCGGCCGGGCGTCCCGGAGCGGTTCACGCACGGCGAGTACGAGGTGAGCCTCACGTACACCGTCGGCAGCGCCGCGCCGAACGTGGAGGTGGTCATCGCCTCGAAGCCGGAGCCCACCAACCGCCGCGTCCTGCAGCTGGACCGGGTGCACGACGGCATCACGGTCGGCAGCTGGGTCGCGATCCAGCGGCCCGGCAAGGGAGTTGAGGGCGGCGTCCCGGGCGACAAGAAGCTCGCGTTCGTCACCACGAAGGTGGTCGCTGCGCGGACGGCCGCGTACACCAACTACGGCATCACCGGACGCGGCACCGAACTCGTCCTGGCCGACCCGTGGTTGGACGAGTTCGACGTCCTGCTCTCGCACATCCGCGACACCACCGTCCACGCGGACGGTGAACCGCTGCGCCTGGCCGACGAGCCGCTGGGTGAGGACGTGCACGGCAACGAGATCGAACTCGCCGAGCTGTACGACGGATTGAGGCCGGGCCGCACGCTGGTCGTCGCGGGCGAGCGCAGTGACATCCCGGGCGTGGCGGCCGTCCAGGCCACGGAGGTCGTCACCATCGCCTCCGCCGCCCCGGCAGTCGATCCCCAACTGCCCGGAGACCACGTCCATACGAGGCTGACGCTCACCGCGGACCTCGCGTACCGCTACCACCGCGACTCCGTGCGGATCCTCGGCAACGTGGTCGAGGCGACCCACGGCGAAGGCAGGGACGAGCCGATCGGCAGCGGCGACTCGGACCGTACGAACCAGACGTTCGCGCTCTGGCAGTCCCCGCTCACCTGGCTCGCCGACGACAACCCCCTCGGCGCCACCCCCGTCCTGGAGGTGAGGGTCGACGGGGTGCTCTGGCACGAGGTCGACAGCCTTGCCGGGCGCGGCCCGCGTGAGCGCGTCTACATCACCGGGACCACCGCCGACGGCCGCACGACCGTGACCTTCGGCGACGGCGTCCACGGCGCCCGACTGCCCAGCGGCCACGAGAACATCCGCGCCCGCTACCGCTTCGGCACCGGCAGGGCCGCCAACGTGGCGGCCGGCCGCATCACCCAGGCATTCACCCGCCCTCTCGGCGTCACCGCGGTCACCAACCCGCGCTCCGCCACGGGCGGCGCCGACGCCGACGGACCCGGACTCACCCGGCGAACGGTCCCGCTGGCCGTCTCGGCCCTGGACCGCCTGGTCTCGGAGGTCGACTACGAGGACTTCGCCCGCTCCCGGGCCGGCATCGGCCGGGCCACCGCACGCGAACTCTTCGACGGACGGCGGCGCGTGCTGCATGTGACGGTCGCGGGAACGGACGACGTGCCCATCGCCGAGGACTCGGATCTCCTCCGCGCCCTGCGCGGCGCGCTCACCGAGTACGGCGACCCGAACCTCCCGGTCCGCGTGGACGTACGCGAACTCGTCGCGCTCCTCGTCGCCGCGAGGGTGAAGGTGGCGCCAGACCACACCTGGCAGGTCGTCGAACCCCGCCTGCGCCAGGCACTCCTGCGCCGACTCGGCTACGAGGGAAGGGAGTTGGGGCAGCCCGCCCGCCTCTCCGACATCCTGGCCACGGCCCACCAGGTGCCCGGTGTCGACTACGTGGACGTCGACGTCTTCACCGGCGTCCGCGCCTCCGCCACCGCCGAGGAACTCACGAAGCTCCTCGCGAACCCGGGCCCGCCGAAGGCATCGGTACCGGCACGCGGAGCCACGTACGACGAGAAGACGTACACCGTGCGTGCGAAGGACGGCGAGACCCTGTCGGCGATCTGCGCCCGCCACGGTGTCCCGCTCGCCGAACTCCTGCGCCTGAACCCCGACATCAACGACACCCGCCGCCTGGCGAAGGGCCGTTCGGTGTACGTCTTCCGCGGCATCCGCCCGGCCCAGCTCACGCTGCTGTCGCCGAAGGCCGCGGACACCCTGATTCTGACGGAGGTCAAGTGATGGCGGCGATGTCTGTGACGTTCCCGGACGTCCAGTTCGAGACGGAGGCCGTGTGATGTCCAGGGAACCGGACGGACTCGCCGAGCTGCTGCCCCAGTGGCACCGGCTGCGCGACGCCCAGGAGGGCGAACCGCTGCGCGCCCTGCTCGCCGTCATGGCCGAGCAACTCGACCTCGTACGCAATGGAGTCGAGCAGGGCTACGAGGACCTGTTCGTGGAGACGGCGGCCCCCTGGGTGCTGCCGTACCTCGGCGACCTCGTCGGCTACCGGACCCTCCCGGGTTACGAGCGCGTCCTCACCACCGGTCTGCGCGGCGGGAGTTCGGCCGCGCTCACCGAGGCCGTCGCACCGCGCCGAGATGTCGCCGCGACCGTAGCCAACCGCCGTCGCAAGGGCACTCTCCACCTCCTCGAAGAACTCTCCGAGCGGGTGGCGGACTGGCCCGCACGCGCCGTCGAGCTCTCCCGTCACGTCTCCCACCAGCAGCCGGTGAAGCTGTACGGGACCGGAGGGGGTGGGGGCGACCGGCGCGGGACTCGTGGCCGCACGGTCGACCTCAGGGACGGCTCGGCGCTCGACCTGGCCGGCGGCCCCTTCGGCGCGGTGGCCCGCTCGGTCGACGTACGCAGGGCCGACTCCCGCCACCGGCAAGGGGGTTGGAGCCCGGCGGGCGTCGGACTCTTCGTATGGCGGCTGAAGGCGTACTCGCTGACGTCCACACCGGCGTACTGCGTCGACCGGGCCCGCAACCTCTACACCTTCTCGATCCTCGGCAACGACACCCCGCTGGTGACCAAGCCGGTCCCGGAGCCGTCGCCGACCCACATCGCGACCATCGACAACGTCCCGGCCTTCGTCCGCCGCCGTCAGCTCCATGACCGCCTCGCCGACTACTACGGCCCCGGCAAGAGCTTCGTGATCCGGCGCGACGGCGAGGACCGGCCCGTGCCGCCCTCCGACATCGTGGTCGCCGACCTGTCCGACTGGCGCTACCGCCCCAAGCGCGGCCAGGTCGCCGTCGACCCGGAGCTCGGCCGGATCGCCTTCGGCGCCCGCACCGCGCCCCGCAAGGGCGTCTGGGTCGACTACCACTACGCGTTCGCCGCCGACATGGGCGGCGGCGAGTACGTACGCGACCGGGAGCCGCGCCCGGACGCCACCGTGTTCCGGGTCGGCCCCGGCGAGACGTACCGGCAGATCATGGACGCCTACCGGGCCTGGCAGAACGACCGGCGGGCAGGCCGCTGCGGTCCCGAGGGCATCATCGAGATCACCCACAGCGGCGCCTACCAGGAGCAGTTGGACTTCGACCTCGACCCGGGCGACCGGCTCGAACTGCGCGCGGCCGAGGGCACCCGGCCCGTGATCCGGCTGCTCGACTGGTACAGCAACCGCCCCGACGCCCTCAACATCCGTGCGGTGTCCGAGGACTGCGCTCCCGGCGAGCGACCGCGGATCGTGCTCGACGGACTGCTCGTCGCGGGTCGCGGCATCAATGTCACGGGCCCGATGGGCGCCGTCGTCGTACGCCACTCGACGCTCGTGCCCGGCTGGTCCCTGGAGCCGGAGTGCGACCCGCACTCGCCCGAGGAGCCGAGCATCGTCCTGGAACGCACCACCGCGTGCCTCCAGGTCGAGCACAGCATCCTCGGCACGATCGAGGTCATCGGCGACGAGGTCTCCGAGGAACCCCTGGACATCCACCTCCGCGACAGCGTCCTGGACGCCACCGCCGACGACCGCGAGGCGCTCTCCGCCCCCGACTGCCGGCACGCCCACGCCGTCCTGCACCTGCACCGGACGACCGTGATCGGCGAGATCCACACGCACGCGGTCCGGATCGCCGAGAACTCGGTCTTCACCGGACGGCTCCACGTGGCCCGCCGAGGCATCGGCTGCGTCCGCTTCTCGTACGTGCCCACCGGCTCCCGTACGCCACGCCGCCACCGCTGCCAACCGGACCTGGTGGGCCCCGAACAGGCCTCCCGCGTACGGCCGTTGTTCACCTCCCAGCGCTACGGGACGCCCTGGTACGGGCTGTTGGCCGACCGGAGTGCCGAGGAGATCCGGCGCGGCGCGGAGGACGGGGCCGAACCGGGCGCCTTCCACGACCTGTACCGGCCGCAGCGCGAGGACAGCCTGCGGGCACGGCTCGCGGAGTACACGCCCGCGGGGACGGACGCGGGGATCTTCTTCGTGACCTGAGCCTCGCGGTGACCTGCCCCCGCGCCCCACGCGCACTCGACGCGCCCCAGAACCCGCACGCAATTCCTGAACCAGGGGGATCCCCTTCATGCACGCAGACCTCTCCCGCTCCACGTTCCGCCCGGAGCGGCACTACTCCGCGGTCATCGCACAGCAGGGCCGCGTCCAGCTCGACGCCGACGCCAACGAACAGACCGCGATCCAGCTCCACCAGGCCCGCGCGCTCACCGCCGACCTGATCGGCCCGCACGGAGGCCCGCGCGACGCCGCCGGCTTCCGCATCGAGTACGTCGGCGGCAAGCACGACATCGACACCCTGCACATCCACGGCGGCCGCTACTACGTCGACGGCATCCTGTGCGACGCGGACCGCCCGGCCCCCGGAGTCCCCGTACCGGACGAGGGCGACGAGGAGACTGCGAAGGAGAATGCGCAGGACTCCGTGCGGCCGCCCGCCCACTGGACCTACTGGGACCAGCCCGACGGCTACCGCGACCCGGAGAAGCCCGGCGACCGGCTGCCCTCGCCCGCGCAGGCCCCCTTCGTCGTCTACCTCCAGGTGTGGGAGCGCTCGGTCACCGCGGCCGAGGACCCGGCGCTGCGTGAGGTCGCGCTCGGCGCGGCCATGCCGGACACGGCCGCCCGCGCCAAGGTCGTCTGGCAGGTACTGCCGCTGGCCCTCGACGAGCTGGAGACCGAGGAGACCGAACCGTCCAAGGAGGTCGTCCGCGCCGCCTTCGCGCGCTGGGCGCAGAAGCAGGCCGCGCCCTCTGCTCGGCTGGCCGCCCGCGCCCAGCGGCCCGACCACGCCGACGAGGACCCCTGCCTGGTCAAGCCGGACTCCCGCTACCGCGGCCCCGAGAACCAGCTGTACCGAGTGGAGGTCCACGAGGGCGGCGCGGCGAGCGAGGGGACCAAGGGGAACGGGGCGAAGGACGCCACCTTCAAGTGGTCCCGCGAGAACGGCTCCGTGGTCTTCCCGGTCGACGAACTCGACGGCACCTGGGTCCAGTTGGCGTCCCTCGGCCACGACGACAAGCTGGACCTGGACGTCGGCGACCGGGTCGAGTTCACCGACACCGCGTACGCCTCCCGCCTCGAACCCCTCCCGCTGCTGAGGGTCGAGGAACTGGACCTGCCCGGTCGCCGCGTACGCCTGTCCGCCGAGCCGGAGCCGGGCGTCGGACGCCTGCCGCACCTGCACCCGTTCCTGCGCCGCTGGGACCACCACGAGGGCCCGAGGCGCAAGGGCCGGTCAACCACCTTGCGGGGCGGGGCAGTTCCGGTCACCGAGGGGGAGTGGCTGCCCCTGGAGGACGGTGTCGAGGTCTACTTCGCCAAGGGCGGCACGTACCGCACAGGCGACCACTGGATCGTCCCCGCCCGTACGGCCACGGGCAGTGTCGAGTGGCCGGTGGACCAGGCGCGTCGACCACTACTGCGGGGTCCGGCAGGCATCGCCCGCCACTTCGCGCCGCTCGCCCTGGTGAAGGGCGAGGGGGAGGCCCTGGACCTGCGGCTCGCCTTCGGCCCGCTCGCCAGCAGCATCCCGGCGGCGGACGAGGCGACGCTCGCGGCGGAGACCCGGGCGCGACAGGAGGAACAGGCGGCGGAGTCCGACCCCTCCGGCGGGCGGTCGCAGACCACCGCCGAGGCGGAGGCGGCCGTGGAAGGAGACAAGTAATGGCGAAGCCCCTGACCGCGTCCAAGCTGGTGGAGATCCTGCGCGCCGAGGGCCTGACGGTCCACGAGGTACGCAACTGGCGTCGCCACAACCGCAATTCGAAGGGCCCCTGGGGTCCGATGAACGGCGTGATGATCCACCACACCGTCACCTCCGGCACCGACGCCTCCGTCGACATCTGCTACGACGGCTACTCGGGCCTGCCCGGCCCCCTGTGCCACGGCGTCATCGACAAGAAGGGCCAGGTCCACCTGGTCGGCAACGGCCGCGCCAACCACGCGGGCCTCGGCGACGGCGACGTACTGCGCGCGGTGGTCAACGAGTCGAAGCTGCCGTCCGACAACGAGGCCGACACCGACGGCAACCGCCACTTCTACGGCTTCGAGTGCATCAACCTCGGTAACGGCAAGGACCCCTGGCCCGAGGCCCAGAAGGAGGCCATCGAGAAGGTCTCCGCGGCGATCTGCCGCGCCCACGGCTGGACCGAGCGCTCCGTCATCGGCCACAAGGAGTGGCAGCCGGGCAAGACGGACCCGCGCGGCTTCACGATGGACGGCATGCGGGGGCGCATAGCCGAGCGGCTGCGGGGCAAGGGCGACAGCGGCAAGCCCGCCCCCGACCCGAAGCCCGCGCCCAAACCGTCGTACGAGCCGTTCCCCGGCGGCGGCTTCTTCCACATCGGCCAGAAGTCCCCCGTCATCACGGCCATGGGCCGCCGCCTCGTCGCCGAGGGCTGCGGCCGCTACGAGGAGGGCCCCGGCCCCGACTGGACCGAGGCCGACCGCAAGTCCTACGCGGCCTGGCAACAGAAGCGAGGCTTCAAGGGCAAGGACGCGGACGGCATCCCGGGCAAGGTCACCTGGGACGCGCTGAAGGTGCCCGGGTCAGGGGGCTGAGGGCCGCTGAAGGTGCCCGGGTCGGGAGGCTGAGGGCGGTGACCGCGTACGGCCGAGTGCTGGGCGGGCGGGGCGCCGGGTCCGAGAGGGCATTCGCCCCCGCCGGGCCCGTACGCCTTCGGGACTACTGCCCTTGAGACCGTTGGGCCGGTGACCGTCAGGTGCGGACGGTGTCCTTCGCGGGAAGCAGATGCGCCGTGCGCAGCACCTCCGCCATCCGCTTCGCGTCGCCGAACCGGCCCTTGCCGCATACGTAGCCGTCCGGCCGCACCAGTGCGAAGTCCCCCGCCCGGGCCCCGAAGTCCGCGCGCAGCCGGCCGTCCGGGTCGGCCAGCGGGTGGAGGGCGTCGACCGGCGGATCGGCCACGGCGCACACCGTCCGGATGGAAACCGCCGTGCCGTAGCCCTCGTCCAGCCGTTCCAGATCGGACCGCAGTTCACCGGCCTGCTCACGGCCGTCCGTGAACACCAGCAACGCCCAACGCCGATCGGCGAGTTCGGCGCACATCTCGCGCCAGCCCGGGGAGGACCGTTCGGTCTGCGCCGAGCACCCGACCCGGTGCCCCGGCGCGATCCCCGCCACCTTGCCGTCCGCCGCCGCGGCCATCGTCAGCGGGCTCTCCGCGTAGTTCAGGAGCAGGCCGGACATGCCGGCCATCATCTTGCGTTCGACCTTCCGCTTCAGCGGCTTGACGGCCCTGAGGAAACCCAGTCCCAGCGGAAGGGCCACCGGGGCGGCCGCGTTGCGCAGGGCGACCAGCCCCGTTGCGGTCCTGGTGGAGTTCAGGAGCGTCTCACCGATCGGGACCCGCTCGGCGGCGTAGGTGTCCAGCAGTTCGTCGGCGGCGTGCCCGTGAATCACGTCGGCCAGTTTCCAGGCGAGGTTGCAGCCGTCCTGGATCCCGGTGTTCATGCCCTGTCCCGAGGCCGGGCTGTGCACGTGCGCCGCGTCGCCCGCCACGAAGCAGCGCCCGGACCGCATCCGCCTGACCATGCGCTGCTGGATGGTGAAGACCGAGATCCAGGTGGGCGTGCGTACGACAACGTCCTGACCGAGCGCCCGTGAGATCTTGCGGGCGAAGCGGGCGGAGATCACGTCCGGCCGACCCGCGCCGTCCACGTCCCTGGTGTCGAGCAACCGCCACTTGCCGGGCTCGGGGAACGGCACCAGCAGAATCGTGCCGCCCTCCACGTGCAGCCAGTGCAAACTGTCGCGCGGGAGATCGGCCTCGAGCACCGCGTCCGCGATGAGCCAGGTCTCCGTGGAGTCGCCGAGCAGTTCGAAACCGAGTTGCTTGCGCACCATACTGTGTCCGCCGTCGGCACCGACCAGCCATGGCACGGAGACCTCCTCCACCGTGCCGTCGTGGTGTTCGAGACGGGCGTCGACGCCGTCCGTCCGGGGCGTGACCCGCGTGAGCGCGACACCCCACTCCACCTCGACCCCGTAGTCACGCAGCCGGTGTCGCAGCACCTCCTCCGTGATCACCTGGTCCACCTGAAGAGTGAAGGGAAACCTGGTGGGCAGCGTGGAGTAGTCGGTGTCGAACCTGATCAGTTCGCGGCCCGCACGGTGCATGGTGAAGTGCTCGGCACGCTGGCCGCGGGACAGGATGTCGTCGAGTATGCCCATCTGGTAGTAGGTCTCCAGCGTGCGGGCGTGGTTGGCGGTGGCGCGACTGGTCACGGCCGGACCCGCCGCGCCGTCGATCAGACGCACCCGGACACCGCGTCGGACCAGTTCGTGCGCGGCGGTCTGACCCGCCGGTCCGGCGCCGATCACGAGCACGTCCGGTGTCGGCACCACGTCGTCGGACGATTGCATCGGACTCCCTCGACTCGGCTGTTGGTTCCCCGGGTCCGTCGGAACACCGGCCCGCCTCGCGGACCGGGACGACAGACCGGCCCCACCGTGTCCGCGGCCGCTCGAACACCGCCGGAATCCCGGTGGAGCCGTCCGCGCCTTCCGGCGGCGGCAGCCGCTTCGGCCCGCGGGAGGCACCCGGATCAGCTCGGTAAGGGCGTCCGCGTCAGGCCGGTCAAGCGTCCGAGTCGCCGCTCCACCGCGGGTCGAGCCGGAACCGACACGTTTCGGCGACGCTCCTGACCGCCCGATTCCCGATTCCCGATTCCCGATCCCGAACCCGAACCCGAACCGAAGGGCGGTCTCCATGACCGGCACCACCACCGGGATATCCACCGCGGTCAGGCAGCTGCGGGACCTCTCCCTCAGCGCCGCCCGTGCCGCGGCGCTCCGCGCGGCCACCCGACTCGGCCTGGCCGACGCCATCGACGACACACCGGTCCCGTTGGCGGAGCTCGCGGCGGCCGTCCACGCCGAACCGGGAGCCCTGCGTCGACTGCTGCGCACGTTGACCTGGCAGAACGTCTTCACCGAGCTGGACGACGGCACCTACGCGCACACGGACATGTCCCGGCTGCTGCGGGAAGGCACCCCGGACAGCCTCAGGGACATCGTGTTGTGGAGCACCGAACCCTGGACCTGGGAACTGTGGCCGCACCTGGAGAGCTCCGTACGCAGTGGCAAGGCCGCCTTCCCACAGCTGCACGGTGACGACTTCTTCGGCTACCTGCGCACCGAGGCGCCCGAGTCGGCCGGCGTGATGGACCGGGCGATGACCCAGTCCAGCAACCTCTCCGAGCGGGCGATCGTCGAGGGCCTGGACCTGACCGACGCCGTCAGGGTGGTCGACGTCTGCGGCGGACGGGGACACCTGCTCGCCGCGCTCATGACCAAGCACCCCCACATCCAGGGCGTGCTGTTCGACACCCAGGAGGCGCTGGACAACGCCGACGGACGGTTGCGCGCGGAGGCGGTACCGGCCGGCCGGGCGAGTCTGGTCGCCGGTGACATCCGGCAGTCGATACCGGTCGAGGCCGATGTCTACATCCTCAAGAACATCCTGGAGTGGAACGACGAGAACGCCGTCGCCGTGCTCCGCAGCGTCGCGGCCGCCGCACCGCCCGGAGCCCGGATCGTCGTCATCGGCAACGCGGTCGACGCCAGCCCCGAGGTCACCTTCACCACCTCGGTGGACCTGATGCTGCTCCTCAACGTGGGCGGCGGCCGACGCACCATGAGCGAGCTGCGCACCCTGATCGAGAAGGGCGGACTGCGCGTGGAGTCCGACCGCCCGGTCGACGCCTATCTGGCCCTGCTGGAGTGCCGGGTGGCGAGTTGACCGTGTCGGACGTCGTGCTTCTGCTGCCCGGGCAGGGTGCACAGCACGGTGGCATGGCCGTCGACCTGTACACGGGCGAACCAGCCTTCGCGGCGGCCATCGACCCGCTGTTCGAGCACCTCGGCGAGGAGGGCCGACGGCTGCGAGACCTGTGGCTGTCCGGCCGGTCCGGTGACGCGTTGGACGAGGCAGCGGTGGCCCAGCCGCTGCTCTTCGCGATCGGCTACGCGCTCGGACGCTGCCTTGAGCGGTACGGGATCAAGCCCGTCGCCTACCTCGGGCACAGCGTGGGAGAGCTGGCGGCTGCCGCCCTGGCGCGTGTCTTCGACGGTGCGGATGCCTTCGACCATGCGGGCGCCGCCCGGGTGATGGCCGCCCGCGCGCACGCCGTGGGCACCCTGCCCGACGGCGGGATGCTCGCGGTGGCGGCCACCCCCGCCCGACTCGAACCGTTCGTCGATCCCCCGGACCGGGCCGACGCCGTCGTGATCGCCGCGCAGAACGCGACGACGCACACCGTGCTGGCCGGCCCGCGGCCACGACTGTCCCGGGTGGGGGAGGCGCTCCGGGAGGCCGGCATCGCCTGGCGCCCGGTACCCGCCAGGCAGCCCTTCCACAGCCCCGCCGCACGACCCGCGGCCCTCACCTTCGAGCGCGACCTCGGACGGTTCCCGCTACGGGCACCGGACACGACCGTCTGGTCGACCCGGACGGCCCGCCCCGTACGTCCCGAGGAAGCCGTCGACCCCGGATTCTGGGCCGGGCAGCTGGCCGAACCGGTGCTCTTCCGCCAGGCTCTCCACGCGCTGCTCACCGAGGGCGGCCCGCTGCCCCGGTCCGGCGCAGGCCCGTACCCCCGAGCCGGCGGGACCCCGCTGATCCTCGTGGACGCGGGACCGTCGCAGAGCCTCGCCGTGTTCGCCCGGCGGCATCCGGCGGTGCGCGGGGGCAGCGGCGTGGTGGTCCCGCTGCTGCCCCCGGGCCGGGAAGGAACCCCGGACACCTGGAAGAGCGCCCTGGACTACCTCGGCAGATCGTCGCGGTAGACCTGACGCCGCCGCACCAGCAGCCGGCCTTCCTCCCGTACGAGAACGTCGTCGCAGGTGCAGCTGAGGAGCACCTCGGGCACACCGCCCCGCGGGGTGTTGACGATCAGCGCGTACGTCTGGGCCAGCACGCTGCCGTCGTCCCGTTCCTCCACCTCGAGCATGCCCAGCCAGTGCCGGCGCCGGACGCCCTGCTCGGCCAGTTGCGCCGAGGTCTTCTGCGCGGCGGTCTCGATCGCGGCCCGACCGATCTGGGGCTCGGGGTGGGCGTTGGCCCGGAACACCCCGTCCTCGGTGAAGGAGCCCGCCCATTCCCGCGTGGCACCGCTGTCGAGCCAGCGCATCTGGCGTGCGTAGAAGTGCTGTACCTCCTGATAGAGCGTCATGCCCGCTTCCCTTCGCCGGTATTGGAGTCAGGCCGAGCATCGCCTCGCCGAGTCGAAGACCCATTGAGCTCGGCTTGACCGGCCGTCGACACCGCTCCGGCAGCGTGGCCCGCGCGGCAGGTCACCCGGTGGCCCCGGAAGGAGCGGCAGGGGACCGTGCTCGCGCACCTCGGGAGAGAACACGCACATCGGGAGAGAGGGAGGCCGATGCCGGACACGGCAGGCTCACACATCGGTCCGCAGGAGGTCTTCGCGACCCTGACGGGCTTCAAGAGAACGGCGATGCTGCGCACCGCGCTCGAACTGGGGGTGTTCGACACCGTCGACACCATCGGCGACGGAGCGTCGGCCGTCGAGATCGCCGAGCGTCTGGGTACCGACCCGCGCGCGACCGCCTTTCTCCTCGACGCCCTGGCCTCCGGCGGACTGCTGGCCGCCCGGGAAGGCGACTACCGGCTGCTGCCGGGCTCCGCCCCGCTGTTCACCACCGCCGGTCCGCGGTACGTGGGCGGGATCGCCAGGATCGCCGCGAGCCATGGCGAATGGGACGTCTTCGGACGGCTCACCGAGACCGTGCGCACCGGGAAGCCCCTGGCCGGAGTCGACGCCCGCACACCGGACTTCGCCTACTGGACCGACTTCGCGGAGCACACCACCCCGGCCACCGCGAAGGGCGCGGCCATGGTCGCCGACCTCCTCCAGCCGTGGCTCCACACCCTGGAGGCCCCCGACGTGCTGGACGTCGGCTGCGGCTCCGGCGCCTTCGGCCTCACCCTCGCCGCCCGCCACCCGCGGGCCCGGGTGACCATGCAGGACTGGCCGGCCGTGCTTCAGGTCGCCCAGCGCCGGGCCAAGGCCGGCGACGTCGCCGACAGGGTGACGCTGTCGCCCGGCGACGCCTTCGGGGCGGGGCTGCCGCACGGCTCGTACGACCTCGTCGTGGCCGGCAACCTGCTCTTCCTGTTCGACCCCGAGCGGGCCGCGGCACTGGTGCGCCGGCTGGCCGGGGTGCTCAGGCCCGGCGGGCGACTCGTCGTCGCGCAGTTCATGACCGGCGACGGCACCACCGACGCGGAACACGCCCACCTGCTCAATCTGCTGATGCTCTCCTGGACCCACGGCGGCGAGCTGTTGTCACCACGGGCGTACCAGGACATGGCCACGAAGGCCGGGCTCACCGATGCCCGTGCACACCGGCACGCGGGCGTACCGCTCCAGGCCGTCGTGGCGAACCGGCCCACGAGGGAGGAACGTCCGGCATGACACGCACACGGTTCACCACCACCCACGAGATCACCGCGGCCGCCGAGCCCGAAAGACTCTTCGACCTGGTCGCCGACCCGGCGGGCGCCCCACGCCACGCCCCTTCGCAGATGCATGCGGAGCTCCTCGAACACGGGGCGGGCGAGGACGTCATCAAGCGCTGGGTGTACGCCGAACGGGGCATGCGCGCCTGGACGTTCCGGCGCAGGGTCGACCGCGCCGCCCTGCGCGTCGTCTTCACCCATGTGGACCCCGTGCCACCGGTGCTGGACCAGCGCGGCACCTGGACCTTCGAGGCCACCGCCGGGGGCGGCACACTGGTTCGGGTCCAGCACGTGATCGTGTTGTCCGACGCGGCGGCCGAGGCCGGGCTGCGGGCGGGGTTCGACCAGCAGGTCCCGGCCCAACTCGCCGGATACAAGGCGGTCGGGGAGCTGGGCGCCGACCTGGCACGCCGATACGTCACCGGTGAGGAGTCCGCACTGGTGGCCGGAACCGCGGACGACGTCCGCGCCCGGCTGGTCGGCACCGGCCTTTGGGCTGTGCACCATCCGGAGGCGACCGGTGTGACGGTGACTGAACTCGGCGACGACGCCGCACTGCTGGAGGTCACCGGAGCGGCGGCCCGCTACTTCTGGCTGCGGCCCAACGACACGGACATCGTCTACAAGTCCCTGAACCCGCCGGAGGGACTGCACGCGCAGACCGGCCGCTGGCGCATCACCCAGGTGGCGCCGGACAAGGTGGAGGTGGTTCTCCGCCACACGGTCACTCTGCCGCTCGCGGGCGCCGGCCCCGACCCGGAGACCCTGCGCGAACCGGTCCGCGCGGAACTGCGCCGACTGCTGTCCGCGCTGGGCGGGACCCCGGCCCCGGCCACCGGAGGTCGTGCGTGAGCGCGGCCCCCCGGTTCCAGGAGGTCGCCGACGGCGTTCACGCGTTCGTGCAGCCGGCGGGCGGCTGGTGCCTCAACAACGCCGGGGCGATCGTGGGCGGCGAGGCGACGGTGGTGGTGGACACGGCAGCCACCGTCGCCCGCGCCCGCCTGCTGCGGGCCGAGGTCGAGAAGGTGTCGCGGGCCGCCACGCTCGGCGTCGTCAACACCCACCAGCACGGTGACCACACCTTCGGGAACTGCGTCTTCGCCCCCGCGGCCACGATCATCTCCCACGAGCAGGCCCGGCGGGAGATGGCCGAGTCGGGACTGGGACTGCAGCAACTGTGGCCCGACGTGGAATGGGGCGAGGTCGCCCTCACCCTGCCCACGGTGACCTTCTCCGAACGGATGACCCTGCGCACGGGCGAGGACGACGTGCACCTCATCCATGTGGGACCCGCGCACACCAGGGGCGACACCGCGGTCTGGGTGCCCCGGAGCAGGGTGCTGTTCTGCGGCGACCTGGTGATGAACGGGGTCACCCCGTTCTGCCTCATGGGGTCGGTGTCGGGCTCGCTGCGGGTCCTGGAACAGCTGCGTGGCCTCGGCGCGACCACCGTGGTGCCGGGGCACGGCGAGGTGGGCGGCCCGGAGATCCTCGACGCCTGCGAGGGCTATCTCCGCTGGATCCAGCGGCTCGCCGCCGAGGGCCTGGCCGAGGCCCGTACGCCACGGGAGGTCGCCACGACCGTCGAGTGGAGGGAGTGGGGCGCGCTGCTCGACCGCGAGCGGATCGTGCCCAACCTGGTCCGGGCGTACGCCGAGGCGCGCGGCGGCGAACCGGGCGAACCGCTCGACGAGATGGACGCCTTCGGGCAGATGCTGGAGTTCCACGGAGGGCTGCCCGTCTGTCATGCCTGAGCCCGTCCGCCACGCGTGAACCCGCCCGTCATACGTGAGCTCCTCTGTCGCACACGAAGTCGCACATGAAGAGGCGGGGGGGGGGGGGCCCCCCCCCCCCCCCCCCCCCCGCCCCCCCCGCCCCCCCCCCCCCCCCCCCCCCACAAACACCCCCCCCCCCCCCCCCACACCCCACCCCCCCCCCCCCCCCCCCCCCCCCCCC
>NZ_JBIRTJ010000022.1:103683-154681 GCF_044334695.1 Streptomyces sp. NPDC020747 | reverse complement strand
CCAGATGTACGGCCGCGCGAGCTTCCCTCTCCTCCGCCACCGCATCCTCTTGGGCTGACGACACCCTCCGTCACCACCGACTACGGAACAGACCCGCTCGTTTGACAGTCCCTCGGGAAACGCGGTTGGGTGACGACGGTGCTGCGGCCAACGAGTTGGTGGGCCGGATGCAGGAGTCGCGGTCTGCGCCGTCTGTTGCCGACGAAGATCCGGCTCAGGTCCCTACAGGGCGTCCCAGACCTTGAAGTAGCCGATGTCGTCGTTCGCCCGGTCCCCGACGTAGGGCGTGGCGTAGCCGTAGTAGTAGAAGGTGGTCTGGCCGTCGTTGAGAACTGCCTGCTGCCCGTCGCAGCTGTTGTAGGTCTCGAACGAGGAAATCATGTAGCGCGACAGGCCTGCGTCCAGGACATAGCCGGACGCGTCGCAGGGGCCGTAGTCCCCGTACACATCGGTGATGGCGCCGTCGTATCCGGCGTGCTGGTACCAGGTCATGAGCTTTGTCGCAGCGCTGCTGTTCCTTGTCGCCGCCGTCGCCGCTGTCGCTCTGTCGTCGGAGCAGGTTCGGCTCTTCATCCGGGAGACCCTGTCCCCCGGTTTCACCCGCTCCACCACCACGGAGCAGTACGTGTCCTTGGACGGCGCCGCCGCCGATGCAGGCGGTGTGAGTCCGGCGAGACCGATGAGTGAAGCGGCCGCGCTCAGCGTGACGGCCGTACGCGTGCGGAGATGCATGGCGCTCCTTGCGGCTGGGCTGGCAGGGGCATTGCGCACGCAAGGCTAGAAGAGTGCCGACCGCACCGGTCCTGACACATGTCAGGTATCAGGTGTCAGGCAACCGAGTGCTCCGTACGCGAGCGGTGCCAGGGGACGTCGTCGTCATGCCGGTTGACCCTGACGCAGGGTCAACGTCTCAGCATGGTGGGCATGACTACGAGAACCAGTGCGATCGAAGTCGCCGGACTGCGCAAGTCGTACGACGGCCGCGAGGTGGTCGCCGGGGTCGACCTGGCCGTCTCCGCCGGCACCGTCTACGCCCTGCTCGGGCCCAACGGAGCCGGCAAGACCACCACGGTCCGGATCCTGTCCACGTTGCTCCCCGCGGACGCCGGTGAGGCTCGGGTCGCCGGGTACGACGTATGCCGCGAGGCCGATCGGGTGCGTGCGTCGATCGGAGTGACCGGGCAGTTCTCCGCCGTGGACGAGTTGCTGACCGGGCGGGAGAATCTGCGACTGATGGCCGACCTCGGCCACTTCGGCCGGCGCCGCGCGGAGAGTGTGGTCGAGCGGTTGCTGGAGCGGTTCGACCTGGTCGATGCCGCCGACCGGCGCGCGGTGACGTACTCCGGCGGTATGAAGCGGCGGCTGGACCTGGCGATGACTCTGGTGGCCGGTCCGCGGCTGATCTTTCTCGACGAGCCGACCACCGGTCTCGACCCGCGCAGCAGGCGTGAACTGTGGGAGATCGTGCGGGAGTTGGTGGCCGACGGGGTGACCGTCCTCCTCACCACGCAGTACCTCGATGAGGCCGACCAGCTCGCTGATCGGATCGGTGTGCTCGACGGGGGCCGGCTGGTCGCCGAGGGCACCGCGGCCGAGCTGAAGCGGCTGGTCCCCGGAGGTCACATCGAGCTCCGGGCCGCCGACGGCGAGCGGGCGGCCGAGCTGGCACGCCGGTTGCCCGGAGCGAGCGCGAACGCCGAGGCGCTCACCGTGACCCTGGCGTACGACGGCAGCCTCGCCGCACTGCGACGACTGCTGGACGGGATCGACGATGACGCGGTCACCGGGCTCGCCGTGCACACCCCGGACCTGGATGACGCGTTCCTGGCCCTCACCGGGCGCCCGACCACCGACGAGCCTTCCGAGGAAGTGCCGGTATGAGCACCGCGAGGTACGCCGTTCGCGACTCCGTGACCATGCTGCGTCGCAATCTGAAGCACATGGTCCGGTATCCGTCGATGACAGTGATGCTGATCGGGCAGCCGCTCCTGTTCCTCCTGCTGTTCGTCTACGTCTTCGGCGCGACCATGGGCGCCGGTCTGCCGGGAACCCCGGCCGGGGGCCGTGGCGACTACCTGACGTTCATCACTCCCGGAATCCTGGTCATGACGGTGGCCAGTGTGTCCATCGGCACGGCGGTCCTGGTCGCCACCGACATGACCAACGGGATCATCGACCGGTTCCGGACCATGGCCATCGCCAAGGTCTCGGTGCTCAGCGGCCGCGTGCTCGGCGCGATGATCCAGACCGCGCTCGCACTCGCACTGATCCTCGCAGTGGCGTTCCTGCTCGGTCTGGACACCGCCGCCTCCGCGCTGCAGTGGTCGGGGCTGGTCGGACTGCTCGCGCTGCTGTCGTTCGCGATGACCTGGTTCACCGTGGCACTGGGGTTGGCCAGCCCGGACCCGGAGACCGCGAGCAACCTGCCGATGATCTTCGTGCTGCTGCCGTTCGTGGGCAGCGGGTTCGTACCGGTCGAGTCGATGCCGACCGGGCTGCGGTCGTTCGCCGAGCACCAGCCGTTCACTCCGATCATGGACGCCTTCCGCGGTCTGCTGGCGGGATCGCCGGACGGTTCGGACGTGTTGTGGGCCATCGGCTGGTGTGGGGTGATCGGGATGGTCGGCTACCTCTGGTCGCGGCGCCTCTACAGGTACCGGACGCGTACCACGAACTAGGAGACTGGAGCGATGCTGACCATCGGCGAGCTGGCGTCGTACACCGGAGTGACGGTGCGCGCGGTGAGGCACTACCACGCCAAGGGGCTGCTGCCGGAGCCGGAGCGGGACCACTCCGGCTACCGGAGGTACGACGCCGGCGCCGTGGTGGAGCTGATCAAAATCCGGACCCTCGCCGGGGCCGGGGTCCCGCTGGGGCGGGTGCGTGAGCTGCTGGATGCGGACGAGGAGGAGTTCGCCGCGGCGATCGCGGACATCGACAGGCGACTGCGGGCGGAGATCCGGGAACGGCAGCAACACCGCGAGCGGATCGCCCGCCTCGCCGTCGGGGACAACCTGGTGCTGCCCCTGGAGGTGGTCGATTTCCTCGACCGGCTCCGGGCGCTCGGCGTCGACGAGCGGATCGTACGGGTCGAACGCGACGGCTGGATCCCACTGGCCGCACACTCACCCGAGCGGATCCCGGAGTGGATGGCACGCAAGCGGGAGCAGATCGCCGACCCGCAGCTCATCGACTTCTATCTCACCCTGGGCCAGGCCCTCGACCGGACCGACGACGACCCACGGCTGGTCGAGCTGGCCGACCAACTGGCCACCTACATCACGCGGATGGCCGACGAGCAGGGCGAGGGTTACGTCGACGATGCTGACATCGAGCCACCGTTCGTCAAGCTGATGGATACGCTCGCTTTCGACACCGCGCCTCCGGCCCGTCGACTGATCGAGCTGCTGAAGGAGCGCGGCTGGACTGGCTGGACCAAACTCGAGCGCGTGGCCCCCACATGGGGTACTGCCGGATCACGGCAGGAAGACACTGCAGTGCGGCGTTCGCAGCGTGAGCGGTGATGGCGGGCGGGGTCCAGGTTGCCGACAGCCGGGTGGACATCACCGAGGTCACCGCCGAGCGTATGGGCCTCTCCCCCACTGCCCAGCGATGGGAACTCCGTCGGTCTGGGCGGCGAACGCGTTCGCGGGCTGGCGAAGCAGTCCTGCTTGGCTTCGCGGCGTCAGCGACGACTTGGGACTCCCGGAGATGAGGACTCCCGAGGTGACGAAAGACATGGCGGACAGAGGGCCACCGCTGTCGCGATGGCTGTCCATGCCCTGTCCGGCTCAGGCCAACGCGCAGGCGGCTCACCAAGGTGGTCAACTGGCCAAACGACTCTCCGTGCCTCTTCGCAAGGGAACTCAGCTATGGCGATCGTCGTGGTTCTCGATATGCCGGGGATGACCCAGGCCCAGTACGAGCAGAGCGCGGAGAAGGTCGCCGGCCGTCCCGGCCCGGTCAAGAGCCCCGCCGACTGGCCGGTGTCCGGCCTCATCTCGCACACTGCCGCGCCCACCGGCAACGGCTGGCTCGTCGTGGACGTCTGGGAGTCCGAGGAGGCATTTCAGCAGTTCGGCGAGACCCTCATCCCGATCCTGCGAGAACTCGGCCTCGCTGACGTGCGACCGCAGACCTACCCGGTGTTCAACGTGGTCACCCGCTAAAGGGTGTCCCGTCCTCCCGACAACGTGCGGATCCACACCGGGAAATGAGCATCCAAGTCCCCCTGCTATGGTGCGCCGATGTCATCGATCAAGAAGTTCCAAGTCACCTTCGACTGCGCAGAACCTGAGCGCGTGGCTCGCTTTTGGTGCGAGGTGTTGGGGTACGTCGCACCGACCCCACCGGAGGGCTTCGACACTTGGGACGATTTCAACCGCACCCTGCCTCCTGAGGATCAGGGTTCATGGTTCTCATGCAGTGATCCCTCAGGTGTGGGCCCGCGACTGTTCTTCCAGCGCGTTCCCGAAGGCAAGGTCGCCAAGAATCGGGTGCATCTCGACGTGCGGGCCGGCACCGGGCTCGTGGGTGAAGAGCGCCTGGCCACGCTTCAGGCCGAATGCGCACGACTGATCGCGCTCGGCGCGGTACACGTGCTCACGCAGCTTGCCGACGACGACAACGAGTCGTGCATCACGATGCAGGACATCGAAGGCAACGAGTTCTGTCTCGACTGAGCATGCTCCGAGACGGCGAGGTGGGGGCTGTTTCCCTTGAGGCCTCTCCAAACTGCAGTCGCGAAGAATCTGCCAGGTCCTCATGCGCGCGAAGACGTGCTCGACTCGCGCCCGGACCTTGCGGTGGAAGGTGTCGTACTCCGCCTTCCAAGCAGGCAGTTCGGTCTGACCGCGTTCACGGCGGGGCGGGATGACCAGGCCGATGCCTCGGTACCCCCATCCGCGATGACCGCGGTCCGGCCGACTGCGGACTTCACACCGGACAGTTCCCACGCCTTGCTGTCGTTGCGGTTACCGGTGACCGGCCGACCCACGGCGACGACGAGTCGAGGTTCGGCGTCGATGACGACCTGGTGATTGGTCGAGTGCGGGCAGTTCCCAAGTTCTTCGCTGCGCGGCAACCGTGTGATCCCGCGCGTGGGGTGCCAGGGTGCCTTCGACGATCAGGACGGCGTCCTTGCGAGCCGGGTGTGGCAGGCACGCCTCCACGCGTCCAGGGTGTTTTCACTTTCGTCCAAGCGTCCTCGATCTTTGTCCATGGATGAGTCTGCCTCCAGGGGTGAGGGTGGGGTCATGAGTGAATTCAGCGTCCGGGACACAGATTTCCTGCTGGACGGGCGACCGGCGCCGCTGTGCCCGGGGCCGTCCAGAGATTCTTGATTACGGGGCCTCCGTGAGCCTGTAATCGGCGTCCGGCGGCACGGACTTCGGGAGCTGTGCGGACGTCGGCACGGGCGGCGGCGCGGTGTACGACGGGCCACCGCAGCGGACGTCACGTCGTGCAACTGCGACGCGCCGATCGACTATATGCGGGCGCCGCACCGAGTCGTTTCTGGCACTTCCGGGAGATCCCCCGCGGTCTGCGCGGACATCTCCCCTGCCAGACGCACCCGCCATATCCGCGGCCCCCCGACAAGGCCGTCTTGGCAGAACTCACCACGTGGGCCCCTGGACGACCTCCGGGAAGTGCGCGGCACCCCGTCCTCCAGGCACCGATGCCGCCCACATTCGAGGAACTGGACCGCGACTGCAGGCCGGCGTGAACTCGCCCCGCCCGTAATCCACTTGAAAACCTCCCGAAAGGAGACGCAAGGCAAATGAGAGACGGCGCCTCCAGCCCCGTTGTGTACACGGGCGTGATCGAGCGGCGGCGGATGCCGAGTGGGCTTGTGGCGCTGGCACTTGGCGGCTTCGGCATCGGGCTGACCGAGTTCCTGATCGCCGGGCTGCTGCCGCAGGTGGCGTCGAGTTTCGCGGTGTCCGAGGCCGCGGCGGGCTGGCTTATCTCCGGGTACGCGTTGAGTGTCGCCGTCGGTGCGATCGCGCTTACCGCAGCGACGTCCCGGTTGCCCCGTAAGGCGGTTCTGATCGGCCTGGTGGCGTTGTTCGTCATCGGCAACCTGTTGTCCGCTCTCGCACCGAGCTATCCAGTGATGCTGCTCGGGCGGATCGTCGCGGCCTTGTGCCACGGGTCGTTCTTCGGTATCGGCTCGCTGGTCGCCCGCAGTCTGGTCGCGCCGGAGAAGAAGTCCCGCGCGGTGGCGCTCATGTTCGCGGGGCTGACGCTGGCGAACGTACTGGGTGTGCCGTTCGGCGCGCTGGTCGGTGAACGCTGGGGCTGGAGAGCGGCCTTCTGGGCGGTCACTGCAATCGGCGTGCTCGCACTTGCGGGAATCGCCGCCCTTGTTCCCGACGGGGCGGGAGAGACACGGCCGCCATCAGTGACGGGCCACTCGGACCCGGCACCGGCCGACGGCTTGCGCTCGCAGTTCCGTGCGTTCCGCTCCTGGCAGGTCTGGCTGACCCTGACGGCCACCGCGCTCAGCTACGGCGGGATGTTCGGTGCGTTCAGCTACATCGCCTACACGTTCACCGAGGTCGGCGGCTTCTCCCCCTCGGATGTCGCCTGGCTGCTGATGGTGTACGGCGTCGGTCTGGTGGTCGGGAACCTGGTCGGCGGGCGAGCGGCCGACCGAGACCGCGACCGCGCTCTGGTCCTTGCCCTGCTCGGGCTTGCCGTGACCCTGGCCGTGTTCGGTCTACTGGCCGGCAGCGCCACCGCGTCGGTGATCCTGGTCTTTCTGATGGGGCTGTTCGGGTTCGCCAGCGTGCCGGGCATGATCACTCGCGTCACCGACTTCGCCCATGGGGCGGCGCTGGCCGCCAGTGCCAATGTGTCCGCGTCCAACATCGGCAACGCGCTCGGCGCCTGGCTCGGGGGCCTTGCCATCACCGCGGGTCTCGGATACACCGCGCCGCTCTACGTCGGCGCCGGCATCGTACTGATCTCCGTCATCGTCATGGCCGTTGCCGCACACCAAGCCAAGTCAGCCGCGCAGCAGACTGAGCACTGCATATGAATCGATGTCGGGGCCGGCTCCCATGTAGACACGGTCGCCGAGAACCGGGACGCCCTGGCGTTCGCAGAAACCGAAACCGACAGCGACCTGAAGGTGCCGCAGCCGCTCACCAGACGAAGGTGACATCGGGGAAACCCGCTGAGGGACCGTCCAGAACATGGTCGTTGCGGTCTCGCAGCCAGCGGTCGAAGAATGAGGTGACACAGGCTCGGATCACCGTGACCGCACGGGCGGGGTCGATCGTGCCGATGGTCTCTTCGACGATGTCCTGGCCGAGACCGGTCTGGGGCATGACTGCCGCGAGATCGGTGTACGTCTGGTGCCGGGAGCCGATCAGGGTCAGGTCGCGGCGCCATCCGGTGCTGTGCGACCAGAAGGCCGCCCATGACGGCTCGGTTCGCGCGTGGTCGCTTCCTTCACGGCCCATCAGGAGGAAGGGGCGGTCCAGGCCGTGGGCGGCAACGGGCGAGAGGTTGGTTCCGTTGGGTTCCTGGTTGAACTCCAGGGTGCCGTCCAGGTCGACCCCTGCTCGGATCCTCCGGTCCTCGTACATGCTCTGAGCGGCGGTGAATCCGCCCCCCGACTGGCCGGCCAGGCCGACCCGGTGGGTGTCGAGCACTTCCGACAGCCCGTGCGGCAGCGCGCCGAGCCGATTCAGCACGAAGCGGGCGTCGGCGACCCTGGCACGCAGCGTCTTCTCCAGCAGGGCGGGAACGGTGCCCTCACGCTGGGCCCGCGCGAATTCCTCGAGCAGCACCTCGTTCGTCCTGACCGAGCCGTCGGGAAACTGCACGCCGGGAGACTCGTAGGTGTGGTCGACGGTGACAACGGCGTAGCCGTGGCTGGCCAGTTCCTCGGCCAGCAGGGTGCCCCAGCTGCGAGGGTCGCCGACGCCCGGCGAGTACACCACCACCGGCCGACGCCCGCCGCGTGGGTCCGCGGGCGCCTGACGATAGGCATGCGTGCGCGTGCCCGCCCAGTCCACCGTGCCCAGGGGGATGCGATGCGGCTCCAAGACGTCGAATCGCTCGGCCGCACGGCGCTCCATGTACGGCGCGAGGCGCTGCCCGCGGCGTGGCGCGAGAGCCGGATACCAGACACTGATCATCAGCTCGCGGTGGGGCACCGACGGCATCCATGGGTCGGGCCGACTACGGTCCACCAGACGGAGTGAGACCGTACCGATCGTGCACGGTCCCGTCGGCTCGGGGAGACGGATCCGGATCGCCGAGCGGCGGGCCGACTGCGACTGGGCCCGCGCAGCAGGCGCACCCGCCAGCGGCGACATCGCCAGAGCAGTCGCTGCCAGAAACTCGCGGCGTGGTAGAGAGAAAGACGGCATGCCGTCCATCCTGGACGAGACCACCGACGGGGTCACTCGTGCTACCCCCAGCTGCCCCGGTTCGGGTCTCCCCGTATACGCACCCTTGCCGTGATCGATGCTCCGCCATGTGGCACCAGAACGGCCGCCGCTGCTCATCAATCTCGCCCACGCTGTCCAGCCGCGCGCCCGATCTCGCCGGGGCCCGCACCCACCGGATCATCCGCTGAAGGGACAGCGGGGACTTCCATCGGGTTCGGCTACTTGATGGGGCGGGGTGCATGGATGGATATGGACGGACTCAGAGATGCAGGGCGGGCCGGTAGATGAGCTCTTGGATGTGGCCGTCGAGCGTCCGGCTCTCGACCAGCTCCAGGTCGAAGTCGGCCGCACCCTGGAGGATCGGGTCCAGCCCGGTCCGACCGGTGATCACAGGGAAGAGCGTCACCTGGACGCGGTCGACGAGACCGGCGGCCATCAGCGCCCGGTTCATCGACAGGCTGCCGTGCGAACGCAACGGCACCCGGGACTCCTCCTTGAGCCGGGCCACGACGTCGACGGCGTCACCGCTCACGACGGTCGCATCCGGCCAGTCGAGGGATCCTTCCAGTGTGGTCGAGACCACCGTTGCCGGCAGGTTCCTCATCCGCGTGACCCATGGGTCACGCACCTCGGAGTCCTCGGTGCTCGATGCCAGCATCTGCGCGAACGCCCGATACGTGTTGGCCCCGAAAACCATCCGCTGCTCCTCGCTGTACAGGCCGAGGCGGTGATCGAGGAGCTCGGGGCCCTGCTTGCCCCAGTAGCCGGTCCAGTTGCCGCCGGCAGCGCCGAAGCCGTCGAGGCTGGAAAAGACGTCGAATGTGTAGGTGGCGGCCATGATGCTCTCCTCGAGTGTGGTGATCGCTTCTGTGAATACAGACTGGCGACCACGGCGAAACTCATCGTCCTTGGACTCCTGGAGCTCGGCCACTTCGGTGAACCGACCGTCTCTATGTCGGCATCACTCCGACGTCTTCGGCACGCCATTCCTCTTCGAGAATGCTGAACGTCAGGGAGTCCCGCCAACCGTCCCGTATCCATGCCGTGTGCCGAAGCCGAGTGAGAGAAGTGGCGCCCGATTCCTGTGCCGATGCCTTGCCCCCATACCCGAGGACGCACAACGTAGGAGATCTCGCCCTGGCGCTGCCTGTGACTGCGGACATGCAGCTCGCCCACACCGACAACGTCGTCCCCGAAGCGCGCTATATGGGCGAACCTCTTCTGGGGTGTGCTCGACCAAGCCTCGACGGCGGCCGTCACGAAATCGCGTGTCTGCTCCTCGGTGTTTGGTCCCCAAGGCTGGAAACGACAAGCTTCCGGGAGACAGGCCCATGAGTGAATGGCCTGCCAGTCATCAAACGAGATCTTGTCCAAAACCACCGAGTGCTGACTCATGGGTTGATCTTGTCGACTGGAGTTGGCCAGCGCTACGAGCTCACAAGCACCTACTGAGCGGGTTTGCGTGTCGGCGGCGGGGTGCGTTTGGGACGCGCGCCCCGCCGCCGACCGTCCAACCGTGTTGATCGGAGCCGGCCCGCGTGACGGCCACCGCAAGCGTCCATGGGGCGCCGAACCGGAGCCGTTCAAGGAGCAACCGGGCGAGCCGGCTGCGCGCTTCGACATCCTCGGCTGAATCACACGGGATCCGGGTGCTCCGTCCTGAGTTCCAGGGACAACCGGGCCGGATCCACTTCGGCCGCGGCGGTCTTCGCGTCCAGTTCCCAACCCCTCCCGTACGCCGCGGCAAAGGCTTCCTCGCCCAGCGCGGCCCGACCTCGACGAGTGAGGTCTCGAACCTGCCGATCGGTGCGGTCGTGGGCGCCGCGCAGCCGGGAGGCGGCGCCGAGCAGGACAGCGGCCTCGTGATGCCGTCCGTGGGCCTCGGCGAGCGCGGCCGTGTTCACCGCCACCAGCGACAGGATCGGCAGGTCCCGGGTCTCCAGCGCCGATGCGTACGCCTTCGCCAGCGCCTTCGCCGCGCCGGCCAGGTCGCCCGTCTCCAGGCAGAGCGATGCACGTGCGCTGCCGACCAGCGTCCGCCCGTGGTCGCCGGGGAACGGGGTGTCGCCGTCCAGACCCCGCTCGGCTCTGTCGAGCAGTTCCCGCGCCCGGTCCAGGTCGCCGAGCCGCACCCACAAGACGGCCTCCCACGCGTCGACCAGGAGCAACATCTCCGCTGAGTCCGCGCGCACCGCCCGCTCCCGGGCCGAGTCGATCATCGCGATCACCAGGTCTGTGTCGCCACGCCGCAAGTACAGGTCGATCCAGCGCAGGTCACTGAACACCTCGTCGCCGAGGCTGAGCGAGCCGAATTCGGCTGCCAGCGACCGGGCCTCGCGGAGGTCGGCCAGCGCGCCGTCGAGGTCGTCGTCGTACTGCCGCAACTGGGCACGCAACGGCAGCACGTTGGCCTGGCCCCAGCGGTCGCCGACCTGCCGGAAGCAGGCCAGGGCCGCTTCGACGTCGGTGCGCATCTCGTCGAGTTCGCCCGAGTTCTCGGCGAACTGGGCCCGGAACATGCGGGCCAGCCCGGACAGCCACACGTCGTCGCCGTCGGCCAGGCTCTCGACGAGCGCGGGAGTGGTCCTCTCCTCGTGCAGGAACGCCAGCGGGAGCGCGGTGAGCGCGCCGTACGGGCCGGGCAGCTGCGGGTACGTGAGCAGCCGGTCGGCCAGCTCGCGCAGCTCGGCCTGGTCACCCGCGACCTCCTCGGCGGTCGTCCCGGTCGTCCCCGGCCGGGTGTCGACCCGGTTGAGCAGGTGGATCGCGTGGGCGCAGTCGCGGTCGGGCGTCGGCTCGCCGTCGGGCACCGACAGGGCCTCGCCCAGCCAGTAGGCCGCATCTGACTGCCGACCGAACATCTGCCAGTACCAGGTCAGGTTCAGGGCGAGGGCGATCGCGCCGGGGGCGTCTCCGGTGTCGCATCGCCGGCGCAGGGCAGAGAGCGTGTTGTCGTACTCGGCGCCGATGACTCGTACGGCCGTCAGCTGGCCGGGCCCGCGCAGCTGCGGGTCGTACCGGGCCATGAGCTCGGCGAAGTGGCCGGCGGCCAGGTCGCGGGCGGTGCCGAGGTCGCCCGTCTCGGCCAGGCGGTCGGTGCCGTACTCGCGCAGCGTCTCCAGCATGCGGTAGCGGCCCGGGGCGGGCGCGAGCTGCAGCAGCGAGCGGTCGACCAGGCTGGCGAGCAGCTCGGGGATCTCGGCGGCCTGCACTGCGGTGTCGGCGCAGACCGCGGTGGCCGAGGCGGGCGTGACGCCACCGGGCAGGATCGAGACGCGTTCGGCGACCGTATGTTCGTGCACGCTCAGCGGGTCCCAGCTCCAGGCGATGACCGCGCGCAGTGTGCGGTGCCGGGGCAGTGCGGTGCGGCTGCCGGTGGTGAGCAGCCGGAACCGGTCGGAGAGCCCGTCGGCGAGTTCGGGCAGCGACAGCGTCCGCAGCCGGGCCGCGGCCAGTTCGAGGGCCAGCGGCATGCCGTCCAGGCTGCGGACCACCTGCCGGACGTCGTGCAGTGTCGTCTCGTCGACCTCGAAGCCGGGGCGTACGGCCGCGGCCCGCTCGGTGAACAGGCGTACCGACGCCGCCCGCCGGGCCTGTTCGACGCCGTCGTCCGGGCCGGGCAGAGCGAGCGGGCCGAGCGGCACGAGCGCCTCGCCGTCGACCGCGAGGGGTTCGCGGCTGGTGGCGAGCACGCGCAGCCCGGCGCAGCGGGACAGCAGTGCCGCGACCAGGCGGGCCACGGCGTCGATCAGGTGCTCGCAGTTGTCCACCAGCAACAGGCTCTCCCGACCGCCGAGTTGGTCGACGAGTACGTCCAGCTCGTCGCCTTCCACTCGCGTCCGGGTCTCGAACATCGTGCCGCCGCGCAGCCCGATCCCGGCGAGCAGGGCCGCGCCGACCTTGGCCGGCTCGGTGACCGAGGCGAGGTCGATCATCCAGGCACCGTCACGGTACTCGTGGCGGTGGCGGCGGGCGGCCTCGACGGCGAGCCGGGTCTTGCCGGCGCCGCCGGGACCGAGCACGGTGACCAGGCGCCCTGCGGCGAGCAGCGTGTCGATCCGGGTGAGGTCGTCGTCGCGCCCGATGAAGCTGGTCAGCGGCGCGGGCAGGTTGCTCGGCCTGGTCTGCGCGGCGTCGGCGTCCGCGGCGGGCCATTCGGCGCGCAGCAGGCTCAGGTGGCGCTCGCGCAGGGCGGCGCCCGGGTCGGTGCCCAGGTCGTCGGCCAGGGTTTCGCGGACGCGCTCGTACAGGGCCAAGGCCTCGGCCTGGCGTCCCTGGGCGGCGAGCGCGTCCATGAGCAATGCGGCCGCCCGCTCGTGGACGGGGTGCTCGGCAAGCAGTGCGGTCAGGCGGTCTGCGGCCTTGTCGGCACGGCCCAGGGACAGCTCGGCGTCGGCGAGGTCGGCGACGGCCTCGGCCGAGGTGTGGGCCAGCCGGGTCGCGGCGGCGGGCACCACCGCGGCGACGACCGTTGGCTCGGCGCCGGGACGGGTGCCGGGATGGTCGCCCCACAGCGTCACGGCCTCACCGAGCACGGCCGCCGCGGCGTTCGGGTCGCTGGCGCGCAGGCGGTCACGGCCGGTGGCGGCGAGTTGCTCGAACCGCAGCGCGTCCACGTCGGCCGCGTCCACGTCCAGCCGGTAGCCGCCCGCCGCCTGCACGACGCAGCCGGCCGAGCCAAGGATCCGGCGCAGCCGCGAGACGAGTGCCTGCAGAGCGTGGGCGGGGTCGGCCGGCGGGTCCTCGGCCCAGATCGCGTCCACCAGCACGCCCTGCGCGACCGTGCGCCCGCCGGCGAGCGCCAGCCGTACGGCCAGACCCTGCAACCGCGCGCCGACAACGGGCAGGGCGGTGTCACCGCGAGACGCCTGAAAGACGCCGAGCAGCGTGATGCGAAGCCGCGCATCCCCGTCCATCCCCCGATCTTCGCGCGCGCACGCACGATCCCCAAATCAGGGCAGTGGTGCCTGACTTCCCTGCCCACGCCAGTGCCGGAAGGCGCCGGACGGGAGTGTCAGCGCCACGTGCCCCCCGTGTCAGCGCCGTGTGAGCCCCGTGTGAGCGGCCCGCGTCAGTCTTTGCCTGCCTCACGGAAGAGGCTTCGGAAGGGGAGTTCTCGTGCATGACGTAGTGATTGTGGGCGCCGGCCCAGTTGGTCTTTTCCTCGCCTGCGAGCTTGGCCTCGCGGGCTGCTCGATCCTGATGCTGGAGCGGGAGCCGGAGGGCCGCTCTCCGTGGAAGGCGGACCCACTCGGGATGCGGGGCCTGTCCGCCGCGTCGGTCGAGGCGTTCTACCGCCGCGGGATGCTGCACCCGCTCCTGACTGCGTCGGGCGTCCACGACGATCCCGGCGCGGACCTCGACGTGGACGAGCCGTCGCCCCCTCGTGGCGTGAGCCACTTCGCCGGCATGATGCTCGATCCGGCCCATGTCGACGTCGCCGCCCTGCCGTTCCGGCTTCCCAGCCCGGCAATGGAAGGCGTGATGACGAATCTCGAAGCGGTCGAGACGGTGCTGTCCGAGCGGGCGTCCAAGCTCGGCGTGGAGGTCAGGCGCGGCGTCACGGTCTCAGGCGTCGCGCAGGACGGTGAGAGTGTGGTCGTGCAGGCAGGCGAGCACGAGTACGCGGCGGGCTGGGTCGTCGGCTGCGACGGCGGACGCAGCGCGGTGCGTGGGCTCGCGGGCTTCGAATTCGTCGGCACCGAGCCGCAGTTCACCGGCTACGTCGTGCTCGCCAACGTCGCCGATCCCGAGAAGCTGCGCCCCGGGTTCAACCTGACGCCGACAGGCATGTACCTCCGGACACCCGCGCAGGAGTACATCGGCATGCTGGAGTTCGACGGCGGCGCGTTCGATCGCTCGCAGCGGCCGACTCGCGAACATCTCCAGGCGGTTCTGCGCCGTGTGTCCGGCGCCGACGTGACACTGACCGACGTCCATCTCGCCTCGAGCTTCACCGATCGGGCGATGCAGACGACGACGTACCGCCAGGGGCGCGTCCTGCTCGCGGGCGACTCCGCTCACATCCACTCCCCCCTTGGAGCGCAGGGACTCAACCTCGGCCTCGGCGACGCCATGAACCTGGGATGGAAGCTCGCCGCGACCGTGCACGGGACCGCGCCGGACGGGCTCCTCGACACCTACACCCGCGAGCGCCGTCCGATCGGCGCAGAGGTGCTCGACTGGACGCGCGCCCAGGCCGCGGCCATGAAGCCGGACCCCCATGCCCAGGCGATCCAAGGAGTCATACGCGACCTGCTCGGGACCCGAGACGGAACGACCTACGTGTTCAAGAAGACATCGGGATCGTCGAACCGCTACCACCTCGGCAGCGAGCATCCGCTGGTCGGCCTCAACGCCCCCGACCTCCGTCTTGAGGACGGCACTCGCCTCGGCGACCTGATGCAGGACGGACGAGGCGTCGCGCTCGACTTCAGCACCGACCGATCCCTGCACGCTTCGGCGATGGGCTGGGAGAGCCGGATGCGGTACGCAGCCGGTCCGGCTCGGAACGACCTCGGACTGGGCGCCGTGCTGGTCCGACCCGACGGCACAGTCGCCTGGGCAGGTGATCGCGACCCTGACCGTGAAGCGTTCGAACAGGCCGCCTGCCATTGGTTCGGCAGCCCGCAAACCTGAACCAACCACCCCGACAACCGAGTTCCAGGAGCACACATGACCATCACCATCCGACCGGGAAGCACCGTGATGTTCACCGGCGATTCGATCACCGACTGCCAACGGCTCGAAGGCGAAGAGCATCTCGGGTTCGGCTACCCGCTCCGCGTCGCGGGCGACTGGGGACTCCGCCGCCCGGACCGGGCCGTGACCTGGCTCAACTCCGGCATCGCGGGCGACAAGGTGATGGACCTCGAGGCCCGCTGGCAGGCGGACGTCCTCGACGCGCGCCCGGACGTGGTGTCGGTCCTCGTCGGCGGAAACGACGTCGGCTGGCACTCGTACGACCCTGACGGCTATGTGATCCCCATGGAGGACTTCGCGGCAGGGTACGACCGCCTGCTCGCGCCCCTCGCCGAGGCCGGCACCGAGCTGATCCTCATCGAGCCGTTCCTGCTGCCGATTCGCGGCCTTGTCGAGGTCGGCGACGTGCACCTCGACGAAGAGGTCCGAAAGGAGTGGCGGGCCGACCTGGACCCGAAGATCCAGGTCGTGCGCGAGCTTGCGCGCACGTACGGGGCTCATCTGCTCGCCGCCGACGGCATGTTCGCCGAGCTCGCCGCGACGACCGGGCCGGAGTACTGGGCTGCGGACGGCGTCCACCCGACACCGGCCGGTCACGCCGCACTCGCGGCGGCCTGGCTGCGCCTGGTCGCGTGACCGGGCCTCGCGATTGCCGGCGACACGGGCGATCGCGAGGAGCTTCACCGACCAAGGCCGTCGACGATGCGCGGACGGAAGTAGTCAGCTCTCGCCGAAGTCCTTGGTCTTGATGAAGCGGCGGTCCGTTGTCGACGGGCCGCTCTTCGTTCCGCGCAGGATCCAGTAACCGGCGTCCTTGCGGGGCTTGTTGAAGCCGAACGTGCCGATGAGCAACTCGTCACGGCCATCGGTGTCGAGGTCGGCGATGCGCAGGTCCCAGCCGAAGAAGTCGCGGTCTCCTTCGTGCTGCGGGGAGCCGCCGAGGCCGATCGCGCGCCGGTCGATCTTGACAGTACGGGCCGTGTCGAGCCCGTCCTCGCCTCCGAGGAGCACCACCACCTGGCCGAAACGGCGATCGACGCCCGGTGACTGGGTGGCGATGTCGTCGTGGCCGTCGCCGTTTACGTCGCCGACCGCGACGGCGCTGTCAACATCCAGCTTCCCCAGATCGCGGGCGGCCCTGCCCCGGCCTGGGCCCTCGGCGCTTCCGTAGACGGCAACGGCTTCGGTGAAGCCCACCCCGGCGAGGATGTCGGCGTGTCCGTCGCCGTCGAAGTCCCCGGCGGCCACGGGCTTGCCGCCGGGGACCTGGCTGTCGGCCTGGTTCGTGATGCCGGGTACGGCCCCGGCGGGTTTCAGCCCTTGGGGTGTACCCCGGTAGAACACGGCGTCGATGACGTCTTCAGGCATGTCTTCCTCGAAGCGGACATCCTCCTCGTCGTACTCGGCCTTGGTCACCAGGTCGTCCCGGCCGTCGTCGTCGAAGTCACCGACGGCCGTGTGCGCCACGGACACCCAGCCCTGTTGGCCCACATCGGTCCTTGAGGTAGTGCGGGGTGCCCCTCTGCCACGGCTGAGCGGGCCGTACAGGACGGTGGCGAACTGCGGCTTGCGGTCGTACTGGTCGCCGGGCTCCGCGAGGGTCAGCAGGTCGAGGGCGCCGTCGCCGTCGAAGTCCCCGGCAGCGGTGGCCGGGAGGATGTCGGCGGGCAGCTTGGTGACGCCCGCGGGGACGTCGGATCCGCCCCACACAATGCGCTGCTCGGGCGTGTCCTTCCCGCTGGGGTTCCTCAGCAGATTGCGTACGACGACATCGGCGTGGCCGTCGTCATCGAGATCCCCGGTGAACTGGGTAGACCGGTCGTACTCGATCGGCGAGCTGGTGACCCGGGGGTCCGGCTTGGCATAGCGCTCCGCGAGACGGAAGGACTTGCCCGGTTCGGGGCCGCCTGGTGCGGCAAGGGCGACAAAGCGGTTGTTGTGCCAATCGCCCCCTACCTTCGGCTCCTTGTACCAGCCGTTGACGAGCGCGTCGGAGTGCCCGTCACCGTTCACGTCGTCCCGGTTGACCTCCCCGTCGTCCCGCTGGGAGGGGGAAGGGGGCACTGGCGTCGACTTCCCGTCATCGCCCGAACACCCCGTGAACAGCAGGGTGGTCGCACAGAGGCAGACCAGGGCGACAGCAGGACGGGTAGTACGGCGGCGGCGCATGCCGCAAGTCTGCGCGACGCGGCTCACGGGCCCGTAACGACGGGGTCAGGGTCGGATTCCGGTCAGGAACTGAGCGGTCAGTGCAGCACTGGCGTCAGGGCAGGAACCGAGTCGTCGGCGTAGTACTGGCGTCAGGGTGCGGTGAACGCGTCAGCGGTCACATCGGCTTCGAGGCTCGCGCCCTGGAAGCCGTACGTACCGATGTCCGAGACCTTGATCAGGAGGCAGTAGCGGTCGACCGCGCCGAGGGCGTCGGCCACTTGGTGGTAGTTCCTTCTGAGGAAGTGGATCGCGGCCTGGTTGGCCAGGGAGCTCTGGCCGCAGACCAGCATGACCGGGCGAGTTGCCTGCGGCGGCCTGAACTTGGCCACCAAGGCGTACTCCACCTCGTTCTTCCGGTACGGGTAGCGTCGCCCGCCGACGTCGAACGCCATCGACTCCGGACCCTGACCGTACGGCAGGATGCTGACGCCGGGCAGATGGGCCGCGAGGTGACCGCCCGTACGGAGGTTGGCCTCGCCGATCGGACCACCGATACAGAATTCCGTACGGTCGTCGTTGGTGCCGCGGAAGTCGTCGCTGGACTCGGTCGCGACGTCACAGCCGAGTTGGCCGGCCAGCGTCGCGACCTCGATCATGGCGCGGATTTCCTTGTGCGTGGTAACGCCCCGTGTGTTGTGTTTGTTGCCGATGACGATGAAGCAGGTCTCCCCCGGGACGAGGCCGAAGAAGTCCGCCTTGCGCCGCAGTCGGCCGGTGCGCTTGCCACGCTCCCAGAGCCAGACGAACCCACCACCGATGAGGCTGGTCACCAGACCGACCAGCACATTGACGACTACGGAAAAGATCGCCGCCCCCTCAGGCCCCCGCCGCGCACAGCGGTTCCGCGCGCCTCGAACGCCTGATCCTCCATGACGGGCCCTGCCTGTGACAACCGGAGTCTGCCCGAACGACGGATGGTGGAGAGTGTGGAGCATGGAGTTCTTCTGCTACCACCGCGATCGGCCCAACTCTGTGGCTCTGCGTCACGAGTTGCTGGAGGAGCACTGGTCCTACATGGACCGGTTCGGCAAGGAGATGATCGCCCGCGGCCCGACCCTCGCAGGGGACGACGTGCCCACCGGCAGCGTGCACATCGTGGACTTGCCGGATCTTGCCGCCGCCCGCGCGTTCGCCTTTGACGAGCCCGGCTACCAGGCAGGTGTGTACCGGGACGTGTTGCTGCGACGGTGGCGCAACCTGCTGGGGCGCACCATGTGGGACTTCCCCGGTGGCGGGACCGACGGCAACCGGTACCTGGTGCTCGGCCTTGGCTCAGGGCAGGGTGCCGACCTCGCCGTACCTCCGGACCGGGACGAACTGATCGCGTACGGGCCGCTGTTGTCCGACGACGGGACCAAATGGCTGGGTACGGCGGTTCTGGTCCGGGCACCGGATCCGGACTCGGCACGGGCCGTCCTGACCCCGGGCCCGTACGCCGACATCGAGGTCCACGACTGGCAGTTCGGCGGGCGGTCGTAGTGAACTGAGGACGCAGTGAAGGCGCCGAGGCGACCTGGCACGCTCCACTTCCCAAAGGGCCCTCGACACAACGGAGTTGGGGCCTCACCATGGTGCCCCATCGGTCGTGTCGACGGATGGGGCACGCCTTACTGCGGGGGTGGCTGTGGGGTACGAACGATTGCCGCGCGAGTACCGGATGAGACGGTCCCGGATGCACGTGTTCCTCTGGGTGATCGTCATAGGCACGCTGAGCGTCTTGGTGGCCCTGTGGGGCGCCGAGGTGCCCGCCTCGTTCCGGTACCCCATCCTCGCAGCGTGGGTGGCACTCATGGGGTGGCTCTTCTACGCCACGTTGCGCTGTTCGACCGTCGCGGACATCAAGGCGATCCATGTACGCGGCATGGCGAAGCGCCGGCATTTGGCATGGGAGGACATCCAGGACATCAGGGCGGAGGTCAATCCGGCATCGGCGATGCAGAGCGGTGCGCCCAACGTGCTGGTGCACGCCTACGGCCGGGACGGCTCCAAGGTGCTGTTGCCGTTCGTCGACGATCTTCATGTGAACGTCGAGCGCGAACTTGGGCTGCTGATTGACTCATGGGAGGAACTGCGGGGCGCGGACTGGGCGCCCGACCCGCAGGCCGCTGTCCTCATCGACCGGCGCGATGCACGCCAGGCGGCCCTCATGATGGGGTTCGCCGCCGTGATGCTGGCCTTCATCCCGCTGACCGTACTGATGCTGCTGCCCCTGTTCGTCGACATGCCGGAGTGGATGGAGTCGTTCCTGAACCCGTTCACGGTCATGGGGGTGGGAGCGCCCCTGATCTTCGCGCTGACCGCGATTGCCTCGTACCGCAGCCGTCGGCCCAGCGGCTGACGGGTCGCGGCCGACGGTCAGGGCCCAGGGGCGGCTACAACCTCTCGGCCAGGAACGGAAGCACCACATCCGCCACCTCGTCGGGTATCTCCTCGGCGAGGTCGTGGCCGGCGTTGAAGACGTGACCGGTGACGCCGTGGGCCATGAGCCGCATCTGGGCTTCGTTCCGGTCGCCGATGAAGGCCGAGCCGCCGAGCGCCAGCACCGGGATGTCCAGCTTCCGCTGTGATGCCAGCCTGTTCTGTTCGGCGTCGACGAGCATGGCCCGGTAGATCGCCAGCATCGCGCGGATGCCGCCAGGCATGGAGTAACAGCGAACGTATTCGTCGACCGCGTCGGGGGTGGCGGTGTCGGGGTGACTGCGCTCGTACTTGATCATGTAGGTGATCAGTTCGCGTTCATGCCCGGCGATCAGCATCTCGGGTACGTCGGGCTGGAAGTAGAAGCCCAGATGCCACAGGTGCATGCCACTTGAGACGTTCTCGTGGGTGAGTGCGGTGTGGTCCTCGAAGCCGAATCCGGGGAACAACGCCTCGCAGAACACAAGGGCGTTGACGTGATCGCGGTGCCGGGCCGCGAGTTGGTAGCCGATCACCGCTCCCCAGTCCTCCCCCATCATGCTGTAGGAGGCGTGTCCGAGCTGGGCCATCAGCGCGGCGATGTCGTCGCTCATCGTCGCGCTGTCGTATCCGTCCGCGGGACGGGAAGAGTCACCAAGACCACGGAGGTCCGGTACGACGACGGTGTACTGGTCCGTCAGCTTCGGGACGAGGTGCCGCCAGTGATAGCCGGTCTTGGGAACGCCGTGCAGCAGCACCAGCGCCGGGCCGGACCCAGCCGTGCGGTAGTGGAGACTCGTTTCGTTGACGGTGGCACGGCCTGTGCGTGCAGGATTTGCGTGATGGTCGACGATCATGTTTCTTCGCAACTTTCCTGGGGGGCTTGGCGGTTCGGGCGCCAGAGAGTGCGTTCTGGTCCTGCCGGACGGTGCCCTGGTGTGGCGATGCGGGCCGGTGGCTGTCCCAGCCGCGTGATCAGCGCGTTTCCGGCGGGCTGTCCTGCCGCTCGGTGACGTCGTGGTCCGGCAGGTCGATGATGAGGCGGCCGCCCGGTCCGTTCGTGCCCGCGGCTGCCGGGCCGGCGTCATGGCCGGCGGGGCGCAGGGCGACGTTGTCCGGGTAGAGGCGGCCGAGCAGTGCCAGCGCGACGAGATTGTCCTGGCCTGTGGCGTCCAGGGTGACGTCGCCGTCCTGCGTCCACAGCAATCCGGGGGCTCGTAGTGCGGTCCACAGCTCGGCGCTCCGGGTGGTGCGGGCGATCGCGGCGCCTGTGACGGCGGCCTGGTGGGCGAAGCGGTGGCCGCGCAGCGCCTGGCCGAGGTCGAGGTGTGCGGTGGTTCCGTCGTGGGTCATGGCGATGTGGGCGGTGCGGGTTCCGTCGACGGCCGGTCCGACGACTACGCGGCCAGTTATTGGCCCCTGTGCTGCGGTGGCGGGCGATAGGTGGTCGATGAGTGTGCGGGGTGCGGCGTAGTAGTCCTGCATTTCGGCGACGTATGTGATGGTGTCGTCTGCGGCGGGACCGGGTCGCCAGGTCAGCAGGTGGCGGGGCGCGGTGAGGGGCGGTGTGCCGACGACGGTGGGCAGGACGGTGCCGCCGTCGTGGTCGAAGCCGTAGCCGGCCGGGCCCGAGGTGCCGGTGACCGCGTGGCGGGCGAAGTCCACGATGCTGGTGTGCCGGATCTGGCGGACCAGGAGTTCGGTGAGGAAGCTGTCGCGGGCCGACTCGATGTGCCGCAGCCCGGTCGGGGTGACGAGGAGCGGGACGTCCTGCCAGTTGGTGAAGGGCAGTAGGCCGTCGCGCAGCAGGACCATCTGGTGCAGCCACTCGTTGTAGAGCTGCATCGCGACCGGTCCGCCGCGGCTGCCCAGGAGCAGGTCGGCCGCGCGGTGGGTGAGTAGATGTCCGTCGCAGTGGCTGCGGACCACCAGGGGGCCGACGGGCAGCGGTATCCGGTGGGTGAGCAGCCGGTCCAGGGCCGCGGTTGCCCAGGAGGCGATCTCCCGGCCGATGTTCTCGGCCTGCGCGCCCAGTTCGCGGGCTGCCGAAGCGCTGTCGGGGCCTACGGCCAGCGGCAATGATGTCTCGCGCGTACCGAGGCCGAGCGTCGCGTGGATCTGGTCCTCCAGTACCTCACGGTCGACGCTGTGCAGGGCATCGATGACGCCTTGCAGCAGCGGCTCGGCACCGGTGAAGAACTGACGGGCTCTCATCGTGCGGGTTGCCGGGAAGGTGTTCCATCGGGAGCCGCCGAGGGTGGGTGCGGTCGAGGTCTGCGCGGGGGGCATGGGTCCTCCGATGTGGTCGGTGAGCGGCATGCGCTCTCGTCGGCGTCGGTGACTTCGCGGACGCCGGTACATTTTGTGGATCGTGCGATACAGATTGAGGGCGTGAAAAAATCAGTCGAGGGCGGCCAGCGCGACCTCCACGAGGGGTTCCAGGGCACGGACGTCGGGTGTGATCTTCGAGGAGACGAGCAGGCCGTTGAGGAAGGTGACCAGGAAGGCGGCCAGGGTCCGCGGGTCGCGAGTCGCGGAGATCTCGCCCCGCTCCGCCGCCACGCGCAGCACGTCGGCGAGCGCACGCTGACTGGCATCCTGCACGTCACGCACGGTGCGCCGGGTAGCCGGGTCCGCCGGCAGACGCTCACAGACGGCATTGACCAACAGGCAGCCCCGGCCGTCATGTTCGGCCGCGATCCGGACCCGCTCGACCAGCATCGCACGGATCGCCGACCGGGCGTCCGCCCCCTCGTCGAGGCTGCGCAGGGCGGCCGCCGCGAGGGTGGTGCGGTAGTGCTCCAGCGCGGCCCGGTACAGGCCGTCCTTGTCGCCGAACGCCGCATACAGGGATCCTTGTCCGATGCCGAGATGCCCGGTCAGGTCGCGCACCGACGTCGCCTCGTATCCGCGCGTCCAGAACAGCTCCATTGCGCGGCTCACCGCCGCCTCGGTGTCGAACTCTCGGGTCCTTGCCATGCACTCACACTAACCTATCTGGATCGATCGCTCAAGAAAGTGCTGCGGCGGCCACGAACCACCACGGCGTCCGGCTGTGGGGCGCGTGCCCGCCGAGTCCGTCTTCGAGCTCCCGCGAATGGCGTAACCGTCGTTGGGTCCGTGCTCACCATGATCAATAGCCTGGCACTCGGCGCGTGATCTCGCGTCCGTCGGACACAGAAGGCGAGCGCCCCCAGTGAAACTCCCGATGCTGCAGCGCGTGGCCTGGCTCACCGCGGCGACGGTCCTGCTGACCTCGCTCGGCACTGCCCCGGCCGGTGCGGACAGCCCATGGCAGCAGGTCGGCGGCGACGTCCGCAGTGGTGTCAGCGGCCTCGCGTACGAGGGCCGCGCCTCGGACGGATCGTGGGTGGACGTGCTGGCCGTGCACGACAACAAGGGGGCCGGGCTGAAGCGTCTGTCCCGGATCACCCACTGGGAGGGCGCCGACGGCATCTCCCCGATCACCTGGGACGGGCCGGAACCCGTCGACCTTGAGGCCATAGAAGCCATCCCCGGGATGCCGGGTGAATACCTGGCGCTCACCGGCCGCGGCATCGTCTACCGCCTGAAGGTCGCCGGCCCCAGGGCGACGGTCGTCGACTACTCGCCGCTGCCGGCGATCGGCGAGGGCGACGACTTCGAGAGTTTCGCGCTCGTCGCCCAGAACGGGAAACTCGCCGTTCTGTGGGCGGACCGTGGAGCGGGCGCGGATCGTCCGGCCACGCTCTACGCCGCACCCCTGACGTTCGCCCCGTGGGGTCAGCCGCAGTTCGGCACCGTGACGCGCCGCGCCTACCGGACCGCGTATCCGACCGACGACGGCACCCGGCACATCTCCGACATCACGGTGACCGACTCCGGCCGGATCATCGTGAGTTCGGCGGCCGATGCCGGTGACGACGGCCCGTTCGACTCCGCGGTGAGCGATGCGGGCCGGGTGAGCGTGTCGGCTGCAGGCCGGGTACGGGTCACGCTCGCGGCCTCCCCGAGCGTCCTCGGAACATTCCCCCAGTACAAGATCGAGGCAGTCGAGTGCCTGCCCGGATCCACCGACGCCCTCCTGGGCACCGACGACGAGAACCTCGGCGGATACGTGCGGACCATGCCCTTCTGCGGGGTCTGACCCGATGAGGCACCGGGAGGAGCGACCCCGTCAGGTCACTTGTGCGTCACTGTGACTCCGTACAGGGCGACCTCTCCGTAGTTCGAGTTGTCGCACGGCGAGGAGTTGGTGCAGTTCGCCTGGGTGTAGGCGCCCGCCTTGTAGTAGCCGCTGCCGAACGCGCCGTCGACGGTCGCCTTGAGGGTGCCGTTGTAGTAGACGTCGACCTTCCCGTCGTGGGCCACGAACTTCCCCTGGAAGCGGGTGCCGAGCTGGTAGTTGGAAGTCACCAGCTTGTAGTGGGTGGTGTTGTACGAGGTGACGTACAGCGAGGTCCCTTCGAGACGGAACGAGGTGACGTCGCTCGTCTCGTCATGTATCTGCCCGGCCATCACGTGTGGTTTGGTCTTGGGGAGGTGGGTGATCGCCTGGTCGACGACCATGGTGTGGGTGCCCGACGTGGACGGCCAGCCTTTCGTCGCCGACCCGTCGGCGGTCATCTCGCGCAGCTCCGACCGCGGGTATCCGCTGTTGCTGGTGGTGGCGCCGTTGACCGCGGCCCGCAGCAGGATCGCCTCGCAGTCCGAGGTGGTCGTGAACCAGGGAGCATTGTTGTACGTCTTCAGGGCGGGCTGCTTGATCTCCTGGAGGGAGCCGGAGCTGTTGGGGAGGGGCAGCTGAAGCTTCCAGCCGGTGCTCAGGCCGATGGCCGCGGCCGGTGCGGTGCAGGCGGCGGCACCCGCCGAATCGGCCGACGCGCTCTGAACCGGGGCCAGCAGGCCGACGGCGAGGGCGGGCGCCGCGAGCAGGCTCAGAGCGCGGCGGTGAGAACTGCGCGAGGGCGGGCGCCGCGAGCAGGCTCAGAGCGCGGCGGTGAGAACTGCGCGAGGGCGATCGACGCTTCATGAGCGGCTCCTTCATGTCCGGGCCGCGACGGGCCCTTGGGAGGTACGTGGAGGGGCACTTGGGCCATGAGGATGGGACTTGGACGGCCTGACATGCCCGCAGCTCAGCAGGCGAGTTCTCGTACGATCCCTTCGTCGATGCCGATACCGAGGCCGGGCCCCGACGGCACCCGGGCCACCCCGGCGCGGACCTGGATCGTGGAGCCGGTGGCATAGGGGCTTTGCAGGAACTGCCGGCCGTTGAGGTCGGCGGGGGCGATGAGGTCGTGGGCCGCGAACAGGTGCAGTGACGCGGCGAGGCCGATGTCGGATTCGGTCAGCCCCGAGCCCATCAGCGCCACACCGCAGTCCTCGGCCAGCTGGCACTGGCGCAGCGCCAGGGTGAGCCCGGCGCAGCGCTGCACCTTGGCCACGGCGATGCCGATGGCGCCCCTGCGGACGAACGAGGCGAGGTCGGTGGGGTGCCGCAGGCTCTCGTCCACGGCGATCGGGACCGGGCTGAGGTCGCGCAGCCGGCGGAGTCCTTCGATGTCGTTGGCGGGCAGGGGTTGTTCAAGCGCCGCGATGTCGAGCGGCGCGAGGAGGCGGGCGAGGCGGAGCGCGGAGTCCTGGGTGCCGGCCTGGTTGGCGTCGACGATCAGTCGGGCGCCGGGGGCGGCCTCACGTACGGCCGCCACTCGGGCGACTTCCCCTGCCTCGTCCTGTCCGGGCACGAGCCCCGTCTTGATCTTGAAGTGGCGGTACCCGTGGGCCTGCCCCTCGGCGACCGATTCGGCGAGGTCACCTGCGTCGTCTCCGGTGGCGATCCAGCAGAGTTCGACGGTGTCGTGGCGGCGTCTGCCCCACAGCTCTCCGAGGCTCACGCCGCGGGAGCGGGCGAGTGCGTCGTGCCAGGCGACGTCCAGGGCGGCGCGGGCCAGTGGCATCCCGGTGGACCAGCCGCGCCGGATGGTGCGGTCGCAGGTCCGCACCAGCCCGTCGAGGTCCCACAGTGGCAGGTCGGTCGCGGCGGGCGCCAGGTAGTGCGTCAGGGTCGAGACGATGGACTCGGTGGTCTCGTACGTCCATGAGGGGATCGGGGTCGCCTCGCCCCAGCCGGTGCTTCCGTCCGACGCCGTAACCTTGACGAGCACGCGGATGGCGGGGCGCCCTCGGGCGGTCACGCCGCCGCCCGCGACCGCGAAGTCCCGCAGCGTCGGCAGGGCGACCGTGAACGTCTCCACGCGCTCGACGGTCACCGCGGGTTGGGTGTCTGGTGATGCGGTCAGAACCATAGCGACTTGTCCACTACGTTGATCAACGGCCGCCCGTCGGCGAACCGCTGTGCGTTCTCCGCCAGCACCTCGAAACGGCGCTCCGAAGCGTGCGGTCCGGCCCCGGCCACATGCGGAGTGATCAGTGCCTTGGGGTGGCGCCAGAGTGGATGGTCCGGCGGCAGCGGCTCCAGTTCCATGACGTCGAGGGCGGCGCCCCGCAGGCGCCCCGCGTCCAAGGCCGCGACGAGGTCGTCGAGGCGGACGGTGGGACCGCGGCCCACGTTGATGAGGCAAGCTCCGTCTTTCATCGCCGCCAGACGGCCGGCATCCATCAGCCCTTCTGTCTCAGGGGTGTGAGGCACGGTCAGGATCACGATGTCCGCTTCGGGAAGTGCGCGATCGAGTTGACCAGGCGGCAGAACCCGGAGGAATCCGGGCGGTGCCGTGGTGACACGGGGGTCGATGCCTTCCACGCGGGTGCCGAACTCGGCGAGCAACCGTCCGGTCTCGGCGCCGATCGCACCCGTACCGACGATGAGTGCGCGCGCCTCGCCGAGGGGGACGACCGCGCCGTCCGACCAGTCCGGCGCCCAGTTGGCGGCTGCCTGTTCGCGTACGTAGCGGGGCAGTTGCCTGGCGAGGGCCAGGACCAACGCCATCGTGTGCGCGGCGACATGATCGGTGTAGGTGTCGCGCATGTTCGTCACCTCGACCGGATGACGTACGAGCGCGGGGTGGTAGAAGCCGGGAGGAGGGCCGGCCTGAGGGGCTTGCAGCCAGCGCAACCGGTCTGCCGAGCCGAGGAGTTCGGGTGTGAGTGTGCCGTAGGCGGCATCGGCGCGCACCAGCGCGGCGTCGATGCCCTGAGGGCCATGGGGGCAGAGCACCTCGATCCCCGGTACTGCCTCGACGAGCCTGTCGGGCCAGGATCGGGCTTCCGCCGACAAGGGCGGGACCATGACCAGCGTGAAGGCGACTGTGCTCATGCGGCGTGCTCCATCGACGCGGCGGCTACCTCGTGTCGCAGCGGGCTCCCGGCGACGTACCGGGCCAGTTCCTCGGCCATGGCCCGGCCCAGCAGGCGCCGTTCCGGGCCGAGGCTGCCGGCCAGATGCGGGGTGACCACCACGTTGTCCAGTTCGAACAGCGGGGAGCCGGGGGGCGACGGCTCGGGGTCGGTGACGTCGAGTACGGCGAACAGGTCGGTGCGTTCTCCGAGCACGGACACCAGCGCCGGCTCGTCGACGAGGCCGCCGCGCGCGGTGTTGACCAGCGTGGCGTCGGGGCGCATGGAGCGCAGCAGCCGTGCGTCGACCATGGCGTGGGTCTCGTCGAGCAGCGGGGCGTGCAGGCTCACGACATCGCTCTCGGCGAATACGCCTTCCAGCGTGGTCAGTTCGACGCCGAGAGCACGAGCCGTGGCGACGGGCACGTAGGGGTCGTGGGCCAGCACGCGCACGCCGTGCCTGGCCAGGAGCCGTGCGGTGGCCCGCCCGGTGGCTCCGAGTGAGACAAGGCCGACGGTGGCTCCCACGGTGCCGAGTTCACTTCGGCGGACGGCCGCCGCCCGGGTGCGCCGTGCGGTAAGGACGTAGCGCCAGCCGTGCTTGAGTGCATACAGGATCTGGGCGAGCGCGAAGTCCGCGACCTTGTCCGCGATCACCGTGCCGGCGGAGGTGACCCGCACGCCGCGCGCCCAGGACTCCTCGGTCACCAGGGGGCGTACGGACCCTGCGGCGTACAGGACGAGGGCGAGCCGCGGCGCGCTGTCCAGCAGCTCCGCGGTGAGCTGGGGCGCGCCCCAGCCGGTGACGAGCACGTCGACTCCTGCCAGCATGTCCGCGGACAGGTCCGCTGCGGCGCACGGGGGCTGCTTGATGGTCAAGTAGCTCTCGATCGCGGCGCGTTCGGCTGCCCCGTAGACGTCGTCGAAGCGCGCCGGATCCATCGCGTACAGCCCGGTGAGTGGCTCGTTCGTCATGCTGCTCCCTCCGTTGTCCGAGTACCTGCTCTCGCGGTGGCTCGCACCGCTTCCTGCGCGTTGGCCATGCGCAGTGCCCGTAGTCGCGCGGGTGAGGACAGGCCCGCGTGGTAGTAGCGGATCTGCCGCGCTCCCGCGGCCAGCAGCCGGGCGACCCGCCGGCTGAGTTCGGCGGGGTGCTCGTCGAGCACTGACACATTGGCGATGACTGGCCGTGTGCTGTCCCGCACCGCTTCTTCGACGCGGGCCACCGCCCGGTTCTCGTCGTCCCAGCACTTGAGGACGACGGCAGTGGCCCGGCCGCCGAAGCGGACCAGGTCGAGTCCGCTGTCGGGGCCGGTGGTCTGCGGGTCGCCGTCCGCCATCAGGAGCAGCTCCCGACCGGGTGCCACCGCCGCCACCTGTCGTGTCAGGTCCTCGATCACGAACTGGCGGTGGCGCAGCAGAGCTTGTGCTGACCGTTCACCGAGCGACTCGGCGAATGTGTTCGGTGCGCGTAAGCCGTCGCGCATCTCCGCGTCGACGGTGTGGCGCACTGTCTGTGCGATGTCGGCGGGGTCCCCTCCGCAGGTCTCGATTCCCTTGCTGCAGGCAGCGCACAGGCATATCGACAGCAGATCGCGGCAGCCTCTGCTCAGGTCGGCGCCCGCTGTCTTCTCATGGTGGCTGCCGTGCTCGAAGCCCAGCCAGCCGCAGGCTTCCAGCATCAGCGTCGGCACCTCGGCGGCGTCGTGGCGTTCGCAGAAGCTGTGGACCAACTGCTGGGCGTACGCGGCCACTTCGGGCTGTGCCGGGCACAGTGCGTACCCGTATCGCTCGTCGAACGCGTTGCGCACGGTCAGATCGAGTGCGCGCTCCCCCGCCGCGGTGCTGTGCGTGAGCACCAGCCAGGCTTCGACCCGCAGTCCCTGACTCCGCAGAGCCGAGGCCGCCGCCCCGAACCGGTCCGGGGCGTCGACGGCCCAGCCCGGCGGGTCAGGTCTGAGACGCTTGCCGCGCCACTGGTGAGGGTCGAGCGGGAAATACGCGGCGGCGTGTGTGGCATGCACCGTGCGGTGGACGGGGTGGTACGGCGTCATGGCGCGCACCGAGTGGTAGGCGGCCTGCAGGACCACTGCGCCCACGCCGAGTGAGGCTATTCGTTCGGCCGCGGCGGGGTCGCCCACCAGGTCCCAGGTGTAGGCGAAGGTGCCGCTGAGATCGACGGAGCCGGGTGGCTCGGTTGTCACGTGGTTCACTCCTTGGTGGCGCCGGCCAGGCCGCGCACGAAGTAACTCTGGAAGAAGACGAAGACAATCAGCATGGGAATGACGGAGAGCGTCATTCCGGCGGCGAATCCGGTCCAGTCCACGGAGTGCTCACCCTTGAACGACAGCATTCCGACTGCCAGGTTCTGCAGATCCGGCTGGCCGAGGGTGAAGACCAACGGGATGTTGAACTCGTTCCAGTTGGTGATGAACTGGAAGATGACGACCACCGCGATGACGGGCTTCGCCAGCGGGAGGACCAGCCGGAATGTGCGGAGGAAGCCGGCTCCGTCGAGTTTTGCCGCGTCGAACAGATCGCTCGGTATGCCCGAGAAGAAGCCGATGAAGAGCAGGACGTAGAGGGCGCCGGCCGCCCCGGACATGGCCAGGATGACCCCGGCCTGGGTGTTCAGCAGGCCGAGCTGTTCCACCAGGACGAACTGCGGGATGATGATGGAGGCCACCGGTACGAACAGGGTGGCAATGATCATGCGGTGCAGGAGCTTTCGTCCCGGGAATTCGTACCGGGCCAGAATGTATCCGCACAGGGCCGACTTGAAGAGTTCGATGACGGTGGACACGACCGCGTACAGAATCGTGTTGAAAAAGTATCTGGAGAAGCCTGCGTCCACCCATGCCCGGCGGAAGTTGTCGAAGTTCCACTGGTCGGGCATGAGGCTGGCGCCCCCGGTGAAGAGCCCTGTCTGTGTCTTGAACGCCCCCGCGACGACCCAGAGGAACGGATAGACCCAGACGAGACCCACCACGATCAGCAAGGGCAGCGCGATGAGGTTGGCACGCGCGGGCCGTGACAGTCGCGAGAAGCGTGACTTTCGCGGTGTGCGGAGTTCGGGACGGGACATCAGACTCCGTACTCCTTCCGCGTCTTCTGCGCGCGGCGCACGAAGAGGCCCTGACTGGTGACGAGGAGGAACGCCATGACGGAGAACAGCAGGGCGGCCGCCGACGCATATCCGTACGCGAAGGGCATCGAGCCGAAGGCCTGTTTGTAGATGAAGTACGAGACCACGTAGGTGCTCGTGCCGGGGCCTCCGCCGGTGAGCGTGACGACGAGCCCGAACACGTGCATCGCGTTGACCAGAGCGAGCATCACGATGACCACGGCCACGGGACGGATCAGCGGCAGCGTGATCCGGGTGAGCTTCTGCCATTCACTGGCGCCGTCGAGCTCGGCGGCTTCGTACAGTTCGTCGGGGACGTTCTGTAGCGCGGCCATCCAATAGATCATGTACTGCCCGAAAACTTGCCAGACGGAGATCAGGACCAGGGCCAGCAGCGCGGTCCAGCGGTTGGCGAAGACATCGGTCGTACCGTCGGTGAGGCCGAGTCCGTGCAGCGCGGAGTTGAGGGCGCCGTTGGACGGGTTGAGCAGGTAGGTGAAGACCAGGCCGGCCATCGCCACCGGGATGATCAGCGGTGCGAAGAAGACGGTGCGCAGCGCCCTCTTCGCCCGCAGCCACTTCCTGGTCATCACCAGTGCGGCGAGGAGGGACAGCGGCAGCTTGATCAGGGTCGTGCCGACGGCAAACAGCAGGGTGTTGACGACCGCCTGCCAGAAGAGCGGATCGCCGAGGATACGGCTGTAGTTGTCGCCACCGACGAAGTTGTCGAGCGGTCCGGAGCCGGACCAGTCGAAGAACGAGTAGTAGACCGTCGCGATCAGCGGCCAGAGGGTGAACCCCATGTAGAGCACGAGGAACGGCACGAGAAAGGCGGCCACCCACAGCCGGTCGCGCCCCTTGGCGCGCTCACGGTTTCCCTCCGGTGGCTCCGAAGAAGGCTTGGACCGGTGTGTCTCCCCGCTGGGCCGGGTGATCGTGGTCGGGGCGGCGTCGGGTGGATGTGGGCTGGTGGGGGCGAGAGCCATGCGAGGTCCTTTACGGCTGGCTGACATCCGGCTTCCGGGACGTGGGCGGCTACTTGGCCGGCCGGTAGTCGGAGGTGTACGACCAGTCGGGGAAGGTGAAGCAGTCGAGTGAGACCTTCAGCCCCTGGGCCGCTTCCTTCTTGAGCTCGGCCGTGAGGGTCTTCTGACGCTGCTCGACGATCCGTTCGGCCTCCGGCTTCAGCGACTTGCCGCCGCTCAGGGCGCCGGACATCGCCTCGTACTCCCAGTTGGGTCGCTCACCGACGGCCTTGACGTAGGCCTGGGACTTCACCAGGTCCGGGCACTTGGTCACCGGGAGCGGCAGATCGACCCGGTAGCCGGGCTTGTCGGCTATCCCCATGATCTGTCGCATCGCGGGGTCCTTGATGTAACGGGCGTTGTCCGCGAATGCCAGTGTCCCGAAGCCGCCTGCGAGGTACTGCTTGGCGAAGTAACCGTCGGGCTGAGTCAGCCAGTTCATGAAGGTCCACGCGGCCTTCGACTGCTTCGTCTTCGCGCTCACCCAGTACTTGTTGCCGTCGGGCTGGCTCCACAGGGCGCCCTTGGCACCCGAGTCAGGGACGGGGTGCGCGGCGATGGAGTACTGCGAGGAGTCCATGCCGAGGGACTTGAACACCGAGGGGATCCAGGTGCCGTCCATGATGATGCCGGCCTGTCCCGTGGCGAACTGCTGCCGGGAGAAGTTCTTGTCGTTGGTGCCGGGTGCCAGGTAGCCGTCCTTCTTGAGCTCCTGGATGAATGCGAACACCTTCTGGGCCTGCGGTTCGGCCAGCGAGAACGTGCCCTTCTTGTAGTCGAAGAACCCGTCGTTGAAGGTGTATTCGCCGGCGGCGAGTGCGTAGAAGATGCGCTGGAAGTCGACGTCCTTGCTGGGCGACGCGATGCAGTACGCCTTCGTCTTCGCCTTGATCTGCGCGCAGGCGCTCTTCAGCTCGGACCAGGTCTTCGGCGGCTTCGCGGTGTCGAGACCGGCGTCACCGAAGACCTTCTTGTTGAGGAACATGTAGCCGGGGCCCCAGTAGGTGCTCTCGGAGAAGGGGAACGCGTATGTCTTCCCGTCGAGTTGGTTGACCCCGTCGACGAACGAGCCCTCGGGCCAACGCTTGGTGAAGCTCGCGGGCAGCGCGGAGCCCTCGTTGAGGGGCTGGATCCAGTCCTGGCTGAGCAGTTGGGACATGGCCAGCGGACCGCTTTCGCTCCAGTAGAAGATGTCCGGACCCTGGCCGCTCTGGAAGGCCAGCGGGAGCGTCCGCTTGTACTCGTCCTGGGCGATCGACTGCCACTGCACGGTGATGTCCGGGTGCTGCCGGTGGAACTCCTCGGCGGCCTTCTTGTGGAAGTCCGTCTGCTCCGCCGAGTAGTCCCAGACCTTGAGCGTGGTGCCCGAACTTCCGGAACTTCCACCGCATCCCGCCAGCAGTGGTCCCAGCAACAGGGGCGCGAGCGCCAGCCTGCCGATCCGGGATGCTCCAACTCTGTGTCCTGTGCCCATGGTCGGCTCCTGCTCCGTCGAGATGGCCACCCGAGCGGCTCTCGGGACTGAGGCGCGGATGACGTTAGGGCGCAGTACTCGACCTAGCAAGCGTTTTCACAGGAGGAGATTCGACAGGTCCAGCTCCGGCGCCCTCAACAAGGCTTCTCAACTGGAGTGTTGTACGAACACTCGATCTCCTGCGATCGCGGTGGTTAAGTTGAGGGAGCGCTTTCACAGATTCTCATGGTGTCGCTAGCGGCCCGTACGGGCTCGCGAGCGACCGGAAAGGAGTACGTTGTGCGCGTCCTCGTCCTGACGAAACCGTTCGGTGATCTGCCGCCCGAGGAGCTTGCCGATCAGCTGGCCGAGTCCGGCGCGGACGGCGCCGACCTGCTGGTCAGGGACGGGCAGACCGTCACACCGGGCACGTCCTGGCGCATTGCCGAGACGGCACGCGCCTTGCGCGGCAACGGACTTGAGACCGGCCTCGTCAGCACGGACCTGATTTCGGCGGACAGCGAGTCCGAGCGCGTCATCGGACACTGTGCCGAGGCAGGCGTGTCCCTGATGCGCGTGGGCTTCTACCGCTACGACGCCGGACTCGACTACGCCGCCTGCCTGGACCGGGCCCGCCGCGACCTCGCGGGCCTCGCCGAACTCGCCGCCCGCCACGGCGTCCGGCTCGTGCTCGCGCTGCACCACGGCACGCTGCATCCCTCGGCCTCGCACGCGTCGCGACTCCTGGACGGCCGCGACGACGTCCTCGTCCATCCCGACCCGGGGAACCAGGCCAAGGAGGGAAGCGAGGACTGGCGGCTCACCCTCGATGTTCTCGGCGGCCTGGACCGTGTCGGGTGCGTGGGTGTGAAGAACGCGGTGTGGGAACCAGGTGCGGCACGTGGGTCCTGGAACTGCAGGTGGCAACCGCTCGCCGACGGCGGCGTCGTCCCCTGGGCCACGATCCTGCCCGGTCTCACAGAGCTCGGCTACACCGGCCCGTTCTCCCTACACGTCCACTACCCGGCCGACAACCCGCTCGCAGCGGTCCGCCGGGACCTCGGACACCTGCGCAGAATCCAGTCCGAGCCGACGACCACATCGCCCGCCCGCTGAACGACGAACTACTGTGGCCATGGACCGAGGGACACGGGGAGTTGGGCTTGGCAACGTCGAAAGTACCGGACATGGCGGAAGATCCGAGAGCCTCCGCGGAGCCGGATCCACCGACGGACGGCATGCCCGAGCCGCCCGGCACGGCGAGCGCGTCCGTCGTGGCGAGCGCCTCCGTCACGAAGAAGGCAGCCCGTCAGCGGCGGGTGACGATCACTGATGTCGGCACGGCGGCAGGGGTCTCCACCTCCACTGTCTCCCGCGTTCTCAACGGCACGGCCCGGGTCGACCCCGAACTGACGCGCCGGGTGCAGGACGCGGTCGCCGAACTCGGCTACCGCCCCAACGCCGCAGCCCAGGGCCTGGCTCGCGGTGAGGCCGGTGCCATCGGTGTCCTCGTGCCCGACCTGTCCAACCCGTACTTCCCCGATGTCCTCAAGTCCGTCTCCGCCGTGGCCCGCTCGCACGGGCGGCGGGTGATGGTGATGGAGTCCGACGAGGACGCGACGAGTGAGCACGAGCTCGCCGAGGACCTCATGCGCTGCTGTGACGGTGTGCTGCTGTGCTCCCCACGCATGAACCGCACCGAGCTCGTCGACCTGTCCCTGCGTGGCCACCCTGTCGTACTGGTCAACCGGATCGTTCCTGGGCTGAGTCTCCCCTCGGTCTCCGTCGACTTCTACGGAGGGATGACCCTGGTCTGTGGCCACCTCACCCAGCTCGGGCATCGCCGCGTGGCCTACCTGAGCGGCCCCGAGGCGTCCTGGGCCAATGCCGAACGCATCCGTGCCTTCGATGCCGCGGCGGCGTTCGGCGTCGACGTCACGGTCATCCCCTGTGGTCATACGGCACGGCATGGGTACGCCGCGGCCGGTGCCGTGCGAGATTCCGGTGTCACCGCTGTTGTCGCGTACAACGACCTCGTGGCGCTCGGTGCGGTGACCGCGCTGGAGGAGTCGGGCCTGCGGGTCCCCGAGGACATGTCGGTCATCGGCTGCGACGACATCTCCCTCGACGACCTGCCCAGTTCACGCCGACTCACCACGGCCTCGTTGGCCCGGGACGAACTGGGCCGACAGGCCGCCCAGACACTGGAAGCACTGATGGCTGCCAACGGCGACACCGAACCCAGAATCATTCCGATGGAGCTGCGGGTACGCCACACCAGCGCTCCCCCGGCGGTGCCTGCGCACTGAGGTGAGGCCAGGGCCTGCACCGGCGAACGGTAAGACTCAGTCCCGCCAGGGCTGCTGCTTCCACACAGCCGCCGGCAGGTGTCGCGGCTGCCTGATCGTCGAGGGCGACCAGCCCCTGCTGCTGATCCGCTCCGGAGATTGCGCCTCTTGACCTACTTGGATTCGACGCGTCCGAGCGGGTCCGGGTCGGCCGTCAGCGCGTCGCGCGCCTCCTGCCAGGCGGCATCGCCGGGGTAGAGCTCCGTGCGGAGGTAGGCGCAGGTGAGCCGCTGGACCGCGGACACCCGCTCGATGTTCTCGTCCGTGGTCTCGGCGACGTCGTATCCAGACACCCCGCCGAGACCGTGCTCTGCGTCGAACAGGGTGAGCAGGGACTTGGGACCCGGGGAGAGGACGTACGGGTCGGCGTGCCAGTCCGCACCCGCGACCGTCAGGTGGGTCGAGGTGTCCTTGTCGCCGGCGACCACCAGCGTGGGTGTCGTCATCTTGGAGAAGTCCGTGGTCAGGAAGAAGGAGAGGTTCTCGGCCACGGACTCGGTGAGTGCGTCGCCGCCCCTGCCGGGCGCGGCAAGCAGGACACCTGCCTTGATCCGGGGCTCGACCAGGTCCACTTCCGTTCCGTCGTCCGGATCGGTGAGCCGGGCGCCGAGCAGCAGGCTCGCTGTGTGCCCGCCCATCGAGTGCCCGGCCACGGCGACCTTGTCATGGTCCAGCCGCCCGAGAAACTGGGGGACGGCGGCCTCGATCACGTCGAGTTGGTCGAGGATGCGCGTCATGTCCTCGGCCCGTGATCGCCAGTGCAGGGGTGCGCCGGGAGTGCTGGGATCGAGGCTCAGCGTCCTGGAGCTCAGATGGGTGGGCTGGATCACGACAAAGCCGTGCGCAGCCCAGAAGTTGGCGAGCGGGGCATAGCCGTTCAGTGAGGAGAGGTGGTTCGAGTAGCCCTGCCCGTGCGAGAGGAGGATGACCGGCAGGTCGCCCCCCGTCACGGGCGCGGAGACCTTCACCTCAAGGTCCACCGCTCGGCCCGGGGCTGACAGCACCACCGGGCTGACCGAGAGGACGGGAGTGGGCAAGCCGACGGCGTCAGCAGTCCGAGCCGATGCACTCATGATGCGTATTTCCCTTCAAGGGCCTCAGCTGCCGGTCTCGTTCGGGCCGACGGCAGGTGAGGCGGACAGGAGCATCCGCATTCAGCCGGGCTGAAGCGGATCCTTGTTCCGTTTAATGTACGGAACGGTGTTCCGTTTTGTCAACGGCCTCCAGAAGGAGGGCGCGGTCACCCCTGCAGGCCCTTGCAGGAAAGTGCCAACCGGCAGCAAGCGGGCCAGCGCGCTGCGCAGCCAACCGACCCTGCTTGCTCCCGCAGCGCACTGTTCGCCGAACGCCGTGAGGAACCGTTCGGGCAGGGTTACGCCGTCAGTTCGGTGACCAGCTCGTCCAGAGTGTTCGTCCGCCAGGTGAACGTGTCGGTGCTCGCCGGTGGGTCCCCGACCGGTCGGTGGACGTAGGCGGTTCGCATTCCCACCGCCTGAGCTCCGCGAAGGTCCCAGGCGTGAGCGGCGACCATCAGCACGCGCTCCGGTGGACAACGTGCCGCGTCGAGCGCGAGCCGGTAGACCTCCGGCGCGGGCTTGTAGGCCTGGGCATCTTCGGCCGACAAGGCCTGGTGCCACCCCAGCTGGGCGTACGCGTTGAGGCGGAGGAGAGTCGCGCGACTGGCGTTGGAGAGTCCCAGGACAGGAAATCGCCGGGCGAGGTGCGCGAGTCCGGCGAGGGAGTCGCTCCAGGGCTTCAGGCGCTGGCTTGCGGTAGCCAGTCGCGCGATGGCCACCGGGTCGGTGAGCCCGGCGTGGTCGGCCACGCGTTGGGCTGCCTCGCGGTCGACGACCTCGGTGTTGGCGTACGCCCGGCCTCCCTCCGCGATGCGTTGCTGCTCGTGCTCGACGTGGTCTCGCCACACCGTGAGCAGTTGGTAGACGGACGCGTCGTCGGACGCGGGCACCGCGTCGTGGATGGCAGCCCGGAGTCCGCCCGGCTCGTCGACCATCGTTCCGAGGATGTCGAACACGACGACCTCGATGCCGTACGACTCGGCCATGCGGTCTCCTCCTCAAGGTGCTCAGGTGTGGCGTGGCTCGGGTCAGCGCGCAGGTAGCGATTGTTGCTCGACCTTGCGTCACCAGTCAAGGAGGTGACGAATCGGCCGGGTCCGTGAGCGGCGAACGAGATGGCTTCGCACCGCGTGACGGCCTGGAAGACCGCGGCAAGGTCGATGTCCGACTCCGTGAAACCGACGGACGGCTGCGGGTCCTTCATCGACGAGCGAGGACCGTGGCGCTGGCCACCCCCGTGCCGGCTGCCGGCGAATACTCGGGTGCGGGTGACACCGGGTCGCGCCTAGGCTCCGCTTCGGGGACCGAAGGGCGGCGCCCTGCCGACAGCGGTCAGTCAGTCGATCGGGGATGTTCAGGGGAATGACGTGTCAACTGTTCGCGGTCTGCTTCGGTGCGAGCCAGCCACTGCGTCTTGCGCAGTTCTGGGCGGGGGTTCTTGGCTGGGAGATGGTCGACGATCCGGACGACGGCGTCACGCTCCTGCCCAGTGATGACACCGGGTTCCGCATCCGTTTCCTTCCGAGCGGGGAGCGCAAGGTCGCGCAGAACCGGATGCACTTCGATCTGACGAGCACATCCCTGGAGGACCAGGAACGGACTGTGGCCAGGGCGCTGGGACTTGGTGGACGGCACATCGATGTCGGCCAACTCCCGGAGGAGGGCCATGTGGTGCTCGCCGACCCCGAAGGCAACGAGTTCTGCGTCGTCGGGCCGGGCAACAGCTTCCTCGCCGACTGCGGGTTCATCGGAGCGCTGGCCTGCGACGGCTCTCAGGAAGTCGGGTACTTCTGGAGCGAAGCCCTGGGGTGGCCGCTGGTCTGGGATCAGGACCAGGAGACCGCGATCCGCTCGCCGCACGGCGGTCCGAAGATCACGTGGGGTGGTCCACCGGTGGCGCCGAAGACAGGCAAGGACCGGCTGCGTTTCGACCTCGCTCCGCCTGTCCACGGTGATCGGCAGGCAGAGGTCGACCGTCTACTCTCCCTTGGGGCGACGCGAGTCGACGCCGGCCAGGGCGATGCCAGTTCGGTGGAGATGGCCGATCCCGACGGCAACGAGTTCTCTGTGTTGACGCCCCGGTAGCTCCGCCGACGTCCGGGGTCCGGGTCCGGGGCCCAGCGGGAGTACGTAGAACATGTCCTGGTGGCAACTCCCCCTGGCTATGCGGTCAGCGGATCTTCCACAGCCGGACGGTGCCGTCGTGACTCCCGCTGGCGAGTGTGGTGCCGTCCGGGCTGAACGCCACGGATCGCACGGTGCTCGTGTGGCCGGTGAGGGTGGCGACATTCGTACGCTTCGCGACGTCCCAGAGTCGAACGGTGTGGTCGTCGGGATAGTCGTTGCCGAGCGTGGCGCTGGCGCTGCCGCCCCCACTGGCGAGCATCCGTCCGTCGGGACTGAACGCCACGGACATCGCGACGCTGGTGTGGCCGTTGAGAACGGCGATGGTGCGGGCCGAGGAGACGTCCCACAGCCGGATGGTGCGGTCGTAGCTGCTGCTCGCCAGCGTGGTGCCGTCCGAGCTGAACGCCACCGTATGGACGGTGCTGGTGTGGCCGGTGAGGGTAGCCACACTCGAACGGCCTGCGACGTCCCACAATCGGACGGAGGCATCGTGGCTGCCGCTGGCCAACAGCCGTCCGTCGGGGCTGAACGCCACCGCCAGCACGAACGCGTTGTGGCCGGGCAGTATGGCGACGTTCTTACGGCTCGCGACGTCCCACAGCCGTACGTAGTCGAAGCTGTGGCCGCTGGCCAGGAGGGCGCCGTCCGGGCTGAACGCAACGCACCATGCCCAGTCGACGGTGGCACTTCGGGTCAGGGTCAGGGTGGCTGTCGTGTGTCCGGACGCCAGATCCCACAGGTGTACCCCGTCCCGGGCATCGGCCAGGGTGGTGCCGTCCGGGTGGAAGGCGACCTCCATCGAGGTGATCCGCCGGGCCTCGGTCAGGAGCGCGGTCGGATGTCCATTCTCCGCGTCCATCATTCGTATGGTGCCGTCCGAGATGCCGCCGGCCAGCGTACGCCCGTCCGGGCTGAAGGCCAGCGTGGTGACCTCTCCGGCCTGTATCAGGAGCGATACATAGCGGATGCCTTCGGTGACACCGGTCCTTCTGGGGACCGGGGCGAGGGACGCGTCGACGACCCCGGCCCCTGAGGAGGTCGGGGTGAGCAGCCCAGCGCTTGGGCCAGGGGCGGCGCGGGAGCCGCGATGCGAGGACAGCCGCGACAAGGTCACGCCGGCAGCGGAGACGGCAGCGGCTCCGAGCCCGGCCAGCAGGAGCGAGCGACGCCGTCGTCGGCTCCCGGCGGGCACACGTCCCACCTCTACAGCGACGGCGTCCGCCTGCTCGCCCGGGTGCTGCGCGTCGAGCGGCTGCGCGGACAGCAGCAGCGGGCTCGGCCCCTCTTCCGGTACCAGCCAGTACAGCCGGTACGTTGCGGGAGGCGGAAGCGGCGCGGCGCCGTCACGCACCTCGATCCGCACCGCGCCCACACGCACTTCCGGCTCCGCGCCCGGTACCTCGACGATCCGCCCCACCGCGCTCATGATCCGGGCCGGTACCCCGGTGAGCAGCGGTCGCTGTGCCGGGGCCAGCCGCCCGGCGGCGTTGGCCGCCACGGCCTCCTCATCCGTCCATGAACACGCCGTCGGCTGCGTCGCCACCATCCGTCTCCCTCCGGAATGCCTCTCCCTCGCTCCTCACCGCCGATGGTAGTTCGGGGCCCACCACCGGTCGTGGCCCCGAACGTGGCTGCGTACGGCGCCGGACCGTGCCGAACCCGACCTGAGGACAGGTCCCCCGACTCTCCGACCCGGCACTGCGAGCACTCAGCCGACGGCAGCGCCGAACCACCTGGGCAACTGGCTGCGCAGATCCTGCTGATCGTCACCGGCCCACGCCACATGGCCGTCCGGCCGGAGCAGCAGCGCGGGCACGTCCAGTTCCTCGCTGACGTCGACGACGTGGTCGACCCGGTCCGCCCACCCCGACACCGAGAGCCGGCCGGTCTGGTCGAGCAGCAGGCCGCGGCCGCCGTGCGTCAGCTCGTAGAGGCGACCTCGTTTCAGCTTCACGTCCCGCATCCGTCGGCCGAGCAGTTCATGTCCCTCGCCGAAGTCGTAGCGGACACTGATCGCGATGATCTTCTCGATCAGGTACCGGTTCACCTCGTCGAAGCCCATCAGTTCCGACATCAGCCGACGCACCGACTGGGGCCCCGGCTCGGGGGACATCAGCACGGTCTGCGCGCGGGTGTTGTCCAGCACGTCGGCGGCGACCGGGTGCCGTTCGGTGTGGTAGCTGTCCAACAGCCCTTCCGGCGCCCAGCCGTTGACCTGGGCGGCCAGTTTCCAGCCGAGGTTGAACGCGTCCTGGATGCCCAGGTTGAGGCCCTGCCCGCCCAGCGGCGGGTGGATGTGCGCCGCGTCGCCTGCCAGCAGTACCCGGGCGGTCCGGTAGCGCTCGGCCTGCCGGGTGCCGTCGCCGAAACGGGAGAGCCAACGCGGTGAGTGCACGCCGAAGTCGGTGCCGGTGAACACCCGCAACTGCTGCTTAACCTCCTCCAGGGTCGGCGCGACCGAGCGGTCCTCGGCCACTCCCTCGGCGGGCACGACGACGCGGTACAGCCCGTCTCCGTCAGGCCCTCCGTAGGGCCCGACGCCGAACCGAAGGTGGGTCTTGCGGACTTCGGCCACCACGGCGGCCACCGTTTCCTGCGGCGCTGCCACCTCCATCTCGCCCAGCAGCGTCTCGGCCCCGGAGGGTTCGCCGGGGAAGCCGACGCCGAGCAACTTGCGCACCGTGCTGCGGCCGCCGTCACAGCCGACGAGATAGCGCGAGCGCAACTGCGTGCCGTCGGCCAGCTCGGCGGTGACCCCCTGGGCGTCCTGGCTCAACCCGACCAGCTCGCAGCCGCGCCGGACATCGACACCGAGCTCGGTGGCATGCTCGGTCAGCAGGCGGTCGGTCACGGGCTGCGGAATGCCGAGAACGTACGGATGCGCCGTGTCCAGCCGATCCGGCGACGGCTTGGTGATGCCGGCGAAGAAGCCACCGACCGGGTACTGCTTCCCGAGCGCGAGGAACCTCTCCAGCAGACCGCGCTGGTCCATCACCTCGACGCTGCGCGCGTGCAGACCGAGCGCACGGACAACCTTGGTCGGCTCCGTCTCCTTCTCCAGCACGACCGCGTGCACGCCGTGCAGCCGCAACTCGCAGGCCAGCATCAAACCGGTCGGTCCACCGCCGACCACGATCACGTCAATCATCGAATCCCCCTCATCCAACACGGCCCATTCGGCCAGTAACTCCGCTTCGGCCAGTTGCTCCGCGCGGTCCGGCAGCTCGCACGCCCGCGCCTCCGCGCCGATTACATGCGGCCACGCCACGAGTCCCGCTGCCGGCTCGACGTCCCGCGAGACCCGTATGCCAACAAAGGCACACTCACTTCGTGACCCACTGATTTCCGCAGGTCCTGGCTTCGACCGGAGATTCTGCAGCATGACCGGGGTCTTGCCGCAAGGCCCCCGGTGCGCTATAGGTTGATAGTGGCAAGGAGAGGGCAATCTCCTTGCCTTTGCCATGTGCGGGCGGCGCCCCGGGAATGGGTTCCGACTCCATGGGGCAAGGCCCCACCATGAAATTCCGAAGAAGTATTCGACTCGCGTTAGTAGCCCTGCTCACTCTGGTCGCCGCCGCACTGGCACCGGGCGCGATCACCGGAGCGGGGGCCGCCGCCACCGCCTATACCGACCCGCTGGAGACGATCGGCGCGAGTGAACGGGCGGGCTACGGGCTCCGCTGGAACGCGGTCACCCCGGAGACCACCGCGAACCTCGACTCGAAGCTCAACAACGTGGGCGTCACCGAGGTGCTGGAGAGCGCCAACCACCCGGCGCGCTCCTGCAACGCCGCCGAGCGGGGCACCCTGCCGACCACTCCCACCGCGAGCACCAGCTTCTGCTGGGACACCGGCGACGCCACGACCCCGGACTGGCACCCCCAGTCGATCACCAGCTCGGGCGACGCCGACGACGACGGCGCCTGGGGTACCAACAGGCTGATCCTGGCCGGATGGAGCTACGTCGGCACCGGAACCGGCGACGCCCGCTACAACACCGTCCGCGTCGCCTTCATCGACTACAACAACCCCGCGGCCCCCAAGTACCGCTGGGTGCTCCTGGTGACTCCCACCAGCGGCGGCGAGAACTTCGCACGGGTCGCCGCGCATGCGGGAGGCATGGCCTGGTACGGGGACAAGCTGTTCGTCTCCGGCCAGCAGGGCCACACGAACGCGATCTACGTCTTCAGCATGCAGCACATCCTGCAGGCCTCGGTGAACAGCCACGCGATCGGCAAGGTCGACGGTGGCTACTCCGCCTGGGGCTACCAGTACGTCATGCCGGCCATCGGCTCGTACTCGTACGACGCGGGGGCCTGCAAGGGCAACGTGAACACCGCCGTGCCCTGCGTCGGTTCACTCTCGCTCGACCGCAGCAGCGTGCCCGACAGCCTGGTCACCACCGAGTACCTCAACAACGGCACCAAGGGCCGCATGCTGCGCTACAACTTCGGCAGCGACTACCTGCTCAACAACAGCAGCGCATCCGGCTCCTTCGTCCCGGCCGTCCAGGGCTACCGGAGCGGCGTAGGGAACATGCAGGGGGTTCTCGCCCACAACAACGTCTGGTACGTCGCACATGCCTCGGCCTCGTCCGGTGTTCACGGGCACCTCTGGGGGCAGACCACGACCCGCAGTGTGGCCACCTGCGGAGGCAGCTACCAGTGCTGGGCCGAGCACCCGGAGTCCCTGACGTACTGGCAGAGCACGGGCCAGGTCTGGTCCCTGACCGAATGGGAGAACCTAAGGACAGTGTTCGCCGTGCCCCTGTCCTCACTCCCCTCCTGAAGCGTGGCGCCTCAGGCCGCGAACAGGCGGCCTGAGCCGGTCTGTTGGCGGCCTCCGGTCATACGGTGAGGCTGGGGTCGGCCATGCAGGCGGCTGCCTGGACCGCGTGGTGCGGGGCGGCCGTCACACCACGCTCACGGGATGCCGCACCACCGCGTCGAACAGGTACCCCTGTGTGTTCGGCACAGCGGTGTCCGGCTGAGTGCGGCCGGCCGTGTCGGTGGCGCGGGCCAGCAGGTGGGTGGCGCCGGGCGCCTCGGGACTCCAGCCGAGTGACCAGCGGGACCAGGTACCGGCGCGGGGCCGGTCGTGGAGGCGGGCCGGCCGCCAGCTCGCCCCGGCGTCGGTGCTGACATCGACACGTGCCACGGCGCCCGCACCCGACCACGACCGCCCGTGCAGTACGTGCCTCTGTCCCGCCGTGAACGTGGCACCGCTCGCCAGCTCGAAGGCGCTCTTCGTGGCCTGCCGGGTGATGGGCGCGCTGCCGCCCTCCGGGTGTGCGGGGCCGAACAGCCGGTAGAAGGTGGTGTTCCACGGCGAGTAGAGCGGCTGCGCGGACACCTCGATGTCGCCGACCCACTTGATCGACGCGATCCCGACCCAGGAAGGCACCAGCACCCGTACCGGATATCCGTGATCGTGGGGAAGCCGCTCACCGTTCATCTCGTACGCGAGCAGTACGTCGTCCAGCGCCTTCGCCAGCGGCAGCGGACGGCGCACCCTCCCTAGATTCTCGCCTCCGCTGATGTACTCGGCGTCCAGGCCGCGCGGCTGCACGTCCACGGCGTACGGGGACAGCCCGGCCCGGCGCAGCACGTCGGCTAGGCGCACCCCGCGCCAGCGCGCCACACCGATCGCGCCCAGAGTCCACGGGGTCCCGGTGACCGTCTCGCCCTGTTGGGTCGTGTAGTAGGAGCGTCCGTTTCCGGCGCACTCGACGAACGCGGTACGGGTGACCGCGGGCAGAGCTCTCAGATCGTCGTACCCGAATTCCACCGCCCGGTCCTCGCCGGGGGCGCCGCGCAGTCCGCTCCCCCACAGCCGCAGCCGCCATTCGTCGGCCTGGAGGACGGGGGTGGCTGTGTGGTTGCGTACGAAGAACCGCTCGTTGGGGGTGTGGAGGCCTGTGCCGCGCAGCGCCTCCCAGCGGGTCTCGGCGTTGGTGCCGCGTTCGATGAACCACTCGGGTGGCAGTGTCTTGACGATCGGCCGGTCGGCGGCATGGGCGGAGCTCGTGGCGCCCAGAGCGGTCCCGGCGGCGGTGGCGGCGAGCAGGGTGAGCAGTCGACGGCGGGTGATCCCGTCCGCCCTGGCTTCGCCGACGAGCCACTGGCGCAGCCTGCGGCGGTCGTAGGCGGATTCGTCGTGATGGCCGGCGGGGGCGGCAGAAGGCATGGCGAGTCCTCGTCAGAAGGTCAGAAGGGGAGAAGAGGAGAAAGCGCGGGAGGAAGTCAGGCGCGGGTCGGAGCGGGCATCCGGCGACCCGGATTCCGGGCACAACAGGTCTGCACAGCAGGGCTGTTGGCAGGAGGCGCGAAGAAGCGCCTGATCAGCCGGTCGTCCGACACAGGGCCGCGGCCACCCGGACGAGGTCCACGGCGCGGCGGCGAGTCAGAGGCTCCGGCGACGGCATGGCGGGATGCAAGCACGTGGCTCGCCAGGGTGTCAACGGAGCCTTCGTGTCAGGGAGCCGGCCGACTCGGCACGGCCAGTGCCCCTGGGTACGAGGGCACACCGGCGGGACGGCGGAGACACGGGGTGCGCCGGAAGGCGGGAGCCGCCCTCGAACAGCACGCCGGGCAGCCGCGGCCGTCTTGCCCTTGACGCGCGCGTCAGGGGTTAGCGTCTGCGCGCCGACGGCCGGGCACCGTTCCGGCTGTCCTCCGCACCCACTCACCCACCTGATCTGCCAAGGAGCCCCGACATGGCCACTCTCCTGCCTGCCACGACGCGCGAGATCCTGCTGACCGACGCTCCCCAGGGGTTGCCCGGGCCCGAGGACTTCGCGGTCGTGGAGAAGCCGCTCCCCTCCCCCGGTCCGGGTCAAGTCCTCGTCCGGAACCGGTACTTCCTCGTGTTTCCCGGGCTGCGCACCCTGATCGGCGGCCAGGCCGACGGCGTACCACTGCCGCGTATCCACGTCGGTGACGCGCTCTTCGGTCCCGCTGTCGGCGAGGTTGTCGCGGCCCCGGCAGGCAGCTCGTTGCGGCCGGGGGACGCGGTCGGCCATTTGCTCGGATGGCGTGAGCACGCGCTGGTGGCGGAGGGCGACTGCGCTCCGCTGGGCGAGGCCCTGCCCGACCCGGTGGCCCATCTGTCGTCCGGGGCTGCCGCCTACGGAGCCCTGACCCGGCTCGCCGAAGTCCGCACCGGAGACACGGTGTTCGTCACGGGGGCGGCGGGAGCCGTGGGGTCGCTGGCCGGTTCCGTGGCGCGCCTGTTGGGCGCAACGAGGGTCATCGGCAGCACTCGTTCGCCGGACAAGGCCGAGCGGCTGCGGGCCGAGTTGGGCTACGACGAGGTGCTGGTGCCGGGATCCCGGTCGCTCGACGCGCAGTTGGCCGCGGCGGCGCCGGAGGGCATCGACGTGCTGCTGGACACCGTCGGCGGTGAGCAACTGACCGCGGCGGTCCGCGCCGCGCGCCGCGGTGCCCGCTTCGCACTGGTCGGCGCTCTGGCCGGACAGTTGTCGCCGCACCGGGACGGTGGCCGCGCGCCCGCTGAGATCGACACGTTCCGGCTCGTCAACCAGAGCGTTTCGCTCCGCGGTTACAGCGGCATGGATCATCCCGAGGTGACGGAGGAATGGACCAAGCGCTTCGGGGACTGGCTGCGCTCCGGGAAGATCACCTTTCCGCACGTCCGGGTCCCGGGCATGGATCGGGCTCCGCGGGCGTTGCAGGAACTGTTCGAGGGACGGCACTTCGGGACCGTCGTCGTGGAGTTGCCGCCGCGGTGAGGCTACGAGGCGTGGTTGCGGGTGCGGCAGGGGCGTGAAGAAGTCCAGGACGGGGGCGGGATGCGGATCGGGGATGCGGCGGCAGCGGCGGGGACCACGCCCCGGGCGCTGCGGTTCTACGAGGAACGCGGCGTGCTGCCACCGCCGCCGCGCACGACCGCCGGACAGCGGGAGTACGGTCCGGACGATGTGGCCAGAGCCCGCGTTGTCCGTGAGCTGCTGACGCTCGGGCTCACCATCGAGGACCTGCGCGGTGTCGCCGACCGGATCGACCTGCTGGTCGAGAATCCGCAACGGCGTTGCGGATGCCCCGACTCCGGTGTCCCCGGCTCCAGGGTCGCCGACCGCAGACTGGCGGCCCTCGACGCCGAGATCGCCCGCCTGACCCGTCTGCGCGACCGTCTGGCAGAGCGCGTGGACGATCGGTCCGGCTCGTCCCTGTTTTCACCTGCGGCGGCCGTGTCGGCTGAGGCTCAGTAGGCCGTGTCGGCCGCCTGCCCGATGCCTCGTGCGTACACGCCGGTTGACGTCGTGGTAGGCGGTCCCGTCGAGGGCCAGACTGTTCGGGAAGGAGCTGACCTCTGCCAGTCACGAGATCAGTTCTCCGACAAGCCCTGGCCAGGATCGGGTACGGAGTTCGGCACCAAACGGCCTCAATTGCCGACGCCGAGTCCGGCCATGAACGCGGACGGGTATCGATCGCCGCTCGCCGCACCCGGCGGCACCGCCTTCTCGATCTCGGCGAGGTCGTCCGCGGCGAGGGTCAGCTCCATCGCGGGCAGCGCCTCGGCCAGCCGCTCGCGGGTGCGGGCGCCGACCAGCGGCACGATGTCCTCTCCCTGTGCGGCCACCCAGGCGATGGCCAGTTGGGCGACCGTGCACCCCTTCGCGTCGGCGACCCGGCGCAGTGCCTCCGCGAGGGCGAGGTTGTGTTCCACGTTCCCGCTCGAGAATCGCGGGCTGAAACCGCGGCCGTCGCCGGGGCCGGCCGTGCGGCCCATGGACCAGTGCCCGGAGATGAGGCCGCGGCCGAGGACTCCGTACGCGGTCAGGCCGATGCCGAGCTCCCGCAGCGTAGGCAGAACGTGCGCCTCCACCGCTCGGGACAGGAGGGAGTACTCGATCTGAAGATCGGCCACCGGGTGGACGGCCTGCGCCCGGCGGATCGTCGCCGCGTCGACCTCCGAAAGGCCGAGATACCGGACGTACCCGGCGTCGATCATCTCTTTGATCGCGCCCACCGATTCCTCGATCGGTACCGTCGAGTCGAGCCGGGCGGGACGGTAGATGTCGATGTGGTCGGTGCCCAGCCGGGTCAGCGAGTAGGCCAGGAAGTTCTTCACCGCTTCGGGCCGGCCGTCCTGCCCGCTGAACTCGTGGCCCGGCCCCCGCAGCTGACCGAACTTGACGCTCAACCGGTAGCTGTCCCGGTCCCGGCCGCGCAGCGCCTCCGCGAGCAGCAGCTCGTTGTGGCCCATGGCGTAGAAGTCGCCGGTGTCGATCAGCGTGACGCCGGCCTCCAGCGCGGCGTGCACGGTGGCGATACTCTCCGCGCGGTCGGCCGCGCCGTAAGCGCCCGACATGCCCATCGCGCCCAGACCCAGCGCGGAAACGGCGGGGCCGGTGCTGCCCAGGGTTCGTGTCTGCATCGTGTGCTCCTTCGTCGTCGGTCTGCCGTCCACCTTGCGGCCGCGCCGCGACGTACGGGAGCGGAGCGTTCATCCTGGGAGAGCCGCTCCCTGGCTCGGCTCGCCCGCCCCGAGAGACGATGGGGTCATGGAACGTGACCAGCTCGCCGACTTCCTGCGCCGCCGCCGCGAGGCGATGCGCCCGGCCGAGGTCGGTATCGCCGACGGTCCCCGCCGCCGAACCACCGGTCTGCGCCGGGAAGAGGTGGCCGCGCTCGCCGGCATGTCGGTGGACTACGTCGTACGCCTTGAGCAGGGCCGCAGCAGTCAGCCGTCGGTCCAGTTGCTCGGCGCGCTGGCCCGGGCGCTGCGCCTCTCCGACGACGAGCGCGATCACCTGTTCCACCTGGCCGGCCATCGGCCCCCACCCGCCGATGGGGTGGCTCGCCTGGCCCGCGCCGGCCTGATCCGCATGCTCGACCTGCTCGGCGACACCCCGGCGCTGGTGCTGTCCGACCTGGGTGAGGCCCTCGCCCAGAACCGGGCCGCCCTCCTGCTCATGGGCGACCACACCGGCTTGTCCGGCGACCGTCGCTACGTCGCATATCGCTGGTTCACCGACCCAGGGGCCCGGGCCGTCACCCCTCCCGAGGAACAAGAACGCCACGGCCGCCAACTCGTGGCCGACCTGCGTGCGGCCGCCGGCCGCCGGTCCGGCGACTCCACGGTCGCGGGACTCGTCGACCGGTTGCGGGCCGCGAGCGCCGACTTCCGCCGGCTGTGGGCAGAGCACGAGGTAGCGGTCAGGCGAGCCGACCGCAAGACCCTGCTGCATCCGCGGGTCGGCCGCCTGCTGATGGACTGCGAGACCCTGGTCACTCCCGATCAGGGCCAGCAACTGCTGGTGCTCACCCCGGCGGACGCCGAGGCCCGCGAGCGGCTGGAGCTGCTGCGGGTCATCGGGATCGAGGAATTTCCCACGGGGGCAACGGGCCCTTCGGCACGGTGAAGCGGCCGGCCCGGCCGACATGCCACTCGCCGAACTCGTTCACCCCGACAAACATCCACCGGCACATCGAGCACGACTACCGGAGACTCGAACATGGCCTGGGCCCGGACCACTTCGACGGCCGGTCCTGGCCCGACAGCTGCGTCACCTGCCACCGCCCGCTCCGGCCCTCCCAACGGAGCAAGCCGCAGATGGTGGCGCAGTCGCGCTGGAGGAAGGTCATCCCGTTGAGGTTGCCGACCAGGGCTGCGCAAGCTCGATGTCCCGACGCCGCACTTCACGGACGAGTTCTGATCCCGTCAATGGTTCAGAGGCTCCGTCAAGGGGACAGATGTCTGCAACCCTTCAAGTGCGCCCTTCGGCCGGCAGGCGCTTTTCGAAGGGCAGCGGGCCGATGGTTTCCGGGTCGGCGGAGGTGTCGAACAGCGGGGTGTAGCCGATGGCCAGGTACAAGCCGCGGGCCTCTGGCTGGCGCGGCCCGGTGGTCAGGTAGATCCGGTGGTAGCCGCGTACGCGCGCCTCGTGCTCCAGTTCGGCGACAACGAGTCGCGCGAGGCCGCGTCGGCGGTGGGCGGAGTGCGTCCAGATCCGTTTGAGTTCCGCCGTGGTGGCGTCGTACCGGCGGAAGGCGCCGCCCGCGACCGGCTCACCGCGCTCCAGGAGCAGGAGCAGCGCCCCGCCGTGCGGCCGGGTGAACTCCTCGTCGGGGTAGCGGGCGAGTTCGGCGTGCGCGTCCTTGCCGTAGCGCGTCGAGTACTCGTCGCCGAGTTCGCGCAGCAGCGGTCTCACCCGCGGGTCGGACACGGCCACTTGAACGACCGTCAACTCGGGTGAGGCCGACGGTGGTTGCGCGACTGACGTCATCCATTCACCGCCGCGAGGCTCTGCGTGGCGCGGGCCGCCCGCTCGGCGTCGCGCTTGGCGTCGCGCTTGGCGTCGCGCTTGGCGTCGCGCTTGGCGTCGCGCTTGGCGACCTCCTCGCGGACGATCGGGATCACGTACCGGCCGAAGTCGATCGCGTCGTCCAACAGGTCGTAGCCGCGGGCGGAGAGGATGACGACACCGAGGTCGTAGTAGTCCAGGAGAGCTAGGGCGACCGTCTCCGGGGTGCCGACCAGGGCGTTGGAGTTGCCCGCACCCCCGGTGGCGGCGGCTGTCGGGGTCCACAGGGCACGGTCGTAGCGCTCGCCCGCCTCAGCGATCGCGATCAACCGCTGCGAGCCGGTGTTCTGCGGCTGCGCCTGCCCGTTGTGGCGCTTGCCGATCGCCTCGCCCTTCTCCTTGCGGGCCTTGATCACGCCTACTGTGCGATGCGCCTTCTCCCAGGCCAGTTCCTCGGTCGGGGCAATGATCGGGCGGAACGCCGCCTGGATACGGGGTACTTCGGTACGGCCCGCGGCCTTCGCGGCGGCCTTCACGTTCTCGATCTGCTCGGCGGTCCTCGCGAGGGGCTCGCCCCAGAGGCAGTAGATGTCGGCCTCGGCGCCCCCTGCGGCGTACGCGGCGGGCGACGAACCTCCGAACGACACCTTCGGGCGCGGCCGTTGGACGGGGAAGACGTCGCTGACGAAGTCGCGGAAACGGTAGTGCTCGCCCTTGTGGTCGAACGGCTCGCGGGTGGTCCAGATCTTCTTGACGATCCGGATGTACTCTCGGGTGCGGGCGTAGCGCTCGTCCTTGGTGAGGATGTCGCCCTCGCGGCCCTGCTCCTGGTCGTTGCCGCCGGTGATGAAGTGCACGGCCAGCCGGCCCTCACTGATCTGGTCGAGGGTGGCGAAGGTCTTCGCGGCGAAGGTCGGGTACGAGACGTTGGGCCGGTGGGCGAGCAGGATCTGGAGCCGGTCCAGCCGGCTCGCGATGTAGGCGGCGGCCGGCGCGGGATCCGGCGATCCGGAGCCGTAGGCGAACAGCACCCGGTCCCAGCCGTGCTCCTCGTGAGCCCGCGCCAGCCGGAGCGTGTACTCCTTGTCGAAGGCGGCGCCGGAGCGCGCGGTGGTTTCGGATCCGTTGTTGGTCGCGGCGATACCGAGGAACTCCACGGGCATGGGAATGGCCTTTCGTACGGGTGTGGCCACGCGTGGGCGGGACGGAATGGCCTTTCGTGCAGCCGGGCATGACTGCTCGTCAGGTAACTGGCGCGGATTGGAGCGAGCACGGCGACGCCGCGCGTCGGGCGAACCGGATGGCGGCAGCGCGCGTCAGGGCCCGCAGGACCACGTCGTTGCGCGGGTCAGCACCTGTGCGCGTCGGTGACGCGAAGGGAAAACTCGGCCCGCTACGAGGTCACCGAGGAGGGAAGGGCCGACGAACGGCCCGCTGCCCGAGTCAGGCGCGACACGCCGCGGACCACACCCGACCGAAGTCGATGTGGTCACGCGAGACCAAGCGCTGCTGGGCGTTCATGCGGCCAATTGAGCAATACATCTCGCTCATCGTCAACCAACGCCCGCATGCCGGACCGGCTCCGCCAG